>JAEWLW010000049.1 GCA_023457355.1 Bacillota bacterium | reverse complement strand
ACACTATGCCAAGGGATGTCTCACTGGAAAAAACCAGAAACATCGGTATTATGGCTCATATCGACGCCGGTAAGACCACAACTACCGAACGTATTCTTTATTACACGGGAATAAACCACAAAATTGGTGAGGTGCACGAGGGTGCCGCCACCATGGACTGGATGGAGCAGGAGCAGGAGCGCGGAATCACCATCACCTCCGCTGCTACCACCTGCTATTGGGAGGGTGCAAAGCACCAGTATCCCAAACATCGCATCAACATTATCGACACCCCTGGACACGTGGACTTCACCGTGGAGGTTGAGCGTTCGCTGCGCGTGCTGGACGGTTCCGTAACCGTTTTCTGCGCCAAGGGCGGCGTTGAGCCTCAGTCCGAAACCGTTTGGCGCCAGGCCGATAAGTACCGTGTGCCGAGAATGGCGTATGTCAACAAGATGGACATTATGGGTGCAAACTTTTATAATGTCGTCCAGATGATGCACGACCGTCTCAAGTGCAACGCTGTGCCGATTCAGCTGCCCATCGGTGAGGAAAACTATTTTAAGGGAATCATCGACCTGATCGCCATGAAGGCTGAAGTGTACTACGACGATCTCGGCAAGGATATCCGCGAGGAAGAAATTCCTGAGGATATGCGCGAGAAGGCCGAGGAGTATCACACCCAGCTTGTCGAGGCCGCTGCCGAGCAGGACGAGGCGCTGATGGAAAAGTACCTTGAGGGTGAAGAACTCACCGTTGAGGAGATTAAGCTCGCTGTCCGTAAGGGCACGCTGGCCAACACGATGGTGCCGGTGCTTTGTGGCACTTCCTACCGCAACAAGGGCGTTCAGCTGCTGCTTGACGCCGTCATCGACTATATGCCCGCGCCGACCGACATCGATCACATCACCGGTGTCAACCCCGATACCGGCGAGGAATGCGAGCGTCCGACCTCGGACTCCGAGCCCTTTTCGGCGCTTGCGTTTAAGATTGCTACCGACCCCTACGTCGGCAAGCTCTGCTTCTTCCGCGTCTACTCGGGCACCATTTCGGCCGGTTCTCAGGTTCTGAACTCGGTCAAGGGCAACAACGAGCGCCTGGGCAGAATTCTGCAGATGCACGCCAACAACCGTAAGGATATCGAAACCGTTTACGCGGGCGATATCGCGGCGGCGGTAGGCCTGAAGAACACGACCACCGGCGATACCCTTTGCGACCCGAAGGCGCCGGTTATTCTGGAGTCTATGGAGTTCCCGGAGCCGGTTATCCGCGTTGCGATCGAACCCAAGACCAAGGCCGGTCAGGAAAAGATGGGCATTGCGCTCTCGAAGCTGGCTGAAGAGGATCCGACTTTCCGCACCTACACCGATGATGAAACCGGTCAGACCATCATCGCCGGCATGGGCGAACTGCACCTGGAGATTATCGTCGACCGCCTGCTGCGCGAGTTTCGCGTTGAGGCCAATGTCGGCAAGCCGCAGGTTGCTTATAAGGAAACGGTCCGCAAGCTGGCTGATGTTGACATGAAGTACGCCAGACAGTCCGGCGGACGCGGCCAGTACGGCCATGTCAAGATCAAGCTGGAACCCAATGAGTCCGGCAAGGGCTATGAGTTCATCAATGCCGTTGTTGGCGGCGCCATCCCCAAGGAATATATCGGACCGGTTGACGCCGGTATTCAGGGCGCGATGCAGTCCGGTATTATGGCGGGCTATCAGGTTGTTGACTGCAAGGTCACCCTGTATGACGGCTCTTACCATGAGGTTGACTCCTCTGAAATGGCGTTTAAGATCGCCGGTTCCATGGCCTTTAAAGAGGCGATGCGCAAGGCCGACCCCGTCATTCTGGAGCCGATGATGAAGGTTTCGGTCAACGTGCCGGAGGATTATATGGGCGATGTCATCGGCGACTTAAACTCCCGCCGCGGACAGATTCTGGGCATGGAAGCCAAGTTTGGCGCACAGCAGATCGACGCAATTGTCCCACTGTCTGAAATGTTCGGCTATGCCACTGATCTTCGTTCCAAGTCCCAGGGCCGTGGCCAGTACTCCATGGAGCCTTCGCACTATATTGAAGTGCCGAAATCCATCTCCGAGGGGATCATTTCTGCCCGCGGCAAAAAGCAGGATTAATAATAAAATCCCGCTTGCAATTTGAATCTAAGGTTGCTACAATAACGGTTGTAGAGCCGTCAAACGATTAGAAATATTTTAATTAAAAGGGAGGAAAACTACAATGTCAAAGGCAAAATTCGAAAGAAACAAGCCCCATGTTAACATTGGCACCATTGGTCACGTTGACCATGGCAAGACCACTCTTACCGCTGCGATTACCAAGTATCTGTCCTTGAAGGGCTGGGCTCAGTTTGAGGCTTATGATATGATTGATAAGGCTCCTGAGGAGAGAGAGCGCGGCATCACCATCAACACCGCTCACGTTGAGTATCAGACCGAGGCGCGCCACTATGCGCACGTTGACTGCCCCGGACATGCTGACTATATCAAGAACATGATCACCGGTGCTGCTCAGATGGACGGTGCCATCCTCGTTATCGCTTCTACCGACGGCCCGATGGCCCAGACCAAGGAGCACATCCTGCTGGCCCGTCAGGTTGGCGTGCCTGCGATCGTTGTTTTCATGAACAAGGTTGACCAGGTTGACGATCCCGAGCTGCTTGAGCTCGTCGAGATGGAAATCCGTGAAACCCTGTCCTTCTACGAGTTCCCCGGCGATGATATTCCGATCATCAAGGGTTCCGCGCTCAAGGCGCTGGAAGCCAACGATGTCAATGCGCCTGACTTTGAGTGCATCAAGGAGCTTATGGACGCTGTTGACGCTTATATCCCCACCCCTGAGCGTAAGGCTGATCTGCCCTTCCTGATGCCTGTTGAGGACGTCTTCACCATCACCGGCCGCGGCACCGTTGCTACCGGTAGAGTTGAGCGTGGACAGATTAAGGTTGGCGAAGAAGTTGAGATCGTCGGTCTGGCTGAGGAAAAGAGAAAGACCACCGTTACCGGTCTTGAGATGTTCCGCAAGATTCTCGATTTTGCTGAGGCTGGCGACAACGTCGGCGCGCTGCTCCGCGGCATTCAGAGAACGGATATCGAGCGCGGACAGGTTCTCTGCAAGCCCAACTCCATTCATCCCCACACCAAGTTCCACGGCCAGGTTTACGTTCTCAAGCAGTCTGAGGGCGGCCGTCACACCCCCTTCTTCAACAACTATCGTCCCCAGTTCTATTTCAGAACGACCGACGTTACCGGCGTTATCTCTCTGCCCGAAGGCGTTGAGATGTGCATGCCTGGCGATAACATCGAAATCGATGTTGAGCTGATCACCCCCATCGCGATCGAGCAGGGCCTCCGCTTTGCTATCCGCGAGGGCGGCAGAACCGTTGGTTCGGGCGTTGTTACCGCTGTTAATTCTTAAGTTTTAGTCGTTGTATATTATAAAAAAGGCCGCCTGTTTTCAGGTGGCCTTTTTAATGTTTTCACCATTTTGGCCCCGGCCAAATAAGATGGCGGCGCTCCCTAAAAACAGATAGGTATGTCCTAGGAAATAATACAGTCAAACAGTTTGAGACTTGGAACAGGCGTGGCACGAGGATATTTTGTGTCGCAAGAGGATTCGGGCAGGCCGGTGCCCGTCAAGAACAGCAACACCGTGAGGTGCGAACAGGTTTTGGCGGCTGAAACAGTTGGCAGGGCTCTTTTCACCATAGATAATCCTTTGTACAACCTGGCAGTAATTAGGTTGCATTTATTGATTTTTATCTCAATTTAGGCTACAATAATGATTAAATTAGCAGGTCGTAACACACAGGAAGGCTAGTGAGGGCTTGACATGATTCATAGAAAAATAGCAGCGCTGTTTTTGGCGGTTGTATTTATTTTGCTGACCGCTGCATGTGGCGATACAAACGTGCAGGGGACGGCGCCCCCCATTTCCAAAGAGGGCAAAACCATTATTTTGCACACCAATGATACCCATGGCAGAGTTGTAGGCTCTGATCAGAGTGTCGGTATAAGCGCTTTGAAGGCCTTAAAGGACCGCTATAAAGCGCAGGGAATGAATGTGGTGTTGCTGGATGCGGGCGATACCTTTCACGGAACCGCTTTTGCGACGTTGGACAAAGGTAAAAGTGTTTTGGATTTAATGACGATGGTCGGCTATGATGCCATGACCCCCGGCAATCATGATTTTAATTACGGCAGCGATTATCTAACTGAATTGTCCTTTCAGACACCAATGCCAATACTTTCGACCAATATCCTTAAAAAGGGAACCGATAAGAAACTGCTTGACGGCTATGCTGTCATTCAGCGCGAGAATATTAAAATTGGCGTGTTCGGTCTTTCCACCCCTGAGACGGCGTATAAAACCAACCCGGCTAACGTTGAGACGGTGACATTTTACGACCCCTATGCGGCAGCTGCCGAGGCGGTCAGCGTCTTAAAGGCTGCCGAGGTTGATTACATCATCGCGCTTTGCCACCTGGGGATTAACAACAGCAGCACCTACACCTCGGAAGGGGTGGCACAGGCGGTTGCGGGCATTGACATGATTGTGGACGGCCACAGCCATACGCTGCTTGAACACGGCAAAAGGGTGGGCAATACGCTGATTGTTTCGGCGGGTGAATATATGGAGAGCATCGGTGTTGTGACACTGGACCACGCTACCCGCTCCGCGACCGCCGAGGTGATCAGGGCGGGTGATCCCCTGCTGGCGGGGCTGTCCGACCCGGCGGTAGACGCTAAAATACAGGAGATTGAGGTTTCTCAGCAGCAGGTTCTGTCAGAGGTGCTTGGCAGTACGCCGGTAGATCTTAACGGTGAAAGAGCTGACGTGCGCACCCGCGAGACAAATCTGGGCAATCTTCTCGCAGACGCCTTATGCGCCGAGACAGGCGCGCCGATTGCGCTTGTAAACGGCGGCGGAATTCGGGATTCCATTCCGGCCGGCGATATCACGAAGGGCGATATTCTCACTGTGCTGCCCTTTGGAAATTATATTGTGACCAAGAAGGTCAACGGTTCGAACCTACGCGCGGCTTTGGAGCGTGCGGTAAAAGCGCTGCCGGAGGAGAACGGTGCATTTTTACAGGTTTCGGGGCTGGCTTTCACCGTGGACATGGCCGCGGCTCCCGGGGGGCGGATAAAAAATGTGACGGTGAGTGGCAAGCCGCTGGATATCGCCGCCGAATATGTTGTCGCCACCAATGATTTTCTGGCTGCGGGCGGAGACGACTTCCCGATGCTGGGCAAGTCTAAGACGGTTAACGAGTTTTCGGCGCTGGATGAGGCGCTGATGCGGTATATCAACCAGCTTTCGGAAAGCGGCTCCTCATTCCCCGAGGCGGGGGAGAGAATCACCATAACCGGCCAGGAGGCAGCTCCGACTGCCGCGGGGCACAACGCAGCGGACAAGCCTGAGCCGGTCGGTCGTACACCGGCAGCCACCGATGAGGACGTTAGCGACACATTGGAGCAGCCTGAAGCCGCAACGGCCGAGAAAGCGTCGGCCGACAATAAAGCGGCCGGGATGGGGGAGACAGCGGCCGCAGAACCGGACGAGGACGGATACATCTACTACGTTGTGGATTATGACGACAACATATGGAACATTGCCAAAGAGCAGCTTGGCGATGTGAACCTGTGGGATGAGCTTCTGGAGGAAAACAAGGATATCATCAAGGACCAGGATCATATTTATGTTGGTCAGCGGCTGAGGCTGCCCAAAAAGGCGAGCTGAAAACATATACCGGTTGATAAATTTTAATGAATAACAGCTAAAAGTATAAAAAGATGTGCGCCGGCAACCGTGCGCACATCTTTTCAAACAGGATTAGCCTAAAAGGAGATTGCCATGAACCGTTCAAATAATTCGGCCATTGCACTGGATGCAGTGGTGCTGGAGTGCAAAAATGTTGCTGCGCTGGCTGAGTTTTACATCCAAATCCTCGGATGGCAGAAAAACGATCAGGAGGAGGACGAGTGGATCGACATTATTTCACCGTCCGGCGGGGTTAAAATTGCGTTTCAGAAAAATGAAAGCTATAGCCCGCCCGTCTGGCCCGATGAACCGGGCGCACAGCAGCAGATGGCGCATTTGGACTTTTCGGTTAAGGATAAAACCCAGATGGCGCACGCGGTTGCGCATGCGCTTGCCTGCGGCGCCACAAAAGCGGCGACGCAGTTTGACCCTGAGAAGTGGACGACGATGCGCGATCCCGAAGGACATCCCTTTTGCTTTGTAATCTGGTAATGACGGCTGCGTAACAGGGTATCCGGCCGGGATTCTGCCGACGTTTTGGCAAAGCGCAAACGATGCAACCCGGAACAGGGCCATGCATCTTAGGTTGCTTGCAAGCGTCAAATATCAATCCCGAGCCACGCCTTAATCAGCAGGCCGGCCACAAACGAAAGCAGCGCCACCGAGCCGGAGATGATGAACATCTCCAGAAAACGCCGCTTGAAATCCAGTGACTTTGCGACCGAGATATAATAATTAAAACCGAGGATAATCAGCGCCACAATTACCAGCATACTGATCAAAGCGGGCAAATACGCATGGGGTGGCAGCAGGAGATAGGGCGCGATCAGCAGTGCCACCGTAATCAGATACATCGCTCCGGTATAGCTGCAAGACTTCAGCGCGTGAGGGTCGTTTTCGCTTTTGGCTGATAAGTAGGATGATGCCGCCATTGAAAAGGTGGCCGAAATGCCGGTGATCAAGCCGGATAATGCAATCAGACGGTTGTTTTGCAGTGCGAACGACAGACCGGCCAGCGTTCCGGTCAGCTCAACAAGTGCATCGTTGAGGCCCAGCACCATCGAGCCCACGTACTGCAACCGCTCTTCGTCCAGCATCTCAATCAGCTTTTCTTCGTGGTCGTGCTCCTCCTGCGCTATTTCTTCGGCTTCCGGAATTTCGGCTGCGAGTTGCGCGTACAGTTCCCCCGCGTCGGCCTCGCCGCCTTCCATGCGCTTTATGGCAAATGTATAACCCAGAAACTTTGCGATCATCGTATAAAACCAGACCTTCTTCCGGTTTTGTTTCGCGGTGGTTTGGGTATATTTTTGCCAGCGAATGGCATGTTCGCGTTCTGCGTTTGCGATAAGCAATAATGTTTTTCGGTCTTTGTCATTTTTTAGAGTTGCGGCGATGGCCTGATAAATGTAATATTCATCGATTTCATTTTGCTGGCACTCTTTGAGCAACGCCATGTTTGCCGCGCTTATCTGATGTTCCGACATGTTTTGCAGGCTCTCCTTTTGGCTGTCATAAGCTTATATTTTTGTCTTATTGTACCACTTTTTAAAGTCGTTTTGTCAATAAAATGCCAACTATTTTTGTGAATGTTAACTTGACAATTCTGTTTATGCCGCATATAATATAAACATAGCTGTTTCAGGGCGGGGTGAAATTCCCCACCGGCGGTAATCGGCATTTGGCCGCAAGTCCGCGAGCCGGTCACCATAGGGTGACGGGCAGATTCGGTGAGATTCCGAAACCGACGGTACAGTCCGGATGAAAGAAACAGGTGAACAATGCTTTTTGCATTTGCAAAAGGTGTCTGCTTACCGTTACGCCCATGTCGCTCGACATGGGCTTTTTGTTTTCCCAAGAGCAGCAAATACATTTATCAGGAGATGGATACCAATGAAAGCAACTGTAAAAGTACGCAGAATTACCGTTACGGCCATGTTTGCTGCGCTTGCAACCATTTTAATGTTTTTTGAAATACCGGTGCCCTTTATGCCGCCCTTTTTAAAGCTGGACCCTTCGGCGGTGCCGATTTTAATCGGCGGGTTTATTTTAGGGCCGGTTGCCGGCGTGGCGATGGTTTTCGTCAAGGCGTTTGTCCATTTCTTTTCCAGCACCACCGGCGGTGTTGGTGAACTGGCGGATTTTATTATCACCTCTTCCTTTGTTGTGATGGCCGCCATTGTTTATCGCCGCCACCATACCAAGAAGGGGGCGGTATTGGCCTGCTTGGCCGGTACGACGGTTCTTGCAATCGTCGGCGTGCTGGCTAACAAGTTTCTGCTGCTGCCGTTTTATTCCACGGTGATGCCGCTTGAGGCCATCTTTAAAGCCTGTGCCGCGGTCAACCCCCTGATCAAAGACACCAATACCTATTTGATGTACGGTGTGCTGCCGTTTAACCTGATTAAGGGCATTGCTATTTCGCTGATCACTTTCCCGGTCTATAAAAGGATGTCCACACACATCAAGCATTTTATGGCCATGGTCGAGCCGGTGCCCAACGCCGTCAAGAACATCCCTTCGAAGCAGGCCTGAGCATGTAAGCGGGCCAGCGCCGTTTATTAATCAAGAATCATATTGACAATCGCCTACCACTATGGTAGAATAAATCAAACTGAATATCTTACTTATCAAGAGCGGCGGAGGGAACAGGCCCTGCGATGCCCAGCAACCTGCATCAGGTTTGATGCAAGGTGCTAAATCCTGCGGTGTCAACCGAAAGATAAGCTTTCTTCGCGTCCGACACTTACGCCGGGCGCGATTTTTTATTTGCATAATCCGGCGCATCCGTATAAATGCTATCTAAAAGAAAGGAACATGATTATGGCACATTATCTTTTTACTTCTGAATCGGTAACCGAAGGGCATCCCGATAAAATCTGCGATCAAATCTCCGATGCTGTACTGGACGCCATTATGGAGCAGGACCCCAACGGCCGCGTGGCCTGCGAGACCTGCTGCACCACTGGCATGGTCATGGTGATGGGCGAAATCTCGACCCAGTGCTACGTGGATATCCCCAAGCTGGTGCGCGAGGTTGTGCTGGACATCGGTTATAACAGTGCGACCTTCGGTTTTGACGGCAACACTTGCGCTGTCCTGACCTCCATCGACGAGCAGTCGGTCGACATTGCGTTGGGTGTGGACACCGCATTGGAAAAAAAGGAGGGCGCCAGCGCCGAGAGCGATGAAAACGGTGCGGGCGACCAGGGCATGATGTTCGGTTTTGCCTGCGACGAAACGCCCGAGCTGATGCCGCTGCCTGTCTCTCTGGCGCACCGGCTGGCCAAACGCCTGACCGAAGTGCGCAAGAACGGCACGCTCCCTTATCTGCGCCCCGACGGAAAGACGCAGGTGACCATCGAATATGATGAAAATAACACGCCGGTGCGTGTTGATACCGTTGTGATTTCCTCCCAGCATGCGGCGGATGTTTCGCTTAACGCCATCCGGGCCGATATTATCCGTGAAGTGGTGGGAAAAATCATCCCCGCCAATATGCTCGACGCCAACACCAAAATTTTTGTGAATCCCACCGGCCGTTTTGTCATCGGCGGACCGCAGGGGGACAGCGGCCTGACCGGCAGAAAAATCATTGTCGATACCTACGGCGGCTATTCGCGCCACGGCGGCGGCGCATTTTCAGGCAAAGACCCGACCAAGGTTGACCGTTCGGCCGCTTATGCGGCGCGCTGGGTTGCCAAGAACGTGGTTGCCACCGGGCTTGCGCGGCGCTGCGAGGTTCAGCTGGCCTACGCCATCGGGGTGGCGCACCCCGTCTCGGTGTTTGTAGATACATTTGGCACCGGCAAGGTGCCGGATGACCATCTGGCAGCGGCCATTAACAAAGTGTTTGACCTGCGCCCTACGGCGATTATCCGTGCGTTGGACCTGCGCCGTCCCATCTACCGCAAGCTGGCTGCCTACGGCCACATGGGGCGTGAGGATCTCGGCGTAAGCTGGGAAAAAACCGACCGCGTTCAGGCGCTTAAAACGGCGCTGGGCCAGTAATAAAAAGCATTCTTTAAAAGGGGCGCCGCGAGAGCGGCGCTTCTCTTGCGAATCAATTCGAAAATACATAGTGGATTAACGCCAAACCGCCGGCCTTTGCAGCCTGCTTTTGCCCTTGTGGCGGCAGACTGCCTTCGCCGTCCGTTTTGCACCATGAAAAATATCCCTGCAAATATAAATACGCTTTTGGTGTTAACCAACTATAACAGGAGATCGGGCAGTTTTGAGACAACAACATTACCAATTTTATGCCATGATGACAATTTTCAGCTGGGGCATTGGCAACGTGCTTACCCGGGTTGCGCTGCGGGCTTTTTCGCCTTTCGCCATCGGTTTCTGGCGTTATGCTATTGCGGCGGCCATACTGGTGATTCTGGTGGCAGTTAAGAGAATCAGCCCGCCTGCCAGGGCGGACATGCACTGGTTTGTGCTGTCGGGCTTCAGCGGATTTGCGTTTTACATGGTGGCTTATAACATGGGCTATGTCACTGTTACCGCCGCCACCGGCAGCGTCATCAGCGCAACGGTGCCGCTTATGACAGCGGCGCTGGCACGTTTGATTTTTAAAGAAACGTTGGGCGTTTTTCAGTGGCTCGCGGTTTTGCTGCAATTTTCAGGCATACTGATTATTGCTTTGCACAGCGGTCGGTTCTGGATCAGTGAGGGGGTGCTGTGGATGCTGGTTTCAGCCCTTTCACTGAGCGTTTACAACCTGCTCCAGCGCAAGATGACCGAAAAATACAGCGCTTTGCAGTGTTCGGTTTACAGCATATTTTGCGGCGCCGCCATGCTGGCGGTTTTTGCACCGCGCGCGGCAGAGGAACTGCCGGGGTTGGGAGCAGACGCCATCTTTGCCGTGGCTTTTCTTGGCATCTTTGCAAGCGCCGTGGCATTTTTAAGCTGGACAAAGGCGTTTTCCCTGGCAGAGAAAGCTTCTCAGGTGAGTAACTTCATGTTTTTTACACCGCTGCTATCCACAATACTTGAGGTAGTGCTGCTCAGGGAGCTGCCCGACGCCGCCACGGTGTTGGGAGGCGCGGTCATCTTGCTGGGTGCATTTCTGTTTGGCAGAGCAAAAGTCTATGCCTGCTGTTAAAAATGTGCGAATAGGGCAGAGGGGCTCACTGTGTGCAAACGATTGTACGCCCTATTTTAAAGCTACGTCAAAAAACCGGCACGGCGTTTTTTCCGTGCCGGTTTTTCCAGCTTGTAAAAATCCATTTCAAAGAAAAAGTTGTACAAACCAAGGGTTTTAGTCAAGCTTTTTCAAAATCTTGCAGGGTTTGGGGTAGCGCCCCAAAATACCCTAATTCGGTGAGAAGCGCAGGAGGGGGCGCAAAAACAGTCCAGTGGACTGTTTTTGCGGGGAGCGATAAGCGGCATTTGGTTTATGCAAATTGCTAAGCCCCTGCCACTTTATCGACAGACTAAAACCGGCACGGCGTTTTCCCGTGCCGGCTTTTTCACATTCTTTTTTTAATTTTATCCAATGCGCTTTTTTCCAGCCGGGAGACCTGTGCCTGACTGATGCCCACTTCTTTTGAGACCTCCATCTGGGTTTTGCCGGCCATAAAGCGCAGGGACAGTATTTTTTTCTCGCGGTCTGCCAACTGCTCAATCGCTTCCCGAAAGGCAATTTCGTCAATCCAGTCGCCCTCGCCGCAGGGGTCGCCCACCTGGTCCATCACAAAAATGGTGTCGCCGCCGTCGGAATAAATCGGTTCGAACAGCGAGATAGGTTCAACAATAGCCTCCAGCGCCGCCACAACATCCTGCCGGGCCACCCCCATCTCGGTGGCGATGTCGCCAATGGTCGGGTCGACCAGCTTTACGCCCAGCAGACGTTCGCGCACCTGAAGCGCTTTATAGGCGGTATCGCGCATGGAGCGACTGACCCGAACCGAGTTGTTATCCCGCAGATAGCGCCGAATCTCACCGATAATCATCGGCACACCATAGGTGGAAAAACGCACGTCCAGGTTTTCATTAAAGTTGTCGATGGCCTTAATCAACCCTATACAGCCCACCTGAAACAGATCGTCGAGGTTTTCTCCCCGGTTTGAAAATTTTTGCACGACCGAGAGCACCAGCCTGAGATTGCTTGCGATCATCCGGTCGCGCGCTGCTTTGTCACCCGCTTTCGCCTTTTTAATGAGCTCAATTTTTTCTTTTTCTGATATTACCGGCAGTTTTGTCGTATCAACTCCGCAAATTTCCACCTTGTTGTAATTCATACCACACCCACCCCGACTTGTTTTCTGTTGTGAGTATTGACCTGCTGTCTCGGTGAAAATCAGCTGGTAATATTTTTTGGTGGAGGAATTAAAAAAGTCAGACACTGGATATTTCCCGGGAAATATGATAGTTTATATCATATAAAATGCCGTTTAAACGTGTTCTGATTAAAAGATTGGCCGCGTTTAACCGGTGCGGGGGAGACAAAGGAGGAATTTTGGTTTGAAAATAGTTGTAACAGATGATTTTTTTGTGGATTTTGATGGCATATCGTGGCAGCCGCTGGTACAGTTGGGGGAAGTGATCCGTTATCCCGATACGATGGACGCCAGAGATGCTGTCGCGCGGATAGGTGACGCCGATGTGGTTTTCATCAATCGCTGCCGCATCACCGAGCAGGTGATGGCGCAATGCCCGAACCTTCGGTATATCGGCACCTTTGGTACCGGTGTGGACGGCGTAGACCTTGCGGCCGCAAAAAAACGCGGCATCACCGTCTGTAATATTCCGGGCTACGGCAAAAATGCGGTGGCACAGATGGCGCTGGCCCTGCTTTTTGAAATTGCTCGCAACATATCACTGTTTGACCGGCAGATGAAGGCGCAGGGGTGGAACAGCGTCGCGGACGATTGGTTGCGCAACATTCCCCAGATGGAGCTGGGCGGAAAAACACTCGGCATTGTCGGCATGGGCGACATCGGCTATGCCGTTGCGCGAGTGGCCATGGCGATGGATATGCAGGTGTTGGCCTATAAGCGCCGCCCCGACCCTGCGTTGGCCTGTGAGCAGCTTCGCTTCTGCGACCTGGAAACACTGCTGGCACACTCGGATATCATCAGCATCCATTGCCCGCTGACCGATAAGACGCGCGGGCTAATTGACGCCGCAGCCATTGCCAAAATGAAGGATGGCGCCATTTTGATCAATACGGCCCGGGGCGCCGTGCTTTGCGAAAGCGACGTTGTAGACGCGCTGAATTCCGGCAAGCTTTACGCGGTTGGCGCGGACGTGTTTGCCATGGAACCCCCCGGCAGGCATAACGCGCTGGCAAGCCATCCGCGCTGTGTTGCAACGCCGCATGTGGCATGGATGCCCCATCAGACGCGCCAGCGCATCATTGAGCTTTCCGGCGAAAATCTGCGCGGCTTTCTGTCAGGGAACCCTCAAAACGTGGTGGCGGCCAAATAAACCGTTTATGCTTTGGGGATAATATCAAGAACGGCATGATCCTTACAGGGAAGAATTGCTATATTGATATAAGGTAAAAGCGGCACCCACTATTAACGCAGCGGGTGCCGCCTGGGCCTATTTTGGCAAAGTGTACCGCGGGACGGTCAATCGGTTTCAATCGTGTTGATGTCACAAACCGAGTAGACCGAGACATCGCCATCGTCGTTTTCCACCGCCATTATGCCGCAGCCGACAGAGGAGACAGAACCATCAATATCCTCGCTGACGGGGATGGCGACGTCGATAAGGGTGGCGTTGATGGAGCCCACAACGGTTTGCGCGGCGGTGTTGAGCGATGCAGAGGAAAGCGCAGCGGTTGTGGTGGTGGATAAGGATGCGTTGTTGAGGACGCTGGCTGTGCCGATGGCGAACAGGCTGCTGGCCGGAATACTGGTGACAGTGCCCAGTGCGTCGATGTTTTCGGTGGTGGTTGCCACGCTGCTCAGTGCCGAAACGGTGGCCGGTGTGGCAACGCTGCCCACCGTACCGGTGGTGACGGCGCTGACAAACTGGCCGGAAGCGGTGCCGGCCGAGACCGTTGAAACAACATCGGTTGTGCCGGGTGTGACAGAGGAGACAACCGAGGCAGTGGTTGGCGTACCCTGCTGCGTAATGGTGGAAAGCGTGGGCGTGCCGGTGACACCGTTGAGAATATTGGTGCCGTTGGGCAACACAAAGGCCGACAGTGTGCCGCCGTAGACAACATTGGCGCCGCCCGCCGTTACAGGGTAATCCACGCCGTCAATGGTTACAATCAGCGGACCGGCATTGCCGCTGGTGAAGAAGGGTATCAGCACAGTGGCTGGTGCGATACTCGTGATACCGGTCAGCCCCGTGAGGACGCCTGCAATCGTCGCAGGTGTGCCCAGCCCGGTCAGAACCGTTGTCAAACCGGGGGTAATCGAATCAACGACGGTCGCCGTGGTCGTAGCCAGGTTTTGCGCCAGGCCTGTTACGGGGGTTGTGCCTACGCCGGTGACCACGGTGGTGGGGACACTGGTAATCGGTGCACTGACATTCACCGGTGTGCCCGCTACGCTGGTAACCACATTCAGATTATTCGCCGTAACGCCGGTAACAACTGCTGTCTGGGTGGGTGTGACAGCGTTGACGACCGCTGTGGTATCCATGTTAAGGGATACGCCGGATAAAGCGGAGGTTGTTGTCGTGGCAAGCGAAGCGCCCCCTACCACGCTGGTGTAGTTGATGCCGGTGGGCGCCAGAACGTTCTGGATGATTTCAAGGCCGCCTTCAAAGCTTACCGCGGCGATGCTGTTCTGGTGGCAGTAGAGATAGTTTTGCAGATCCTGCGTGCAGGCGTCCTCGCACTGGCTGTCTGCACAGCAACGGCTGGCCAGACAGCTTAACGCTGCAAGCAATTGCGCCTCAAAGGTGGAGCCGACGAGTCCGCCGGTGAGTACACGGATTTTTGCGATGGCACAAATGGAAATAACCAAACCGTTTGCTGTCAGCGTCGCGCTATTTACTCTGACAGCGCAGTTGTTGTTCGTAAAAGTAACGACATTCGTAACGCCGTCCGTGGTGGTAATCTCCACATTAATGCTAAAGCCCGACGGCATACTGCGTACAATATCATCAATGGCTGTCAGCACATACCGCATGCTTTGCAAGCAGGGGTCTGACGCATACACCGTACCGCAGCTGCCGCCGATGCAGCTGCAAATGCCGGCCTGCTGTGCTGTGCCCAGCAAACCTTGTGCGTTTTGCCGGCCGTAACGCACTTGGCTGCTCAGGGGATCAAAATTGGACTGGTTGGTGAAAACTCGGTTGGAATTCAAACCATATCCTCCTTTCAGTAGGCTGTAGCCCACTATAATATATGCGCCTTCGTGTAGTTTTGACATAGGATACAGTCTAAAAGAGCGCGGATATACGTCCGCTCCGCAGGGAAAGGAAATGCCGCACAGTGCAAAATATCACACATTTTACGTCGTTGCGGCGGCTGTGGCCCGCCTTTTACCGCGTGGATAGGCGCATTTTGAAAACAAAAACAGCGCGGCCCGGCTCTATCAGTAAAGCGGTGCCAACGGAATACTTTGGCAACAAAATATTTTGTGAGCTCGATTTATACTGTTAATTGCCGCATTCAAATGGTATAATAACCGCAAAGCAGCTAGTATACCGGGTGGAGGCGCAACGGCTCGCCGCTTAGGGCGGCAACCGCCTTTTGATGCGCAAATTATACCATTCGCTTGCGTTCATGGTATAATAACCGCAGGATACCCAACGGTTCGTCCCTGAACAGAGACCTCTTGATGGATGATGATGCCACCGCGCGCTTGGTGCTTGCGCTATCATACCGCAAGGCAGCGCGCGATACCGGCAGCTAAAATGCACAGCCGCGGCGTTATTATTTAAAATATATGAACAAGGAGCACAGAGAGAGAAACATGAAGGTGCAGACAAAACCACCCATTTATTTGCAGGTGGCTTATGATATTGCGTCCAAGATCGCTTCGGGCGCCCTGGCCCAGCAGGAGCGCTTTTCCGGCCGATCGCTGATGAGCTCACAGTATGGCGTATCCCCCGAAACAATTCGGCGTGCGTTGCGCTTACTTTCGGATATGGGCATCATTTCGGTGCAGGAAAATGTCGGTTCACAGGTGCTTTCTAAGCAGCGTGCGGTGGAATATGTGGAGCATTACGAAATAGGGCGTGATCTGCTGATGCTTAAAGGCGAGTTGAATCAGCTTATGGCGCAGCGAAAGCAGATCGACGAGCGTATCAGCGACATCATCGGCCAGATTACCGACCTTTCGGATCGGTTCCGCAACAGCGACCGCCTGAGAACCTATGAATTTGTGGTGGAGGAGGATGCTGAAATTGAAGGGAAAAGCATCAGCCACCTCGATTTTAGAAAGCATACAGGCGCAACCATTGTGGCTGTGCGCCGCGGTGACGAAATTATGCTGTCGCCTCCGCCGCATACGGTGCTCAAAAAACAGGATTTGCTGGTGATTGCCTGTGATGTGACTCATGTCGACGGTGTAGCCGGTTTTATCAATGCAAAAAAACAAATACCGGGTTAATGTTTGTCGTTTCGCCACGGTATGCATCGGTTTAATGCTATCCTATATGCGGTAGCATTGACCGAGTGACAACCTGGTGATAAAATTAAGTTGGCACTATAACATCAGGAAGGGGAAATTGTATGAAGAAAGTCTTTTCGGCTGTGCTGGCTTTGCTTTTTGTGCTGGCCTTGTTATCCGGCTGCAGCAGTAAGCCCGCGCAGAAAAACATCGCGTTTGCCGATGTGGGATGGGATTCCATCCGCCTGCAAAACGCGGCGGCAGGATTAATTGCGACCACTCTGTTTGGCTACGACAGCACAAGCGAGGTTTCAGGTAGCACGCCCATTACCCATGAGGCGCTAATCAAAGGTGAAATAGACGTACATATGGAGGTATGGACAGACAATATCAGTGTATATGACCAGGATCTCAAAGAGGGCCGCTTTCAGGAAATGGGCGTCAACTTTGACGATAATGGCCAGGGCCTTTATGTTCCCCGCTATGTTATTGAAGGCGACGCCCAACGGGGCATAGCGCCGGTGGCACCCGATCTGCGTACGGTCAAAGACCTGAAGAACTATGCCTCGGTTTTTAAAGATAGCGAAGACCCCAGCAAGGGCCGTATTTACGGCGGTATTCCGGGCTGGGAAGTTGATGAGATCATGCATAAAAAATATCTGGCGTATGCCCTGGACCAAAACTTTAATTATTTCCGGCCCGGTACCGACGCCGCGATGAGCGCCGAGCTGATATCGGCCTATGATAAGGGCGTGCCGATCGTCGCTTATTACTGGGAACCCACCTGGCTTTTGGGTAAGTACGATTTTGTCTTGCTTGAGGACGAGCCGTATGATCCGGTGTTATACATGGAGGGCAAGACGGCTTGTCCGTCGGTTTCCGTCACCATCGGCACCAGCAACCGGTTTGCCGAAAATAACCCCGCATTTTGTGCGTTTTTAAAGAACTATCATACGACCAGCGCGCTGCTTTCGGAGGCGCTTGCCTATATGCAGGATACGCAGGCCAATTATGAGCAGGCCGCCCGCTGGATGATGACGACCCACCCCGAGCTGCTGGATGAATGGCTGACGGCGGAGCAGGCAACCGAGATGAAGCAGGCACTTGGCATGGAGAGCGCATCTCAGAAGATCAATCCGTTGATTGATTTTCCGATCAGAATGCCCGTTAACACTGAAGCGATCGACAGTGCGGTGCGCGGCTTCTCGGTCCGGCACAGCGTTGGCTTTGAGACGGTTAAAAAAGGTCTCACCGCCATGGTCGGGCTTATCCGAACCATTTTGAATCTGCTGCCATGGTGGTTGCTGATTGCGCTGGTGTTTTTCCTGGGCAAAACCACTTCCGGAAACTGGATCAAGGGGCTTATATATGCGTTGATGCTATTTTTAATTGGCCTGTTTGGCCTTTGGAGCTTAATGCTTGAAACGCTGGCGATTGTCATGTCCGGTGTTCTATTGTCCTTGCTGATTGGACTGCCCATCGGCGTTTTGATTTCAGGCTCTGACCGGGCCAACCGAATTATCCGGCCGGTACTGGATACCATGCAGACCATGCCGGTCTTCGTCTATCTTATTCCAGCGGTGTTGTTCTTTGGTATGGGCTCGGCGCCGGCGGTTATCGCTACGGTTATTTACGCGGTGGTGCCGGTCATCCGGCTGACCAGTCTGGGCATACGGCAGGTGGACCGTGAAGTGGTTGAAGCGGCAAAATCCTTTGGCTCAACCCGCATGCAGGCGCTGTTTAAAGTTCAGATTCCACAGGCGCTGCCCACCATTATGACCGGTATTAACCAGACAATGATGATGGCGATGGCCATGGTTGTCACCTGCTCGATGATCGGCGCACAGGGTATCGGTAACGAGGTGCTCATTGCCGTTAACCGCACTGAGATTTCACGCGGGTTGATAAACGGCACAGCGGTGGTTATTCTGGCTGTGCTGATGGACCGTCTGACCCAGGGCTGGTTTTCGAGAGGAGGTAAGCACTGATGGCCGGTGAAAGCATTATTTCGATTAAGAATGTCTATAAGCTTTATGGCACGAACCGTGCCGAAGCGGTTGCGATGCTCAACTCCGATGCCGACAAGGACACCGTTTATCGCAAGACTGGGGTTACAGCGGCGTTGTCGGACATCAATCTGGATATTAAACGTGGCGAGATATTCGTCGTGATCGGCCTTTCAGGTTCCGGAAAATCGACGTTGCTGCGCTGCTTAAACCGATTACACCGCCCGACATCGGGCAGCATCACTTTTGAGGGCGCCGAACTGAACAGCATGTCCAAACAGGAGCTGCTGGCGCTGCGCCGCAATAAGATTTCGATGGTCTTTCAATCCTTTGGCCTGATGGATCACCGGGATGTGTTGGGCAATGTGGCCTACGGGTTGGAGGTCAGAGGGATGCCAAAGGCTGAACGCGAGAAAAAAGCGATGGAGCTGATTTCGATGGTCGGCCTGGACGGCTGGGAGCAAAAGGACTGCAATCAGCTTTCGGGCGGTATGCGCCAGCGCGTGGGCATTGCGCGTGCGTTGGCTAATGACCCCGAAGTTTTGCTGATGGATGAGCCTTTTTCCGCATTGGACCCGCTTGTTCGCCGTGATATGCAGTTTGAGTTGCTGTCGCTGCAACGCAAGCTTAAGAAGACGGTGGTCTTTGTCACCCATGATATTGACGAGGCTTTTAAACTGGGCGATACGGTTGCCATTATGCGCGATGGCAAGATCGTACAGGTTGGTACGCCGGAACAGATGAGCTCCAACCCGGTCGACGATTATGTGCGCGATTTTATTGGCGCAGCGGATAAAACAAAAGTACTGACGGTTAAGAACATTATGATGACCCCCACTTGCCTGATGCGCCGAACCGACGGTGCCGAGCATGCCATTCGGGAAATGCGCAAGAACGCGTTATCGACGGTTTATGTTGTCGATGATGATCTGCGTCTGGAAGGCGTTTTGACCATTTCCGAGGCGATTCGCGCTTTACGTGAAGGACTTTCGGTTGGGGAAGTGATGGCGTACAATGTTGAAAAGACAACGGAGAGTGCGCTGGTCGCAGATATTCTGCCTGTTGCCGCTGAGACGCTATACCCCATTGCTGTAACTGATGGCGAGAATCACCTGCGCGGTATCGTGACAAAAGCGGGCGTTTTATCGTCACTGGTTTAAAATCTTTAGCGTGTTTTGGTACCGCGCAGCCTAGCGCCTGCGCGGTATCGGTTCAACCTGGCGGCTGCTGTCAAAGGTAGCCGCCACACGCTAAAATTAAACGAGAAAAATTTAAAAAAAGTGCCTAAAGGTATTGATTATTGTATTTTAATATGATATTATATACAACGTCGCCGGGATAAGAGCTTGAAACAGAGTGTGTGCGATATAATAATTTCATATGGGGGTATAGCTCAGCTGGGAGAGCGCTTGAATGGCATTCAAGAGGTCAGCGGTTCGATCCCGCTTATCTCCACCAAAAGAAAACCGCTTGGGAATCAGATTCTCAAGCGGTTGCTTTTTGTCTTGCACCGCTAAACCATCTTATTTTCCAACACCTTGAAAATTTCTGTCTCAAACTGTTTGCTAACATGTCCGCCATATTCTTCTTCCTGTTCACGTCAAGATGGGAGTAGATATTGGCGGTCATTTTTATATCCGAACCTGATCTTTTTCCGTTAACCCCCTCCGACAGAGTATTTTGTTTACCGAATGTTTTGCCTTAAATATTCCGGCAACATTGGGTAGCAACATTTGTAGTTAAACAGCCTGAGAATTGGAACAGGTATTGTGTCTCGTAAGGCGGAGGACACAGGCTGCCCGGCACCGCCCAGGGACAACAATGCAGCCGAGGTGTCGAATAAGGCGCAAGACGGTTCACTTTTAAATTGTTTAAAAGCGAAAAGATTGATCGGTAAAAATTGTATAAGACGGAGCAGCTGCTTGAAACGCATATGGCTTCAAACAGTTGCTCCGTCTAAAATGCTACCCCTGAATTTTGAGGAGGATAGGCGTTATAGAAATAGTTTATTTGGTGAAGAGGCATTTTATGTCTGTACAACATAAACCTTTTGTGTTTAAGGGGCTGCGTGCAAAAGGTTATATGTCTGTATGGCTATATCCGGCAAAAGATCATATAAAATCATTAAATCGCCGTTTTTTGCCATGAGAGTTTTCTTGTCGACAGGAATATAGGTCAGATCAGCGTCTGCTGATTTTTTTGGGGTGTTTTGCAACAATACTTCCCAGGCAGCCAGCGCCTCAGCCTGTTGGTCGTCTAAATTTGCATATACCTTCTGCTGCCTTTGGGCGTCTTGCAGGGAAGAGATCAGCCCAATCACACCGCAGATGATGGCGGATATCCCCATAAGGCGCAATGCGTAATTCGCAGGCCAAAATGCTATTGTCAACAGCAGTCCAAACGCCAGCACCGCCACAAATGTGGCACAGCGCTTGAATAGGCCAGCCCCAGGATTTTTGACTTTTTCCAGGTAGGCATCGGCGCAGTTTTTACAGACGGCATAATTCTTAAAATCTCCAAGGGCCTGAACGCGTTTTTCTCCGGTAATATCCCGCACATGCAGCGTTCTAACCTCTAAAACGCGGAAAGTGTACGCTGCATGATTGACGCATTTCAAACAATCGGCCATAGAAATCCTCCTTTAAGATGATGGATGCTGCCGGGTGGGACGGCAGCGTCCACCTGAAAGGAAAGGGTTACAGCAAGCCGCCCAGAAGGGACAGCATCAAGCTGCCGATAATGAGAATAATTGCACCACCAAGGCGGGATGAAATCTGAGCAAAGGGCATCAGCTCCATGCGGTTTGCGGCGGAAAGAACGGCAACGTCACCGGTGCCGCCCATGTTGGCCATGCACAAACCTGCGGTTATGCCCGCCTCAACGGGATAGAAGCCAACCATCTTGCCGACGATAGCGGCACCGACAAAAGCGCCGATGCAGGTTACGAGGCACAGCACCAAATAGGTGAGGCTGAAGCTTTCGACTACGGTGTCGATGCTCAGGTAGCAAATGCCGATACCGACCAGCAGGGTGGGCGTCAGGTTCTTCATAATGAACTGGAACCACTGATAGCAGGCAATTTCAATGTTTTCGGGGATCAGGTTGAAAATTTTGCAGACTGCCACGCTGATGATCATCCAGGCATAAGCATGGACGTTAAAAGAGGGAACCGCCTTGAGCCAGAGCGCCGCCACGATGTAGCCCCATGCGAAGAACGAGCAGGACACAAACAGGCCGATACCAAGGCTTAAAATGCTGATTTTTTCGCGTTTGGCCTGTACTTCGGGGCTAATCTCCAGTTCGGAGGCATCGGTCTTGCTGGATTGCATGAGCTGGCCTTGGCCGTTCCAGCTTTTGCTGGCAATGAGCTTGACAATAAGGCCGCCCATGACGATGGAAATGGCATTGCCGATGGCTACGGCCGGGGTCATGATTGAAATGGCCTCCGCTGCGGACATGGTACCGGTGCTCTCAAAGATTTTGGAAAGCGGCGTGGCACCGGCACCCATGCCGCCGCCTATGATTGGCAGCGCGATCAGCAGCAGCGATTTGACGGCGCCATAACCCATGACGGTACCCACCAGCGCGCACAGGGCAAATGAAAGGATGATGCAGCCAAATATGGCAGGGAAGTAGCGCGCAGCCGCTTTTTTAAGCAGGTTGCGGTTCATCCCCAGAATCGACCCGGTAATGAGCGCCGCGATGTAAAAATCGAGAAAGGCGCCGGCGGGTTTAAAGAAGGTGCCAATGCTGCCGACCAGATCGAGGTTGTTCATCAGGGCCATGTTATAGACCTTGGTACCGTCCTCAAGTGTCTTGGTGAGCGCGGGCAGCAGGTTAAAATAATTCATGAGCGCGGAACCAAAAATAACAACGATGGCGCCGCCGCCGAGATAGGAGCGGATAAAGGGGGTGCGTTCACCAATTTCGTTTAAGATCGTACCCAATACAATCATAAACGCAAAACAACCTGCCATGCCGGTGGGCAGGACGCCCAAATAGGTGGCGATTAAAACAATAGCCGAAAAGATTGCAAAGTACTGCCAAGGGAGATTGAAAAGTTTAAATGAGGATGCGGATTCCTTTTTTTGCGTATTGAGATTTGACATCACAGTTCCTCCTTATAATGATTCTACACCATCGTTTGGTTTTCCCCTAGCGGGGGCGGGCACAGATAAACTTCGCATTAAATGCGGGCGACACCACTGTCGCGCGCGGCTTGGGCGACGGCTTTGGCCACGGCCGGACCAACGCGCGGGTCAAATGCCTTCGGAATGATATATTCCTCATTGAGCGCATCATCGGGAATGAGTTCGGCCAGCGCGTGCGCAGCAGCCACTTTCATTTCCTCGTTGATGTCGCGGGCGCGCACATCAAAAACGCCTCTGAAAATGCCCGGGAAGGCCAGCACGTTGTTAATCTGGTTTGGATAATCGCTGCGGCCGGTGGAGATGACACGGGCGCCCGCAGCCTTGGCCTCATCGGGGAAAATTTCCGGTGTGGGGTTTGCGCAGGCAAAAATGATCGCATCCTTATTCATGCTGCGCACCATGTCCTGCGTCACCGAGCCCGGAGCGGATACGCCGATGAATACATCGGCGCCCTTCATGGCGTCGGCCAGCGTCCCGGTGAGATGTGCGGGGTTTGTGACCTTTGCCATTTCTTCCTTAATCCAGTTGATGCCCTTTTCGCGGCCCGCATAAACAATGCCGGTACGGTCGCACAACGTCACGTCCTTGGCGCCTGCGGAGAGCAGCAACTTGGTAATGGCAATAGCGGCGGCACCTGCTCCGTTGACGGCAATCTTGACCTCGGAAAGCTTTTTGCCCACAACCTTCAGCGCATTGGTCAGGCCGGCGAGCGTGATGACAGCCGTACCGTGCTGGTCATCGTGGAAGATTGGGATATCGCACCGCTCTTTGAGCTTGCGTTCAATTTCAAAACAGCGGGGTGCAGCAATATCCTCCAAATTGATGCCGCCGAAAGAGCCGGACATCAAATAGACGGCGTTGACAAATTCGTCCACATCCTTTGTTTTGATACACAGCGGAAAAGCGTCAACCCCGCCGAAGCTTTTGAAGAGCACGCATTTGCCTTCCATAACCGGCATGCCGGCTTCCGGCCCAATATCCCCCAGACCCAGTACGGCACTGCCGTCGGTGATGACAGCGCAAATATTGTGGCGGCGCGTCAATTCATAGGACAGGTCGGGGTCCTTTTGAATTTCCAGGCAGGGTTGGGCCACGCCCGGCGTGTAAGCCAGTGAGAGGTCCTCCTTTGTCTGAACCGGTACGGTCGCAACAATTTCTATTTTGCCTTTCCATTCGTGATGAAGACGCAGGGACTCTTTTGCGTAATCCATGAACATTCCTCCTTAAGCATTGTCTTGATACTTCATATAATAGACAAACAATCGTGACAATTTGTTCTATGATTCCAACTATAAGGGTTTTATGCCGCCGATCATACTCTTTTGAAATCATTTTTAAAGTTTTGAAAGTAAAAAAAGGTAATATATCTATAAATATAGCAAATATTCGCTGGCGTTATAGTTGAAATTCACAAAACAGGATGGTAAAATAATTTAAAACAATGGAAGATATGGTGTGATTTGAAACTGAAATGGATATTCTCTGAGAAAGGAGCAAACGTGATGGCATGGTTGCGCAAGCTGAAGAGGCGTGGCGTCGCGCCCATGTTTTTCAAGTTTCTCTTTTTCTCCACGCTGATGTGGATGATAATTTTGATTGCGACATTAACCATTACGTTGCGCTTTTCGCTTTCTTCGCTTCAGACAAAAATTGAGAACGGGCTGGCGGCCACTGCCCGTGCGTTGGCGGAAAGCCAAATGGTTCGCCGGTCTTTTCAGGACGGCGCCTGTTCTGAAGAACTGGTCGCTTATTTGGATAACCTGATTGCCCAGACGCAGGATCTGGATATCATCTCGATTGCCGATACTTCCTCCAGACGTCTTTACCATGTGGTGCACAGCCGGATCGGCCAGTATTTTGTGGGCGGGGATGAAGGCCCCGTGCTCGCGGGCCAGTCCTATATTGTGGATGGTGTTGGTACGCTGGGGCAGCAGCGCCGCGCTTTTTACCCCGTTTTTGATGACGACGGACGCGTGATGGGTTTTGTGATGGCCAGCGCGACCATGTTGCGGATTAACGAACTGCGCAGCCACATCATTTCGACCTATGTGCATCTGGCATGGTTTGTAATGTTAATGACGCTGCTGGTGGCGGGGCTGCTGTCGCTGATCATTCGACGGATCTTATTGGGGTACGGCCCGGAGGAGCTGGTTCACAGCTATCTGACCCAGAATGAGGTTTTGAATAATCTGGACGAGGGCATCATTTCGGTGGATGCGCAGGGGCTCATTCAGCTGGTCAACCGCCCGGCCGTGCAGATGCTGGGGCTAAGGCCGGAGCTGCTCGAGGGCAAACCGCTCGACGCCCTGCTTCGGGACGAAACCGGCGAAAGCCTGATCCTATCGCGCAGAAAAAACGCGGCGACCTCCCGCCCCAATATTTTGTGTTGTAGTATTCCCCTAAATAAGGAGAATAAAGATATTGGGACAACCCTAATTTTAACCGATAAAACCGAGGCGATGCAGACGGCGGAGCAGCTCAACGGCACACGGCACATCGTTTCGGCGCTGCGTGCCAATACGCATGAATTTATGAATAAGCTACAGGTCATATCCGGACTGCTTCAGATGGGGCGCAACCGGGATGCGTTGGCTTATATCAGCAATATTTCGGCCGTACATGCCGAATCGATGGGCCCGGTGCTGCAATATATTCAGAATCCTAATGTTGCGGCGCTGATATTGGGCAAACTAAACAACATGCGGGAGTTGGATATTCGCCTGACGATGCTGGCGAACAGCCGGCTGCCGGTACACAGCGATTATCTCTCAACCAGCGAACTTGTGAGCATTATCGGCAACCTGCTTGAAAACGCCATTGAGGCGGTCAACGCCCGGCAGGAGGACGGCCCGCGCAGCATTGTGCTGCAAATTACAGAGGATGAAACCGGGCTGCTGCTGATGGTGTCCGATACCGGCACCGGCATTGCACCGGAGAACTTGTCCCGCATCTACCAAATGGGGTTCAGCACCAAGACCAAGGAGGGCCGCGGCGTGGGCATGAGCCTGGTCCGGGAGATTGTCAGCCGTGCCGGTGGCAGCATTGAGGTAGATTCCGACCCCAATGCAGGAACATCGTTTACGATTATTTGCAGCAATAAACGGCAAAGGAAGTGATGCGCATGTTTCGCACGGTAATTGTAGAGGACGATCCCATGGTTGCGCAGATCAACCAGCAATACATCGAGCATTTTGGCGAATTTTCTGTCGATGGTATTTTCTCCAACGGACGCGCCGCTTGGGAGTATCTCTCAACCCATCAGACCGATCTGGTTATTCTCGATGTTTATATGCCCGGCATCAGTGGCAATGAGCTGCTCAGGATGCTCCGGGCAGAAAACATTAAAAGTGCGGTCATTATGGTGACGGCTGCCACGGAGATGAGTGTGGTGGACGAGGCGCTGCGGCTTGGCATTGTCGATTATCTTATCAAGCCATTTTCATTCCACCGCTTTCAAGAGGCCATTCAAAAATATTTGAGCAAAACCAACCTGTTGAACAGCAATCCGCAGGTGGACCAGGCGGTGGTGGACCGTTTGCTTAACAACAAGCTGTCGCTGGATATTGAGCATGGCGAGCTGCAAAAGGGGCTCAACCAGAAAACGCTCACTTATATCTATGACCATTTGCGTGAGCACGCGGGGGAAAAACACACCTGCGAAAGCATCTCGCAGGCTTCGGGACTTTCACGTGTGACAATACGGCGGTACTTAAACTATCTCATTGAGACAGGCGGGGTTCTCAGCACCATTGATTATGAAACGGGTGGCCGCCCGCGGGTGCTGTACCGACTGCGGTAGTTTTGTGTAACGACTGCCACGGCGGCTTGCCGCTCTGGTAAATGATATTAAAAGCGCTGTTGAAAGCGGAAAGGGGTTTATATGCAAATTAAACGGGCAGCTGTTGCAGGCACACTGGAATCCAGCGATATCATGGTAAAGGTGTTGCCGGATACAGCCGGAATCCATATTGTGCTGACATCTTCGGTTGAAAATTATTACGGCGATTCCATTCGTGGCACCATCCGTCAGGCACTGGGCGATATGGGGGTCGAGGCGGCGGGTATCGAGGCCGTCGACCACGGTGCGCTGGATTGCACCATCCGCGCGCGCGTGACGACGGCGGTTCGCCGCGCGGCCGCCGGAGAGGAGGCGGAAAAATGAGACGAACCATGCTTTTTTTGCCGGGCAACAACCCGAATATGGTTGGTAACGGCGGCTTGCTTGGCGCCGACAGCCTGATTTTTGATTTGGAGGACGCTGTTTCACCCGATGAAAAAGACGCCGCCAGAGAGCTTTTGAAGCATGCGCTGGCGTCGCTGGATTTTGGCGGGTGCGAGCGGATTGTTCGCATCAACGGTCTGGACACCCCCTATTGGGAAGAGGATTTGCGCACTGTGCTGCCGCTGTCGCCCGAGGCCATTTTGCCCCCAAAGGTGAGCGGGCCGGATTATATTCATCAGCTGGATGACAAACTGACGGCGCTGGAGCAGGAATTTGGACTGGTAAACGGTCAGACCAAAATTATTGCCCTGCTGGAAACGGCGCTTGGCATTGAGAACGCCTATCTTATCGCTGCCGCCAGCCCAAGGATGACCGCGCTGTTTTTGGGCGCGGAGGATCTTTCGGCCGATCTCCGGTGTGCGCGTACCGCCGGGGGCGAGGAAATACGCTATGCGCGCGGACGCATTGTCTGTGCCGCCCGCGCCGCCGGAATTGAAGCCTATGATACGCCGTTTACCGACGTGCGGGATTTGGAAGGGCTGGAAAAGGACGCGGTTTTTGCCAAAGAGCTGGGGTTTACCGGCAAGGCCTGCATCAGCCCGGTGCATGTCGCGGCAGTTAACCGCATTTTTTCGCCAAGTCTTAAAGAAATAGATTATGCCAGAGAGGTCTTCGACGCTATTGCACAGGCCAAGCGTCAGGGAAAGGGCGCCATTTCACTGCGCGGAAAAATGATTGACGCGCCCATTGTGCAGCGCGCCAGACTGGTGCTGGAGGATGCATCAGAAATGGAGGGGGTGCATTATCTTGACTAAATTGTGCGAAAATTTGGAGCAGGCTATTCAAAAGGCCGACCTGAGGGACGGCATGACCATTTCGTTCCATCACCACCTGCGCAACGGCGATTATGTGGTGAACAGGGTGCTGGCGGAAGCCGCGCGATTGGGACTCAAAGACCTGACGGTGAATGCCAGCTCGTTGTTTGACTGCCACCAGCCGCTGATTGGCCACATCCGCAGCGGGGTTGTGACCGGAATAGAAGCCGATTATATCTCCGCAGGTGTGGGAAAAGCGATTTCAGAGGGCATCATGAAAAAGCCGGTTATTTTTCGCTCCCACGGAACCCGCCCGGCCGATATTCTGTCCGGCAAAAGCCACATCGACGTCGCTTTTATCGCGGCGCCCACCTCGGACGACAGGGGCAATTGCTCCGGCAAGTACGGCCCGTCGGCCTGCGGCTCGCTGGGGTATGCCTTTGCCGACGCCATGTGCGCGGATAAAGTGGTCATCATCACCGATAATCTGGTGCCCTATCCGTTGGCTGACGCATCCATCACCGAGAACGACGTCGACTTTGTGGTCCGGGTGGATGCCATCGGCGACCCTGCGGGCATCGTTTCGGGTACGACGCGGATGCCCAAGGACCCCATTGCCCTGATCATCGCCGATTATGCCGCCCGGGCGATTGAAGCTTCCGGCCTCTTGAAGGACGGCTTCTCGTTCCAGACGGGCGCCGGCGGCGCTTCGCTGGCAGTGGCCGATTATCTCAAACACATCATGCTGGCCAAAAATATCCGCGGCAGTTATGCGCTGGGCGGCATCACCGGCTATATGGTCGATATGTTGGAGAGCGGCTGTTTCCAGGCGATTCAGGATGTGCAGTGCTTTGACCTCCGGGCGGTTCAGTCGCTGCGTGAAAATCTGAAGCATTTTGAGATTACGGCGGCCCGTTATGCCAGCCCTATTGCCAAAAGTACGGCGGCGTCGTCGCTGGACGCGGTGGTGCTGGGTGCCACCCAAATTGATACCGGTTTCAATGTCAATGTTCACACCGATTCCAACGGTTATATCATCGGCGGCTCGGGCGGGCACACCGACGTGGCGGCGGGCGCCAAGCTGACCGTTATTGTGGCGCCTTTAAGCCGTGCAAGAATGGCTATTGTGGTTGATAAAGTGCTCACCGTTTCAACACCCGGCTGTTATGTCGATCTCTTGGTTACGCAGTACGGCATAGCGGTCAATCCCGCGCGGCCCCAGCTCAAGGCAAAACTGGAGGCTGCGCGCCTGCCGGTGGTGGATATTCATGAGTTGCGTCGCACCGTGGTGGCCATTAACGGCCCGGCAGCGCCGTTTGAGCCTAAAAAGGAACGGGTTGTGGCGCAGGTTCTGGGGTTGGATAGCCAGATAGCCGATCTGATTTACGCCGTGTAATACCCTGCACCCATCGTGCGGCCATATTTATGCGAAAAAGCCGCTCTCTACAGAGCGGCTTTAATGCTGAAGAACCCTATTTTGAAGCCTCAATCAGCTTTTGAATGTTTTCATCCAGCTTTTCGCTGGTAAGCTCGCCGAGACTTTTTTCGACAATATTGCCGTCCTTATCAATGAAGATGGTGGCAGGAAAGCCACGGATGGTGTATAAGGTCATCGCCTTACCATCCACATCGTAGAATACGGGAAAAGTGTACTCGGAGTTTTTAATAAAAGTTCTTCCATCATCGCGATTTTTTTCTGACTTGACAGCGTTTAACATTATAAATTGCACCTGATCGCCGTATTTCTTATAGGCCTCTTCAAAGCGCGGCATCTCGGCTTTGCAATGGCTGCACCAGGAGGTCCAGAAATTCAAAACCACAGGCTTATCCTTAAAGCTTGAGAGCAGGACATCGTTGCCTTCCGAATCCTGCATGGTAAAGTCGGTCGCTTTCATCGCCAGCGCATTCGTAGATTCTGGGGCGGAGGGGTTTACCGGCAGCTGATTTTCGAGCTGCGCTGTTTTGGTCAGCTCGCCCGTGGAAGGGTCGACCCGGTCTTTATAGGTATTATAAAGGGCAGCGGACACAATCATGGTCAAAAGCAGCACGGTGATGGTTACGACCAGCTTGCTTTTGTCGGTCATTCACAATCATCCTTTCTTAGCGGTTAAATAGGTTCAGGAATCGGCCAAGTTGCCCGGTCATCATTAAGATGCCGATGATGACAAGAAATAAGCCGCAGATAAAATTGATGGTTTTGTAATGCCGCTTAATAAAATCGAAGGCGGTCTTCAGTTTGTCGATGAGTAAAGCGGAAAGAACAAAGGGGATTCCGAGCCCGGCGGAAAAACAGAGCAACATCAGCGTGCCCTGCAGGGCAGACCCGCTAACCGATGCCATCGCTAAGGCGGAACCCAAAAACGCGCCGACACAGGGTGTCCAGCTGATGGAGAATATCATGCCAAAGGTGACGGCCTTCACAAAGCTCAGATTCTCGGTGTCGGCCTGCCTTGTCCCGTTTATATCAAAAATAGGCTTAATAACCCCCATGAAGCCTAATCCAAACAGTACGACCAGACCGCCTAAGACGATATTGATACTGACGGTATAATCCAATAAAAAGCTACCCAGCACACCAAAGAAAAGACCGAGCGAGACGAAGGTCAATGTGAAGCCCAACACAAACCCCAGCGCATTTTTCAACGTCGTTTTTTCGGAGGCATCTTCGCTGCCCGCCGCAAAATAAGAAACATAAATTGGAAGCATAGGCAAAAGGCAGGGGGATATAAAGGATATGACACCTTCTAAAAATGAGATCAAATATTGCATACTGCGCCTCATTTGCAATGGTCTTATCTTATTAATCTCCGGAGAAGATGATTTTATACTTTTTGCACCATCGCCGATATCCGGCCAAAACAAAAAGCATAAAATTGCAACAAAATGGGCATGTCGTTTTAAAACGGCATGCCCCAGTCTGTCGAAAAAGCTCCAGTTTAGGCTGGGCTTTTTCCCATGTATGCGGTAAAATAGAGATGGGTGATGAAGATGTTAAAGCGGGGGAAACTAGATCGCGGCGTGGTGGAAATAGTAGATACAGAAAGCCTGGTGCCGCAGAATCATCTGCTGAGAAAAATTGACGCGGCAGTGAACTGGGAGCAGCTGTACAAAATGGTCGAGCCGCTGTACAGCGAAGACAATGGCCGACCCGGCGTGGACCCGGTGGTGCTGGTGAAGATGGTGCTGGTTCAGCACCTGTATGGTCTGTCCTCTCTGCGCAGAACAATGAAATAAGGAGGAACGCCAATGCCTGCATACCTTGATAAAGAACGCAAGACTTGGTATGTTTCTTTTTATTACGAGGACTGGACCGGGCAGCGCAAACTCAAAAAGAAGCGAGGTTTTGCTAAAAAAGGCGATGCTTTGGCTTACGAACGTGAATTTAAATTGAAAGAGCAACAAAGTAGTGATATGTTCTTCAAAAGCTTGGTTGAATTGTACTGCGATGATATAGAGGGGCGGTTAAAGCCCTCAACCATGGACACCAAGCAAAATATTATTGATACCAAAATATTGCCGTATTTCGGGAGCCAATCCATTAATAAGATACAGGCCACTCATGTGCGCAAATGGCAAAAAGAGCTAATGGGGGGCGAGTTTTCTCAGACTTATCTGAAGACGATTCACAACCAGCTCAGCGCTATTTTTAATTATGCTTGCCAATATTATAAACTGCCGGAAAATTCATGCCGAACTGCTGGCAGCATGGGCAGAAAAAAAGCGGATGAAATGAACATCTGAACGCTGGACCAGTTCAACCAATTCATAGCCGCTGTGGACAAACCCGCAATTAAGGTTGCTTTTGAGATACTGTTTTGGGCTGGCTTGCGAGTAGGGGAATGCATAGCCCTCACGCCGCCGACATTTTGCCGAATAAGATTATCGATGTGAATAAGACGTTGTCAAGAAAAAACGGTGAGGATCGCATATATGATCCTAAAACCACTAAGAGCGCGCGGCAGGTCACTATACCAACCTTTCTATATGATGAAATACAAGGCTATATAGATTCACTGTATGGAATAAAATCCGCCGATAAGATATTTTATTTCACCAAATCGACTTTAAACAAGGCTCTTGATGCCTTTGCAGCTATCGCCGGTATAGACCGAATTCGCGTGCATGACTTGCGGCATTCGCACGCATCCTTGCTCATTGAGATGGGACAGCCCATATTATTGATCTCTGAACGCCTCGGTCACGATAATGTGCAAACCACATTAAACACTTATGCTCACTCGTATCCCAACAAGGGAATAGAGCTTGCCGATGCATTGCAGAAAACGGCTTCTTCCGGAGAATTAATGCCAAAATAATGCCACAAACAAAAACAAACCCCCGATTTTCCTTTATTTAAAAGGAAAATCGGGGGTATTTCTATTATTCCCACTCGTTTCTAAGGGGCTTGTTTTGAATGTATAGGCTTGCTTTTATGCGATTCTATTTGTCTTTATTTCCGATTTTAACCCCGCTTTTTCTGACTTGCCATTAAAGTGTACTCAAAATGTACTCATGGCCATCAACTTTCAAGCATAATAAACGCTTACTATTTTTTGAGCTGGTACTTAACCAGCTTTCCTGCACCGACCTTTTTTATCAAGGCTTTTTTGACCATCTCTCGTAGCAAAACAACAGCTGTAGGCTGAGATATACCAGCTATAAGCTCAACATCCTTGCGCACAATAAATTCCTTTTGGTTAAACAGAGCCAAAACCTGTTTTTCTCTCGTGCTGATGGGGACGGCTTGTTTTTGTATAACTGAATTTGATTTATTGTTGGTATTGGGTAGTGTTATTTTAAAAGCATTATCTGTGACCTCAATATGAGGCTTAACAGCATATTCGTCATAAGCCACCATAATTTTCGGCATTCCAGTTCCATAAGCCTCAATCAATTTTAAGCGATAAAAAATATTGGCGAGGTGTTCATTACGCAGAATAGAGACACCTAGCAAAATGTCATTAAGAGAAATGCCCTTTACCAGCCCACCAATAGTAACAAACTCCATGCGATCATCAAATATGCTGATTAGAGTACTTCCGCTAAATGAATAGTCCCTGTGAACAATGGCATTTAGCAGTGCCTCTCGAATGGCTTCGGGGGGATAATCGCGCATATCAATGCGGTCAAGCCCTTTAAACTCCGCTCTAGTACTGTTGAATCGGTCTATAAACTCATATGCTTCTTCCAATTGATGAAGCAACGAACCACTAAACTCCCGGCGCTCTTTAAAAACAGTTTTTTTGTTGCCCTCGAAAACAGCCAGCTTTATTGTGTGGCAACATTGATCCGAAAGAAGTAATGCGAGATTGGTATACATACCATCTTCACCAATCAAGTTTAACGTCTTTTTCTGGTTGTCCTCAAAAGCAATACCCTTTTTATTAAAGTAAATTGCAGTTTGGTCAAATGTCAACTGCTGATTAAGAGAACGCGCATCTTCATAACAGTCACCGCTTGTTTCTTTGATCATGTTCAGAATCGCCGCCTCGGTTGCAGGAACGGTAGATGCTCCTTGCCGAACAAAAACGCCCTCGGGGCGAATTCCTTTTCCAGCAAGGTAATAGGGGCGTGCTGTTCCCCGCTGCACAGTTATTACTACAACGGGTTCGCTATCAATTTCTTCAACATTAGCCTCTGTAAAGAGCGTTACATCTGGACGAACAGCATCTCGAATTGCGTTAGTAACGCGAAGCATGACATCATCACAATCAGTGATACCTTTCACATGCCCGTCATCTTCTACGCCAATATAAATTTTCCCGCCTTCTGAGTTGGCGAAGGCAGTTACAGTTTTCTTTATCTCATCGGTATATTCTCGCTTAAATTCAATTGTTTTACTTTCAGCTAACATGGCTAACCCTCCACTAATTGCTGATAATTATTCTGATCATTCTAATGATCATTATACGATTAGAATAGAATTTGTCAATTGAATTTACTAAAAACAGGCACATATTTGGTGTGAACACCTAAAACGTGCCTGTTTTAAGGTGTAAGCCACTAGCTTCATTCCACTCGTTTCTAAAGGGCTTGTTCTGCGTGTATAGGCTTGATTTTATGAGGTGTATTTAACCTTATTTGCGATTTTAATGTTGCTTTTTCTGACTTGCCAATAAGTGTACTCAGCCCACCATATACCTTTTTTCTTCAATATAAGGTTTTATTGTCTGCACGAGACTATTCAAATATTGATAGAGTGTCCTACTATACTTCCTCATGTCGCGCATAGTGTAGTTTCTTCCAATTTCTTTAAATGCTCTTTCTCCATGTGCTAAAGTATTACGATACTCCCTGATATCGCGCAGCCTTTCTTCTTCCTTTACATGGAAGTCTGCCTCTATACCCCAATCATGCAATAAAGTTCTGATAGCTCGTGCATCTAAGTTTCCTGAAAAAAGAGTTACCTTCCTTAGATAATCTTCTAAGCTTAAGGCGAGAAGATCATCTTCTGCTATGCAATTTTTTTTGTCATATTTTTTATATTGCTGTTGTACGCTTGGAGACAACTTTGAGAATCGACTACAATTAATACTAATTTCATCAAAGAGAACCTCATAAATTGTATACATAACGCTTTCAATTAGGTTGTAAAAAATTAAAAATAGCGCTGCTTTTAACGTTGTAATCGAAGGGTTGTTCGATAACCCACTATTCTCATCAACAGCCAACTTAATAATCAGTTCCCGGATTTCTCTATACCGAAAACATAGAATATTTTCAATATCATTCATTTTCAAGCAATTCTCGCTTTACATAGTTAATACGCTCTAATATGCGACTTTTGCTATGGGTTTTATATTTTCCCGATGTAATCTGGAGAAGTCAACAGAATTTCGGACAATAAGTTAAGCACTAAATGCTAAAGTCTTCTTCGCACAGGCATTCAGAAACTGGATAGGGCTAAGATATCCCAACCGTTTTTGAACCCTGGTTCTGTTATAGA
>JAEWLW010000048.1 GCA_023457355.1 Bacillota bacterium | reverse complement strand
TATCACATTCAAGAAACTTTGTCAACAACAACTTTTCTTTTTTGTGGCTTATCCCGAGTTTCGTTTGCCTCTCTCGCAGACAGCTTTGCTATAATATCATGCCTGCTTCCATATGTCAACACTTTTTAGAGAAAAATGTCGAAATAATTGAAAATCCATCTTCCATTTGGTATTTACGCCTTTAATAAAGCCATTCCTGGCCAAGCTTAACCTGTACAAAAGTGTGCCCGCAAACCATAAGAAAAGCCACAGCGCATCAAAAGCCCTGTGGCGAATCTCAATACAAAACAATATTAAAAGCCTTCCCCGTAAGAATTACTCTTCGGGTGTCTCCTGAGCCGGGGCCGCCGGCTGCGAATCATACGAAAGATCCTCAGAATAGTACTCCTGTCCGCCATAAAGCTCATCTTCGTACTCGTCTTCACCAATTAGTTTGCGTTTGCGGTCAAAAAAACTGACCGCGGCGATAATCAGCCCAATCATGGCTGCGAATAATGCAAATAAAGCAATCAGGTAAGAGAGCTTCTTCATCAAAACATCCTCCTAATTAATAGAAAACCATATCAGATTTTAGTTGATACTGCAATCATACTACAATTTTATCCTGTTCGCAATAAAAATATCCATAGATAAAATCAGATGAACAAGGACTTGCCTGTCATCTCCTTTGGCTGCGGAATTTCCATCAGCGAAAGCAACGTGGGTGCTAAATCACACAAGGCACCGCCTGTACGCATCTTCTGGTCGCAGCCCACTGCAATAACCGGCACCAAATTCGTCGTGTGTGCCGTCATTGGGCTGCCGTCGGGGTTCTCCATCACATCGGCGTTGCCATGGTCGGCTGTGATAAGCACGGCTCCACCGAGTTCGAGCACCTTCTCGGTGATTTTTCCCACACAGGTGTCCACCGCTTCAACCGCTTTGACGGCGGCCTCAAATACGCCGGTGTGCCCAACCATATCGCAATTGGCAAAATTGAGGACAACAAGTCCATAGTCGTTGTTATCCAACGCCTCCAATAGCTTCTCGGTCACGATATAGGCGCTCATTTCGGGCTGAAGGTCATATGTAGCCACCTTGGGGGAAGCTACAAGAATGCGGTCTTCGTGTGGGAATGGCGTTTCAACGCCACCGTTAAAGAAAAAGGTGACGTGCGCATATTTTTCCGTCTCGGCAATCCTCAGCTGGCGCAGTCCCACCTCCTCCACAACCTGCCCCAACGTGTTATCGAGGCTTTGCGGCGCAAAAGCAACGGTACAGTTGGGCATGGTAACATCGTAGCTTGTCATGCAGACATAGGCGCTCAACCTGGGACGCACCCGCTCAAAACCATCAAATGCATCATCCAGCAGCGCACGGGAAAGTTCTCGCGCACGGTCGGGCCTGAAGTTATAAAAGATAACCGCGTCGCCATCCTTGATGCCGGAGTACCCCTGCGCCACCAGCGGCTTGACAAATTCATCGGTGACATCCTGCGCGTAACTGGCCTCAACGGCTGCTACAGCATCGGTAAAGGGCGTTCCAATACCGTGTGCCACCGCATTATAAGCCTGCTGAACGCGCTCCCAGCGCTTATCGCGGTCCATCGCGTAATAACGCCCGACAACCGAGGCACAAAAGCCGACACCGACACGCGCCAGCTCAGCCTGCAAGGCCAGCAAATAACCCGCACCGCTCTTGGGGTCGGTATCGCGGCCGTCCATAAAGCTGTGAACGGCAACATTTTTAAGCCCGCGCTGCTTCGCCAGTTCAAGTAAAGCATACAGGTGGGTGTAATGGCTGTGGACACCGCCGTCGGAAAGCAAGCCCATCAAATGAAGCGTGCCATCGCTGCTCATCGCGTCAATCGCAGCATTTAAAACGAGATTCTTCGAAAACTCGCCGTCGGTGACCGCCTTGGAGATTCTTGTCAACTCCTGATAGACCACCCGCCCAGCGCCAATGTTGGTATGCCCGACCTCGGAATTGCCCATCTGCCCGTCGGGCAGGCCGACATCAAGCCCGGAGGCGCCTATCGTCGTGCAGGGCCACCGCTGCGTCAGGCGGTCAATATTCGGTTTTTGGGCGGCATATATGGCATTCCCCTTCGTTTCCTGACGGAGTCCATAGCCGTCGAGTATCATCAACATAACAGGCTTTTTCAATTCTTTATACCTCTTAATTAATGTCACAGCGCAAAATTTGCACCACAATAATCCGTCACATCACATTTGAAGCGGCCTGGACAATCTCATTGAAATCTGCCGCCTTTAACGAAGCACCGCCAATCAGTCCGCCGTCAATATCCGGCTGACCCAGGAGTTCGGCGGCATTTTTGGCGTTCATCGAACCGCCATACTGAATGCGCAGTGCATCCGCGGCGCGCTGCCCGTATAACGCCGCGACCTTTTGCCGAATGGCTTTGCAGACCGCCTGGGCCTGTTCGGCGGTGGCCGTTTTCCCGGTGCCGATCGCCCAAATCGGCTCATAAGCGATTACAATATCCTGCAGCTGTGCTTCAGAGATATCGCGCAATGCCCCTTCAAGCTGCCGGTCGATTACCGCCAGTGTCTCCTCTGCTTCGCGCTGGGCCAACGATTCACCCACGCATACAATAGCACGCAGCCCCGCGGCCAAAGCGGCCTTCAGGCGTGCGTTGACCGTCTCATCGGTCTCGCCAAAATACTGGCGCCGTTCCGAGTGGCCTAAGATGACATAGCGTACGCCAAGCTCCGTCAGCATGGCGGCCGAAATTTCGCCCGTAAAGGCGCCGCTCTCCGCCCAATGGCAGTTCTGGGCGCCCACCTGAACGGGGCTGCCCTTGACAGCTTCGGCCACACCGTCGATATTGGTAAACGGCACACAGGCGACCACCTCGCAAGCAGCACCGGCCACCAGTGGCTTAATCGCCTCTATCAGCGCAACCGCCTGTGTGCGCAGCAGGTTCATCTTCCAGTTTCCCGCAATAATCAGGGTTCTTTTTATGCTATCCATCGCAGTCTCCCCCATTCTTAGCGATCATTCAGGCAGGCGATACCAGGCAGCTCGAGCCCCTCAAGGAACTCCAGCGAGGCGCCGCCGCCGGTGGAAATATGCGTCATTTTATCCTCAAACCCAAGCTGGGCGGCAGCAGCAGCGGAGTCACCGCCGCCGATGATGGTCACCGCGCTCGAATCTGCCATCGCCTGCGCAATGGCGCGGGTACCCTCGGCAAATTTGGACATTTCGAACACGCCCATCGGCCCGTTCCAAACGACGGTTCTGGCGTTTTTAATCACGTCGGCATAACGCGCGATTGTTTTAGGGCCGATATCCATACCCATCCAGCCCGCGGGTATGCCTGCGGAAGCGACAGTCTGGGTGGCCGCATCCTCGGAAAATTTGTCGGCAATAACATTATCCTCCGGCAGCAGCAGCGCCACGCCCTTGGTTTCAGCCTTTTCAAGAAGCTGCCGCGCGGTCTCAATCTTCTCCTGCTCACAGATGGAGGTGCCGATCTCGCGTCCCTGCGCCGCAAAAAAGGTGTAGGCCATGCCGCCGCCGATCAAAATGCTGTCGGCCTTATCCAGCAGGCTTTCGATAACGCCAATTTTATCCGATACCTTTGCGCCGCCCAAAATCGCGACGAACGGGTGCTCAGGGTTGCTTAACGCTTTGCCCATGACAGCCAGCTCTTTGCCGATCAGGTAGCCGCCCACTGCCGGCAAATGCCTGGCTACGCCCGCTGTGGAGCAATGTGCGCGGTGCGCGGTGCCGAACGCGTCATTGACAAAAATATCGGCCAGCGCAGCAAACTTCTCTGAAAGCGCGGGGTCGTTTTTTGTCTCGCCCTTTTCAAAGCGGACATTTTCAAGCATCAGAACCTCGCCGGGTTTAAGCCCCTTGGCCTTCGCCTGCGCATCATCTCCGACAACGTCGGCGGCCAGAAGAACGGGTTGGTTCAATAGCGCTTCCAACCGTTTTGCCACCGGCTTCATCGAATATTTTTCTTCCGGCCCGTTCTTCGGGCGGCCCAGATGCGAACAAAGAATGACCGCAGCGCCCTTGCCCAGCAGATATTTTATCGTCGGCAGCGACGCCGCAATGCGCTTATCGTCGGTGATTTGCCCATCTGCCAGCGGAACATTAAAATCGCAGCGGACAAGAACCTTTTTTTGGGAGACGTCAATATCCTCAACGGTCTTTTTGTCAAACATGCTCATACGCTATTCCTCCTTAAACCGGCGTCGGCTCACCTGTGGTCGGGCCGGATTTTATTTTGTGCCGAAGATGCGGTCGCCGGCATCGCCGAGACCGGGCAGAATATACTTGTTCTCGTTGAGGCGTTCGTCGCGGGCAGCGGCATAAATCTGAACGTCGGGGTGTGCATTCGTCAGCGCCTCAATGCCTTCGGGCGCGGCGATAATACACACAAACTTGATGCTGCGGGGATTGCGCTTCTTCACAGCGTTGACAGCGTCAATGGCCGAGCCGCCGGTTGCCAGCATCGGGTCGAGCAGAATGACATCGCGCTCTTCAATATCAGCGGGCAGCTTGCAGTAATATTCGTGCGGCGTATGGGTCTCGGGGTCGCGGTACATACCGATATGCCCCACCTTGGCTGCCGGAACCAGCGCCAGCATGCCGTCGCACATACCGAGGCCTGCGCGCAGAATGGGCACGAAGGCAAGCTTTCTGCCCGAGATAACCTTCGCCTTGGTCACGGTCATGGGCGTTTCAATTTCAATTTCCTTTAAAGGCAGATCGCGGGTGGCTTCATAGCACATCAACATCGAAATCTCGCTGATCAGCTCACGGAATTCTTTGCAGGGGGTGTTCTTGTCACGAATCAAAGTGACTTTATGCTGGATGAGGGGATGATCGGTAATAATAGGCGTTAACATTTTTAGGCCCTCCTGTATGATAAATATTATGTGACGGCACACTATTATATATAATAGGTACCTTTGTTAAAACAACATTGTCACGCCTGAAACAGCCATGAAGCAGTAGACCAGACGTTTTAAAGTCGCAGCATTGATGCGGTCAAAAATGCGGTTGCCGATATAAGTGCCCACGCAAAGCGCCAGAATGGCCATGCCCCAAAGATAAACCGTCTGCGCATCAAAAACCCCGTTGATCCACCGCACGGTGGAAACGTACCAGCTGCCTATGGCAAAATAGGTCACAGAGCAGGCCCGGTATTCGTCCTTGTCCGAGATTGCCGACATCAGGTAAATGATAACCGGCGGACCGCCGATGCTGAACATGCCGGAACCCACACCGCCGAGCACCCCTGCGATAATACCATTATAAAAGGTGGGGCGAATGCGAAATTTACCGCTGAAAAACATAAAATAGATGCTGACTAAAATGAGCACGCCGCCCAGGAGCTTTACCATCAGCCCCTCGGACTGCGTCTTGGCGTAATAAACGCTCCAAACCGAAGCGACACTGTAGCCAAGAAAAAGCGGCAATATGATTTTAAAATTGATATGCTTTCTGCTGCGGATGGCCACCATGGTGGACATGGTGGCCGCGCAGACCGAGCTGACCGCCGTCGACTGCAAATAGCTCGGCAGAATATAAGGAAAAACCGCCATACAAAGAATGCCGAAGCCAAAGCCCGTGGTGGCTTGAACAACAGCACCTGCTGCACAGGTGGATAAAAAAACCGCAATGGCGATGGGCGTCATCATCTTAATTCTCTTCCGATTCGATTTGGGAGATCAGGCTGACCCTGCGCTGATGCCGCTCTCCACCCTCAAATTCGGTATCCAAAAAAACATCGACAAGCTCAGCCGCAAGCCCCGCGCCCACAACGCGCCCGCCCATGCACAAAATGTTGGCATCGTTGTGCAGCCGGGTGTATTTGGCGGAAAAATAATCGGAGCAGCAAGCGGCGCGAATGCCCCTGACCTTGTTTGCGGCGATCGAAATGCCGATGCCGGTGCCGCAAAACAGCAGCCCCCGTTCGTAGTTGCCGCCCGCCACGGCCCTCGCCACTTCGGCGGCCACGGCGGGGTAATCGACCGAAGCGATTGAATGGCAGCCAAAATCCTTATAGGCAACCCCGCGCGCGTCAAGGTGTTTTTTAATTTCTTCCTTCAGCTCATAACCGCCGTGGTCGCTCCCCAATGCCAAGATCATTCTTTCTCTTCCTCCAATTGTTGTTTGGCCTCGCGTTCCCGCTCAGCCTGAGATTTTCTATGATATTCCGCCTTCAGCGCACCGGCCGGAACAGCCGGGTAATCTTCTGAGAGGGCGGCCTGCGCCACCGAAGCAGCGCGCTGATACTGTAGCGCAGCCGGCGCCAGCCGAAGCTTTTTCTGTTCAAAATGGGCACAAACCAGTTGCGCGCCGTCGCCGCAGACCATGGCGCCATCCGGCAGCAGCTCGCCAAGGGCTTCAAGCGTCATCGCGTCATCGGCCGTCAGCCGAATGACCCTGCCGTCCTCTATCCGAAACAGCGCGGCAAAAACCTGCCCCACCCGCGCATCCAGCGCAGCGCAGACGACGCCTTGAAACGGCAGAAGATTATACGCCAGCGACAATAGCGTTGAAACGCCGACACAGGGTGTTTCGTAGGCCAGCGCCATGCCTTTTATCGCCGCCAGCCCGATGCGCAGGCCGGTGTAAGAGCCCGGGCCAACGCTTACCGCAAGCCGGTCGACCGATTCAAACGAGAGATTTGCCGTATGGAGTGTGTGCTCCACCAGAACCATCAGCGTCGATGAATGGGTCAGCCCGTTGTTGCAGTAGCTTTCACCCACCAGCAGTCCGTCGCGCAGCAGTGCGCAGGAGCAGGCCTTTGAGGATGTATCAACCGCAAGTGTAATCACAAGCCCTTGCCCTCCATTCTGATGATGCGTGTATTATCGTCAACGCGGGTAAAAGCGACGGTGACAGCGGCATCGGGCAGCACCCGTTCGCTCCATTCCACCGCCGCAATCCAACCCGCATCAATATAATCGTAAAACCCGGTGTCCAACAGGTCCTCCGCACTGTTCAGGCGGTAAGCATCCACATGGCAAAGCCTGTGGCGCGCACCGCGGTACTCGTTTATAATCGAAAATGTTGGGCTCGAAACATCCGCCGTGATGCCCAACCCCTTCGCCAGTCCGCGGGTAAACACGGTTTTGCCCATGCCAAGCCCGCCGGTATAAGCGACGATTTCGCCGTCGCAAAGCAGCGCTGCCAGCTTTTCGCCCGCCGCCTCGGTCTCCTGCGGACTGTGTGAAATAATCTCTTGCATTAATTCTTTAATCCTGCGCCAAAACATTCTTGCGCAGCCTTTCGTCAAAACAGGTTTGAGTTTATTTTTAAAAAAGCCAAGCGGCGCGCCGCCGGTCATTGCCCGGTTATAAAACCGATGTTGCGGTTATTATAGCACAGTTAGCCGCCATTTTTCCATCCTTTCAGCAATTTTTCCATCTTTCTGCGGGTTGTGTTTGCAAAATGATTCCTCTATAATAAAATCAAATATACCGTGGGCGTATTTCCACATAAGCAACAGATCATCACCTTTTTATAAAACTGCCCTTAGGCACGGAGGAAATATGAATTCATTCTGGCGCAGCTGCGTACAATTTTATAAGAGAACCGACCGGTTTTTGCTGCTGCTTTGCCTTGTCTGCTCTGCAGTGTCGGCCTATATGTTGTGGGGCATTTATCTGTCGGGTTATATTAAGCTGAGGGTACTGGCCACACAGCTTTTGGCGACGTTAATCGGTTTTTCGGGCGCATGCCTGTTATCGGTGTTTGACTACCGTTCGTTGGCAAACCTGTGGAAAGTTTATATGCCGGCGTCTCTGGGCATGGTTGCACTGACCTACATCGTAGGTAAACAGCGTTATAGCTATATCGACGACAAAGCATGGCTTGAAATTCCCTTTACCGGCATCACCATTCAGCCTTCTGAGATTTTAAAGCTCGCCTTTATTTTTTCGTTTGCACTGCACCTGGAAAAATTTAAAGACTCGGTCAACAACCCCAAAACGCTTTTAGCGCTTTGTGCGCATGGCACCATTCCAACCCTGATGGTGGTTGGTCAGGGCGACCATGGCACGGCGATGGTTTTTGTGTTTATCTTTGCATTTATGCTTTTTTCAGCCGGGCTGCAGCTGAAGTATATTGCCGCCTCCGTTCTGTGCCTTGCTATTGCATCGCCGTTCGCGTGGTTTTTCATTCTGGATAACGATAAGCGGGGACGCATCATGACGGTGTTTAACCCTGCTGCCGACCCCACCGGAACCGGCTGGCAGCAGAGCCTGGGCATGACGGCCATCGGTTCCGGCCAGATCTGGGGCAAGGGCGTCTTGTCCGGCAACCATCAGTATGTCCCTGAAATGCACAACGACTTTATTTTTTCCTTTATCGGTGAAGCCGGAGGCTTTGTGGGGTGCAGTGCCGTCATTTTGCTGCTGGCAGTGCTTTGCCTTCTGCTGCTGATAAATGCGCGGCAAGCCAAAGACCCGCTTGGGCGTTTTATCTGTGTGGGCGTTTTGGGCATGATTGCTTTTCAGTCAATCTGGGTGATTGGCATGTGCCTGTCGCTGCTGCCCGTCGCCGGCATCACGCTTCCGCTGTTTTCAGCGGGCGGTACTTCGGTCGTTCTCACCTGGATGAGCATCGGTATGGTGCTTGGTGTACATCGGCATTCACATGTTGGGCTGTTTGACGATCGATAATTTGTCTCTTTTTAACGAAAATTTAACGATATTAGGCGAGAAACACAAAAACGGGTTGCAAACTTCAGAACTATTTGCCATAATATAATTGTATTATTGCGTTTGGAGGACAAAGATGACTTCTGCCGTAATTCTAGCCGCCGGAGACGGCAAGCGCATGAAATCTTTAAAGCAAAAGGTTTGCTGCGAGGTGTTGTTTAAGCCCATGCTGTCGTGGGTGTTGGATGCCTGTAAAGACGCCGGTATTCAAGCCGGTGACACCTGCGTCGTCATATCCGATTCCCCCCGCGGTGTCACTGAGCTGTTGCCCGCAGGGGTTTGTTCTGCTACTCAAGCCAAGCGGTGCGGCACCGGCCACGCCGTGCTTTGTGCAATCGATTTTCTCAAAAGCGCTGCCGCCAGAGGAATTTCCCACGTTGCGGTTTTATGCGGCGACGCACCATTTGTTGACGCGGATACGCTCAAGGCCGCGCTGTCCTTTCACCAGGCGCAGCAAAACGACGTCACGGTGCTGACCGCCGTTCTCAAAGAGCCGGGGCGGTACGGGCGCATTGTGCGCGAACAGGGCCGATTTACACGCATCACCGAAGCGGCCGACGCCACCGAACAGGAGCTTTCGATCAGCGAAATTAATTCCGGCGCCTACTGGTTTTCCATCTCTTATCTGATATCTTCCCTGCCGCTGCTGGGGTCTCAAAATGCACAGGGCGAGTATTACCTGACCGATCTGGTCGGACTCGCCACATCATCGGGACACCATGCAGGGGCATTTGTTTGTCCAAACCCCGACATTGCGCTGGGCGCAAACGACCGCAGGGCTTTGGCAGAATTAAATAACATCGCGCGCCACGCCGTGCTGGACCGCCACTATGATAATGGCGTGGATATTCCCATTACGGATGGCGTTATCATCGGGCCCGACGTTCAGATTGGGCGTGACACGACCATTCTGCCCGGCACCGTGCTTTGTGGGCATACTGCCATTGGCGAGGGTTGTATCATCGGCCCGAACACCCGCATCATCGACTGCGAAATTGGCGCGGGCTGCACCGTCGACAGCTCACGCTTGGAAAAAAGCCGCGTCGGTAACGCGGTTCGCATCGGCCCGTTTGCGCAGCTACGCCCCAACTGCGAGATTGCCGACAGCGTCAAAATTGGCAACTTTGTGGAGGTTAAGAACTCCACGGTGGGCGAAAAAACCTCTTTTGCGCATTTAACCTACATAGGCGACAGCGATTTCGGCGCGCACATCAACGTGGGCTGCGGCGTTGTCACTGTCAATTATAACGGACGTGAAAAGTTCCGCACCGTCGTAGAGGACGACGCCTTTATCGGCTGCAACACCAATCTGGTCGCACCGGTTCGGGTACAAAAGGGCGCTTACATCGGGGCTGCCACCACCGTTACGGCCGACATACCACCCGATGCGCTTGCCGTAGGGCGGGTAAAGCAGACCATCTACCCCGGCCGTGCGGTTTATTACCGCAAAAAATAGCCGGTCACCCGTGCCGGCGCCATCAGGATGCTGCGCTGATTTCTATTTGGGAAACTCGGCATACGGCCGTTTCCATATAAATTTAAATTCATGGGGAACATGAGGGAGAGTTTATCATGAACATTCATGGCAAGGATATCAAAATTTTCAGTTGCAATGCAAACAAGCCGTTTGCCGAGCAGATTGCCCGCGCGCTTGGCCTGCCGCTTGGGGACATGCAGGTGAAAACCTTTTCAGATGGGGAAATTGCCCTTTCAATCAACGAATCGGTTCGCGGCTCGGACGTTTTTGTGGTGCAGTCCACATGTCAGCCGGTCAACAACAATTTGATGGAGCTGCTGATTGCCATCGACGGCTTTAAGCGCGCTTCGGCCGGCCGTATCACCGCTGTTATGCCGTATTTCGGTTATGCCCGCCAGGACCGCAAAGCCAAGGCGAGGGACCCGATCTCCGCAAAGCTGGTGGCCGATCTTCTGACCACCGCCGGTGCCGACAGAATCCTGACCATGGATCTTCACGCGGCTCAGATTCAGGGCTTCTTTAATATACCGGTAGACCACCTGCTCGGGGTTCCGCTTCTTGGCAAATATTACAGCGACAAGTTTAAGGATCTTCCCCGTGACCAGCTCGTTGTCGTCTCCCCCGATCTGGGTTCGGTCACAAGGGCAAGAAAGTTCGCCGAGCGCATCGATGCAAGCATCGCCATCATCGACAAGCGCCGCCCCACCGCAAACGTTTCAGAGGTTATGAACATCATCGGCGACGTCAGGAGCAAAACCTGCATCATCATCGACGATATGGTGGATACCGCCGGTACGCTTTGCAACGCGGCCAACGCGCTGGTGACCAAAGGCGGCGCGACCGAGGTTTACGCCGGCGCGACGCACGGTGTGCTTTCCGGCCCGGCGCTCGACCGCATTGAGGAGAGCGTTTTGAAGGAAATGGTGTTCCTCGATACCATCCCCATGATGCACAACACCGCCTCGGGCAAGCTCAAGGAGCTGACTGTAGCGCCCGTATTTGCAGAAGCGATCAACCGCATCTATTCCGACCGTTCGGTTTCTCCGCTGCTCGGTTAAATAAAGCGGGCAGGTTCTTATAACGAAACTTCAGCGGGGCTTGTAATCCAAGTCCCGCTGCGTTGTCTTTGCTTCTACAAAATTTCTTGTTTTTTTATGCTATGCTCTTGAGGAAAGGAAATGACCATGGCAGACATATTCGAGCTGTTCAAGCAGATTGGTGCAGGCAAGCCCGCACTGCCCGTGGGCCCGGCGGAATATATTGTGGCCTGTCTGGGGAACCCCGGCCGCCAGTATGAAAATACCCGCCACAATGTCGGCTTTATCGCCGCCGATATCATCGCGGAAAAACGCGGTTTTAAAATTGACCGCCTACGATTTCAGAGCCTGACCGGCGAATGCATGGTTTCGGGCAAAAAGGTGCTGTTCTTAAAGCCCTCCACTTTTATGAACCTTTCCGGCCAGGCCGTCGTGGAAGCCATGAATTTTTACAAGGTGCCGATTGAAAAGGTTATCGTCCTGCACGACGACGTGTCGCTTGCGCCAGGGCGGCTGCGCATTCGGCCGCATGGCTCGCACGGCGGGCATAACGGCCTGAAAAATATCATTTATCTCACCGGAAAGGATACCTTTCCGCGCATTAAAATCGGCGTGGGCGATAAACCGCACCCCGATTATGATATGGCCGACTGGGTGCTGGGTATCCCCGCCCCGGAGGAGCGAAAGCTGATAGAACAGGCTATTTTGAAAACGGACGATATTGTCGGGCTGCTGGTTGCAGGCAAACTGAACGACGCGATGAACAGGTATAACGGCACATGAAGCTTTTAGGCATTTTAGAACACTCCACACAATTTCAAACACTGCTCAAGGGGGTATCCGCCGGGAACACCCCCTTTGGTTGCGTTGGCCTCTCGCATATTCACAAAGCCCATTTTGTATGCGGCCTGCAGCAGCATTTTAATGCGCCGGTGCTCCTGATTGCCCCCGATGAACCTTCTGCCGTTCGGCTTTTTGAGGATATCCGCGCGCTGTTGCCCGGGGAGATGGTGCTTCATTTCCCCGCAAAGGAGCTGATGCTGCACCCGGCGGAGGCGGTCAGCCGCGAATATGAATTCGCTCGTCTGGGCTGCCTGGAGGCACTGCGCTGCGGCCCGGCGCTCATTATCGCTTCCGCCGAGGCAGCGCTGCAATACACCATCAGCCCCGAGGCGCTTTATTCGCGCAGCGCGCTGATTAAGGGCAGCTTTTCCGAGGGGCTGGACGGATTGGTTTCGCTGCTGCATTCGGCTGGCTACACCCGCTGCGAACAGGTTGAAGGCGTATGCACCTTTGCCGTGCGCGGCGGCATTGTCGATTTTTTCTCCCCCGCGCTGCCGGAGCCTGTCCGTGTGGAGTTCTGGGGCGATGATATTGACTCCATCTGTTTCTTCTCCCCCGATACCCAGCGCCGCGGTGAATTTGCCGACGAGATTATGGTTACACCGGCGCGTGAAGCGCTGCCGCCCGATGCGGGCTTGGAAACCATGCTGCAAACGCTGCTTTCGCAGCAGAAAAAGAACGCACCGGCCGCCACCGAGCTTTTAAATCTGCTGGAAGCGGTGCGTTCGGGCGTCGCCCCCGGTTCGCTTGACCGCTTCCTGCCGTTGCTCTACGGGCGGCCCTACACGCTCTTTGACCATCTACCGGAAGGCGGGCTGCTAGTTGTATCCGACCCCGCCGCCTGCCGCGAAAGTCTGGCAGCGTCGCTGTGGCAGCTCAACGAGGACGTTCTCGGGTTGATGGAACAGGGTATCTGTTTTTCAGGCTGCGACCGCTTTTCAGGCGATTTTGACGACCTGCTCTGTGCCGCAACCGACAAACGCAGCATTATTTTGGATACCTTTGCCCGCTCTGTGCCGGATTTAAGACTGCGCGGGTTGCTCAATGTCCATGCGCTGGCACTGGCACCCTGGGGCGGAGAGCTGGAACACCTGCTGGAGGATCTCCGTCCCTATGTGCACAGCGGTTATTCGGTGACGGTGCTGCTGCCCACCCGCCGCGGATGCGAGGCACTGGTGCGCGACCTTGTTGGCGAGGGGATGGACGCAGTCTATGCCGAGGCCCCCGTTTTTGCACCCGGTGTCACCGTCACCGACCTGACCATTTCGGCGGGCTTTGAATATCCCGCGGATAAAGTTGCCGTCATCAGCCATGCGCGCGCCGCCGCGCCGCCAAAACGGGTTAAAAAGCGGCGTGCAGCCGATGCCATCCGCTCGCTTTCCGATTTAAGCGAGGGGGATTACGTCGTCCACGCCACCCACGGCATCGGCGTGTTCTCGGGCATTGTCAAGCGCGAAGTGCTGGGCGTGGTCAAGGATTATATCAAGATTCGCTACCACGGCACCGATACGCTGTTTGTCCCCGTCACCCAACTGGATCTGGTCAGTAAATATATTGGCAAATCGGAGGATGGAATCGTCAGGCTCTCGCGCCTGGGTTCACCGGAATGGCAAAAGACGCGTGCCCGCGTGCGCGCGGCTGTCGCCGATATGGCCGAGGAGCTGACGGCGCTTTATAAGAAGCGGCTGGTGGCGGCCGGCTTCGCCTTCTCGGAGGATACCGACTGGCAGCGCGATTTTGAGCTGCGCTTCCCCTATGAGGAGACCGACGACCAGCTGCGCTGCATCGCCGAAATCAAGCAAGATATGCAGTCTCCCCGCCCAATGGACCGTCTGCTGTGCGGCGATGTGGGCTTTGGCAAAACCGAGGTTGCGATACGCGCCGCCTTTAAATGCGTCAACGACTCCAGGCAGTGTGCCGTTCTGGTGCCCACCACAATATTGGCATGGCAGCACTACCAGACCTTCACCAAGCGTATGGAAGGCTTCCCGATACGCGTGGAGCTGCTCTCGCGCTTTAAAAGCCCCAAACAGCAGGCCGAGGTCATCCGCCAGCTTAAAACAGGCGAGGTTGATGTGGTTATCGGGACGCACCGCCTGCTGCAAAAGGACGTGGAATATAAAGAACTGGGGCTTTGCATCATCGACGAGGAGCAGCGTTTTGGTGTGGCGCACAAAGAGCGTTTTAAACAGCTGCGCGAATCGGTGGATGTGCTGACCCTGTCGGCCACTCCGATTCCCCGCACCCTTTCGATGGCGATGAGCGGCATTCGCGATATGTCAATCATCGAAGAGGCGCCGCAGGACCGTCACCCGGTGCAAACCTATGTGCTGGAACACGACTGGCTGGTGATAGGCGAAGCGCTCAAGCGTGAGCTGCGGCGCGGTGGCCAGGCCTTTTATCTGCATAACCGCACCGAATCGATAGACGGCTGCGCCGCCCGTCTGCGCGAAATGCTGCCCGAGGCGCGCATCGCCACCGCACATGGCAAAATGACCGAGGAACAGCTTTCAAAAATCTGGCAGTCGCTCGTCGACCGCGAAACCGATATTCTGGTCTGCACCACCATCATCGAAACCGGCGTCGATGTGCCCAACTGCAATACGCTGATTATCGAGGATGCCGACCGCATGGGGCTGTCGCAGCTTTATCAGTTGCGCGGGCGTGTCGGGCGCTCCACCCGCAGGGCGTTTGCCTACCTCACCTTCCGCCCGATGAAGGCGCTGACCGAAATCGCCGCCAAGCGCCTGAACGCCATTAAGGAATTCACGGCGTTCGGCTCGGGCTTTCGCATCGCCATGCGCGATATGGAAATCCGCGGCGCGGGCAGCGTGCTGGGCGCACAGCAACACGGGCACATGGAGGCGGTGGGTTATGAAATGTACCTGCGCCTGCTCTCGGAGGCGGTCGCTGAATCAAAGGGCGAGCCGGTGCAAAAAAACGCCGAATGCCAGGTGGATATTCCCGTTGCCGCACACATTCCGGAGGACTACATCGACAGCCTCTCGCTGCGGCTGGATGTCTATAAGAAAATTGCCGCCATCACCAACGAGGCCGAATCCGCCGAGGTGCTTGATGAATTGATCGACCGCTTTGGCGACCCGCCTAAAACAGTAGCCGGCCTCGTCGATGTCGCATTGGTGCGCAACCGCGCCGCCGCGCTCGGCATTCGCGAAATATCACAGCGCAATGGACAGATGCTGTTTTATTTTGAGCACATCAACCCCGTTATGGCCGCCACGGTCGCTGGAAAGCTCCAAGGCCGCGTACTGGTCAACGCCGGTGATAAGCCCTATATTTCGGTGCGCATGGCGAATGAAAGCGATTCGATCAGAACCATCCGCGAAACCCTTGATGCCGCCGATGGGCTGTAATATCAAGCAATGCGTTATAGTTAAATAATTTGAGAAATGGTGCAGAATTTAACGAGGCTATTTTGCGGCTTGCAAAGTGGAAAACGCCGGTGGGCTGGCGCCCGCCAAGGACGACAACACAGCGGGGCAAAAAATAGACTGCTCAGGTTGTGTCTAGTCTTAAATTGGTTACTGTACTATACGCTTTGCTCTGATGCGCGCTGTTATCGCTGTATTTTCTGTGCCAAGGCCTTTTGCTTATCAGCTCGCTGTAAAGCCGCTTCTGTGCAAGGGGCGGCTTCAGGCTGTTAATAAAGTGACAGGGGCTTCGCAATTTGCATAAAACAAATGTCACTTATCGCGACATGGGAGAACCCCCGGCGTGGGTTCTTCCCGCAAAAACAGTCCACTGGATTGTTTTTGCACCCTCTCCTGCGCTTCTTACAAAATTAGTGCACTTTGGGGCGCTGCCCGGACCGCTCGCATATAGGTGCGTGCGCGGCAGCTTGGCTCCGCTTATCATAGCGGGCGACATAAACGCCCGCTGCTCCACCAAAACCCTGCGCGCTTTTGATCACGACAGTATGGGACGCGTTATGCGTTTTGACGCATAACACGCACAGCGCAGCGGGGCATTTGCGCAATTTTATGGAGGAACAGCAGATTGCCTATTGGCGGAAAAATGGCGACCCAACAAGAATGAACATCGACATCCTGAGCGCCTGGCACAAGGACGATAAACTTATCTACAGCCGGGATCTGAAGGTCCCCGTGCGCATCACAAACGGCAGTGAAAAGACGGTAACCGTCACCACCGGCTTTGTGACCCAGCGACACCGTCTTGGCGGTAATAACTGGGAATATATCGCATTCGGCGAAGGGCATTTCGGGGATGCCACCGTTGAAGTGCCCGCAAAAGGCAGCGCCGAGATTGAAATTCCCTTCAGCGTTTTTGATATCACCGACGACGGAAAAGGCAAATACCAGACCGATTTCTGGGTGAATGGCAATTTTAAAGAAGTTGCCCGATACGTTCTTGAGTAGCAGCCGTGATAAACGCCCTCGTTGGCGGCGGCAAAGCGCGGGGTGTTACCGGCGGTTTCGCGCCCGATTGCGTCAATCTTGTGCGCAGGCACCGGCCGTTGAGTCAATCGGTTTTCAACGATGGACTTGTAATCCGCTCATTTGGGCAATTTTTGTTTGGCAAAAGCCATCCACCGGTGCTTTTATTAGGCCAGGAAATTGCTGAGCACCGAGAGGATAATGGGGTTATAAATATCGTCGATAACCACCGCAAAAGAGGGATAAAGCACCCACGCGATATTGTGCCAGCCGTATGTGTCCATGACCGCCTTCTCATTGGCAACAGCGTTGGGTCCCGAACCGCATCCCCAGCCGCAGTTGCCGGCAGCCATGACAGCGGCGCCGTAGTCCCGACCAAACATATTAAAGGAAATAAAAATTGCAAACAAAGCCATTAAAGCCGCCTGTGCCAGCAAAATAACCCCCATCTGGCCCGCCACCGGCGCCAGCTTGGTGATATCGATGGTCATGAGTACCAATGCCAGATAAAGCTCTAAAAACATATGCTCAATAGCATCAACCTCCGGAACGTAAAATTTAATATCGGCCGCTTCCAAAACATTGCGGGCAATAACCCCCGCAAAAAGGCAACCGACAAACTTTGGCATCTCGATATAGGGGATATTGTCCAGCAGGACATAAATCGGCATACCCAATGCCGCGATCAACAGGCACATCGCAAACATCGAAATCATGCGGCCGTTGTTGAGGGCGGCCTCCTTGCCGCCAGCCAGCGACTCCGGCTTGTCGTTGGGGTCGGATTTAAGCTGATGCCGCCTGATCAAAAATGCCGCAGCCGGGCCACCGATAAGAGACCCCATGATATTGCCAAGCGTACCGGCTGCAACGCCGACAGTGGTGGCATCCGCGGCGCCCTTGCTTTCAAAGATAGGGCCAAATGCTGAAGCTGTGCCAACACCGCCGGACATCGCCGAAGAGGAGCACTGCAACGCCAGCAGTGGGTGCATGCCGATGATCTTTCCGACAAGAACCCCCACAACATCCTGTAATGTTATGAGCAGGCAGGCGGCAACGGCAATCATCAGGCAGAGCTTTCCGCCCGCCTGTTTCACCATCCTCATGCTGAACCCAAAGCCGACACAGAGAAAAAAGAGGTTCTGGCTTAAGTCCTTTATAATCGTCGTCTCAAAGGAGAATGCGATACCGCCGGACATTTTGACTAAGGCCACCAAAAGCGAAAATAGCAAGCCTGCCGCCACAGGGGCCGGTATGGCGTACTTTCGTAGCATGCTCGTGTGCGCGACCATCGCACGCCCAATAAAAATAACCAGTGCGGCAAAGCCCAGAGAAGTCAGATACTCAAACTTAAAAGAAGCAACCGCCCCTTGCGCATCCAGCGTGGCTGTACCAAAATAGCTTAAAATATCGATCATATATCTCTCCGCCTTTCTTAATGTCCCTTTTGATCCCGAAGCGGAATTTTAATCCACGCAAGGGATGAAGAAACAATGCGCCTGTCTGATTAAGGTTGCCTTGGCGCTGGCGTTTTATTCCCATCGTATTACCCGACCTTTCCAATTGCCTGCACAAATTGCAGCCGCCAGTACGATCCAGGCATTATTACCGCCTTTGGGCCTTTCATTTATTACCTCGACGGACTTGATTTTCGTCCCATTGGGCTGACGTCGGCGCGCCAAAGGTTCACCACACAGAGCGCGTTGGCCAAACAGATTCCTCCTTCGGCTTCCTGTATCACATATACGCTTTTCCCCATAAGCTGTATTGTACCTGTTTTCTATGTAAATAAGCTAAAAGGAGTGACGATTATGTTCCTTTGGCCTCTGCTCTTTTTAGGCGCGTTCGGCTGCCAAAATAACTGCTGTTGTTGCCGTTGTAGCTGCTGCAATCGGTTTCGCTAATAAATACGGGTCCCTTAGGCTTGCTGTAAAAAGCAAGCCTTTTTTATTTTTCCGATCAAAGTTCATTGGGTGGCGGACGTTTCGACTTCTGCGGTGGCCACCCGCTTTTTAAGCAGATCGATTTTAGAAGTTTAAAATATGTTATTTTTTGTTCTGTGACTCCGTCACGTGACAGAATTATTCTGGCATGTTATGATCATATCAAGATCACACCAAGGAGGTAGACATTATGAATAACAATAGAATTAATGAGAATTATGAATCCGTTGAGATCGCTTGTTCCGCTGAATTCAGCTCCTTTGGCTGCCAAGGGTCGATAGACGATGACGCGTAACCATTTCACAGCCGAGACTTGCTGAAGCACCCGCAATATGCGGGTGCTTCATGTTGTTAATAAAGTCATTGTGTTGTATCGATATGCACGAACTTAAGCAGTTGTCCCATGATTGGGCCTTTCGATATGCTTTGATGTATTTTTACAAAGTCTTAACATGATTTTTATCGTAATTACTTAAATGAGGTGTATAGTTTTTATAGCAATTAAGAAGGGAGGATGAAGCGTGTTTTTAAGTATGGGTGACATAGATGATATGATCTATGAGGGAGAAGTTCCCTACGTAAGCGAGAGATAATCCAATAAGCAAGCATCCCGGGGCAGTTGCTGGCCCTGGATTTTTTTTGCCTATTTCCTCTGCTGTTCGCGGAAAAGGTGAAGAACAGACTGGCTTTCGTCCATAATAGCACCTCATTTGAGAACTGTTCACAGCACTGGCTTGAGCAGGCTTAACTTGCCTCAAAGGTCAGAGTGCTATATTATGAATGCATAGGGGCGTATCAAGGGCATGCAAGCCGCCGCAACTGATGTTTGGCACAACCTTTTGACACCTCAAAATTACACAAAAAAGCAAAGATAATCCCGACTTGAACATTGCCCGCCGCATTCTCAGGCAAAACGAAAAACCGCTTAGAGAATTCGCATTCTCAAGCGGTTTTTCTGGTGCGCCAGAAGGGACTCGAACCCCTGGCCTACTGGTTCGTAGCCAGTCACTCTATCCAACTGAGCTACTGGCGCACATGCTCAACGCCGGTATGTCGTTTCACATCCGACAAGTAGTTATTTTATCAGTTAACGGTCCAAAAGTCAACAGTAAGTTTGCTTTTTTCTTAAAAATAGAACGAATATGGGCCAAATACCTCTATCAGCGTATTTTCTTTGTATTTACCCTAATAATTTTAAAAAACACCTTGCAATCAATTGTGAATTCTGATAGAATATTGCTGTTATCCTATAACGGACTGAAGGAGGTGCAGACAGATGGCAAAATGCGATATCTGCGGTAAGGGCGTAACCTTCGGAATTAAGGTTTCTCACTCCCATCGGAGATCTAACAGAACTTGGAAA
>JAEWLW010000047.1 GCA_023457355.1 Bacillota bacterium | reverse complement strand
GTGGGGCAATAAGAAGTACATGAATATGAAGCATCTGGAGGCGACTGTTGAAGACGTTTCCATTGCTGGATGACTTCATTCTCTCAGAGACTGCAAACCTTTTTGCGCATAATTATTGACACTACCGGCAAGGGAGATAATTGAAGACTGGCGGTTAGAATATAACAGGGTCAGGCCGCATTCCTCCCTCGACAACCTGACGCCGGAAGAATATGCCCTGAAACTTTCAAGCAGTTACTAACAATCCCTCTGCGCGAAAAGCGTATCGCAGTAGAGTATCAAGTGCGTTAGAAGCTTTAGCGAATATAATCGAACGTGATTTAAAGAAAGGTATCCAGAATAATGATTATATTCTGGATGATAACGCCGCCAGACTGAAGCAGGCCGGAGAAGAACTAACGCGCTGTGGTATATCAAAGGGCAAAGATATTGTTAAACAATCACAGGCGCTAAGTTGGTTCGTCGGAGGTAACCGCCAGAAAATTTTGCAGCTGCAAAAGAATCTCAACAAGCTTGGCATAAAAGGCAAAAATGGCAAACTTAAAGAGGATGGCGTTTATGGCAAGGAGACACTCAGCGCATAGATGGCCTTTATGAAGAAGCTTGAAACTGGGACCATTTCCACGTACGCGTGGTGGATGCCGGTATTTACGGTGAAAAAGCAGTTAGATATGAACTGGAAAACAGTCATATACTTATGTTTTTACTGCACGACCTCTATCTGGAGCACAACGGACTCACAGCACAAATAGATTATCTTATCGTTACGCGCAAACACCAATTTATTTTAGAATGCAAGACCTATATGGCAATATTGAAATTACCAGCGGGGGAGACTTTATACGAACAATATCTTATGGACGTCTATAAAAAAAGAGGGCGTCTACTCGCCTGTTACACAGAACCGGAGACACGTAATCAAGTAATTAAGGTGGACCAACTTTCAGAATACATTCGTTGTATTGATAGCGATCCTAAGGTGGAGAGTTCTAGCGAGAAAGATATGGAAACGCTGGCGCGTTTTTTTCTTGAAATGCACAAAGAACAGCATGTAGATTATGCGGTGAAATTCCGGAATGCCTTAGGAGTTGCCGAGAAGCAACCGCCTTCTTCTGAATTAACTCAACCGCAAATATTGGAATTAGTATCTGAAAAATTACCACAAATTTTGTGCCCAAAGTGCGGTTCCGTTATGATAAAGCGTAAAGCTGCCAAGGGCGCAAATGCCGGTAAAGTATTCTATGGTTGTAGCAACTATCCAAGATGCCGCGGAATTGTAAACATTGAAGAAGCTGTTGTTTAAGGGCCAGCAAAATTAATCTAACAACGATATTGAGATAGTAGTACCACAATGCGAAGTCCATCCAACGGCAGGTCGTTAGCAGATAACACGAACCCAGCATATAGCATGTTTTTCTTCACTTATACTTAACTACTGAAATGGTCTGAGGAGTTGTAAATTTGCAAAATTTCAAGGAATTTCAAACACCTGAAGAAGTTGATGCTTGGGTATCTAAAAGCTATTCCGATACTCAGCTAAAATATTTTGACTTGAACAAACAGCCATTGCTCAGCCCTTTGTCTCTTTATACCGGCTCAATTTCCAACAGAATCAATACTTTACTCCGCAAAGGCGCTTTAAGCGATGGCTTTTCTCACTTTGAAGGACTGCAATTTGATTTGTGCCGAAATACTCTACCGGAGAGCATAACGACTTGGCGGTATGTTACTCTCCAAGAAATGTTGTCGCTATGCCGGGCAACTATGTTTGGCAAAGTCTATGTAAATCCTGCTTTTGTAAGCACTACGTTGCTGCGTGATTACTTTAGCGGTCAAGCTTGCAGTAATGGCATTGTAATTCGTATTAATGCACCCAAAGGTTCTCCTGGCATGTATATTACTGAGTTAAATAATGCGGCAATCGCTGAGTACGAAGTGTTGTTTGCACATCATTTATCGTATAAACGCACAGGCAAACTTACATATGAAATTATTCCAGAGCTTCCGGCAGATAAGTACCGTGGTAAATATGTAGATAAATCCGACTACTATCAACCGTAATTGAGCTTTTCAAGTGTGGAATGAATCCCTTTATTAAACTGAATATTATCACCCTTCTATGCGAAGTATCACCGAGGGTAATCATTGGTAGCAGTAGATAGCAAAAACGCGAAGCTGGTTCGGCAAATGAGCAACGAAAGCTTGATTTAAGGTATGACTTTTTTGAGATAAATGTGGCAAAATCCATTAAATTGAAAGATATTTCGCTTAAACATGATTTGGAGGACACATGACTAAATATATTTGTTTAAAGAAAAACAACTGGATTCACCAGCAGGGTGTAAAGGTAAAATATTTGCCTTTGAATTTTGTACTGTCAATAGTGAAATGTTTTCTAATCGCTCTTTCATGGATTCTATATATTTTAGCTTCAATTATAGATTATGCCAAAAATTTAATCAGAGTAATTATTGTTATTTCCTTAGCAGTTTTTTCTGTTATTGTTTATATGCTATATGATAGCGGCGAATTTAATTACCTTTTCCGTGAACTCAAATATTTCTTAATAATTGGGGCGGGAGCGCTGGCGCATATTCTGCTTCTATTTGTAGTGGAATATGCATCGCCTGGGTTATTATTTGTATCTGGAATTTTATCTGAATTTCAAGAGAATCTGTTGGTGAAGGTATTTTTTTGTAAAACTGATCAAGAAGCTGTGTTGCTTAACAAAAAGTGTACCAAAGCAGCACAAACAGGTAAAGCCTCCCGTTCTGTAACGGAAGAAAAGATTTCTACCGAAAAACAGCAGCAGGCTCTGAATAAAAAGAGTGATACGTGTGCGCTTGACAATGATGAAGTAAGAACTATACAAGACGAAGTTCCCGTTGTATCGAATGAAAAATTAGAAAATTTAATTGGATTGAGTAATGTTAAAAAAGAAGTACAAAAGCAAATTAATATGGCGAAAATTAATCAAGAAAAAGTATCAGCAGGAATGAAGGCTTCTCAGCTATCATTACATATGGCGCTCGTTGGGAATCCTGGAACCGGCAAAACAACTGTGGCAAGAATAATAGGGCAAGAATATAAAAAGATTGGCATTCTTTCTAAAGGCCATGTTGTTGAAGTATCCAGAAAAGATTTAGTAGGGGTATACATCGGGGAAACCGCGCCGAAAGTAGAGAAGGTTTTTAAAAGAGCAATGGGGGGAATCTTGTTTATTGATGAAGCCTATATGCTTACTGAAATGAATTATGCTCAACATACAGATTACGGTGTAGAGGCTATCGGAACGCTTCTCAAGCTGATGGAAGATTACAGAGATAAAGTGATGGTAATTGTTGCTGGGTACCCAAAGGAAATGGATCGGTTTATTGCTTCTAATCCCGGCCTTAAATCACGCATCGCTAAAACCATCGTGTTTGAAGATTATAATGCCAATGAGTTGATGCAGATATTTACGGACAGTCTAAAAGAAGAGGGATACCGTTTTGAATCAGAAATGGCAAAGGAATATACAATGCATTGTTTTAAAAAAGTATGCTTGGAAAAGAAACGGGATTTTGGCAACGGCAGAGATATCAGAGAATTTTCTATTTTAGTAAAAGAAGAGCAGTCTATGCGTTTAGCTGAAAGTGAAGTAAGGACCAGCGGGGATATCGCTGTGATTGCTTTGCAGGATATAAAAAAACCAGCAGAAGAGAAATTTCAAATCAATTTATGTTCTTAGAAATGTTGTTTATAACTCATGCTTATAAAACAAGACAAGCCTAGTATATTTGACCACCCGGCTAGTCAGGCCGATTCTTTTTCCGTGACGAGTATCTTTCTAATGCATTCTATGATTTGAGTTCTCATTACTTATAGAAGTGCTTGATTTCTAACTGCGCTTAATATTTATAATACTTCTCGAAATTGAGCCTTCAGTAAATCAATGCCAAGCGACATAGCTTCTCTTTCTAGCCCAGCATAACCCAAAATAATTTGATTGTTGTGTATTCCCTTTTCAATCGAATGGTTTTCGACTGAAACAACATATACCCCTGACCGAAGGAGACCTTTAGCGCGTTCCGCGGTAAAAGTCAGATCTTTAAATTCTGCGATAACGTGCATCCCGGCTGCAGTCCCAAATATGCGAACACGCTCACCAAAACAACTATGTAGCAACTCTAATAAGCAGTCTCTGCGGCTTCGATATACTTTTTTCATGCGGCGGATATGGCGCTCGAGATCTCCACTTTCAATGAACCGCAAAAGCGCAAGCTGATAGGCAGAATTTGAATGGTGATCGGCCAGCCTCTTTAGTTCCCGCATTTTAGAAACAAGGCATAATGGGACGATAAGATATCCGAGCCTGATTGAAGGAAACATAATTTTGCTGAAGGTGCCAACATAGATTACCCGTTCACTATCTAATTCAAACAGAGATTTAGACGGAGGCGAATCATAAGTGAATTCGCTATCATAATCATCTTCCAATATATATGCTCCTGACTTTCTAGCGAACTGTACCAGTTCAATTCTACGTTGCATCGGTAAAATTCCGCCCATAGGAAATTGATGGGATGGAGTTGTGAAAATTAGCGTGGGCTTTTCCCCCGTCGGAAACAACGCTGGTTGCAAGCCCTGATTGTCGACCTCAATTGGCGTAATTTGTTGTGTATAATATGAAAAAATTTGTTGGACATTGGAATTTGAAGGATTTTCTATCCATACTTTGCTTTGTGAATTAAGCAGGCACTTAGCTACCAATGACAACCCTTGTTTTGCTCCAGTCGTAACAATGATTTGTTCTGGTGTGCATGAAACACCTCTTGTCTTTTTTAGATAAGCGCATAAAACATTTCTAAATTCCGGGCGTCCCTGAGGATTATCGTATCCAAGTGCTGACACAGGTGCATCCAAAAAGGCATCAGAAACAGCCCGATTCCATTTTTTTCGTGGAAACAGATCAATCGCTGGAAGCCCGCTATCAAAGTTAATAATTCTATCTGTAAAAACTAAATCTGAGAGTGAGGCCACTTGATAATCTTTAATAGGAAAGCTTTGGGGAATATGTTTTATGCCGGGATTGACGTAAAAGCCGGAACCGGAAACGCTGTAAACAATTCCCTCCGATACCAGCATATCATAAGCGGTCAGAACAGTGTTCCTTGCAACGCAAAGCTCTCGGCTGAGTTCGCGGGATGAGGGGAGTTTTCCAGTGTCCAATTCACCCAATAGTATTTTTTCGCGAATCTTGGTGTATATCTGCTTGGTGTAGGATCGCTTTTTTGTCTCGTCCAAAGAGATATGCAACATTTTATTCCCTCCTAAAAACCGGCTTAACAAATATAGCATAAAACTGAACCTTTTATAAACCGGTATTCTGTGTTTTCATAATAATGTAATCCACTTGAATGTGCAAAATGAGAGGAGCATTGTTATGAATAAGAAAGGCAATTTTCACCCGTTTGCCGCTGTTACCATTATTTTCTGGTCACTGTCCTACATTCTGACGCGGCTCACATTGCAGTATTTCTCCGTTTTTTCGCTGGGGTTCTTAAGGTATTTTATTGCCTCCTGTACACTTGTAATTGTTGCTGCTCTTACAAAAATGAAATTGCCGCGCAAGATTGATTTGCCTTGGTTTCTTATCTCCGGTGGGGTAGGATTTTTTATCTATATGATTGCCTTTAATCAAGGGCAATCTGCAGTAACGGCTTCGACCGGCAGTGTCGTTATAGCCACGGTTCCTGTTATTACCGCATTACTTGCCCATTTTCTCTATCGGGAAAGATTACGGTTTTTTCAATGGGCAGCTATCCTAGTTGAATTTATAGGTGTGATCGTTTTGACTTTAATAAACGGCGTGTTTTCAATTAACAAAGGGCTTTTTTGGCTCTTTTTCGCCGCACTGGCGCTAAGTATCTATAACTTGCTTCAACGAAAACTAACTAAAATTTATACTGCTCTACAGACTTCCACATACAGTATTTTTGGGGGTACACTCATGCTTGCAATTTTTGCCCCTTCCTCTATTCGAGAAATAGCCCGGGTGCCTATTAGCCAGTTTATATATCTTGTAATTTTAGGTGTATTTTGCAGTGCAATAGCCTATGTATCATGGGCAAAGGCTTTCTCCAAGGCAGAACAAACATCGCAGGTGAGCAACTATATGTTCATCACCCCTTTTTTGACAAGTGTTTTGGGGGTATTAATTGCCAGAGAAGTTCCTGACCACGCAACCTTGTTTGGTGGAGGCATTGTCTTAATAGGGGTTTTTATTTTTAATTTTGGTGAAAAGCTTCAAGACTTACAGCTAAAAAGGGCGGAGTAGACCTAAATTAATAATTTTGAGTTAAAGAGCCATTATAAGCCAGCCGCGAATAGTGAGCACAACCGGCAGTTTGACAATTGTAGCAAGCTTCACGTTATGAGTAGCGAACATGAATATTTATAAAGGACGGAGGAGAAAACGTGCTAAATAACAAAAATTGACAAATAATGAATTGGCGGATGAAGCACTGGATGATGTTAACGTTGAAGCTATTTGATTTGCTAGCAAAATAAATTATGAATGTTCCAAATGTAGTTCGATGAATCTCGATATTGATTTTAGAACGAAGACAATAACTTGTCTTACGTGTGGGGCAGTGTTTACGTGCTGACAATTTAACTATTAGAGAAAATAATTTGGCATTTCAACAGAAAAGCACATTGACGATAGGCAAAAAAGCAATACATATCGCCAAGTTGTATTGACCTAATAAACTCACTATTTATAAATCGGAAGTGCATTGTTACTCGCTACAGGACAGCCGTAAAAATAGATGACCTGAATGTTCCCACAAATGGATATGGCCTACGGTTAGGCGAGCTTCGCGTTATTGATAAGATGTTCCTCTGGCCATCAAATTGAGCGTCATTTAATCAGATATTTTTAACAAAACCGCTTGGATTTCTGTTTGCTACAACAACATCATTGTCGCAGCACATGACTGCACACATGGTGAAGCAGTTGTCGCCAAATTCTGTACTCATACTGCCGCCATAGCGTTGCACTACATTACTGACGTTTTTCAGGCCAATGCCCCCGAGAACACCCTTGCTGGACTTAAGACTGTTATATTCGCTTATTGCTGTATCGCAGGTGTTTTTTATTCGGATAATTAATCTGCCGCCATCCTCTCTACCGCGTATATCAATATACCGCGTATGGTATAGGGGGCTTTCAGATGGTATCCGTTGGCAAGCCTCGATGGCGTTTTCTAAGCAATTACCCAGAACTGTACACAGATCATATCGATTAATGCTTATAGCCTCCGGCAGATCTATATTCACCGACACAGATATATTCCGCTGCTCTGCCCGCTCTATGTAGCCAGACAATATAGCATTGGCCGAAGAATTCCCGCAGAACCGCCGAGAAGCGGTAATATCACACTTTTCTATTAGATCGTTAACATATCGCATGAGCTCATCGTGCTCTCCGTTTTTACCAAGGGAGGCAATTGCCACAAGATGGTGACGGGTATCGTGCATCATGCTTCGCTGCTGGTCTGTATTGCTCTCCAACTGAGCGTAGTAACGCTTTTGCAGTATAACCATCTGTTCGGTGGCGTTTAACCTAGTCTCCATCAGAGTGCGATTATATACAGCTCCAATTTGGCTGAACAGTAAGTAATAGGTAAAAATGATCATGATTTCAAATAATACCATATAAAAAACATCTTTAAAAGTAATAGCCATGTTAATTGGATTAAAAAGCACAGAGAAAACTAAAAACACCAACACTGGGTAAAGAGCAAAAATGTGGCTGTTACCTGCTAGCATTGCCAGGTATTTGCGCATAAAATTACGCATGTAGATGATGTAGATTGGCAATATGATAAGATAAGAGACAAAATAAAGAAGATACCGTAACAACAGCCATTGGTTGTATTCCAGGTTCATTAGTCCGGCGATACATCCACAAAGCGTAGAGACAAAGGTGGCAATTTGCCAGGTAGTGAAGTACAGAAATAGCTTTTTAGCAATTGAACCCAAAAATATGTTAAGATAACAGATAACAATAATGATATGCAAAAGATAGTAGTATAAAAAATTTTCAACACCCAGATAACTTAAAAACCGCCAGCCGCTGTATTCTGCCAGTAAGGAAGCAGTCCATAATACAATCTGAATATGAACTGGTTTTCGTGTATCTAATGTATAGTAGTGACAAATTAATTGCGCAAAAAATGTTGTCATTGGTACAACGGGATAATAAATCCATGACATTTTTATATACTCACTTTCGCAGGTGTCAATTATGTGATATTTTTATTATATATCCGAATAGTAACCAGCGCAATATGCAGAGCAAAGACGCACTTGCTAAGGAGGAAGCCTAGATGCTTACCATTGCCGTATGTGACGATGAGCAGGATCAACGAAAACAAATTACAGACATATTGTCCACGGAGCTTAAAGTGCCTTTTCGAATGAACGAATACACCAATGGCGAGGAATTGCTGGATGCGATACGATGTGGTCACCGCGCAGACATATATTTTTTGGATATTTATATGGGGGTATCAAGCGGCGTAGAGATTGCCCGCGAAATACGCGCGTTTGACAAAAACTGTGCCATAGTTTTTGCAACAAACTCGCGTGATCATGCGGTAGACGGGTATGGCGTACATGCACTGCAATATTTACTCAAGCCATTGGATGAAAAAAGTGTAGGAGGGGCGTTGACATTAGCTTTGGAATATTTGTCTACAAAAGAGGACAGGTTTCTTTCGCTTACCAATAAGCACGGCGTGTACCGCATCAGTTATTCTGATATTCTATATGTTGAGAGCAGCGCCAGAGTAGCAAGCGTTTACATACAAGAGAAAGAGCCGCTCATATTTTATATCCAGCTGGATGCGTTGGAGCAACGGCTGGACGACGAGAGATTCTACCGCTGCCATAAAAGCTTTATAGTTAATTTGGATCATGTCTATTCTGTATCGGGAGGCAAAATAGTTTTGGCAAATGGCGAGAATATACCAGTAAGTGCCAAAATAACTGATGCAAAAACCCGCTTTGCCTCCCGTTTGGCAAACCAAATTTAATAAGACTATCTCTAAGCCTTGAGCATTTTGCTCGGGGCTTTTTGACATTTTACGACTTGTTTTTTACATAGTTATGCAGAATCTCCAATAATACGTAAAATAGATTATAAATTGCGGTGAATTTGTAAGCAAAAACCTCTGTGGAAGGGAGCGTAAAATCCTATTAAGACAGGCAGGATGATTGGAATTATGGAAGACGGATATCCCATTGTAACAGGTGAATATAGCTGTCAACATTGGGCGGCGGTAGTGGAGGTGCTTTTGAGATGCGTGAATGCTGGTGCTGTAAATATGCAGATTTTCGCGAACTCCCACAAATTGCACTTAAAAATAGTATCTGCCATTGTCTTTCATGCAGAATTACGTGCGCTGATGAGATAAGGTTAAAAGAAGATGAAACGGTATAAATATTTGCCGGACAGGCAGTCAAAAACAGACCAACCATACGCCCTCTCAATGATTAAAGCTATACCCGTCTGGCTGTGGCAGCTATTAGTTGCCACTATTCTCTGCGGGGGAGCAATGTACATTCTAGTGCCAATGGTATATTTGCAGCGCGGTTATTCAGCCGTGGGTAGCGAGTGGATGATTGGTGGGGCGGCATTTGTATTGCCGTTTTCACTATTACGGAAACATTGATTTTTCTTAATAAAACGGAGGCTATCAACATGAAACAAAGCGCAGGACAAAAAATATTATCAATGATACTAGCTGTTGCTATAATTCTAAGCGTAGGCGTTATGCCGGTTTATGCAGTTGAAGAAGGCCAACTTCCTGTGATCATATCCCAAAAAGACAGCGCAGTCGTGGAATCAGAAACTTGTTCCAGCTGTGGCAAAGCCGCTCATGAGGGCGCTTGCGAAACAACAGAAAACACTGAGCCTGAGGTGGCGATTCCAACAACCGAGGATGAAAAGGAATGCACCTGTGCCACTGTAGACAGCGGCGAGGTAACGCATAAGGAGGGGTGCCCTCAATACATTACTCCTACGTATCAGTGTCCGTTTTGCAAGGACGAGAGGCTTGACGAGCACGTGGACGGCATCTGCCCATTGAGTCCGCTGCTCACAAAGATGCAGATGTTTACGGTGGAAGCAACCGTTATGACAGAAGAACAATTAAACGCTGCAATCGGGGAGGCACCAACGGATGGTACCGCAACAACCATAAAACTCGGTGAAAGTTTTAGTGTTGATCAAACGATAATCATCACCGATGCAAATATAATTATTGATTTAAATGGTTTTACACTTACAAGTAGTTCAGTATCGACGATTATAGTAACTAGCTCTGGAAACCTAGAAATCATAGACACAAGTGAAAGTGCAGCTGGAGTGGTGTCTACAAGCGGAGAGAAGCCTGTAAGCGGGGAACCTTTTTACACAATCGACAGCAACGGCACAGTCAAAATTTCAAGCGGCACGGTAACTGCAAACGACCAAGGCTGGGCTGCAATTAATAACAGGGGCGGCACAGTTGAATTAACCGGTGGCACGGTGTCTACAAGCAGCAACCTTTATGCAATCACCAATAACTATACCTCCAGCGGCGTAGTCAACATTTCCGGTGGCACGGTGTCTGCACTGGCTTTTGCAATCGACAGCCAAGGAACAGTCAACATAACCGGCGGTACGGTGACTGTAAGCGGAAACGGCTACACAATCATTAACAGCTACACCGGCATAGTCAACGTTTCCGGCGGTGAAGTGACTGCACCCAGTAGCGCTGGTACAGCAATCCGCAGCCACAATGGCGGTATAGTCAACATAACCGGCGGCACGGTTACTGCAGGCGGCATTGCAATTGACTCCAGCAGCGAAGGAGACGAAGTCAATATTTCAGGTGGCACAATTGGCTCAGTTTTCGGTGCAAAAAAAATTAACCTCTCGGGTGACCCAACACTCAGTATTTTTTTAAGCACTTTGGAAAACAACCAAATTAGCATCATAGGCGAGCTCACAGGTGCTGACGGCGGCATTGTGCTGACTGGATTATATGGCATTAACCCAGCCCTCACCGTTATTGCGACAGCGACAACGCCTGAACATGCCGTATTAGAAAAGTTTTCACTCATAAATCCATTAGGGAAAAGTCTTGTAAAAAATGGTGGAAATATAGAAATAACACAAGCTAATCCCACCGTGTGGGACGGCACACCCCCCACCGCTAACCCCGCCTACACATTTAGCGGCGGCGACGGTTCTGAGAGCGCACCGTACCAAGTCGACAATAGCCACGACCTTGCCATGCTTGCGGCAAATGTAAACGCCTATGAGAACTATAGTAACGGAAAATTCTTTAAGCAGACAGCGGACATCGTCCTTAATGATTCACTCAGCGGCAGCCCAAAGGTGTGGGTGCCAATTGGAACAGAAGCCAATAGCTTCAACGGCACTTTTGATGGCGGCGGGCATACTGTAAAAGGTGTTTATTTTAACAACATCACTGGTGATAACAGAGGTCTGTTTGGACATATAACTAGCGCCACAATAAAAAACGTAGGCTCGATAGGTGGTAGCATCCGTGGCAAAGACAATGTTGGCGGCATAGTGGGCAAAGCCACAAACAATAGTGTGGTTGAAAAATGCTACAACACCTCCTACTTTTACGGCATAAATAATATCGGTGGAATAGCGGGCTATGTAGAGGCCAATAGTACAATCCAAAACTGTTATAATACCGGCAATATCGTCATAGAAGGTTCTTTTGCTGGTGGCGTAGTAGGAAATTTAAATAATAGCACAATAGAAAAATGCTACAACACCGGTAATGTTACGAAAGGTAATACCGGATCTTGGCTTACAGCTGGTGGTATAGTGGGGGCGACTTTAGGTGGCTCAGTTAAAAACTGCGTTGCTTTGGGATTGGAAATAAGATTTACTATGCCCAGCTTGATGTCTCGAGTAGTGGGTAGTCCTATGAATAACACCATAATTTCTAATTGTTACGCACGCCAGGATATGTTTATTAATGCCGGGAGTAATATTACAAGTGGCAGACATGACAACCAAAACGGCGAAGGCTTGTATATAAACAGTAACACGAATTGTGATTGGGGCAAGTGGATTGGTCTCCATACTACGCCTGCTACTTGGACTTACCCAACTGGAGAACTTTGTTATGGCGTGCCCCTGCCCACACTGAATGGCTTTGCCGAAGACGCGCAAAAACCGACATTGCCTGGGCAAGCAGAACTAACCACTGGTGCAGTGACAAGAACAAGCGATACAGAAGCCACAGTTAAGTTTACAATGGATGATGATTTGACCTATTACTACGCGTGGGTACCATCGGGTGATTCAGCACCAACTGTTGATATAACCCAGGGCGGCACAACTGCTCAAAGAGGTGTTGAAAACACTATATCCCTAAATGATCTTTCGGCAGGGGCAAAGGACCTGTACATAGTTGGCATAAATACATTTGGTGTGCGTACAAACCACCCTAAAACTACCATTCCTGCCTATACTTCACCTATTATTACAATCACTACCCAGCCGAAGGATGTTATGGTTTTACTGGGTAAAACCGCAACCCTTCGGGTGGCAGCAAATCTATCAATCACCGGCACCCTGTCTTATCAGTGGTATAGCAACACCAGTAATTCAAATAGCGGCGGCACGTTGATTAACGCGGCGACAAACGCAACGTATACCACACAAGCGACCGCACTTGGCAGCGAATATTATTATTGCGTAGTGAGCGGAGGTGGTGCGCAGGCTGTTTCAAGCATTGCCTGCATGACGGTGCGAACACCCACTATGAATATCTCAGGTGTTGTGTATGACTCAAATGGTACAAGCCCTGTTTCCGGTGCAAAGGTAACGCTTACACCCGCAGCCGGTTCAGCGGAGCAAACCACTGGCGCCGACGGAAAATATAGCTTTTTAAATATTGCCATCGGCTCCTATACCATTACGGTTACTTTCCCCGATGGAACCGAGACGAGCATTGTCGTCACCAATACAAGCGGCGGGGATGTTCATGCAGATGATATTCCAAAGCCCGCACCCAAAATCATTATTACTACGCAGCAACCGCAGAACGTTAGCGTTTTGCAGAATAAAGCTGCAAGCTTTACAATAGCGGCAAGTGTAACAAACGGTGCCGGTGTAACCTATCAGTGGTATAGCAACAGCACAAATTCCGCTACCGGCGGTGGGCTTATTTCAGGCGCAACAAGCGCCGCCTACACCCCCACAACCGCAACGGTCGGAACCACCTATTATTATTGTGTGGTAAGTTCTGCAAATGCAGCTTCTGTCACTTCAAGAATTGCCAGTCTGACTGTTCGTAAAACCATAACCACTACAGGAACTGTTATGGATAAGGATGGCAACGGAATTAAAGACGCAACAGTTAAGCTGATTCCCAACGCAGGAACACCTAATCCAGCAACGACAGACAGCGACGGCAAATACATTTTAAGTGATGTTCCCGACGGCAACTATACGATTATTGTGACACTGCCCGATGGCGGTATCATTAAAAAGGATATTGCCGTACCTGGCGACGCAGGGAAAGAGATTGAAATCATTCAGCCCGCCACGCCTGTAATCGCCATAACGACCCAGCCTAATGACACCACTGTATTGAAAAATAAAGCCGCAACCTTTGCTGTGGAAGCGGGCGCTTCAAACGGCGCGGCGATAACCTATCAGTGGTACAGCAACAATAAGAGTGATACTACCGGCGGTTCTCTCATATCTGGTGCTACACAGTCTTCCTACACACCTGCGACTAGTACGGCTGGCACGAACTATTATTATTGCGTGATCAGTTCAAATGGGATGACTTCGGTAACATCTAAGATTGCGCGCCTGACTGTGCGCAGCACTTCAACCATAAGCGGTGTTGTCAAAGACAAGAACGGCGCTGTGGTTAAAGATGCACCTTTGAAGCTGATACCTGATGCGGGAACGCCCAACCCCACAAAAACGGACAGCAGCGGTAACTATAAGCTTGATGATGTCCCCGATGGCGATTATACCATTGTTGTGGAACTGCCTGATGGCAGCACCATTAACAAAGCAATTACCGTGCCGGATAACATTGGTTCGGGTGGATCAGGCGGTAATATTCAGCAGCCAGCGGCTCCGGCTATTACGGTTTTCGCTCAGCCGAACAATATCACAATCGCGCTGAATGATACGGCAACGTTTACCGTTACGGCTAGCGCATCCAGCGGAACCTTAGTTTATCAGTGGTACAAAAACACGAGCAATTCCACCACCGGCGGAACGCTGATCTCCGGAGCAAACGCCGCTAGCTACAGCCCGTCCACAGCTGCAAAGGGTGAAAGTTATTATTATTGTGTGCTGAACGCAACAGGTGCTCCACCTGTTACCACCGGCGCAGCAAAACTGACGGTGCGCAACACAACGACCGGAACTACCATAACTGGCACGGTCAAGGACAAGGTTGATAAACCTATCCATGATGCAACCGTGACCATCACCGATAAAAATAACCCCAGCAACAAACACACCACTTCCACTGACACAAATGGCAATTATACTTTTATCGGTGTGCCTGACGGCGACTATATGATTATTGTCACTCTGCCCACACCCAACGGCGGCACAATTTCTGGCGGAAACATCACCGTAACGGACGGTACTCCAACAAGCAGCATAGAGATTAAGCAGCCCGCAAATCAAACGGTCACAATTACTGGACAGCCGCAGGACGTTTCAGTTATGGTAGGTACTACCGCGCGTTTTAACGTTGTGGCGGGCGCATCCAGCGGCGGCACGGTAGCTTATCAGTGGTATTACAGCAACACTAATTCCGCTAAAAACGGAACAAAAATAAAAGACGGAATAGCTGCTACCTATGCCCCCGAGACCACCAAATCAGGCGATTACTATTACTATTGTGTCGTATCTGCCGGTGATGCCTCTGCTGTCTCAAACGTGGCAAAACTAACGATCACAACGGCATCAGCATCCGCCGGTACAATTGAAGGCAATGTAACCGATGGCACTACACATGCGCTGCTCACAGGTGTAGAACTCAAGGTTATGAAGGGCGGCACCAACGGGACACAATTTGGCGCGACCATTATAACCGACGCTGACGGAAAATTTTCTTTTATCGCTATTCCATACGGAAGCTACAGTCTGGTGGCAACAATGGACGGGCAAACTGTTACCAAGCAAATCAACATCAAGTCTTCGCGCGTAGTTGAAAATATGGTCATGATTTCAGGTCACAAGGACACGAAGGTTGAGATAATGGGAAATACGCCTTCTGTTGCGGCTGAGAATCTAACCGACATGTTCACCGAAGAGGATGATAGAATTTCCGCAGAGCCTTCCGCTAAGGTGGAAATCATGCTGGTTGTAGAACAATTAGAGAATATTCCAGAAGCTGAAGATGAGCTCATTAACGCAATTCTTTTGACAATTAAAAATGGTACAGTAGGACTTTATCTGGATGCAAAACTTCTAAAGACCATTTCTGGCATGGGAATTGAAAATGTTTCAAATGAGGCAATTCAGCCCCCTGAGGGTCAGAAGGTACGTATCGTGCTGGACCTCCCCGAGCATATGAGAGGGAAATCGGGCTATGCGGTGCTGCGCGTGCATGAAGGAAAAGCGCTGATCATAAGGCCGATTTATGATTCCACGCTGCATACACTTACATTTGATGCAGATAAATTTTCTACCTATGCCATCACTTACTCATCAGAAGACGTCACGAAGGGCGGTTCTAGTGGTAGGGGCAACTCGTCGAGCACAGACGCCTACAATTTCTGGGAGACCGTCGAAAGTAAGATTATGTCGGTTTCAGAGGGCGATACCATAAAGGTAAACGCAAAATCTTACGACAAAATGCCTGCCAGTGTAATGGATGCCTTGTTGAGCAAAGGTATAGCGATTGTCATTAGCTGGAATGGCGGAGAAGATATATACATTCCGGCAGGGGCGGCACAAAAGTCTGAAACGAGCCGTATTTACTATCCTCTTTCGCTGCTTGCGCAGCTATACAAGGATGCTAAGATCAATGAAATCGTACAGGTTGTTCAAGGCGGTAACCCTGAAACGGGTGGCGTAGGGTATACGCATGACGATTACGGAAAGCTTATTCCTATGGCTGGAGGTATTTGGGAACTTGAAGCATCTAATGTAGCCGAAAATGAGGGTAAGCTGAATGCTATCACTCCTTCCAACGGTGGTTTTGAGAAAGATGCCTTTATGCCCAATTCAGACGGAACAAATACTGCGCAAAACAGTAGTAATACAGCTAAGGTTGCTGGACTCGTGGCATTATTGGCAACTTTTGCATGTGGCGTATTAATACTGCAAAAGAAAAAGATTAAAGAGTAAATAGATGTTTGCTGTGTGTGCATATTGTGTTATCGCGGGGCTTATTAACTTTTACTTTGCGAGTATCGCATTGCAATTGTAATTATTGGGTAAAGTCTGTCAAGGCGTTTGAACGTCGCGTTATTGATATGACCTAACAAGTACGGGCTAAAACCGAATTGCACTTAACATAGATAACGTGAATCCGACGTAGTAGCAATTATGCAGTTGGCAGATCGTATTACACGTTCGACGTGTACGCTAGGATGAAAGGGCTATGCCCGCATATGAAATACCCCCGGCTTTGCCGGGGGATATTTATTTTTTAGAATTGAGGAATTACATGACAAAAGTATCATTCTCCGAAATGAGTCTTACCCCGAAGGTGGAACGCGCTGTTTCTCTTATGGGGTTTGATTTCGCAACACCCATACAAGCCAAAGCAATTCCGGTAATCCGCGCTGGTGTAGATGTTATCGCCCGTTCACAGACCGGTACCGGAAAAACCGTAGCGTTTGCAATTCCCGCCATTGAAAGGGTCGATACACACGAGGAAAAGCCCACCATTCAGGTGCTAATTCTATGCCCAACCCGCGAGCTGGCGATGCAGACGACGGAGGAAATCCGTAAGCTGGTCCGCTTTAAAGAGGGCATTCGGCCTGTCGCCATTTATGGCGGCGCATCGATTGAAAAGCAGTGCATTGATTTACGCCATTCAAACCTTGTTGTTGGAACGCCTGGACGCATCATGGACCATATGCGCCGCAAAACAATC
>JAEWLW010000046.1 GCA_023457355.1 Bacillota bacterium | reverse complement strand
TATCACATTCAAGAAACTTTGTCAACAACAACTTTTCTTTTTTGTGGCTTATCCCGAGTTTCGTTTGCCTCTCTCGCAGACAGCTTTGCTATAATATCATGCCTGCTTCCATATGTCAACACTTTTTTCAAATTAATTTTTCAATTATATTGTTCCCCTGTGGTTGATATTTTATGATGTCTTTGTTATAATATTTGTCGGCGAATAAAAGCGCTGTAGCATTCTATTGATATGCGCCCGTAGCTCAGCTGGATAGAGCGTTGGACTCCGACTCCAAAGGTCGCAGATTCGAATTCTGTCGGGCGTACCAAAAGGACCTGTCTCAAATATGAGGCAGGTCCTTTCTTTTTAAACTGTCATTGCCGCGCTATGGTCTGAGTGCTTATACTATATATGTGTATCTATCAAATGAGATGAATCAACGCGCCGACAGCTATGCGCCCACTTTTCGCTGTTTATGAATGTTTTTAAGAAGCCGCGCCCCAAAGAAAACCAGAACGCCGCCCACAAGCACATTGAGCATCCGAATGGCCATTTGACACAGAAACCCGCCAAAAACGCTTGCCAGCAGCGAAACGGACGTCAAGAATAATACCGTCGCCAAAACGCAGCCCGTGGAAAAAAGAAAAAGCTCTTTTCGACCTAATCCGTTTTCAGCCACCTGCGCCGACAAAGCACCGCCCCAAAACAGAATGGTCAGCGGATTGGAAGCCGTCAGCAGCAACCCCTGAACAAACAGGCCATGCCCGGTTGTATGAGAAAACAGCGCCACCTGGGGCATCAGCGAAAGTCCCAGTCCACCCGCTGCCATATCGGCGCCAAACAGCACCAGCACCAAAGCGCCCGTTATCCGGACCGCCCGTTTTATCTGTACCCGGTTCAAAACTGCTGCAACGCCGAAGCAGGAAAGCGCGATGTACAGTGCGTCAATAAGGGCGATGGCCGTTACAAGGTACAGGCCGAAAAGCATTCCGTAGGTTGCTGCGGTGTTGAATACCATTAAACACATCGGCCCAATGGCCAGTTGCAGCAGCAGACCGAATTTCAAACCTCTTAATATCACAAAACCTACCGCCCTACACATTGAATTCTTCTTTTAAGGTTGTGAGCGTGATAATGGTGTTGGAGCCCGACACACCATCTATCTTTTTAAGTGTATCGGTTAAAAAGCTTTCCAGCGCCTGTGTATCCGGCAGCGCAACCTTGAGCAGATAATCATAGGCGCCCGCGACATGGTGGCACTCCAGCACACAGGCGTGACGGATGATTTGATTTCTGAAGTTGTCGATATGCATTGTCGTATCGATATTAACAAAAATGAAAGCCAGCAACCGTTCTCCCGTTTGATAGCGGTCGATTTTGACAGTGTATTGCCGGATAATATCGTTTTGCTCCAGCTTCCTGATGCGCTCGGCAACGGCGGGCACCGAAAGACGAACCTTTTTGCTGAGTTCAGAGGCTGAAGCGCGCCCGTTCTCTTTTAGCGCCTCAAGAATAGCGGTATCGATTATGTCCACATTTATCACCCTTTCAAACCTATTTTATCAGATTCCTTTATTTTAATAAATATTATTCTAAAGATTCAAAAATATTTTAGTTAAAATAAATTTGTACTTTATATTTTTTAAATAACTAGAATAATCCATACCCTTGAGCCTTATTTTTTAAGGTCGATACTGTCGCCTTTTGAATGTATTAGAAGGACTGCCATTGAGCAATTGTTCATATCCGCATTTTGTCCTCAAATTGGGGCTGGACAAGTAATACCTTTTTGTGATAGACTCTTTATCAGTTTAAACTTTAACGCTTTAAATTGAAATTCAAGAAAGGCTGATTGGCAATAATGAATATCTTGGTTTGCATGAAGCAGGTTCCGGCCACCTCTGAGGTGGAAATAGACCCGGAAACCGGCTCTTTAAAAAGGCTTGGTACGGCAGCCCGTACCAACCCATATGATCTTTATGCGCTGGAAGCGGCGCTTCGCATCCGCGAGCAGGTCGGCGGCAAGGTCACCGTATTGACCATGGGCCCGCCCCAGGCGGAAGCGATGATGCGGGACGCCTACATGATGGGCGCCGACGATGCCGTCATTCTTTCAGACCGTAAATTTGCGGGTTCCGATGTGTTGGCAACCTCTTATACGCTCTCGCAGGGCATCCGCCTTCTGGGCGGCGCCGATTTAATTCTCTGCGGGCGGCAAACCACCGACGGTGACACCGCGCAGGTTGGCCCCGCCATTGCCGAGCATCTGGGTATTCCGCATGCCGCATGGGTTGGGAAAATTCTGGCCTCCGACCAAGCCGGCATTACGGTCGAGCAGGTCTTCGCTTCTGTCATTCAGAAATCCCGCTTGCGCTTCCCCTGTCTGATTACGGTGGAAAAAAGCGTTTGTGTCCCGCGTCTTCCCTCTTACCGCTTAAAGCAGCGGGCGCTGGCCCACCCGGTGCGCACGCTGAGTTTCGATTGTCTGCCGAACAAAAATCTTTCCCGCTGCGGACTGACCGGTTCGCCCACCCATGTGGAAAATATGTTTGCACCGCCCGCCAATGCCAAAAAGGTGCTACTGTCGGGCAGCGTTGCCGAAAAAGCTGCAGCGCTGACCGCCGTTTTAAAAGAAAAGCGGTTGCTTGAGGGGAGTGTGCGTGCATGACCACATTGAATTTTAACGCCGACGCCTGTGATTTATGTCGGCTGTGCCTTCAAAAATGTCCGTTTGGCGCTTTGGCCCTCGAAGCGGAAACCATTGTGATCAATGAAAAATGCCGCATGTGCGGCGTATGCATCAAGGTATGTCCCCAGCACGCCCTCACGTTTGAACAAAAGCCACTTCAAGGCGCCGAGGAGAAAAGCGGCTGGAAGGATATCCTCGTTTATGCCGAGCAGGAAGACGGCGAAATTCACCCCGTTACATACGAGCTGATCGGCGAGGCCCGCCGCCTGGCCGATCAGCTCGGCTATAAAGTCAACGCCGTCATCGTCGGCGATAACGGCACCGTTAAAAACGCGGAGAAGCTGCTGCCTTACGGCGTTAATGAAGTGTTTGCCTATGAACACCCCGGTTTTGCGGGCTTTAAGGCGGACTGTTACACCGACGCCCTGGCCGACTGCATCGCGCAGCTGCACCCTTCGGTTGTTTTAATCGGCGCTACGGCGCTGGGGCGTTCACTGGCGCCGCGGCTGGCCGTGCGGTTTCACACCGGGCTGACCGCCGACTGCACCAAGCTGGATATCCGCCCCAACAGCGACCTGGTTCAGATACGTCCCGCCTTTGGCGGCAATATCATGGCACAGATTCTCATCGCCGACGCGCGGCCGCAATTTGCAACCGTGCGCTACCGTGTGATGGATAAAGCAAAAAAAATCCAAAACCCCGTCGGAAAAATCACCGTCATGCCGGTGACCGATGCGATGGCCCGCTCCGGTGTGGAAGTGCTGGAAGTCACGCCCATCCTCCGCGAAAAATCCATTGAGGAAGAGGATATCCTCGTGGTTGCCGGACGTGGCGTTAAAAACGAAGAGGGCGTGGCGCTTGTGCGTCGTCTGGCCGACGCGCTTGGCGGGCAGCTGTGCTTCACCCGCCCGATGGCCGAAAACGGCCTTGGTGACAACGCGCATCAAATTGGCCTTTCGGGCCGGACGGTGCGCCCGAAGCTGATTATCACCTGCGGCGTGTCGGGTTCCATTCAGTTTACGGCCGGTATGAACGGCAGCGAATGTATCGTCGCCATCAACGCCGACCCGGACGCGCTTATTTTTAACATTGCCAGCTACTGCATTGTTGATGATTTATTTACCGCGGTTCCCGCGCTGCTCTCACAGCTGGCCGCCGCAAAAAAGGAGGCCGAGTAAAATGCCTTTTCCTTATAATAAGCCCGACGCTGCGGACATTGACTATTTGAAATCCGTCACCGCACCCGACCGTGTCACGGTGGGCACGGAGATTCTGCCGGAATACCACCACGACGAAATGCCCGAATACGGTATTTTTCCGCCCGATGTTTACATTGAAGCCGAAAACGTCGGGGAAGTTTCCGCCGTTATGAAATACGGCTATGATAACAACATTCCGGTTGTGGTGCGCGGCGCGGGCACCGGCCTGGCGGGCGGCGCCACCTGCAAATATGGCGGCATCATGCTTTCCTTAATGCGCATGAACCGCATCTTCCCGGTTGACCGCAAAAACCAGACCATCACCTGCGAGCCGGGCGCGCTGCTGCTGGACGTTCAGGCGGCCGCCGCTGCCGAGGGGCTGTTTTACCCCCCCGACCCAGGCGAAAAGACCGCCACTATCGGCGGCAACGTTATCACAAACGCAGGCGGCATGAAGGCGGTGCGCTATGGGCTCACCCGCGATTTTGTCCGCTGCATGGAGGCGGTGCTGCCCGACGGCTCCATCATGAATTTCTCCTCCAATGTTGTTAAAAATACAACCGGTTATGACGTTAAGGACCTGGTTATCGGTTCGGAAGGCACGCTTTGCATCTTAACGCAAGTCACGCTGAAGCTTTTGCCGGCCCCAAAGCACACCTGCACGCTGGTCATGCCGTTCCCCGATCTTGAATCCTGCGCTGATATGGTGCCGCAGGTGCTGGATCTGCCCTTTACGCCCACCGCCATCGAATTTCTTGAGCAGGAGCTGCTGGAGATTGTCGAACGGGCGCTTAACAAGCCGTTTCCGGTCCGGCAGGGGGGCGCGGTGCTCATCGTTATGTATGACGCCTCAAGCCGTGAGGAGCTGGAATCCGCCTGCGACGCCGCCTGTGAGGCAGCATTGGCCCACGGCGCCCTCGACTGCCTCATCGCCGATTCACCTGAGCGTATTGCCTCGGTCTGGAGCGTGCGCGGCGGCATTTTAGAGGGCATGAAGGCCGACTCGGTTTCTCAGGAGGAATGCGACGTCGTGGTGCCCAGAAGCGCCATCGCCGAATATGTTAAGGCGGCCAAGCGCATCGCCATGTCCCACGGTATCCGTGTTGAACCCTGCGGACACGCCGGCGACGGCAACATCCACACCGAGCTGCTGCGCGACGCGGGCATGAGCGACGAGGACTGGAAATCGGCCACCCACGCCTGTCTCACCGAGCTTTATGCGCTTGCCAAAACGCTTGGCGGCCAGCTTTCGGGCGAGCACGGCATCGGCAACGGGCGCCTGGAATTCTTAGAGCCCTTTCTCGGCACCCGGATGATTCAGCTTTATAAGTCCATCAAGCTGGCTTTTGATGAGAAGCTGGTTTTAAACCCCGGCAAAGTGATAGAGTTCAACAACTGAGGCCGTTACACACATCATTCATACGAAAGAGAGAGATTATCATGGGTGAAAAAAAGTCTTTACTGGTTGACAAAAATCGTATGCCCTTGGCCATTGGCGTCGCGTTCGTGGCGTTCACCACACAGTTCGGCGGCGGTTTCGCTTCCGGCGCGCAAATTTATGCTTATTTTATCAACCATGGCGTCTGGTGTCTGTTTCTGCCGCTTCTTACCCAGTTCCTATATGCCCTGTTTTTCTGGTACGGCATGCGCTATGCCTACCGTAACAAGCTCTACGATTACCGCAGCTTTTCCGATAACTTTTACGGCAAATACCGCGTGCTGTTTTCAAACCTGTTTGAGCTGACCTACCTGATTATGATCGGCACCGCTTCGGCCGCGGCCTTTGCCACCGGCGGCTCAACACTAAACATGCTGTTCGGCCTGCCCTACTGGCTTTGCACCCTTGTTGTCGGCGTGTTCATCGCCGTCATAGCGCTTTATGGCACCACGATGGTGCGCAAGGCGGCCGCCACCCTTTCGGTATTGATCATTCTGGGCCTGATCGTTGTTCTTGTACCCAACATTATGGCACAGTGGGGCGCCATTGGCGATTCCGTTTCCAAAATGGCGGGCGGCGCAATGAGCGTGGCCTCCAAGGACAGCGGCGCTTTTGGCGTGGCCTTGTGGACCGCATTCCTTTACTTCCTGTTCCAGCTGCCGTCGGTATCGGTTATGTATCAGCACGTGGAGCCTCTGACCAGCGAAAAGCAGGTAAACCAGGCTGCCATTTACATCTTTATCACCAATACCGTCGCCATGATGCTTGCAATCGTGGGGTTGCTGGCCGTCGCCTTTGTGCCGGAGCTGGTCGGTGCGCCTGTTCCCATGCTGGTGCTGGTTCAAAACGGTGTGGGGGCTTCTGTTTTAACCCCAATCATCTCTATTTTAATTATTCTGGGCGCGGTTTCTACCGGTGTCAATATGGTTTCGGGCATCGTCACCCGTTGTGTCAACGCCATGGAGCGCCGTATCACCGATCCGGAAAAACGCGCTACGGGCCACCAAATGCGCAACATTATTTTCTCGGTTCTGTTCACGACAATCGCATTCGCCATTGCACAGTTTGGTTTGATGGCTGTTGTCAAGAAGGGCTATGCCTACCTCGGTTACGCTGGCCTGATCTCGGTGTTCATCCCGTTTGTCGTGCGTTTTGTCGTTGATCTTTCCAAGAAGGAAAAAGCATAAATTCAGGTTTTTAAATCGAGGCTTTGTTATAAATCCCTTAAAACCGGGGCGGCGTTTGAGCAGACGCCGCCCCGGTTTTATCGTTGATTAATTTGCAAATGCGGCCGGCATTGCGTGATTATTTTTCACGCTTCAAGGCGGACGACACAGCAGCGCGGAAAACAGGCCTAAAGGGTGTGCTGGTTTTCAGGTTAAAAACGATATATCATCCGCCCGAATGTGCACGCACCCCTTGCGCCGTTTTATCCCCTTTGCTATAATCGCTTATGAGGTGACCTTTATGAAACTGGCGGTTATACATATCCTTAATAATAAGCTTCATCGTTGCTGTTAGCAGTCTTACCGCATGGGTAGGACTGCCTTGTGCTGTTCCTACGCCGACAGTGATGTTTTGCAGTTATCGGCGGACAGCCGGTGGCTGCTTTTTTAATGGAGTGAAAACGGATGAACAAAAAAATAATATCTGGCAGCTTTATCATACTGGAATGTATCTTATGGGGTGTCGGCAATACCATGACATAAATCGGGCTGGCATCCATCGGCCCTTTCCGTTGTCTTGCTCTGCGTTTTTTTCTGGCAGCCCTTCTGTTTGGCCTGTTCTTTTTCCACAGGCTCACCGCCAACAAGGCGGATATCAGGCAATGCCTGCCCGTCAGTGTCGCCACTGCATTCGCTTTTATCACCTCCACCCTATCCCTTCACTTTGCCAGCGCCACCTCCGCCGGCCTGCTGATGGCGTTGGCGGTTATCTTTACGCCGTTTCTGGATTTTCTCGTGCATAAAAGACCGCCGGGCAAGCGGATGTTGTTTGCTGTCACGCTGGTGGTGGGCGGTATGTATCTGCTTTGCGGCTTCGATGCGGGCGCACGCTTTGGCTTTGGAGAATTGCTGGCGTTAATCAGCGCCCTTTGTCTGGCTGTAACACTGACGTTTACTGCGGTTTCGGTTCAGGCGGTGGACCCGGTTGTCCTTTCAACTGTTCAGGCGGGCATGACGGCCATGTTATCGCTGGTTCCCGCGCTGATATTCGAAAACACGCACACATTGACAGGCGTTTCCTTATCCGGCTGGTTCTCGGTGCTTTACCTGGCGGTTGGCTGCACATTTATTGCCTATCTGCTTCAAAACACGGCGCTTGCCCATGTTTCGCCGGTGTTTGTTTCGGTCACCTTTTGTGCGGAGCCCATTTTTACCGCCCTCTCAGCCTATGTACTTTTAGGAGAACAGCTCGCTTTCAGCGGCTATATCGGCGCAGCACTAATTCTGGCCGGAATATTGGTCAGTTCCCTGCCCCGGAAGCTGCGTCAGACACTGCCCGCATAGCGCAAAGCGGCCGAAAATGCCGATATCGTTTTTACAAAGTTTAAAGCAGAAGAGCCGGTTGGGCGCCACAAATTACAGTATTGCACATCATCGCAAAAAGCCAGCCCTCCGCGACCTGGAAATGAAGCTGTTCGCACCATTTTTCAACTTTTAGGGATCACTTGTCGACGCCGATATATACCATGTTTTTTGCCGTATAATTGTGAATTTAACAAAAACATGTTAAGATAAGGCAGAATAGGTCGATTAGAGTTTAATGACAGTTTTAGCGACATCGTGATCAATATAGATAGAAATAAAATTTTCAGGTGGGTAACAAACATGGGCAAATCTTCTGTTTTTAAACGAATAGTTTCATTTGTTCTGGCAGCGGGCATGACGTTTGGCAGCCTGACGGCTGGCAGCGGGGTTTTGGCGGCCGACCAGTATTATATTCGCTTTTATGACCCTATAACCAAGGCCACTTCCACCAACCAGACGCTGGTGGAGGGCAGCCCCATAACCATACAGGCCAAGCTGCCCGACAGCTACGACTTTTCACTGACGCCGTTTGCCGTGCGTAAAACAATCAGCGGCGTCTCCACCCCCGTCCCCGATATCACCACTGTTTTTCAGATTGTCACCAACACCGTTGGCAGTAATTACAGCCTGACGCCGAAGCTGCTTCCTACCGGCGAAAACTCGGCGGAATTTACACTGGAGGCACTGTACACCGCCAACGTCACGGACGGTTCCGCCGTTATTTCATCCCCCAGCGATTCGCGCAATTTCGCCGTCAGCGCCATTTCCGAAGCTTCTATTCCAATTACTGCCGACAGCTCTTTGACCTTCAAGGTGAGCACCAGCCAGGTGTTGGGAGACACCACCATTGCATTTAGCAATGTTTTAACTGCATCCGGCTATTTTGACAATAAATATGACGGCGAAGTTGTTACGGCGCAGGCCATTGCCACTGAGAAGGGTGTTCGCTATATCCCTGTGACAATATACCCCAAGGCAGGCAGCGATGTGCCAACGCCCTTAAAATTCAAAATTTATCTGGAAGGCATCCCCACCGATTATTTATTTCTTGAAGATACGGTTTTTCGCGTTTCCTTTACGCGACAGACTATCTCCCCTTTAATTGCAACCGTCATCACCCGGCAGAAGGCCGTGGACGATACCCGCGACAGCGTGCTGCAAAACCCGACGACAACAAACGTGACCACCACCGGGCAAGCTTACATACAGCTTGAAAGTGGCGAAACGCTGCAGAGCATTCAAAACAGCTTTATTGTGCTTTCGCAGGTGCACCGCTACAACATTGACGTTGATCTGGAATGGGAATGGAAGCCCGACAACGCCCTCTATCAGGACGATTTGCAGGTGCAGCGCGTTTCGGACCCCAAAAAGAAAGCCATCACCATTGTGCAGCGCCGCGAGCAGGATATCACCGGCGATTTGATGATCAACGCCTCCTTTACCTACACAGATAGCAGCGGCGTGACGCATACCGTTAAGTCCACCCAGGGCGCTATACCGATCATGATCTATGGCACGGGTAAGCCGCCGACGTTTACCCCTTTTGAAACCTACACCGGTAGCCAGACCGGCGGTGATACCATAGCGTCCCTTACAACCTTTCCCCAGACGATGAGCATGGATGTCTATTCCGGCACACCCGCTTACGCCGCGGGGAGCAGTGCGCCGAACGCACCCTATAAAATGACGGCTACCATGTTTTTTGGCGATGGCCGCGGCAAAGCTGCACGGGCGGTCATCAGGCAAAACAGCAGCGGCGGCGAGCTCGACGTCTATCTTGAAGGCTCCCCCGTTGCTTATACTTACGGCTCCGATATTTTAAATGTCGGCAACTACAAGTCGCTGGAGATTGTGGCCAAAAAGCGTGGACAGGCGAACCTGCAGGTACTTTTTTACAACGCAAGCGACGAGCTGATGTCCAGTTACACCGTTGTACAGAACTTTTATGTTGAGGATACAACCCCCAGCGCCGACGGCACGCTGACCAGTCTTGCACTCAAGGGCTTTCCGACCACCGCAAAGCAGGATATTTTCAACAAGGTCTACCCGAACAGCCTCATTCCCTTCGGCTTTGCGCCCGGGACAAACGCTTATACCATTCCGCTGCCAAACGCCGTCGAGTCGGTAACCCTCACGCCAAAGCTCACGGTAGGCACCGGCGCCGATACCAACATTATTTTCACCTCACAGGCCGATCCTGTCACTTCCGGCTCGGCTTCGGAGAAAATTACGCTTCAGGCCGAAATACCTGTCACGGTGCGCATCACCGTCACGGCACAGGACGGCAGTACCAACTCCTATACCCTCACACTTGTGCGCGAGGCCCCCAGCAATGATGCCACCCTCTCCGCATTTGAGGCCTACAAGACGACCGATTCATCGACGAATTTAATTACCGGTTTTTCCTCCACTGTTAACAGCTATGCCATAACGGTTCCTTATTCCACAACTGAGCTGGATGTCGTCGCGGTTCCCAACAGCCCCTGGGTTACCATGAACGGGGACAGCGCTGTCACATGGAACGGCCCTGTGAAGTCGTTGTCGCTTATCGAGCGGATTCTTAAATATTTCACCGGGGAGCAGACAAGCACGACCTTTATCCTCAACCGCCCGCAGGCTGTGGACGGCGTGTTTCCACCCAGCGCGCTGACCACCATTACCGCCACCGTAACGGCGGAAGACGGCAGCACCGTTTCGACCTATACGCTGCGGGTCACCTGCCTTGCGCCGAGCACGAACACCAATCTTAAATCCCTTTCGGTGGCGGGTAAAACCGGCACAGTTTATCCGTTCGAATACGACATCACCTTTTCACCCGACCTGAAGGACTATCTGGTTTATATCCCCTATTCCACCGGCACGCTGACCCTGACGGCACAGGCCGAGGACGATGTCACCTCACTGGCGCTGGCGCTGGACGCCGCCGGTTACAGCTACACCCGCATTCCAAGCACTTATAATCCGAGTATCCCCACAATTTTCACCATCAAGAATATGGACCTGGTTCCTTTTACCGGCGATAATGATCCCAACCTGACGCCGTTTACCTTTTCGCTTGCCGTTACTGCCGAGAGTGAAAATGTCACCGACCCGCCCTATACGGTTGAGCTCCAGCGCAACGAACCCAGCGAAGATAATCGGCTTAAGTCCTTGGGTGTCACCGACCAGGACGGAGCCGCTGTTGAAAAATTCTCATTTAATGCTGAGCAGCTGGAATATGAATTCACCGTACCCTATGTGACGGAAAAGCTGGTCATAACGCCGGTTGCTAATGACGAGCTGAGCAGCGTCACTGTGGACGGCAGCGTCATAACACCCTCCCGCCCCAGTTACACCACCAAAACGCTGACGGCAGGCGCACAACAAACCATCACAGTCATTGTTACCGCCGAGAATTTTACCACGCGCACCTATACGCTGAAGGTCACGCGTGAAAAGCCCGCAACCGAAGCGCGCCTCTCCGCACTGAAGGTGGATGCGCTGACGTTAAAGCCCAAGTTTAATCCCAACACCTTAAAATATTCGGTCACCATTCCCGAGGGCACGTCCGGCATCACGGTAACACCGACCGCGGTCAGCCCGTATGCCACCATTACGGTGAATGAAGTCAGCGTTCAAAGCGGCACCGCCTCTTCAAGGATTAAACCTACCGAGGCCACTTCAAAGGTGTATATTGTCGTTACAGCGCAGGATGGCAGAACCCAGAAGACCTATATTCTGACCGTCACGGATGAGAACCTGATTGAAAAGAGCAGCAATGCCGATCTTTACAGCCTGAGCTTTGTCACGGCCAACATGTCGCCGAGGTTTAAAGCTTCAATCGAAGAATACGAAGTCTACGTCAAGGACGACGTCTATTCCGTCGACATTATACCGAAATCCGCCAACCGGTATGCCACCATTACGGTATACAACGGCAGCAAGGAAATTGGCGATTATGACGGCAACTACGCCGCCTCCCTGCTGGAGGATGAAACAGAATTTACCATCGAGGTTGTTTCACAGGATAAAACCGTCACCAAGGAGTATGTTGCCACCGTCTATCGCGGCGACGAGGACAAGCAGGGCATCTATGACCCCATTACGGTGGACGAGGTAAACTTTGATGAAGAAGACCCCATCCGGATTGACATCACCAAATACCCCATCGTCACGGCAGAGGTGTTCAACAGGCTTAAAACCGACTATCCCCAAAAGAGCATCCTTTTTGAAGGCAATGATTACACCTTAAGCATCAAGGGCTCCGACATGAAAGCGTTGATTCCCAACACGGAGCAATACGACCTTTCCATCACGTTTACCCCACCGGATGAGGAAGCTCTCTGGGAAGTCATCACCGATCTGGACTCGGACAACGACGGTCTGGACCCGGTATATATTCATTTTAACCATCACGGCAGTTTGCCCGCTCCGATGAAGTTTACCATAAGCCTCGGTTCGGCCTACCGCAACCGCGAGTTATACTGGAACTATTTTAATGAGGAGCGTGAGCGCATCGACTATTATGGCTATGTCGTCAGCAATGCAAAGGGCACCTTTTCGTTGCCTATCACGCACATGAGCACCTACATTATTACTGAGGACAAAATAGTCGATGCCGAGAATAAGGTAGGCGCCCTAAATGGTTATTACACCGAAGGCAAAGCCAACCCCAATACCGGCAGCGAGGTGTAGGCCATGAAAATTTTACTTTCTCTTCTGGCGGCGGCCCTGGTATTTGTAGCGGGTTTCGGCGGTTATTACATCTACCGCCAGGCCTCCGACACCGCATTGACCCTGCCGTGGCAGGAGGCGGACAACGCCTCCTCAAATGGCAGCCCCTCCGTAGGCGGCAAAGGCAGCATTACCATGGGCTCTGTCCAAAAGCCTTCCACAACCTTTGCGGTGCCCGATTCACTCGCTGCCGCCATTAAAACCAACCGGGACACCGTGGCCTGGCTGGAGGTGCCCGGCGCCGAAGTAAACGACAGTGTGCTTCAATACCTGGATAACCTTTATTACGAACGCAAGGACGAGCGCAAAAATTATAACGTCTACGGCTGCTATTTTATGGACTATGAATGCCCGGTCTCAACGCGCGAGGTTCTGGCGCCCAACACCGTCATCTACGGCCACAGCGCGCCAAACGACGACCCGGACGGCAAACGCTTTTCAAAGCTGTTTCGGTATATCCGCCCCGAAGTGGCGGCCGCCAACCCCTGCATTACGCTGACCACCGAGGACGAACGTATGTTATGGCAGATTTTTGCCGTTTTCTACACCGATACCAGCTTTGACTATATTCAGGTGCACATTCCGGGTGCGCGTATGAAAGAGATAGCCGACCGCGCCAAATCGCTTTCGATTTATGACTACGGCATTGATATTACGCCTGACGATAAGATTCTGACGCTCTCCACCTGCTCGGACCGCGATGGAAAAGACGGTACCCACCGCTTTGTGATCATGGCAAAGCTGATGCCGGAGGCCGCGCTTGAGCTTGAACAGGCGAACTTTGTCGAAAAAACAAAATAGCAGTTGCATTACGCCGTCATTGCTTATATACTAAAGGTAACATTTATGGGATAAAAAACGCACAGGAGGTGTACGGGATGATATTGGACAGTCTGGCGAACCAGGCCATGGAAAGCGGTATGGACGCGCTTTGGATGAAGATGCGCGCGCACGCGGATAATATCGCCAATTACAGCACCCCGGACTACAAAGCCAAAAAAGTGGATTTTCATGAGGTACTGGACTCGGTTTCGGAAAATCAGTCGGGAAAAATGGTGCTGCGTGCAACTGTTTCAACCGATGAAAGCACGGAGGCCCGTATAGACGGCAACAATGTCAACATGGAATACGAGCAGTTGGAGCTTTGGAAAGCGCAGGCACAGTTTGCCGCATTGACTTCAAAGATTAACAGCGACTACACCAACCTGCGCACCGTCATTAACACTTTCAGCAAATAACCGCCCGATTGCTCAACGGAAAGGATTGATCGCATGTCCTCATTTTTGAATTCCCTCAATATCACCGGTTCGGCCTTGACGGCCGAACGTTTCCGAATGGATATTATTTCTCAGAATCTGGCCAACATTGACACCACCATGACCGAGGACGGCACGCCTTACCGCCGAAAGCAGGTTGTTTTTGAAGAGCGGCCAATGGATTTTAAGGCGGCGCTGAGCAGCGAACGTCACAAGCTGGGTGGGGGCGTAAAGGTAACCAGGGTTGTCGAAAGCCAGGAAGACTTTATTCCGGTTTATGATCCTGAGCACCCGCATGCCGATGAAAACGGGTACGTGATGAAGCCCAATGTGGACCGGGCGGAGGAAACCGTTGATCTGATGGCTGCCTCCACTGCCTACAACGCAAATATAACCGCGTTGAACATCGTCAAAACGATGACCATGAAAGCCCTTGAATTAGGTAAATAAAAAAAGCTCTCCCGTGGCTGCTAAACCCCCGGGAGAGCTTTTATAATTTGCCTTTTTTCGTTTTTATTTTATATTTTATACAATTTAGTGACCCTTTACGCGCTAAAAACTATAATTTGGGTTTAATGGCAAATTATTATCATTTTTGCTAAAATGGGTCATAATTCTATTCAAAAACAATTAATTTGTGAAAATAAAGTGACCATTTTGTATAAATCCCTTGACGTTACCGCAATAAACCGAGTATAATGTATACATGTATTTAGGCGCTTATTTTGTCATTTTTTATGCTTTTACGGCGATTCGTATCTAATTTTTTTAGCGGGTTTTCCTTTTTGTAGAAATCTATGTATAGTTCAGCCAGATCTTGACAGATTCACTGTTTTTTTACTACAATCATCTGGTTCTGCTTTGCTGATTATCGCTCTTTATTTATATGATGTATACCAAGAAAGGTTTGGTGGTTATATGTTCATCGTCCCAATTGGGGAATTGCAGCCAATTATCTCTACCACAGAAAGCAGCAAGCCCACCGGGCACGCCTCCTCGGGCGCCAGTTTTGAACGCGTCTTAAAAAATGCCGTACAAAATTTAGACGATCTGCAAAATGTGGCCGACAAAGATGCCATTGATCTTGCGCTCGGCCGCACGGACGATCTGCACAATATTCAGATCAACACCATGAAGGCCACCGCTGCAATTGAATTGACCGCCGGTATTACTTCCAAGGTTCTTTCTGCCTATCAGCAAATTATCAACATGCAGCTCTAGGCGCCCACCTGAAACTGGGCGCTTGTGGCGTGCACAGTACTTCGAATATGTTTAAGATGCTGGAGAGAAAATGGCTGAACAAATAAAAAAGGCGTTAACGTCTGTAAAAGAATATTGGGCGCAGCTGGCGCCCGCTCACAAAAAGTTATTTGCTATCATTGCCGGCGTCGTGTTGGCTTTCGCCGTCGGCATTACTGTTTTTTTGAATTTCAGCGGTGGCAGCTATGTTCTGCTTTATGAAAATATGGCGACAGCCGAAAGTGCCGAGGTTTATAATGCGCTGCAGGGTCTCAGTATCCCCGCGCGCATGGCCAACGGCGAGGTTGAAGTTCCGCGCGAAAGCAAGGAATATGCCAAGGCCCAGCTGGCCATGCAGAACATTCCCAAGACCACGCTCTCTTATGACATTTTTAATGGCAGCGGCGGTTTGACAACAACTGATTTTGAAAAACGCCAACTGTTGGTTCAGCAGCTTCAAAACCGGCTGCAAGACACCATTCGCCAGTATGAAGGCATTAAAAATGCTTATGTCACACTCAGTATCGCCCAGGAGAACAACCGTGTATGGGAGACCTCCAACCCGCGCAGCACCGGCAGTGTTTCGGTGGTTTTGCAGCCGGGATATACGCTTTCCCGCGACCAGGTTTCGGGCATCAAATATCTTGTTGCGTCCAGCGTTGGCAGCACCATGACGGCCAGCGATGTTAAAGTTATAGACGCCGCAACCTCCATCAGTTTAAAATCGCGCGAAGACGCAGATATGAGTTCCGCAGACATTGGCCTTGAGCGCCTTGGGTTTGAAGACCGCATTGAGAGCCGCCTGGTAGAAAAGGCCCTCAATGTGTTGACAATCGCCTATGCGCCCGAGGATATCCGTGTTTCTGCCACTGTTGCGCTGGACTATAATAAAATGCTGACTGAAAGCAAGCAGTATAGTCCTTCGCCAGATTCCAATAACAATGCCGGCGTGCTCTCGCATGAGGATGAGTCCCATGTCAGCGATGGCTCTGATATTACGGGCGGCGTACCCGGCGAAGAAAACAACACCGATACACCTGTCTATGTCGACCAAGACAATGACGGCACCATCGATTACATAAACAGTGCCCGAAGCCGCGATTACGCGGTAAGTTACATCACCCAGCAGATTGAAAAAGATCAGGCCGAATTGATCAGCGCCTCGCTGGCGATCACTATAAAAGGTGAGGTTGACGACCTGACCCGAACTTCCATCATTGAAAATGTGTCTAAAGCCACCAATATTCAGGAAGCGAATATCTCGGTGCAGAACTTTATGGTGGATAATGGACATGTCGCAACCGAGGCCCAGCCGGCCGATAGCCTGTTCAGCGATCCGGTCTTTGTGATCATTGTCGCTGCGCTCGGCGTGCTGTTGCTGATTATTTTAATCGTTATCATCATACTTAGCGGGCGCAGAAGAAAGCGCAAAAAAGCAACCGAAGGCCCTGCCAATGCCGCAGAACCCGTCGGTCTGGATCTCCAGCGCGATCTTGAGGCCCGCAAACGCATGTTGATGGAGGGCGCGGAGCTCTCAAAGCAGGAAAATGCCATCACCGACGAGATGAAAGACTTTGCGCGTGAAAACCCCGAAATTACGGCCAATATCCTTCGAACCTGGCTAAAGGAGGATGATGATTGATGGCGCTGCAGGAGTATACCAACATCCAAAAAGCTGCCGCTGTTATGATTGCGCTGGGCTCTCGTGAGGCGGCAGAGGTTTATAAGCATCTGCGCGACGATGAGATAGAGCAGCTTACAATCGAAATAGCCAAGATCAGTCGGCTGCCAAACGAAGACATAAAAAGCATCGTCGATGATTTTTATGGCCTGTGCCTCGCGCAAAAGGTCATCGCCGAAGGCGGCCTTGAATTTGCCCGGGATGTCCTTGAAAAGGCCTTTGGCCCTCAGCAAGCCGTTTCTTATATGGAGCGCGTGACTAAATCGCTCAAAACAAAATCCTTCGATTTCATCCGCAAGGCCGATTATAAAAGCCTGCTGAATATCCTGCAAAATGAACACCCGCAGACGATTGCGCTCATTCTGTCCTATGCGCGTGCAGAACAGGCCTCCCAGGTCATCTCCGAGCTCTCGCCGGATCTGCGCATCGAGGTTATTGAACGCATTGCAAAGCTTGACCGCGCTTCGCCCGAAATGATCAGCATTGTTGAAAAAATTCTGGCAAAAAAGTTCGGTTCCATTATTTCGGTCGACCTTATGGAGCTGGGCGGCATCAACCACGTGGCCGACATTATGAACAATGTCGACCGCGGCACCGAAAAGCAGATTTTCGACGAGCTCGGACTCAAGGATCCGGAACTGGCCGACAACGTGCGCAAGCTGATGTTTGTGTTCGAAGATATCGTCTTTCTGGACGATATGTCGATACAGCGTTTCCTGCGCGAGATCGACTCCAAGGATTTGGCCGTCGCCCTCAAGGGCACAAACGCCGAGGTTTCGGCCGTTATCTTCAACAACATGTCCAAGCGCATGCAGGAAAGCATCGCCAGCGATATCGAATTCCTTCACAATGTACGTCTGCGTGATGTTGAGGCTGCCCAGCAGCGCATCGTTGACGCGATACGCAAGCTGGAGGAGGAAGGAGAGCTGGTCATTTCCAAGGGCGGAAAGGATGACGTAATTGCGTAGAATTTATAAACCGAACAACGTCACCACTTCTGAGAAGTATTATGTGCTTGGGGATACCGATTCTCCCATGGCGGCCGGGGCTGAACCCCAGGCTTCATCGGACAGCTTAGAGGAAGACCAGGAAGCCTCGATTGAAATTTTGGATCAACCGGGCAGCGAATCTGCCGGAGGGCCGGAAAGCAGTACGCCGAATTCTGTGCGTCACGCAGGCCGCGCAACCGTTCAGGACGTTGTACAGCTCGAACAGTTGCGCGATCAAATCATCGCACAGGCGACTTCAGAAGCCGCCCGCCTGATTGAAGAAGGCCACGCCAAGGCACAGGCCGAATACAGGGAAGCGATTGCACGTGCCGCCGCGCAAATAGAGCACGACCGTCAGGCCGCATGCGTGCAGGGCAGGCAGGAAGCCGTCGCACAAACCACAAAGGATATTTCCAACTGCATTCAGAATATTGAAAAGGCCATCGCCCGGCTGGAGAGCGCCCAGGCCGCGTTTATCACCGGCCATGAGCAGGACCTTAAATGGATGGCGCTTGAAATCGCCCAGAAAATTCTGATGGATACCATTAATGCCGATGATACCCGCTTGGTGCCGCTGGTCATGGCCGCTGTCAACTCGGTCGGCAATGCACCGTGGATGTCGGTGGAGATATCGGAGCACATGACCGGGCTTCTGACGCAACTTCAGCAAAAGCTTAAAGATAACCCATCGGCCGGCAGGGTCAACATCCGGTTGATTGACGCCCCACCGGACACCTGTATTGTTGAGACACCCGATAAATTTTTTGACGCTTCGATTACACAGCAAATAGAAAACCTTAAAGGTTATTTTGCTGCCGAGCAAGGGTGACGCGGCATGAACAGAACCTATTATAAAAACCTCCTGAGAATCAGTGATCTATACACCCAGATGGGTAAAATAGATAAGATCATCGGCATGACCGTTGAAGCAACCGGCATCACCTGCAGCATGGGCGATGTCTGCCAGATCATCCTTGATAAATCCGGAAAGCGGGTAACCGCCGAGGTGGTCGGCTTCAAAGAAAACCGGGTGCTGCTCATGCCTTACGCCGATACCGAGGGCATCCGCCAGGGCAGCCGCGTGCTGAACACCGGCGAAAAATTGATGCTTAAGGTGAGCGACCAGCTGATTGGCCGCACCGTTAACGCCCTTGGGCAACCTATTGACGGCGGTGCGCCCATTGATGGCGGCGTGCCCTGCTTAATCAGCGGCATTGTGTCAAATCCCATGCAGCGCCCCCGCATCGAGGCCCCCATTGAAATGGGCATCCGCGCCATAGACGGCTGTCTCACCATCGGCAAGGGGCAAAGAATGGGCATCTTCGCCGGAAGCGGGGTCGGCAAAAGTACGCTGATGGGCATGCTGGCGCGCAACGTCAAGGCCGACGTCAATGTGATTGCGCTTGTGGGCGAACGCGGCCGCGAGGTGGTGGAATTTCTCAACCGGGACCTCGGGCCGGAGGGCCAAAAGCGCTCGGTTATTGTGGTGGCCACAAGCGACCAGCCCGCTATGCAGCGCAGCAAGTGCGCATTGTCCGCGACGGCCATCGCCGAATATTTTTGCCGCCAGGGCAAAGATGTGCTGCTGATGATGGATTCACTCACCCGTTTTTGCATGGCACAACGCGAAATTGGGCTTTCGGTGGGCGAGCCGCCCGTGGCCAGAGGTTACACCCCTTCGATATACGCGGCGCTGCCAAAGCTTCTGGAACGGGCCGGAAACTTCGAAAAGGGTTCCATCACCGGCATTTACACCGTTCTGGTTGAGGGTGACGATACCAACGAGCCGATTGCCGATACCGTCCGCGGCATCATAGACGGGCACATTATTTTATCCCGAAAAATTGCCGCCAAAAACCACTACCCGGCAATAGACCTGCTCAACAGTGTCAGCCGCCTGATGAACGATATCGCCGAAAAGGCACAGATTCAGGCTGCGTCAAAGCTGCGCAACATGATGGCGGTCTATGAAAATAACCTGGACCTGATTTCCATTGGCGCCTACAAGCATGGGTCTAACCGCGAGCTGGACGAAGCGCTGGCGCACATTGATGCCATCAACGGCTTTTTACAGCAATCGGTCGAGGAAAAAGTCGCGTTTGCCGATACAGTCAAAACACTGTGTAAAATTGTACAATGATCAACAACCCAAAATGCAGGAGAATGACGTGCGATGAAAAAGTTTTCGTTTCCGCTTGAGAGCGTTTTGCGCTATAAAAGCGCGCTTCTTGACGAAGAAAAGGGCAAACTGAATATTCTGCGCGCCGAATTGAAGCGCATTGATGCCGCTATAGAAGAAAATTCACGTCAGCTGCTTGCAAGTGACCAAGAGCTTAAGGCGCTGGCACAAAAGGGCTGCGGCATTGGTGTTCTGCGCTGCATCAGCTTTCAAATAGACAACACCCGCCGCCTGCTTGAGGACCTGAAAATCAACCAGGCCAAACAGGCGCAGTCGGTAGAAAAACAGCTTGCCGTGGTCGTCGAGGCAAAGCAGTCGGTCTCAGGGATGGAACGTCTAAAAGATAAACACCTTGAGAACTACCGCGAAGTTCAGCTCAAAGAGGATGCGCTTATCATCGGTGAACTGGTCAGCACGAAATATGTTCGCGCCAACCATTCGCAATAAACAGCTTCCCCCATTCTATGAAAGGAGGTGAGAAAATGGACAATGTCACCACACAAACCCAACAGGTTGTTTCGCCGCTTTCGGGGCATCAACCCGCCTTGCAAAACGCACTTTTGAAGCTTAATGCCACCGGCCTTGACAATACGTCGGTAAATTTTTTGGATTTTCTGACATCGGTCTTGGGCAACGGCGGTGAAGCCGCCCTGGCTGAACAGCTTAAAAAAAGCGCCGAAACGCTTGGCACCCAGATGAACGCCGAAATGTTGGCCGTCAACCCGCTTCTTGGGCTCATGTTGGCCGGTCAGGGCGCGCAAACCGATTCGGACGCCACACAACAGGCCGCTTTGCTGGATGCACACGCACCAGTCCAATCGCTTAATGCCAACACCGATGTTCCGCTTGCGCCTGAGCTTCTTGCACAGTTGCAGCAAACGGCCGCTGCCGCTGAGCCACCCGGCACAAACACCGCAGAAGCCCCCGCCCTTTCCGCCGCATTGCAGATAGCGGCCAGCGGTTCCGCCGCAGCGGCTATTACAGTTACGCCAGCTTCGGCCGATACCTCGGTATTGCAGGGGCAGACACAGTTTGAGCGAGCGGTCAGTCAGGCGCAGCAATTACTTAAAGCGACCGATGCCGCAGATTCTGCCGACACCCTGCAAATTGATTTTGATGAGCTGCAAAAGAAGGTCGATTCCGGCGTATTTTTGCCAAGGCTTTCCGGCATGGGCAGCACCGGCACTTTTTCCACAATAGCCGAAAACAGTTCACTGCCGGATGCTCAGGAAATTCTCAGCCAGATTAAAACGGCCGTTACCCGGCACGAGCAGGAGGGCATCACCGATTTTACCATGAAGCTCAGCCCCGAAGGTCTTGGTGAAATTACTGTTAAGCTTTTGGCAGAAGGCGGTAAAACAACACTGAGCCTGATGGCTTCCGACGCCAACGTCCAGCGTCTGTTGGGCAGCGAACTGAACAACTTGCGGGACATTATGCGGCCTTATAACGTTGAGGTTGCGCAGGTTGTTGAAACCAACGCGGCACAAAACATGAATATGCAGCAGTTTGGGCAGCAGTTCTCACAGCACAGCTACACCGGCCAGCAACAAAACAGCGCGTTCTATTCATATGGCACCGCTGCGTATGACGAAAGCGCCGCGGGCAGTGAACAGCCGCAGACCGTCATTTTGCCCGATTCGGTGCTTGACGCCTACATTTAATGAAAGGAGGACGTTTCTTTGAGCACCAGTGTAAGCGATTTATATGGCGCTAATTCCGCCAGAACGGTAAACGCAGTCTATGAGAACAACGACTCCTCCGAACTCGGTATCGACGATTTTTTTACGCTGATGATCGCCGAGCTTAAAAACCAGGATTTTACCGACCCTGTGGACAGCTCGCAGTATGTGGCACAGCTTGCCCAATTTGCAACCATGCAGCAGATGCAAAACCTAGCCTATTATTCCAAGACCAATTATGTCATGGGCCTCGTGGGCAAGGACGTTACCGTTGCAAGCCTTTCTTTGGGCGGCAATGTCAACGCCCAAACCGGCGCGGTTGAGAAGATTACGCTCTCCGGCGACGACTACGAAATTTATGTCAACGGCACGCCTTATTCTCTCAGCCAGATCATGTCGGTAAATGCCCCTGCGATTACGGCCGAACAGGAGATTGCCACCGTTTCAAAAATAACGCCGTACCTGTTAAAGCGAACCGACACCGATGCCGAAATTGCCTGGAACGCCCCCGAAACCGACGATGAATCGCAGTATTATTATAGCGTTTATTACTCGGAGGATACGGATTTTGATTCTGTGGCGCAGGTTAAACAAGGCACGCTGGTGGCAAGCCTGCAGGGCGGCGAAGAGGATCTTGTGGCTTCCCTGACCGACCTGGAACCGGACACTACTTACTACGTCAACGTTGTTATCAGCACTGCGGGCGGAGATGAAGCGGCTTATCAGAAGCTCATTTTCAAAACCAAAAGCGCTTAAAGTACGGACGACGGCTATGCCATGGAGGGCAAAATCGTGGATAATCTATATCTTGGCAGAATGTCCCTTCCCATCACGACGGGTACTGTGCAGCCTTATCACAATGACAGTGCTTCTTCCGCGTCCGCTGCAACGCCCCAGTCGGACAGCCCCTCTTTTCAGGCGCTGCTTGAGCGCCAGCTACAGCAGAACACCGGGGTCGCATTTTCAAAACATGCTGTTTCACGCGTGGCACAGCGCAATATTGAACTGACCGACGACAGCCTGGAACGTTTGAATCAAGGGGTAAAAATTGCGCAGGAAAAAGGATTGGATTCTGCATTAATCTTAATCGACAAGACCGCTTTTATTGTCAGCGCACAGAGTAATAAGGTTATTACAACTGTGGGCGAAAGCGATCTGACAGGGAACGTATTCACCAATATCGACGGTACCGTGATCATATAAAGCCGGACCTTTTTGGAAGCTTTTGCAGCCCCGACCGACTTGACGGGCTGCACCGCACGGCACCGTCCCCGAAAAGGAGCAAGAATTTATGAACAGATCCCTATACTCCGGCGTTTCTGGCTTAAAAGCTCACCAGACACGCATGGACGTTATCGGCAATAACATTTCCAACGTCAATACATACGGCTTTAAGGCAAGCCGGGTCACCTTCAGAGACGTCTACTACCAGACTGTCAACGCGGGCAGTGCAGGTTCTTCCACTGCCGGCGGCACAAACCCCGGCGCCATTGGCTACGGTACGCAGGTGGGCTCGGTCGACCTGTTGATGGGGCAATCCTCCTTCACCATGACCGACAGTTCGATGGACTTGGCCATCGACGGCGAGGGCTTTTTTCAGGTGCAGGATGCCGACGGCAACAAATATTACACCCGCGCCGGTGCGCTCACCTTTGATTCGGCCGGCAACCTTGTTGATTCCCAGGGCAACTTTGTGCTTGGTATCTCGGGGAACCCCCTTGGGCAGTCCCCGGGCAGCAACCTCATCCAGCTAAACCTGCCCTCGGTCTCGCCTGCCACCTCTTCGGTTTCCACTACCATCAACGATGTTAAATATACGCTTTCCACTTCAAATTACACCTCGGCAGGCAATATTTCCATGCAGCTCATTCAGGGATCGGGCATGACCGACGGCGTTAAGGCAACCGCCCAGGTGGGTACAAACGGTATTGTGGTGACGCTTAACGCCAACGAGAGTTTTTCCTCGCTGGACGACCTGAACACCGCTATCAATGATGCCATCGAGACTTATATGCAGGACACCACCGGCGCCAGCCATCCGGCCGGTAAATTTACCATTTCGATGGATCCCGCCGACAAATGGCCCACGACCGGCCTGACCGGCGAGGAAATTTGCTCCACCGATTTTTCGCTGCAGTCCGGCAAGGCAAGCAACTGGCCCGGTGTCACCATCGGCGGCGGCTTTTCGCCAACCGGCACCACCGGCAGCGGCTTCGGCGCCGATTTTGATCCAGGGGCTAACGCGTTTGAAAACTTTGAAATTACATACGATGCCACCGCCAAAACTATGACCGTTACCATGGAGATTAACGGCGAGGAATATACCGGCGTTATCGACCCCAGCAAAACGGAAGCCGGCACCATGAAGCTCTCCAATACTTCTTCCAGTTCCTCCGATTACATCATCATGAACCGCCCCGGCTATTCGACTATTGTCAACGCCATGAAGACGGCCAATCCCACGCTGGTTGATGGGGACGGCAACCTGACCGACGGCGATTGGGATTGCCTTGATACCGCCGGTGTAACCCCGGGCGACACCACCTTTACCGCTGCGACGCCGAGCAATGCGCTTGGCCTCGCGGGCAGTAAAATGGTGCTTTCAGGCGGTACCGCGGGCGGATCGCAGGGCATCGAAAGCCTGACCGGCGTGGCCATCAGTGCCGACGGCACCATTATTGCCACCAATGCGCAGCTGGGCGAGGTCGTTGTCGGCCAGATCAACCTTGTGACCTTTGCAAACCCCGAAGGTCTGGTACAGTCAAGCGGCACTTATTTCACCACCTCGGCCAACAGCGGCGAAATGAGTTATAGCCAGCCCGGTAGCGACGGTGCGGGCGGCCTGGTTTCCGGCTCGTTAGAGCTTTCAAACGTCGATCTTTCCAAGGAATTCTCCGATATGATCACGACGCAGCGCGGCTATCAGGCGTGCTCGCGCCTGATTACCGTATCGGACGAAATGCTGGAAGAGCTCGTTAACCTAAAACGTTAATTAATTTGCGGCAGCCCTGGGGCTGCTGCCACAAGTGATAAACGCGTTTGTCGCTTGTGGCAGCAGACCCAATTAGATTAATTAAGGAGAATCTTTTGATGATCATGCTGACAAAACTCAATGGCGTCGAGTTTATCTTAAACTGCGACCACATCGAAACGATTCAAGAGAGCCCTGATACGACCATACAGCTCACCAACGGTAAAATATACATCGTTCGTGAAGGTATGCAGCAGGTGGTGGAACTGACCACCGCTTACCGCAGAAGCATTTTCAGCAAGTTATATAACCGAGGTGATTTTGGTGGCTAAGGAAAAAGCGGCAAAGCAGCGCGGCGGTAAAAGCGGCACTTTTGATATTTTGACTCTGATCGGTATCGTAAGCGCTCTTCTTCTGATTTTATTCGGCATCGTCTTCGTGACGCCGCCCAAGGAGGGCGACGCCAACTATGAAGAAGCGATGGCCTCTTATCAGGCTACAGGCCCATTTGCAATGAATAAATTCGGCGGATTTATCAGTTACCCCAGTATTGCAATTACAATTGGCGGCACCATTGCGGCGTTGATGGTTTCATTCCCCGTCTCAACCTTTAAGCGAATTCCCAGCCATTTGAAAATAGCCTTTTTCCCCACGGTTTACGATTCCCAAAGTTACATAACCCAAATTGTGGAGTTTGCCAAGGAAGCCCGTTCCAAAGGCCTTCTGTCGTTGGAAGATAAGCTGCAAGGCGCTTCCGACCCCTTTTTGCAAAGCAGCCTGATGCTTGTTGTCGACTCGGTGGAGCCTGAGAAGGTGCACGCGTTGCTGGATGCCGAACTGGGCCACCTTGAGGACCGACATGCGCAGGCCTGTGCCTTTTACGAGAAAGGCGCTGCCTATGCCCCGGGTTTTGGCATGATCGGCACGCTGATCGGCCTGGTTAATATGCTGGCGGATATGACGGACGCCGCTGCTATCGGTCCTGCCATGGCAACGGCCTTATTGACAACGCTGTACGGCAGTATGATGGGCAACATCTTTTTTAACCCCATTGCCAACAAATTACGCGTGCGTCATGATGAAGAGTTTTTATGCAAAATTTTAATATGTGAAGGCGTCGAGGCCATTCAAGCGGGTGAAAACCCCCGCTTTATCGAAGAAAAGCTTCAGATGTTGGTTTTGCAGGAAAAGAAGAAGGACAAAAAAGGGAAAAGGGGCAAGCGGAGCGCAGACGACCAAAATTAGCAGGCAATAATTAACGGAATCTTTGAGAAAGGGGGGATTTTGTGGCCAGACGAAAAAAAAATACCGGCGGTGGCGGCGGCTATAACTGGATGGATACCTATGGGGACATGGTCACCCTCCTTTTAACTTTTTTTATCATGCTGTTCAGTATGTCAACTGTCAATGAGGAGAAGTGGGAAATTTTAGTTCGCGCATTCTCCAGAAACCCCGACGCTGCAACTGCCCAGATTATTCTGGTGCAAGACGGTGAGGGCGATGACATCGCGCCAGCAAACGGTGTTACGCCAAACATCGGGGATAAGGTGACGAATAACGAACTGCCCACCGATTTAAACCAGCTTTACGAATATCTTAAAATGTATGTTGAGCAAAACCAGATGACGGCATCGGTGTCCGTTTCCAGAGATTCGGCCAATAATGTCTACATCCGCTTTGACAACAACCTGTTTTTTGACGGAGACAGCTATACACTTCGCAAAGAAAGCTACCCCATTCTCGACTTTTTAGGCGACTGCCTCAAAAACCTTGAAGATCAGATCTTTGTCACCCGCGTCAACGGCCATACCGCTGCTATTCCAGGTGCTGAAAACTATCACATCAGCGATTGGACCCTTTCGGGCGAACGCGCCAGCCAGGTGGTTATTTACTTCGAAGAGAAAAAAGGCCTTAACCCTAAAAAGCTGATGTGCAACGGTTACGGAAAAAACTATCCGATTGAAAGCAACGACTCGCCCGAAGGCCGCGCCAAAAACAGACGCGTCGAGATTATGGTGCTTGGCAATTCGTTTGATAAAGACAACCCCGAAGATCTTTACGCCATGCTTTCGCATCTTGTGAGTGCCGAGCTTTTTGAGGATAACAGCAGCAGTTCGGACATTCTGAAATCGGACAAGGTACACGCCGATGAGAGCACCCCGTCCATTTCGGTGCCGGAGGATCAAATTGCGACCCGATCCGCTCCCGACTAATTTTTCTGCCTATTAGCCAACGTTTATTCTTTATACAGGTGGTGAGACCAGATGCCCGAAATTCTCTCACAATCACAAATTGATGCGTTGCTCAAAGGGATGAGCAGTGGTAATATAGATGTTAAACCCGAAGCGCCTGATAAGCGTATTCGGGAATATGATTTCTATTCGCCCAAAAAGTTCACCAAGGAGCAGCTGCGCAACGTCGACAGTATTCATGAGAATCTCGCGCGACTTTTGTCTTCTTATTTCTCGGGTTCAATGCGCATAAACAGCGAAGTGAACCTGCTGCAAGTAGAAGAGCAGCGTTACTACGAATTTAACAACGCGCTGCCGGATACGGCATTGATTGGCCTGATGGAGCTAAAGCCCGGCGACAAAAATATCAACGAGTTTACCATGATGATGGATACCTCCTCCAATCTGGCGTTTTTCATGATAGACCGCCTTCTGGGTGGTATCGGCAGCGGAATGATTTTAAACCGGGACTACACCGATATAGAGCTGGGTATCATGCGCAATATTTTCCAAAAATTTTCAGTTTATATGCAGGATGCCTGGCGGGATTATATCGATGTCAATATCGGCTTGGACACGATTGAAACCAATCCGCGGTTAATTCAGATTTATGCACCCGAGGATATTGTGGTCATTGTATCTTTTGAAGTAAAGATGCAGGATGTTGTTGGTACGCTGAACATTTGCATTCCGGCTATCGGCCTGGAAGAGCTGATGGGCAGTTTTGTTTCCAAATATTCGCGCATTTCCAAAAACCTTTCAGATGACGCCAAAAAGGAAATGGCCAAAAAGGTCATTCAAAGGGCGATATATGCGTCTGATCTTAAAATCAACGTGATACTCGACGAGGTGCAGATGGAGCTGGAAGATATTATGCATCTGCGGGTGGACGATATTATAAAGCTGGAAAACACGGCCAACGGAGACGTTAAGCTTCTGGTGGACAGCCAGCCGTGGTTTTATGGCAAAATGGGTATTGTTAAAGCTAATAAAGCGATTAAAATTACAAAATCTTACCCGCCCGAAGCTTTGAATTGAGAGGAGTTCGATTTATTTTGGATACTGCAGCGAAAGAAGCATGCACAGGGCTTTCGCCAATGGAAATTGACGCTATTGGCGAAGTTTTAAATATCAGCATGGGTTCTGCGGCAACGGCTGTTTCCACCATGCTGGACAGGCAGGTCACCATCACCACGCCGCGCGTCAGCGTGGAACCGCTGGGCCTGGTGGAATATTCGGCATTGGAACCGGCTTTGAGCGTTAAGATTACATATACCGAAGGTCTGAGCGGCTCAAATGTGCTGATATTCCGGCAGCGCGATATGCAGTTGATTCTCAATCAGCTGATGGGCATTGACGACTCCCCCAGCGAAGATTTTGTTCTGGATGAATTAAGCATGAGCGCCGCCTGTGAGGTGATGAACCAGATGATGGGCGCCTCCGCAACCGCCTTGGCCGAATTCTTAGGCAAAGCCGTCAACATTTCGACGCCCGAGGCACGGATTATGACGCCGGATTATACCTTCTCGGACGCCATCGGAATGGATGAAACGCAGAAGATTGTCTCAATTCACTTTAATATGGACATTCAGGGCGTTATGACCTCCGAGTTTGTCAGCGCCATGCCCTGCGACCTGGCAAAGTCTATGGTGGGCGGCTTCCTTGGCACTGTAATGCCTGAAGAACCTGTGCCGCAGCCTGAACCACAACCCGTTGTGCCGCAGGCGGCCCCGCAACAACCCACGCAAGCCGCCGTGCAGCAGCCCGTTGCCCCACCGCCGGCTCCGCCTGCGGCAGCCCCGTCTCAAAGTCCCGCACCGCCGCCCCAGCCTACGCAGCAGTCCATGCCACAGCAGGTACCGCCAATGGCGGGCGCGCCGGGCTACCCGCCCTACTATCCGCCCTATCCCGCAGCAGGGCCGTCGGGCTTGTATCCCTCTTATCCGCCCGGCGGCGCACCGGGCTATCCGCCTTATTATCCGCCTTATCCGCCCTATCCTCAGCCGCCTGAAATGCAGCCGCTGGTCCAACACGCCCACAAGGTTGAGGCCCAGCCGCCGGCAAAAGTGCAAAATGTTCAGCTGCCACAGTTTAGCAAAAATGCCCCGTCGGGCGACCCGGTTCTGGGCGGCAACACCGATCTGCTGATGAATGTTCCGCTGGATGTCACCATTGAGATTGGGCAAGCGCGCAGGAAGATTAAGGATATTCTGGCCTTTTCACAGGGCACGGTCATCGAGCTGGAAAAACAGGCGGGCGCCCCGGTGGATATCGTTGTAAACGGCCAGTTGATCGCGCATGGTGACGTGGTGGTTATTGATGACAACTTTGGCGTGCGCATCACCGAAATTCTTGGCACAAGAGCGTTACTCTCCTCGCTGGAAAAAGAGCTTTAAAGAAGTTCCTCAAAATATAAAAATACATCCCGAAAGGAATTGGATTTTATGGACAAGAAAATTATGATCGTTGATGACGCAGCTTTTATGAGAATGATGATTAAAAACAGTCTCACAGGAAACGGTTACACCAACATTATTGAAGCTGCGGACGGGCAAATTGCTTTTGAAACCTATAAAGCTGAAAAGCCCGACCTTGTTATTATGGATATCACCATGCCCAACATGGATGGCATTCAGTCCCTTCAGGCGATTAAAAACTATGACCCCAATGCGGTGGTCGTCATGTGCAGCGCCATGGGTCAGGAGGCAATGGTCGTTGATGCAATCCGCTTTGGCGCGCTGGACTTTATTGTAAAGCCCTTTAAGCCCGACCGCATCTTGCAAACGGTCAAAAAAATCCTTGGTTAATCAATTTTTAAAAGACGGGACAGGGTGAAATCATGGAAAGATTAGAGGCGTTTTCGGTGTTTTTTTCTGTTTTTCTCACCTTGGCGTTTGTGCTGTTCCTGGCTTGGTTCTTTTTGCGCTGGATTGGCGGGCGTGCGCCTCTTCAGGGCAATTTTAAGCACATCAAAATCCTGGACCGTGTGGTTATAGACCGTGAAAAATATCTGCTGCTTGTTTCGGCCGGCGATAAGACCCTCCTCATTGGGATGAGTGCCGGCGCTATTGAAACAATCTGCGAATTTGATTCACAGCAGCAGGCGCTCTTCAATGCCGCCCCCGAGGCGGAGCAAAGCTTTTCAGCCGTGATAAAGCAGATGCTGCCCAAGAAAAACAGCGCTTCCGCCAAAGGGAGGGATGGTTTATGACCAATCGCGCCCAGTACCTGGCGTCACTGAAAAAACAGCTGCTGCTTTTTGGCTTCTCGCTAATCATGGTGCTTTTTCTGGTGCTGGTTCTGCTAAACACCACGGCGTTTGCAGCGCCGGGCGTTTCCATAGATTTTATAGCTGACGATACCGGCAACAGCACTTTGGGTGTGCTAGATCTGATGTTCCTTTTTGTTTTGGTCTCTCTTATACCCAGCATTTTGCTAATGATGACCAGTTTTACCCGGATCATCATCGTGTTATCGTTTATGCGCAACGCACTGGGTACACAACAGTCGCCCCCCAATCAGGTTTTAGTCGGCCTTGCGCTTTTTTTGACGCTGTTTATCATGACCCCCACCTTTGAGGAGATTAAAACCACCGCCTACGACCCCTATAAAGCCGGCAGTTACACTGTCACCGAAGCGGTGGACGCGGCACAGCTGCCATTAAAGCGTTTTATGCTGGGGCAGACAACTCCAAAATCGCTCAATCTATACTTAAGCATCTCCGGCAGTGAAATGCCCAAAATAGAATCGGAAGAAAATCTGGAGAGCCTGACACGTTTAAGCCTTTTTGTCATCGTTCCCGCTTTTATTACAAGTGAGCTGGAGCGCGCCTTTTTGATCGGATTTCTTCTTTATCTTCCCTTTCTGATTATTGACATTGTCGTTTCCAGTGTGCTGATGTCAATGGGCATGGTCATGTTGCCGCCCGCCACTATTTCGCTGCCTTTTAAAATTTTACTGTTTGTCCTGGTGGACGGCTGGAGCCTGCTGCTTGGAACGCTAGTGCAAGGATTCAGATGATGTTCCGGTAATGTTCGCCTGGATATCGCGATTGATTTTTTGCGGATTTATCTCCCCTTTAATCAAAGAACAGTATAACCTGTTAAAATCTGAAGGCAGGTGAATAGCTTGACGCAGAACCAAATCATGGATATTTTTACGCAGGCTCTGCTGGTTGCGCTCAAGCTGGCGGCGCCGCTCTTAATTACCAGTATACTGATCGGACTTGTGGTTGCCATCTTTCAGGCTGCCACCCAGATTCATGAGCAAACGCTTACTTTTGTACCTAAACTGATTATCATCGCTTTTATGCTGCTGTTCACCGGGCACTGGATGATCAGCACCATGCTGGATTTTGTTCATTGGCTGTTCAGCCTGATTCTTCTGCTGTGAGGTGCCGCCGTGACAATACAGCTTGAAGGCCTGAATGTCTACCTGTTGGTATTCGCCCGCATGTCCGGTTTTATCTTTTTTAACCCGCTGCTGGGTCGAAGAAATATTCCATCCCAGGTCAGGGCCGGGCTGGTGCTGATTTTAACCATGTTAATCGCCCCGGCACTGCAGGCGCCTGAAATCTCCTATGATAGCGCCGACCTGTTGTTTTCAATTTTCCGTGAGCTTTCCATGGGCTTTATCTGCGGTTTCGTCTATCAAATTTTCTATTACCTGTTGCTATTCATCGGCGACTGGATGGATACTGAATTCGGTATGGCAATGGCCAAAGTGTTTGACCCCGCAACAAATATACAAATTTCACTGACCGGTAACCTGCTGACTATTCTGTTTGCACTCTACATCTTTGCCACCGACAGCCATCTGGTGATGATTCAAATTTTTGCGCTGTCCTTTAAAATAGTGCCGGTTGGCGCGGTTAACCTTTCTCCCGAGGCGTTTCAGTTCATGCTTCAGCTGTTTATCGACGTATTTTCGCTCGTGTTGCGGCTGTTGCTGCCCTTCACGGTTGTGGAGTTTTCATTGCAGATTGTCATGGGTATCATGATGAAGCTGGTGCCGCAAATTCATGTTTTCGTAATTAATTTTCAGCTCAAGCAAGGGCTTGGGCTCGCAATGTTATTTTTGATGGGCCCGATTATTGCCTCTTTTTTAAATAACTATATTGTTATTATGCTGGAAAATATCAACCGGGCGTTGCTGACCCTCGCCTGACCGGGTTTAACGCGATCTCAAAGGGGGGATGAGAATGGCCGGCGAGAAAACCGAAAAGGCAACATCAAAGCGAAAGCAAGACGAACGAAAGAAAGGTAATATTTTTAAAAGCACCGATCTGGTTACGGCTTTTTCACTTCTCATAACCTTTTACGCCCTGAAATTGTTGGGGCCGTTCATCCTTCAGACAACTCAAACCGTTATCCGGCAATATTTTACGGCTGCCGGCACTCAAAAAGTCATCACCGATGCGGATACGCGCATCTTTTTAATAGACGCTTACCGTGTCATCGGCTTAACGGCAATGCCGCTGCTTTTAATCAGCGGGCTGACCGCCATCGTGCTGACCATGGCACAAACCCGCATGCTGATCACCACCGAGAGCATCAAGTTTAAATTCAGCCACTTAAACCCCATCAGCGGTATCAAAAAGATGTTTTCGCTGCGCAGCTTTGTGGAACTGATCAAAGCGAGCGCCAAAATTTCAATTTTACTTTATATTGTTTATCAAAAGCTTCTTGTTTTTCTTCCGAAATTCCGCACCTTTGTCGACATGGAAACCACCGAAGCGCTCAGTGTGTTCAGTGATTTCATCATGTCCATCGTGCTTACTGCCGGTGTTGTATTTTTGCTGCTGGGCATTTTAGATTACGCCTATCAATGGTGGGAATATGAGAAGAACCTGCGCATGAGCAAGCAGGAAATTAAGGAAGAGTACAAACACACCGAGGGCGACCCGCTCATTAAGGGCAGAATCAGAGAATTGCAGCGCAAGCAGGCCATGAGCCGCATGATGCAAAATGTTCCGAAGGCCGACGTGGTTATCCGTAACCCGACCCACTACGCCGTTGCCATTGCCTATGACCCCGACCACGACCGTGCGCCGGTTGTGCTGGCAAAGGGCGCCGACCTGGTGGCGCTGCGTATTGTGGCCATCGCCGAAGAGCATAAAATTACAACGATGGAAAACAAGCCCCTTGCACGCGGCCTGTTTGAAGCGGTCGACCTGGGGCGCGAAATTCCCGAACAGTTTTATCAGCCGGTGGCCGAGGTTTTGGCCTTTGTATACAGTCTGAAAGAAAAGGATTTGAAATAGTTGAAGAACACAAACAACATCTTTAACAACATTGTGGCGGTATTTATAGTCGCCATCATTTTGTTGCTGATTATCCCGCTGCCCACGCCGCTGCTGGACATGATGTTTGTCATGAATCTTTCTATTTCGTTCGTGATATTGCTCACGACCATGTACATAAAGGAGCCGCTGGAATTTTCTATTTTTCCGTCGTTGCTTTTGATCACAACCGTTTTTAGAATGGCCCTGACCATTTCCTCCACCCGCCTGATTTTAAGCAACAACGGTTATGCCGGCAAGGTTATTGAAACCTTTGGCGAATTTGTTATCCGCGGCAATGTCATCATCGGTTTGGTTATCTTTCTGATCATCGTCATCGTGCAGTTTATGGTCATCACCAAGGGTTCTGAGCGCGTGGCCGAAGTTGCCGCCCGCTTTACATTGGATGCCATGCCCGGCAAGCAGATGGCGATAGACGCGGATTTAAACTCGGGTCTGATCGACGAGGCGCAGGCCCGTCACCGCCGCGAGAAGATCCAGCGCGAGGCCGATTTTTTCGGTTCGATGGACGGTGCCACAAAGTTTGTCAAGGGCGATGCCATCGTCTCCATCGTCGTCACAATTATTAACCTTCTGGGCGGCATCGTCATGGGCTTTGTCAACCATGTGGGTACCTTCAGCCAGATTATGTCCATTTATTCCACCGCAACGGTGGGTGACGGCCTGATGTCGCAAATTCCCGCGTTGCTCATCAGCATGGCAACCGGCATGATTGTCACCCGCTCGGCGTCGGAATCGAACCTCAACGTCGAGGTCGTCAAACAGTTTTTATCCCAGCCTGTTGTCCTCATTCTGTCGGGCTGCGTCATGATTTCACTGTCATTTATTGGCTTCCCGCCGTTGCAGATTGCGCTTATGTCTGGTATACTAATAGCAACAGGTTACATAATTTTGAGAAAACAGAAGGCTGCATTGTCAACCGCAACCGCTGCCACTACCGCAGCCCCCACTGAAGAGGTTGCAAGCGAAGCTTCGTTTTATAAAAATATTGATAATGTCTACGGCTTGCTCAATGTGGAACCGGTTGAACTGGAATTTGGTTATAGCCTGATCCCCTTGGTGGACGAGGCCAGCGGCGGAAGCTTTATCGACCGTGTGGTCATGTTTCGAAAGCAGTTTGCCATTGAGATGGGTATGGTCATCCCTTCGGTTCGTCTGAAGGACAGCGGCCAGCTAAACCCCAATCAGTACAGCATAAAGCTCAAGGGGGAGCGCATCGCAATAGGCGATGTTTTAATTGACCACTATCTTGCCCTGGCGCCCGACAGCAAGGTGCAGTCCATAGATGGTATTGACACCATCGAGCCCGCATTTGGCATTCCCGCCAAGTGGATCAGCCTGGATAAAAAGATTAAGGCGGAGCTGGCGGGCTACACATTAATAGACCCTACCTCGGTTATCATCACGCACCTGTCGGAGATTATACGCCAGCATGCCTATGAGCTGCTGACCCGTCAGGAGGTAAATAACCTGCTGGCAAACCTCCGGAAAAGCAACGAGACTATTGTAAACGATATCATCCCCGGCGTGGTTGGCGTCTCAACCCTGCAAAAGGTGCTTTGCAATCTGCTGCGGGAGGGTGTTCCCATCCGCGACATGGAAACAATTCTGGAGGTTCTTGGCGATTACGGCGCCTCCATGAAGGACGCGGACATGCTAACCGAGTATGTGCGGCAATCCTTAAAGCGCACTATTTCGCATCAGTTTGCCGAGGCGGAGCAACTGAAGGTTATCACCCTTGATGCAAAAATTGAGAATATGATTATGGGTGCGGTTAAAAAGCTTGACTCCGGGTCTTATCTGGCACTGGAACCCGCAACCATTCAGTCTATTATTTCAGCCTCCGGCGCACAGATTGACAAAATTCGCGATTTGATTCCACATTCAATCATTCTGACCTCCCCCATTGTAAGAATGTATTATAAAAAGTTGATCGACCAGTTCTATCCTAACGTCATCGTGCTTTCGTTCAGCGAGATCGACAGCACCGTTCAGATACAGGCACTCGGTAATATTGCCCTCTCCTGACCCTTATCCCCAGTGAAGGGAGTGACAAGCTTTGCAGACGCAACAGGCCCCCGAAGAAGCGCAAACCCTGTTGACCCATTATTTGAAGCTGCCCAGTATTGAACTTCGCAACCAACTGGTCCTGCAATACAGTTACATACCTAAAATGGTGGCTTCCCAGATGCGCGGCATCACCGCTTCTTATGCTGAGATTGAGGATATTGTCAACAACGGGATTATCACACTTATTGACTGCATAGAACGTTTTGATCCGCAGAAAAGCGGCAATTTCGAATCCTATGCCTACTCCAGAATCAAGTGCGCCAACATTGATTTTATCCGCAAGCAGGACTGGCTGCCCCGGCGCGTGCGCAAAACAGCACGTGATATCACAGCCGCTTATGATGCACTTTCAAATAAATTTATGCGGGTGCCTTCCGCTAAGGAACTGGCGGATCACCTCGGCGTAGACGAATCCATCATCTATAAGCATTACCGTGAGATTTCAAACTCTGTTTTACTCTCGTTTGAAATGCTGTTGAGCAACGCGGTCGAAAACAGCGCGGAGGATACCGCGGGCGATTTTGAACAACCTGAATCGTCGCTGATTCGGGTCGAGCTGCATAAAAGGCTGATGGATGCTATTGATGCACTGGGTGAAAGAGACCGCCTTGTTATTTCACTTTATTATTTTGAACATCTGAAACTTCACGAAATTGCCGAGGTTCTCAAAGTCAGCGAAGCCCGGGTTTGCCAGGCCCGCTCCAAGGCAATTTTGAAACTGCGAAACCATCTTAAAGATTATTTGGAGGGATAGCATATGGCGACAGGTTTTTATACCGCTGCTTCCGGCATGATGATGCAACAGCGCACCTTAAACGTTATTGCAAACAATATGGCCAATGCCAACACCCCGGGGTTTAAGGCCGAACGTGTCGTCAGTACAACCTTTCAGCAGGAACTTCTTATGCGCCAGCAGGGCTATAATCGCACTTTCATCGGAACGGGCGACGCAGTCAAAGTGGTCGAGGATGTTCCAACTCAGTTTGACGAGAGCTTTGTAAAATCCACCGGACGGCCGTTTGACCTGGCAATTCAGGGGGAGGGCTTTTTCACCGTCAAAGCCGATGATGGAAAGCAATATCTTACCCGGAACGGACAGTTTGATATTGATGGAGAAGGCTATCTTATTTTGCCGGGTGTCGGCAGAGTGCAGAGCTCCCGTGGCGATGTTAAAATCGACGGATCCGATTTTTCAGTTAATTCCGAGGGCGCCGTTTATAACACAAAAGGGCGTCTGGTTGGAAGCCTGCAAATAGTTGCCGCATCGCCGGAGGCAGCGCTTGAAAAATTCCCCAACGGCCTGTTCCAGGTGCCGGGCGGCGAAGGCGTTATAGGCGAGACGGCCGGTCTTTCGGAGGTCGCAAATCCCCAAATTGGTCAGAGCATGCTGGAGTCTTCCAACGCGAACTATAATCGTGAAATGGCGCTCCTGATGGAAACGCAGCGCACATTTCAAAGTTGCAGTAAAGCGCTGATGATGATCGATGAAATCGAGCAAAAAGCGGCCAACATCGCTTCGTTATAAGTTGTAAATTAATTCAGTGAGGTGTTGAAAATGAGTATTGCCTTTTACACGGGTGTTGCCGGAATGCTGGCTTCACAATCGCATATGGACATCACTTCTAACAACATAGCTAACGTTAACACCGTCGGCTATAAAACGCAGGAATCCTCTTTTCAAAACCTTCTTTATACCAGAATGAATATTCACCGCAATTATAATAACACCACTGCGGACACCGCGACCGGTGACCAGGCGGATGCCGAAAAAAGCTATGATATGGTTGGCCACGGTGTGCGCATCGGTCAGGTTAATCTGCTTTATACACAGGGTGGTTATCTTCCCACCGGTCGAACGCTTGACTTTGCCATAGACGGAGAGGGCCTTTTTGCCATTGAAACGGCCTCCGGGGAGACACAGTACACCAGAAACGGCAATTTCAACGTCAGTATTGAGGGGAAAAAAGCCTATTTGGTCACCGGTGACGGCGCACATGTCTTAAATGGCAAGGGCAAACGAATTTCGCTGACATTAACCGATAGCGGTTCCCCTGTGACAGACGGGCTGGCTGAATCGTTGGGCGTCTATCATTTTTCAAATCCGTATGGTCTAACGCCTGCCGACGGTGGTTCTTTTACCGCAAACGATATTTCGGGTAAGGCCGTCGCCGCTAAATCCGGCGATACCACCTCCACTGTATTACAGAACTTTTTAGAAAACTCCAATGTGGAACTCAGTGATCAGATGGTCAATATGATTCAAGCCCAGCGTTCATTCCAGTTGAACTCCCGCGTGGTGCAGGCTGCGGACGATATTGACGAAATGATTAATAACTTGCGGTAGCGCTCATCTCTATGTAACGAAAGAGGTTTACTTATATGGCATTAAACGATTACAGTGACTTAAATGCGATGCACCTCGATGTGCTCCGTGAAATCGGCAATATCGGCACCGGTAATGCGGCCACATCATTAGCCGCTATGCTGCAAAAACCTGTTAACATCAGTGTTCCAACCATCAGTGTTCTGGACTATGAAAAGGTAACAGATCAATTGGGCGGACCGGAAACCATGATTGTCGGTATTATGCTGACCATCTCGGGTGAGGTGAGCGGCATGATGATGTTTTTGCTTGAAAAAGACTTTGCCCACGCAATTGTGAATGATCTTTTGGGCGGTTGTTTTCAGGGCTTTCACGAGCTTGACGAACTCTCCATTTCCGCGTTAAAAGAAATCGGCAATATTATGGCAGCTTCTTATGTCAATGCTATCGCGCAATTGACCGGTCTGACCATCGATATTTCAGTGCCTTCCATGACAGTGGATATGGTTGGCGCCATTTTGAGCGTTCCCGCCATCTACTTCGCCGACATCAGCGATAAAGTTATTTTTATTCAAGATGAATTTAACGGAGAAGCCGAGAATATGACCAGCCATATTCTGTTGATACCGACCGCAGACTCCCTGCAAAGGATTATGCGGAATCTTGGGGTCGAGTAATGAAGAACACAGTTAAGGTTGGCATTGCCGATATGAACATCGTAAAGGGCGAAGATGAGCTGGTCACCTTTGCACTTGGTTCCTGCGTGGCAATTTGCCTGCACGACGCCGAACGAAAAATTGCTGGTATGGCACATATTATGCTTCCCGACAGCAAGCAGCTTTCTTCCGGCAGCAGCCAACCCCTTAAATTTGCAGATACTGCTTTGCTTGAGCTGCTTAAAGCGATGCAATTTCAGGGTGCACGCGCGGCAGTATTGACGGCTAAAATTGCCGGCGGTGCTCAAATGTTTGCTGAAACGACCAACTCCCCCCTGGGGAACATTGGCCGCCGCAATACACAGGCCGTCAAAGCCGGATTGGCAAAGTTTCGCATTCCTATCGTTGCGGAAGACACCGGAAAAGACTATGGCCGCACTTGTTATTTTGACGCAGGCACCGGCATTATGCTCATAAAATCGGCACTTAAAGGCGAATGGCGGTTTTAAACGTTTCCTTTTCAAATTATCCCTATAAAAGAGGGGGGCTATCATGAAACAAGCGGATGAAAATAAGGGCAGTTTGTTGTTTCGGCTACTGCAGTCAAAGCAAAAGAATGAGCCGATAGACCTTGGCATTTCATTGCAAAATTTTGATACAACATCATCCGGATCTCCGACTGAAGATGAAGTATCGGATCAAAGTGTTTCAGCGCAAACAGAACCGCCGGCTGAAGCGTCATCTGCAGCGCCTGAGAATGAATCCGACAATTGGGTTCGTCTTATGGTCCCACCATTATCATGGGATGCGCATTCCCGCTTGGAGGTACAGGTTAATAAAGCGACCACAAAAGCGCGCTTGCTTTTGCGTCCGCCAGTGGAAGGCAAGCCGGAAACCTGTACATTAGAGATTCTACGCCGAGTCTTGAATGATTGCCATATAACTTTTGGTTTAGATGAAGCGGCGCTAAAAAGCTTCTTTGAAACAGGTTCTGAGTCCTTGTTATATAACACGCCCGTGGTTATCGCACAGGGTATTCCCGCCATTGAAGGTACGGACGGTTATGTTCGGGAACTTTTGGACCGTACCAATAAACCCCGTTTTGATCAGCGCCCTGACGGCAGTATTGATTTTAAAAATATGCATATTGTCAATAATGTGTCAAAGGGCACGGTAATCTGCGAGATTATCAATCCCGTGCAAGGCACGATTGGCACCAGCGTCTACAATAAACCCCTGCGGCCACGCATAGCAAAATCTCCGGCTATTCCGCGTGGTGAAAATGTTGACTTAGTTACGATTGACGAACATATGAGCCAGCTTGTTGCCGCCATTGACGGAAATCTCGTTTATAAAGATAAGCGTTTCTGTGTTGAGCATACCTTCAGGGTCAACGGAAATGTTAACAATTCGGTCGGCAATATTAATTTTACCGGTAATGTTATTGTCAGCGGTGATGTCTGTGAAGGCTATTCCATCCGGACCAATGGCGATGTAACAGTCTATGGCATTGTGGAAGGTGCCTCTATTTATGCCGGCGGCAATATCATTCTCCAAAAGGGCATCAACGGCATGAGCAAAGGGATTTTGGAGGCGCAAAAGAATATTACCGCAAAATTTATTGAGAATTGTACTGTTCGGGCCGGTGGCGACATCAAATCTGAGTCGGTCATCAACTCAACGGTTGAAGCAGACGGCGGGCTTACCCTGACAGGCCGTGGAACATTGGTAGGCGGTAGCATCACGGTCTTCGGTTCTGTAGAGGCTAAAATTGTTGGCTCGCGGTCCTATACACCCATCAACATTGTGCTTGGCGTTACCCCGAATATGCTCAGAGAGCGCCTGCAAATCCGCCAGCAGCATAAGGCTGTTCTGTCGGAATTCCAGTCGCTCAACAGCGATATTCTGTTTTTAGAACAATCTCAAAACCTGTCTGATCAAGAGCGCCAAAAACTGTTGGCGCAATATAGAGGAAAGTTAAACCTTGTTCTCTTCAAGAAAAATCGGTTGGAAAAGAAAATTTCAAAATATTCCGATCAGCAATCCCAGCCGCTTACTTGTACATTAACCTGCACAACGGCTTACCCGCCGCTGCGCATTACAATCGGTAGCGCGTCCTACCGTTTGACCAACATCGCCAATATGTGTCGCTTTTATCAGAACAGCGAAGGCGAGGTTGTTTTGGGCGCAAAATAGCTTTCCTTCTCTGTAAAGTTGCTCTCTTTCAGCTTATCGAAAAACGAACATTTTAGAAAATGTTGCAAAATTAAAAGTTTTGGTCAAGCTTTTGAAAAAGCTTGAAGGGTCTTGGTGGCGCCACAGCGGGCATCCATGCCGCCCGCTGTAATAAGCGGGCCAAGCTGCCCGTGAGCGCACCTATATGCGAGCGGTCCGGACGGCGTCCCAAACCGTATTGTATCGTCATATATGCGCAGGAGGGGCTACAAAAACAGTCCTCCGGACTGTTTTTGTGTGGAGAATCCCCGCAAGGGGTTTGCCAATACCGCTTAGGCGGCATCCAATTTGTGCATATCGCTAAAACAATGACTTTATCGACAGCCTGAAGAGACTTGATCATTCAAGTCTCTTTTTATATAGTCAAATAATTCAGGTATAGGCCACAAAGACTGTGCCTATACCTGAATTATTTGACTCTATGTGCTGTTTCGCTTATTGAATAGCATTCAAATGCCGTAATATTTCGTCGCCTATCTGGTCAAGCGGCAATTGTTTTTTTACACCGCCAATGTTAAATGCCACCATGGGCATGCCATAGACAATGCAACTCTCCCTGTCCTGCCCAATTGTATAAGCACCGGTCTTTTTCATTTGCAATAGCCCCTTGGCGCCATCCGCCCCCATGCCAGTGAGAATAATACCCACCGACCGCTCTTTCGCGGTCTGGGCCACTGATGAGAACAAAACATCCACCGAAGGGCAATGGCCACTGACCTTTTCGCCCCGCTGGCTTTTAACATAATAGCCCTGTGCGTCCTTGGCCAGCTGCAGGTGAAATTCACCCGCACCTATAATAATTTTACCGGGCTCCACTCTGTCGCCGTGTTCGGCTTCTTTAACGGTCATCCTGCAGATATTGTTCAGGCGCTCAGCATACATTCGGGTGAAAACAGGCGGCATATGCTGAACCACGACTATGCCCGGCGTTGTCGGTGGAAGATCCTTCACCACCGCCAAGATCGCCTCTGTTCCGCCGGTTGAAGCACCGATGGCGATCACCATATTGTCGATGGTCCTGGTCAAGGCAGGATGCACGGCCAGCTTTGAAGAGGGCTTAGCGGCTAAAGCCTTTTTTTGCCCTACCCTTGCGACCGAAGCTATTTTAAGCTTGACAACCAGTTCACGGATGAACTGGGTCAGGTCATTCGGAGAATTGACAACCGGCTTTTTGACAAAATCCACCGCGCCGGCGTCCAGTGCATTAAGCGTTGTGATAGGGGCGGAGCTTACGACAACAACCGGTGTGGGATAGAGCGGCATCAGCTTTTTTAAAAATTCAATGCCGCTCATTTTAGGCATTTCAACATCCAGCGTAACAACATCCGGCTGAAGCTCTTTAATTTTTTCCATTGCTTCCAGCGCATCGGAGGCGGTTCCTATCACTTCAAAGAACGGGTCCTCCTCCAGCCTTTTTGAAAGCGTGGTGCGAAAAAGGATAGAATCATCAACAATTAAAACCCGACTCTTTTTCTTTACCAACACTATTTAGTCCCTCGTTTCTGATAGATTGCCGGTTGGATGTAGGTGTATCGGCTTGCTTCTCTGTTGATGCTTTCAGAGTGGCCTATAAACAGGAACCCTGTGTCCGCCGTCCAGTCATAATATTTATTAACCAAGCGCTCCTTTGTCGGCGCGTCAAAATAGATCATCACATTACGGCAGAAAACCAGGTCGAATTTATTTTTGAACTGGAACGGATCCATGAGATTAATTCTGCGGAATATCACCTCTTTGCGAATCTGCTCGCTAACCTGATAATTTCCATCCTTGAGGTCAACCAGGTACTTTGTACGCCACGCCGATGGAATATCCTTTATTTCTTCACGGGTATAGATGCCTTTCGACGCCTTTTCCAGCACGTTGACCGAAAGGTCGCTGGCCAAAATAGTCGTGTTCCACTGCCCTTTTCTTGGCCCAAAATATTCGCTGATAGCCATTGCCATCGAATAGGGCTCCTGGCCTGAGGAACACCCGGCGCTCCAAAGATACAGGGTCTTACTGGTACGGGTACGTTCAAAAAAGGGCAGTACCTTCTGTACCAGAAAATCAAAATGCTCATTTTCGCGCATGAAATAAGTGTAATTGGTGGTGAGCTTGTTGAGCATCTTCGTCATTTCATTGCCGCTTTTATCGGCAAACAAAAAATCCATATAGGCGCTAAAGGTCTTAAAGCCATGGGCCATAAGGGTATTGGACATGCGCCCTTCAATCAGTACACGCTTTTTTGAGAGATCAATTCCATAGTTTTTATGTACAAATGTTTTAAGTTCGTTAAATTCCTGATCAGTCAGCTTAAGCATCGGCGAAATAATCCCTTCGTTTAACGGCTTCATTACAGTGGTTTGGAAGCGCCGCAGGTATCGTCGGCCAAAAATTTGTCACAGTCAAGAATTAAAACCAAACGTTCGCCCACTTTGCAGATTGACGAAAGAAATTTGTTTGTATTCACGCTGGAAAAGTCGGGGATTGATGCAATCTGATCATTTTTAAAATCGTTAACCTCGGCAACCCGGTCAACAATCAATCCGACGAGCGATTCTTTCCAGGTGATCACGATAATGCAGGTGCGCTCATCATATTCAATCTCTTCCGCGCCAATTTTCAGGCGTGCATCAATAACAGGAACGATGCGACCGCGCAGATTGATAATACCCTTGACAAACAGCGGGATACCGGGCACTCTTGTGGCTTCCTGATTGCCGATGATTTCAAGGACATTTTCCAGCGCAACGCCGTAAATGGTTTCTCCAATATAAAACGTCAGATACTTGCCCGCAAAGACAGCACTTTCGACCGTTTTGACAACACTGTTGACCGCTACTTCAGCCATGTTGGCACCTCCTAAAAATTATTAAGCAGATTGTTGGCGTCGAGAATCAGGCTTATGCTGCCGTCGCCCATGATGGTGCAGCCCGCCAGTCCGTTGCCCTTGATGCTGTATTTGCTTAAATACGCCGGAAAAGGCTTGACTACAACCTGTTGCTCGCCCAAAAGCTCATCCACAAACAGGCACGCCGATTTGCGGTCGTTTTCAATCAGAATAAAGATGCCGTCCGTTAAGTCGGTCTTCGCGTTCTCGGCGTTAAATGTTCTATGTAAACGAATAACAGGGAAACAAATACCTCTGAGCATCACCATTTCGGAACCTTCCGTATCCTTGAGAACCTGTACGCCATCGCCAAGCTTAAAGGTCTGCCGAATGGATGTAATTGGAATAATATAGATACCGTCGCTGACCGCCACTTCCATACCGTCCACAATGGCGAGTGTCAGCGGAATTTTAATGGTGAAGGTGGTGCCCTCCCCCATTTGAGATTCAACCGAAATGCTGCCGTTAACTTTTTCAAGATTCTGACGTACGACATCCATCCCCACGCCGCGCCCCGAAAATTCGGTGACGACCTCGTTGGTCGAGAAACCGGGCATCATGATAAGTTGATATGCTTCTTTGTCTGAATATTCCGCCTCCGGTTTAGTGAGCATGTCGTTCTTTTTTGCTTTTGCCAGGAGCTTGTCACGGTCCAGCCCGCGGCCGTCATCGGCTATGGTGATTACAATTTCGCCACCGATATTCTGTGCACCCAATGTAATGGTGCCCAGCTCCGGCTTGCCTAGCTTCACGCGCTCCTCGGGCGTTTCAATGGCGTGATCCATCGCATTGCGGATCATATGCATAAAGGGGTCGGCTAAAACGTCATTGATTGTTTTATCAATTTCGGTTTCGCCACCGAAAGTTTTAAGCGCAACCTCCTTGCCCAGCTTGCGGTTCATATCGCGCACAATAAGGTTCATTTTCTGAAAGACGCCGGTCAGCGGCACCATGCGGATGGACATAACAATATCCTGAAGCTGATCGGTCAGCTTGCGCAGCTGCCGGGTGGATTTGCTGAAGTTGTCAAGCTGTAAATTCTTGAGCTCCGGACTATTGGCAACCATCGATTCGGCAATTACGATCTCACCCATAATATCCATCAGCTGGTTAAGTTTGGTTTGATTGACGCTGATCATGCTTTGCTTGCCGGCACCGGAAGGCGCAACAGCCTTTTGCGCCGTCTCACCAGCGGGGGCGCCATCTTTGGTTTGTCCCTCAGCCACACCAGCCGTGCCGGAAGACGCCGATACATTCTGATGCTCCTCGGCGGCAGCCGTAACCACAGCTGAAACCGGGGCATTTTGCGCACTGACATTCTCATACGATTTTATGTTGACCGAGCTCTCAATAACCGAATAAATATTCTCTATCGGCAGCGAGGTTCTAATTTTCAGCAACAGGCCGCTTTTAATAATTTCTGCCGCATAGTCGGAATTGGTCTCGGGGTTCGCAGGCACACTGGTGATATCCTCACAATAGCCTTTGAGCTGTGTAATGAGCATAAACGCACGGATATTTTCCATCTGGCAGCCGTCTTCAAAGAAAATTCTGATCTTATATTCCCCGCCGGATATTGCTGCCGGGACGTGGTTTTCCTGCCGGGGCAATACCTTCTCAGCCATCTTTGGCGGTTGTGCAGCCGGTTGTGCGGCAGCAGCCTGCTCCAACACCGGCTGAGCCGGCGTATCAGGCGCGGCCTGAACGGGTGCCTCCCCCTTAAGCTGCGGAATGATGGTCATGATCGTATCAAGCAGTTCCGAAGGATTTGTCGGAGCATACGCCTCGATATTGTTTTGAATTCCCTCGACCTCGGATTTGAAAAAATCGGATGACTGGAAAAGAATATCAAAAATAGGCCTGCTCAGGATACTCTTCATAATATCCGGATCCTCGCGCACAATAAAAAACATATCCTCGACGCGATGTGCTACCTTCGAAAAAGCAGGGAGGCCCATCATCGCAGCCGAGCCCTTGATGGTGTGCATAATGCGGAAAATCTCATTGATATCCTCGGCAGTCATTTCCTGGTTTTGCTCAGACTGCAACAATATTTCATCCAACTGTTCCAAAAGTGTGGTTGTCTCGTATAAAAACATATCCACCATTGGGAGCATGCTCGCGTCAAAAACACTCATGTTCTTCACCTGCTAACATATTATTTTTTGTATGCTTCAACGTTTTCTTTCATACCATTATAATATATTTTTTGCGTATTTCCTACTGTCTTTTGGACTTTTTTCTATAATTTTTATTAATTGATAACGAATACCAATATTTTATGATATTTTAATGCAAATTTATATATTTTTTATGGCGTCGGTATGATATAATTGTGTAAAATAATTTTATTATGGTGTATTGTCCTATTTTTGGTAACAGAATTCTAATGTTTAAACAAACAGGTCTGTTTTTTGTAACTTTATTGCCGGGGAAGTGAAACTGAATGGCAGATATTCTTAAAATTACAACACCCATTATTGACCGTACCGCTGTTTCAGCTAACCGGCCTGTCGCCGACCCTTCCGTCCCCTTCCAGCTTTCGGACATCACCAAGGTGATAAAACCCGGCGAACAAAGTGAGATTTTGCAACAAAATAACGGCATGATCGAACGCGAAAACAGTGCGGCCATTTTGATGAACCTTTTAAAGGATCCTTCGGTCACCGTCAGCTTTTTAAAAAACATCGACATGCTTCAGGAAATAATTAAGCTGATTCCTGTGAACAATCAGGCTTTGACCGCCGAAATTGAGCAGCTCTTTAATGAAATGCTGATTTCGCCTGAGGATATTGCCGGGGAGCTGTTAAAACAGGAGCAGGCCTCCACCGCCTTTAAGGGCGAGTTGTTTGATTTTTTACGGCAACAGCTTACGCAAAACACCAAACCGGAAATGCGGTATGGCATCTGCAATCTCTTGAAATCTCTCAATGCTTTATCTTCGCAACAGAAAATTTTAAAATCTATTTCGAACGGTCTCTCTTTTCTGTCTGAGAACATGACAAGCAACGCTTCTCTTTCGCAAAAACTAACCGGGCTGGCTGAACGTTTTAAGCAGCCGGAGGCACAAAACAGTTTTTCCGCACTGAAGGATGAGACCCTTCATCTGCTAAGCGAAGTTAAAAGCAGTATTTTGTTTTCACCAAAACTTCAAAAAATAGTGCCCATGATTATCTATAACCTTTCTCGTTTTAATGATAATCCCCACTTTTTAAAGGAATGTGTCGGCAGCCTGTCCACCATTCTGGATGGAGACGCCCAAAAGCAGCGGCTGGCCGATTTGCTGCATGAATACAACCAAGACAGTCGGGCACAGGAATCATCCAAGGTTATGAACATTATCGCCGACATCATCGGCAAGCAAAATGACAACAGTGAGCTGGCGATGATTGGCGGGGAAAAAATCGAAAAGATCATTTACAGTCTGCTTTCTTCCCCCTGTAATTTTACCCCACTTCTACATTACATCGTTCCGGTGCAGGCGCAGGATCTGAGATCATTTGCAGAGATTTGGATCGACCCTAACGCCGAAAGTACCGACGCTCGGGGGAACCGTGTGGAAAACTGTATTCATATGCTGATGGTTTTCGATATCGATGGCATCGGCCGTTTTGAAGCGGAGCTGGCTGCCGCCGGCAAAGATATTATGGTCAATCTTTTCTGCCCCCCGCTCTATCTTCCGGCTTTTTCAGCTTTGGCGGCATCCGTTCGGGAACAGATTTCCGCAACCGGATACCGCTTATTGAACATGTCTGTGGATAAGCTTGAAAAACACCGCTCGCTGATGGATGTATTTAAAACTCTGCCACATAAAAGGACGGGTGTAGATGTCAAAATCTGAGAAAAGAACAAAAGCAGTCGCGTTAAAATACCAGGAAGAAACTGATGTGGCCCCAGTGGTCATTGCGTCGGGCTGCGGCAATGTTGCGGAAAAAATTATAGATATTGCTGAGAGCAAGGGCATCCCGGTCTTTCGGGACGACAGCGCTGCCTCTTTGATGTGCATGCTGGAAGTTGGGCGCACGATTCCGCCTGAGCTTTATCAGGTCGTCGCCATCATTTACGGGCAGCTTATGCAAATTTCAGAAGATATCAAGCATTATAGCGAGGTCACACCGGCCGGCAACCGGACAAGTGCCGAGCAATTACGCCAGCAGGTTGAACAGCGGCACCGGTCCGCCCTAAAAAAATAGCTATTTACGCCTATAATGCACTAAAAATTCTAGCTTCTTTTTAGAAAAAATGTTATAGTAATATTATAATCATTGTGAAAAACATATGATTAAAAAGCTGCACACAGTTGTTAAAGACCGGCACGAGGTTTATTTAAAAAGTACGGCTTTTCCAAAAAAGTTGCGGTAAACATTTTCATACGCTTGAGACGCCTTCTTAATTTGACAGCTTGCATTGTAGTTTGCGCGCTTAAATGGCATCTGCCGCAGCAAGGGTTGCTGCTTGTGCATTTTATGCTTTATTGCGTTATGCGTCGTTTTGTATCATTCTTACAGTAAGCCAGACACCAGGAGGAACAGACAATGCCTGAGAGAAAGACCTTTTTGCAAGAGTTGGTGGGCAACCTTTGCGAAATAAAAACCGAACAAAACGACCTCCTTGTGGTCGCACGCGTGGAATCAATCGACCCCGACGACAACGCGCGAATGACTATCGTTTCTGCACAGGAAGATGAGCGTTTGCCTCTGGTGGCTTATAACACGCCGGTTAAAGTGATTTCTTTCGCCAGCAAGCAGGGCTTTTTGCTGATGCGGGGAAATGTTTACATTTCAACAACCAGTATGCTGACGTTGGTTAATGTACATACTGCGCAGGGCTATGAACGCCGCAAATATTTCAGACTTAATACAAATGTGGTGGCAACCGCCGTTTTACAGCATGAAAATATCGGCCCAGACGATTCTGAGGAAGAAGCCATGACTTTAATGCTCTATGATATCAGCTTGGGCGGCATCCGCATCGGCAGCAACAGGGAATTAAATCCGGGTAACCTTTTGCTGACCACTTTTGAGCTGATGGACAGAAAAATGGAATTTTGCTGCCGGGTATGCCGTGAAATTGTGCCCAGACGCGTGGTGCCCGGCCAAAAACAATACGGCTGTGAATTTGTTAATTTTTCAACCCGGCAGATAGACCACTTATGCAACATTTTATTTAAACTGCAACGTATTGAAATTCAAAACCGAAAAAAGAACCGCTACGATTAACGACGGTTGATATGGGAGTGCAAATGATGAAGGACTGGTCGAAAACGAACGCAAACCTTCTTTCCGGGATAAACCCGGATGAGTTGGTTTTTGCCTTGGACATCGGTACCCGCAGCATTATCGGGCTGGTCGGCCTGATGCGCAATGACCGCTTTCATGTTGTGGCAATTGAAACAATCGAGCACGAAAAGCGCGCTATGATTGACGGTCAGATAGAGGATATCGACGAAGTTGCCGCCGTGGCAGGCCGCGTAAAAGCCTCCCTGGAATCTCAGCTGGGCTTTGCGCTGCACAGGGTTTGTGTTGCTGCGGCAGGCCGCGCGTTAAAAACCAACACGGCCGATTTTTCGATGACCGTTTCGCCCAAACAGGCAATCAACAAAGAGACGGTTTACGAGCTTGAAATGGGTGCCGTAAGCCGCGCCAGCGAGGCGCTGGCCGAAGCGGAGGGCGATATTGAGTTTTATTGCGTCGGCTATTCGGTTAAGCGCTTTTTTTTAGATAATTATGCCTATTCCACCATCTTGGGGCACAAAGGTAAGGATGTACGGGTTGAGGTTATCGCCACTTTTTTGCCCAGTGAGGTCGTTGATTCGCTTCAGGCGGCTATGAGCAAAATTGACCTTGAAATTGATTTTCTAACACTGGAACCCATCGCCGCCATGAACGCCGTCATTCCCAACGAACTGCGGCTGCTGAACCTGGCGCTGGTGGATATCGGGGCAGGCACCTCGGATATTGCCATCTGCGAAGACGGCAGCGTCACAGCCTATACAATGGCAACGGTGGCAGGCGATGAAATTACCGAAGAAATTATCCGGAAATATCTGGTTGACTTTTCAACCGCCGAAAGCATGAAACACCTGCTGGGCACCGATACCGCAGAAATTGCCTACAGCGATATTATGGGCTTTGATGATTCTGTTGCGCGAGAAACACTGCTTGATTCGATTAGTGGCGCCATCGATACGCTCAGCAAGGTCATCTGCGAAAAAATATTGGCGGCAAACTGCCACCCCCCGGCCGCTGTTTTTCTTGTGGGCGGCGGTAGCAAGGTGCCCACGCTTTGCGCCCTGGTTGCGGACAGGTTGGGTATTGACCAGCGGAAGGTCGCTGTCGGCGGCAACAATTTTATGAAGCGTGTCATGACAGCGAACCAGGATTTGCAGGGGCCGGAATATGCCACCCCCCTCGGGATTGCGCTGACTGCGGCCGCCGCCGGAGAGCACCGCGGCTTTTCCGTCATGCTCAACGGCGAAAAGAAGCAGCTTTTCCGCAGCACTGTGATGCCTTTGATGGATGTTTTGCTCCTGTGCGGCTACAAATACAGCGACGTTTTAGGTAAAAACGGGCGCAGCATCGAATATGAGCTCAACGGGAAACGCTGCATCGCCCGCGGCGGCCACCTTCAACCGGCGGAGCTTCGTCTGAATGGCGAACCTGCCAGCATCTCCAGCTCGGTTAAAAGCGGCGACGAAATTGAGGTTGTACTGGCGCAAAGCGGCAAGGACGCCTCTTTAAGCATTGACCAGCTTGCCGTACTTGGCGAGCCTGCAACGGTATATTATCACGGTTCGGCTGTCGAGGCGGGCTGCTTTGCAACTATCAATGGTCGGCGTGCCGTGCCAGGGCAACCGATACATAACAAGGACCGGGTTGAGGTTTCGAACATAAAGACCCTCGGTGATCTGTTGCGGCATCTGGGTGTTGACGAGCAAGGCCTGCATTTTCTGGTCAACGGCTTACCCAGAGCCAAAACCTACCGTTTAAAAAACAACGACGCCATTATTGCAGCGGCCGCACCCGCAGTGGAGGAACCGGCCCCGCAACCGGCCGTTACCCTTACACTTGATACACGATCAATTATCCCGTCAACGTCTGATGGCATCAAAGCTGTAGCGCCTGTTTCCGCTGTGCAAACCGTGCCGCAGACGCCGGCGATGGCTACAGTGGGTGCTCCCCAAATGCAAACGTCTCCGGTTGCCGCGCCGCAGCCGCTGCCCATGCCGGTTGTTCCGGCGCTGGAGGTCACCGTTAACGGCGCCAAGCGCATGTTACCACCTAAGCCGGACGGTGCAATATATCAGTTTGTTGATATGCTCAATCTGGTGGATATTGACGCCACAAAGCCTCAGGGGGATATTGTACTGCTCCATAATGGGAAGAGTGCCTCTTATATTGAGCCGATTCAAAACGGCGATAAAATTGACATTTACTGGGCGAAACGTCACTGAACGCCCCTTTTTAAGCACGGGGGTTCCTGTCGGTAATACCGCTCATATGCCCTCTGTTCCAGCGGATACAGGCTTTTAGGGCACCATGCTTTTTTAACAGGCAAACTGCCCGTTATCAATTTTGTAATACACAGTAATCTTCGGGAGGAACCGTTATGCAAATGAATGTGGTTCGCCAGCCGATCATGAGCGACAACAAAGAGCTGCTTGGATATGAGCTGCTTTATCAGGACAACCGCGCAAGTCTCTACAACCAGGGGGATACGCTGGCCGCAAACGCCATTGAAGGTTTTTTAACCCAGCTGGACAGCGATAGCTTTATGAGCAGCAAAACGGCTTTTATTCCTTTTACACCCAATCTGCTGCTGCGCAGAGTCCCCAGAATGTTCAATCCCCATAGCCTTGTCATTGAAATAGACGACAGCGCCGCCATTCACCCCGATGCGCTGCGCGAAATCATCAGTCTTAAACGCACCGGATATCGAATTGCCATGCGCGGCTTTGAGTTTTCTCCCCGGTTTTTTTCCTTGCTGGGCGAGTCGGATTATCTGAAGATAGATATGAACGCATTGGATGAAACGACGTCCAGCGCCATTGATATCGCCAAAAGTTTCAAAAAGAAGGTCATCGCCTATAATGTTGACACCCCCGAAAAATATCAGCAGGCCAAATCGCTGGGTTGCGGTTATTTTCAGGGTACCGCCATTTCGCAGGCCTTTAGCGCAAAGATGAACCGGCTGGATCATTTGCAAAGCAACTTCTTTCAGCTGATGATTGCCGTAACCCGCGACGAGCCCGATGTCGACGAAATTTCAACTATCATCTCACGCGATGTGACGTTGGCGTTTTCACTGATTCGTTTGGTTAACTCCGCTTATTTTGCACTTCGCAACCGCGTTCGGTCGGTTAAACAGGCGCTGGTGGTTTTGGGTCTGGGGCAACTGAAGCAATGGGTTTATCTGCTCAGCTTTAAGCAAAGCGACGGCGACCTTTCCGCTGAAATAATCAAAACCTCTTTTTTGCGCGGTAGTTTATGCTCCGAGCTTTCTCAATATGCGGCCCGGCTTAACCTTGCCAAGTCTGACGCTTACTTGCTGGGCATGTTTTCAACGCTGGATATCCTGCTGCAAATTCCGCTCAAGGAAGCGCTTAAAGAGCTTCCTGTCATCGACGAGATCCGTGATGCGCTGACCGAAAAATCTGGCCCCGCGGGCACCTTATATCGTTTGATTCTCGCTTATGAAGCTGCCGACTGGCGGACAGTTTCGAATTGCGCTGAAGAGCTGGGGCTTGACAGCAATATTGTGTCTCAAAAGTACTTAGAATGTGTCGAGGCGGTCAACTACACCTGGGACAGCCTGCAGCGTCCCTTTTCTGAGGAACAATAAACAAATATCACCATACAAAAAGAGCCCTTCATTAAACGAAGGGCTCTTTAAGTTTTTAAATAAAGTGACAGGGGCTTAGCAACTTGCATAAACAAATACCATTTATCGCGCTATGCAAGAACCCCTGGCGAGGTCCTCCCCGCAAAAACAGTCCACTGGGCTGTTTTGCGCCCTCTCCTGCACTTCTTACAGCGTTAGGGTACTTTGTGGGGCGCTGCCCCAACCCTGCAAGCTTTTGAAAAAGCTTAACCAAAACTTTTGATGTGTGCAACATTTTCTAAAATGTTCGTTTTTCGACAAACTGAAGAGCCCTTCATTAAACGAAGGGCTCTTTTCGGACAATTTCATGAGAAGGATGCGCCTTAACGGCTAATATTGCCTGTACCAGCGCAGTAGCCACCTGCGCGGCGCGTTCCCGTTCGTGTAGGTCCCGAATATCAGGGTCATCCTCAATCACATACAGCGGCGGAAGCTTGTTAAGTGTGAACGCCAGCACATCTTTGCGGCAGCGTTCGCAGGTGCAGCATTTAAACTTTTTCATCGCGGCATCCAGCCGCTTTTCGACGAATGCTTCCATCAGATTAACCAACGGCGGTTCACTGGAGACTGCCGCGCCCCGCATATTCGGCTGCCGGGGCGCCCCGGCTTCTGTTTCGTCTTGCGCCTGCACGTTTGGCTGTGCCTGCACCGGTGCCTCCGGTTCAAACTCTGCCATCGAAGGCATTTGGAGGTGCTCTTCGCCAGCCGGAGATGAAACGATGACTTCAACAGGCGTGTTAATACTGACAGCCAACGTCGCCGCAGCCATATTTTGCGACAGTGTTTCTTCCATGATGTCCTGCCGGCTTGTTCTTTCCGGGGTGCTTTCGGCTGTCATGGCTGTCGGCAGAATTTTTTTATACATCAGCTCTCTGTCGATGTCTTTTTTGGAACGGGCCAATACTACATTCCCCTCTCGATCAGTTCTTGCGCAAAATTAATATAATCCTTCGCGGCAGGGCTGTTGCGCGAATATTTGAAAATGCTGACCTGTGCGGATTGCGCCTCGGACACAGCAACACTTGAGCGGATTTTTGTTTTAAACAATGGGATGTTCAGCGATTTTGAAACCATATCCGCCGTGCCCATAATTTCCTTGGCCAGCACGGTTCGCGGGTCAAAGCGATTGAGCAATATGCCGGCAAACTCCAGCTTGCTGTTGCAATAACTCTTGATATGTTGTACCGATTCATGCAGCTGCGCCAGCCCCTGAAGGCTGAAAATATCCGACAGCACCGGAACGATTATATAATCCGACGCCGTAAAAGCGTTGATGGTCAAAATGCCGAGGTTGGGCGGCGTATCAATAAAAATATAATCGTAATAGGGCTTTAGCGGTTCCACAACATCCCGCAATATGTATTCGCGTCCCTTGTCGGTGAAATCCAGCTCGGTACTTGAAAGCAGTATGTTAGAAGCGATTAAATCGCAGGATTCGACATGCTGTATGGCATGCTGCGGCTTGACCGCACCTTTGAGCACATCGTAAATAGATGCGGACAGCTCGTTGTCGCCCTTGGCGCTGAAGGTTAAGTTGCCCTGCGGATCAAGATCCACCGCCAGCACGCGAAACCCTTTTTTGGTGAACGCAGCGGAAACTGCGCCGGTTGTTGTGGTTTTTCCCACACCGCCCTTTTGGTTGGATACAGATACGACTCTACACATACTGCAGATACTCCTTATATAACAAGAAGAAGCCCATTTTAAACCCTAAATCTTCTTTTATTACTTGTAATCTTTCTATATTATAGCAACTGCCCAAAGCGATTACAAGAGCCATACAAAACGGCATTTTTATTATTTTATATATTTTGAAACAAACAGGTTAATTTTTTAAGGCAGCTGCCGATTAGAGATTTATAGGTGAATCGAAAAATTGTTTTTAAAATTTCAGACTGCCCGAGGAGGATTTTACATGAGAATAGATAGGAACCAGGCGCTCAAATATTATGAAAGCACCAAAAATGTATCCTCTGTCAAGACCGATAATGCGGCTCTTCCTACAGGCGGGGCAAATACAGACCGCATTTCGATCAGCTCTGAGGCAGCACGTCAGGTTGAGCTTGGCAGCACCGTGCAGCATATTGCCGCCGAGGTGGAAACCACTATCAGCAGCACACGGTTGCAGCAGCTTGCCGCCCAGATTGAATCTGGAACGTATCGCGTTTCAACACAACAGCTGGCCGCCTCCATCCTGAACTATTTAGGTTGAGCCTTTTGTGGCAATTTGAAAGGAGCCCTGTTATGATAACCGAAGCTCAGGCAGACGAGCTGTTTGCTTTTTTTGAAAAATATGCATCTGCATTACATACAATGGCCCGTGACGAGAGGGAGAAGCTCGGTGCGTTGCTTTCAAATTCATTGCCGCGTATTGAACACGCCATCAGCACGGCGCAGGCAAACACCAAGCTGATTGAAAACCTCGAAAGCAAACGTATTGCGTTGCAGGAAAGCCTGGGGTTTGGACAGATGGCTTTTTCACAGTTGCTTGATGAAGTTCCCGAAACGCATAAGCTTTCGCTCTCGTCGCTGTTCCGCCAGGTTCAGGCTTCTGTGGATGAAATAAAATTTACGAACGATAAGTCAATGGCCGTTGCTCACACCAACATAACGCGCTTAAATCCCGAAGCCCTTGTTCCAAAGCCGGGTGTTGAAGGCGTGTCTGCAACAAGCCCCTACGGCGCGGCGCGCGGCAACCAGGTCGAACCCATTCCGAGTATTTTTAAAACAAAAGCTTAATTTAAGCGCCGGATTCTGCCAGCCCGGGAATAATGAGGAGGATGTTATGAGACCGACCTTTTTCGGATTTGAAACTGCAACAAGAGGACTGATGGCAAGCCAAAAGGCCATTGACATCGTCGGCAATAACATTGCCAATATTGGCGTTACCGGATATACCCGCCAGCGCGTTGACCTCGTTTCGATGTCCATCAACACCAGTTCCAGCCGGTATGGCGCCGGTGCCGTCAGCCTGGCAGGCGCCGGCGCGATGGTGTCGGGCATTTCTCAAATTCGTGATTCGTATTTGGACAAGCGCTTTCGCGATGAATATGCCGACGTTGGATACTATGACACTGTCACGAGCATTCTTGGAAATGTTGAAACCAACTTAAGCGAAATTGAACCCAGCACCATTACCTCTGCACTTACCGCGCTGGAAAATGCCTGGTCTGCGATGCAGGGCGAAGGCGGTCAAACTTCCGTGGCAGCCAGCAACATTTTAAGTTGTGCACGCACACTCACACAGGTTTTTACTCAAATGAGCACCAAGCTGGGCAACCTCTGGCAGCAGCAAAGAACAGACCTGGGCAGCAATGTTACCTCGGTCAACTCACTGCTTGAGCAGATTGCCAATTACAATAAGACCATTAAAAACGAAGTGACGGTTTCTTATGGTGGGAACCTCTCTACATACGGGCCAAACGAATTGCTGGACCAGCGTAATGTACTGATCGACCAGCTTTCACAGTATGCCGATATTTCAGTGCAGAATCTATCCGACGGCACCGTCACCATTACAATGGGCACCGATAACCATGTGGCGGTTAAGGATGCGGAATATGACACCCTGCTGCTTTCGAACGGTAAAACCGACATGACTTCGGCGCTCTCCTGGAAAAGCACCGGAGGCGAGACCGGCATTTCAAGCGGCATTTTAAAAGGCGCGCTTGAGATGTTAAATGGTCGCGGCACGGCCGCCTCCCTCCCCTCCGGCGAATCGCTTGAAAACGGTATTCTGTATTATATGGATAAGATTGACACCTTTGCCTCATCGCTGGCCAATGCCTTCAACAGCTTTATTCCCATTGTGGACAGCAGCGGCGACCTCACCGGGAGTTATAAGCAGCTCTTCAGCTTTTCGGGCGACGGTGAAGAAACGGCGGCTAATCTGACGGTGAACAGCGACTGGCTCAGTGACGCAACCTATCTGATTACGAACATCCACCCCACCGGAGAAGGCGCGGACGACACCACCTTTGTCACAAATGCGCTGGCTTTATTTTCATCGGAACACGACTTTGGTGAATTCCGTGGGTCGTTTAATGATTATATTCAGTTTTACACCACCTCTCAGCTCGGAACACAAATTTCCTACAATAAAAATTGTCTGGAAGCCAGCTCCGATATTGCCGACTCTCTGTTGACCAGTATCGGCGAAGTTTCAGGGGTTTCCATGGACGAAGAGGGTGTGGATATGTCCCAGTGGACAAAAGCCTATAACGCCATGAGCCGCGTTATGACCGCTATGGATGAAATCTTGGATATTTTGATTAATAAAACCGGACTGGTCGGCCGTTCTTAATTTTTAAAGCAAAGGGAGGGTGTTCATGGGCACTCGTATCACAAACAATATTACGGTACGCAACTATTTAAAAGGAATGCGTTCAAACCTGAGCAATTTAACAAGTTCTAACCAAAAACTCAGCACACAGCGCTCTTTTAGCAAACCTTCTGAAAATATCACCGGCGCCGCGCGCGCGCTGCGTGTGCGCAAGATGCTCAATGATAATGAACGCAACATCTCAAGCGCCGATTCCTTAGCCAGCCGGCTGGATACGGCTGATTCAAACCTTCGTTCAATCAGCGCTGTCTACCAGCGCATGACCGATCTGGTGAATCGGGGTATAAACGACACGATGAGCAACCAGGACCGGCAGATTCTCGCCAACGAGGTCAATAATCTTCGTGACCAGACCCTGAGCATTGCAAACAGCAAATACGGCAATGATTATCTGTTCTGTTCAGCCGGCAATGCCGATCGTTCCGCGCCGTTTAAGGTTGGCAGCGACGGATTATTGTATTATAACGGCAACACCACGCCCATTGATCAGCTTGTAACCGATTCAAGCGGCAAGGCTGCTGTTGACAATGGTGACGGCACGACCACCGAAATTGAGTATAACGGCGTCAATTATCTTGATATTGGACTGGGGTTGTCGGTATCCGGCAGCAGCGGCTCGTTCCAGCTGGATACCCGCACCGCTGTGAAGTCATCTCTCTCCGGCTTGGATGTTTTCGGCTATGGCGTTGATGCAAGCGGCGTACCCAATAATTTTTACAGCCTGTTCAGCAACATTGCAGACCACCTCAGCTCCGGGAATACTTCGGCACTGAAGACGGAGCTTTCTACTTTATCTACATCGCATGATAATATGTTGATCGCTCTTGCCGACATCGGGAACAGTGTCAGCTTTGTTGAAAATGTTTCCGCCCAGCTTGAAAGCGACCGCGTGTCACTTCAAGAGTTGCAAAGCAGCGTTGAAGGCGTTGACCTTGCCGAAGAAATTATGTACAACAAAGAATTTGAAATGGCTTGGACAGTAACACTGCAGCTTGGCAGCAATATACTGCCAAAATCTATTTTTGATTTTCTATAACCTCAGGCAGGCTGCACAAGCCTTTTAAAAGGCGGTTGTTTTTATGCGTAATATCTCCAATCTCTTGCAATATAACATCAGCAACTTTCGGTATGAATACCGCGTCAAAAACGCGACGCTCAGCTCCGAACAAAACCTTGCGAAGCAAGATATGCGGCAATCTCCAAGCACGCTGTCTATTCACACGGAGCCCCCGCAGCTCCGGCAGGACAGCACTGCTTTTTTTGACAGCATCGGACTGCAAAAGCTTGGTGACCTGTTGCAAGACGCTGCGGAAAAGGGACGGCAGGCCGCGCTTAAAGCCACAGCCAACTACGGCCGAATAGCTGATCAGATGGCTGAAATAGACAAGGGTGTTACGCCTGCGCAAGTTTATGGCGGCAAATTTTTGCAGCCACCCGAAACGTCGTTGGTGGTTCAATCTGCCAAGCCGATTTCCTTTTCTTATAAGCCCGGCGAAGTCAGTATAAAATTTACGCCCGCTTCCTTTACAATCAACTGGGATGTTGCCCGGGCTATCCGCCGTTATACGCCGGCCGATTTTAATTTGGAAGTTTTACAGCCCCCCTCCATTGATTTTATATACCTTGGCGGTTTTAACGATGCGCCGGAAAGTACCACGCCAGGCTTTAACAGGCTGGTATAACCGTTCCGGCAAAATAACAGGCCTTTCGCACGAGGTTAGAATATCAGGCTTCCTGAAAGCGCCTTCAAACAAAGGAGTTCAAACATGATCATTGAAACCAGAGATTTTGGAAAAATGGATATTTCTGAGGACGGTATTCTGACGTTTAAACTCCCGATTCTAGGGTTTGAATCTCAAAAGCGCTTTGTTATTTTATATGACGATGAACTGGGCGACGCATTGGGCTGGCTGCAATCGGTCGACGACCGAGACGTCTGCTTTATTATTATGGACCCTCATACAGTCTTTGGCGCTTATGCGCCGACTGTCGCGCCGGGTATTTTAGTAAAACTGGGCTTAGACACCCAAGATGACGCCGTGTTCCGCAGCTTGGTGGTCATTCCCACCCAAACAAGCGGTGCCACCGTCAACTTAAAAAGTCCTCTTGTCATCAACCCCGCTAAAAAGCTCGCGGCTCAGGTGGTCTTGGATCAGGATTACGCTGTACGCACGCCGCTTAGCAACACCGGGGAGGGGTTGATATGCTAGTCATAAGCCGAAAAACCGGTCAAACATTTCATATCGGCGATAATATCCACATTACAATCACCGAGATCTCAGGAGATAAGGTTAAAATTGGTATTGATGCCCCTCTGACGCTCAATGTTCTGCGGGACGAACTGCTGCAAACGATCAAAAGCAATGTCGCCGCCGTTCACAAAGCGGATAACGACGCTGTTCACAGTCTGGCGGCCAGCTTAAAGCAAATTAGCCTGCAAAATAAAAAGCCGCCGAACGGGCTGTAATCCGTTCGGCCTGGCCTGATAGTTTTGTTATTGTTCCTGTTCTTCTTTCATTTCTTCAAGATAACCCGCAATGGCTACGCCGTTGTCCATGCTCAGTGAGACTACTTCGCACAGCAGCAGCGCGGCGCTGCGCATCAGAAGGATACGCTCTTTGATTTGAACAAGCATTTTGTCAAGCAAAAGCGACGGCTCTTCAAGCGAAAACATTAAATACGCACCCTTGTCAACAAACTCCATGGTGCAAATCTTAACCGTCTGAGGCGAAATATAGCGCACAAACCCGCTTACAGCCTGTGCCTTTTGAACATTAAAACGGGTTGTTGCTTTTGGTGCGATCAAAAATTCAGTTGGAAAAACCGCGTTGCTCTCAAACATCTCCAATGCTGAGCTGATGAGCGCACTTTCAACATTGACGATTCTGAGCAACTTTCGGGAAGAGAGATAGACCTTCCCCACAAAATGTTCCAGCCTTTTTTCGCCGATCACACGGATGACCGTGACATCACTGCCCAATTTAATAAGCGGAACGAAATCACTGGTAAATGTCACGGAGTTATCCCGGGATATATAAGCCTGACCCGGTTCCAGTATTTCGTTTTCTTCTGATTTCAGAAGCGCTGAAAACTCAATGGAATTTATGGTTGCTCCCTCCTTTCACTCGTCGCCGTCATTCATTGCAAAGAGGAGCTGTTGCAAATGCAGTCTGTGCAAAAAATCACTTCGTTACTTGAAAAAAAGCTGAATCTGTTTTTAGAATTTGAGCATTGTACCAATCTTCTAACAACCTGTGATATTGATGATATGGCTAATTATATCACAAAAAGGGCTAATTTAGCAAATGAAATAGATAATGTGACCGATCAAATCGCTGAAATCGCAAAATCTGTGCGTGTTTCCCCCGCTGCCGAAGCAATCTTAGCCAACAGCTGCGCCTATTCGGAGGTTCCCTTACAGTGGCAGCCGGTTTTTTTAGAGGCACAGAAAATCAAAGGCGTTATCGCGCGCTGCGCCGAGGTTAATGAGCAGGCTTTTCTGCGAATGTCCGATATGCGCAATCACCTGAAGGAGCGCATTGTGCAAACCAAAAATACGCCGCGCATCATCAAGTACCTTACGAGTTCCGGCGTTCTTCAGCAGGAACGCAGCATCAGCATAAAAAACAGAAAAATTTAGCCTGTACCCGCTTTATTTTTGGCTTTTACGGCCGATAAGTAAAACGTAGCGATATATAAAAGTGTGTTTATTTAAAGAGAAACTCCGGATACCTCAGAAAGGAGCGTCCTGCCATGGCCATCAACTCGTTATCCTCCGCAAGTAAAGGACTTGCCGGTCTCGCCTCCGGTATTGACACCGAAAGCATCGTCGAATCCATGCTTTCCGGCACACAAAGTAAAATTGACTCTCAAAACCAGAAAAAGACTGTTCTTGAGTACAAGCAGGAGATGTACCGAAGCGTTATTTCCGATTTACAGACATTTCAATCAACTTATTTCAGTTACACCAATCAGTCTACCAACCTGCTCTCCCAGTCTTTTTTCGAATCTAAAAATGTCTCGACGACATCCAGTTGTTATAGCGTGAAAGCTACGAACAGCGCCCCTGTTGGCAATGTGACAATTAACAGCGTCAAAAGCCTCGCCACAAACTTTAAGCAGACGGCAAATAATCGCGCCTCTGCCGCTATTGCCGGCACGCTTGATTCAGAAAAGCTTGACGCGCTGAGTCAGGGGCTTACCGATGAAGTTATCACTTTTACAATAGGCGCCGACACCGTTGAAGTTTCACTGGCTGCTCTTGCAGGTAAAAGCCGTCTGGAAGCCGAGGGTATTCTTAACGCCGCCCTGGCGGACAGCGGCACGGCTTTGGCCACGGTTGAATATGTCAACGGGTCCTTTACTTTGACAGCTGCCGATGCGTCAACTGATTTTTCAATTACGGGCAGTGATACTGCGCTTAAATTAATAGGCGGATCCAAGGTTTCCGCAACGGGCAGCGCTTCTTTTTCTCTTAATACCAACGCCGTACTTCCAACCTTGTCGGTAACCATTGACGGCGTAAGCAAATCCATCACCTATAATCCGTTGGATGAAGACACCGGCATTGCCGAGCAGTTAAACAAGGCCGTTCAATCTGCTTTTGGAAGCGGCATAACGGTCTCGGAAACGGATGGCGAAATCAGCTTTACCGCTTCTAACATGTCCCGTAAAATCACCATCACCGGTGACGAGGACACCATGGCCGCCTTAGGTTTAAAAAAGAGTGTCTCTAATAAAATCGCGTTAAATTATGCTTTAACCGACAACTATTTTGCCACACCCATCGTTGGCCAGAGCCAGAAGTTCACAATAAACGGCGTCGATTTCAGCTTTTCTTCCAACCAGACCATTTCCACCGTCATGAATGCCATCAACGGCAGCGACGCCGGTGTAAAGATGAGTTATTCCTCCACGACCGACACATTCAGCATTGAAGCTACCGCCTCGGGTTCGCGCGGAGAGGACTACAGTTTTGATATTTCTCAAAGCGAAGGCAATTTCTTGACGGCGTTGTTTGGCATTGCCCCCGGCGACACGACAGGTAAAACGCTGACAGCGCAATTGACCAGCGCCGCCATTCCAGAGGGCGACTTCTTGTTTGCCGACGGAACGGTAAACCTTAACGTCAATGGCAGCGCGGTTTCTCTGACCATTCCCAACAGTTATGATTCCGCTGATAGTTTCGTTTCTGCTATCAATGAAGCCCTTCTTGAGCAGTTTGGCCAAGATGATGCGGAAAACCCCAATGTCGCCTTTGTTATCTCTGAAGATGGTTCAACGGTCAGCCTGAGCACAAACGAGGACTTTACGGCCTATATTTATGACGATAGTTTATCGGCGCTGGGTTTTAACAGCGCGGTGACAGGCGAAACCAAGCTTGGCGATGTAGGCATAGCAGAGGATGTTGTCTTCAATATCGGCGGGACAACGCTGACCTTTGACAGCAGTGCAACCATCGGGGATATGATCAGCCAAATTAACACTGCGGCCGGTTCCGATGTTGCATCGTTCAATGAAACAAAGGCTTATATCCGTATCTGCGGCGTCGATATTCCGATGGACTTCATTGATATAAGCGGTAAGTTGTTTGGACAAACAGAAGGCAGTCTCGGGATAGAAGCAGAGCCTTCCGAGCCATTGTTTACCGTCACAGACGGCAGCAATGCCGTTGTCACCATCAACGGGGTCGACATTGAGCGGAGCAGCAACTCCTTTACGGTGGACGGCATCAGTTTTACGCTACTGTCTGAAACCGATACGGCTTCGACTATTACCGTCACCCAGGACACCGACAAAATCTACGACACCGTTGTAAAATTTATCGACGACTATAACGTGCTGACAAACAGTATTAATGAGCTGCTCGACGCAGACGCAACCTATAAGGACTATGCGCCGCTGACTGCCGCACAGGAAGAAGAGATGAGCGAATCCCAGATAGAAAAGTGGGAGACCAAATCGAAGGAAGGCCTTTTGCGCAATGACAGTACGCTTACAAGCGTGTTGGCAAGCCTGCGAAGAACACTCTATACAAAGCCCGATGGCGGCATGGCGCTTTATGACCTCGGCATAACAACCTCTTATTTTGGCACGAAGGATAACCTGACCATCGGCGATACCAGCAAGCTTAAAACGATGATCGCAGAAGACCCGGAATCGGTTATGAAACTGTTCACCAACACAGACAAAGGCCTTTCAACACTGCTCAATAACGCCATCAGCGATGCGGCCAGAACCAGCACCGTCAACCCAGGCAGCTTGGTGCGTATTGCCGGAGCCACGGGGAAAACCGATACCTCCAGCAATATTTACAAACAGATTCAGGATATTGAAGACAGTTTGGACCGACTTGAGGATAAATATGAGAATGAGTATGAGCGTTACTGGAAACAGTTTAACTCTATGGAACAGTTGATTTCCAACATGAACAGCACCAGTTCATGGCTCACATCCATGATGTCCTCATCGTGATAAACCTGGTTACTGTGGGAGAGGTTATAAAATATGGCTTACAATACTTATAACAAATACGCGTCACAGTCTGTTATGACGATGACGCACGGCGAAATGCTCACAAAGCTTTATGAAGCGATTATCTTAAACATGAACCTCGCAATAAAAGGTATATCCGAAAAAGATATTCCAGCCACCAATGTGGCATTGCAAAAGGCGCAGAAAATCTTAAGCTATCTCACCGTCACCTTGGACAGACAATATCCCGTTGCAAACAACCTTGCAGCGTTATATGACTTTTTTAACCGTCAGCTGATTGCCGCCAATGTTAAAAAGGATGCTTCGATGATTCAGGAAATTGTGCCTATGGTCGAAGAGCTGCGCGATGTCTTTATTCAGGGCGACAAGTTATCTCGCATGGAAAGCAGCGCCGCTTCGTCGGGCAGCACGCGTTTTGCAGTTTCAGGTTGAATTTTTTTCAAACAGAGCCAACCGAACGGTTGGCTCTGTTTTTTTGTGTCATATCGCAGCTTGGATTTCCCATAGAATTGAAAATGAAAGCAATTTGGACAGGTGCCGTTGCCCGGATTGCCTCACTACATCCAGGGGAGGCTTAAAATTATGGCTTATACGCTTCACGCAACTGCCTGTGTTGAAGAACATGCCGAGATTGGAGACGGAACACAAATTTGGCACCATGCTGTTGTCCGCAGCGGTGCAAAAATTGGCGCAGCCTGTTCCTTAGGCCAGAATGCATATATCGCGCCCGGCGCTGTTCTGGGTGACAGGGTTCGTCTGCAAAACAATGTTTCGGTTTTTAAAGGGGTAACGCTCGAAGATGATGTTTTCTGCGGCCCAAACATGACATTCACAAATGTGCTCTTTCCGCGCTGCCAATTCCCCAAACAGTCTGGTGAATATGAGAAAACCCTGATTAAACGCGGCGCTTCGCTCGGCGCAGGATGCATTATTATAGCCGGTATAACGGTGGGCAGTTATGCGATGATCGGCGCCGGTGCGGTTGTAACAAAAGATGTGCCCAACCATGCACTTGTTATGGGTGTTCCCGCCCGGCTGCGCGGATGGCTGTGCCGCTGCGGCAGACCGATTTCAGTTGCAGTCCCCTGCTGCAGCTGTGGATGCCGATATAAATTCACGCAAACCGGCCCTACTCTTGAAAGTGGTGATTCAACATGATAAACTTTTCAGGACTTCCGGAACAATATAAACGATTATCGACCTCTATGGCCGATTCTATCGAGCAGGTATTGCAGTCCTGCTGCTACATAGGCGGAACACAGGTTGATGAATTGGAGCAACACCTTGCTGCGCGCACCGGCAGCAGTTTTTGCCTTTGCTGCGCCAATGGTACCGACGCCTTAACCCTTGCCATCATGGCCTGGGGTGCGGGCAGGGGCGACGCTGTTTTTGTACCGGCATTTACCTTTGCGGCGACGGCGGAGGCTGTGGCACTGCGCGGGGCCACACCGGTTTTTGTGGATATTGACGAGACCTTTAACATGGACCCCGCCTCACTGGAGGATGCGATTGCCACAACGCGAAGGGAGGCATGGCTGCGCCCGGTGGGAATTGTCGCCGTCAATTTATTTGGTGTCCCCGCCGATTATCGGCGGTTGAACCATATTGCGGCGAGAGAAGGTCTTTGGTTGCTTGAGGATGCTGCGCAGAGCTTTGGCGCCAGCCGGTTTGGCCGCGCCGCCTGCACATTTGGTGAAATAGCCGCGACCAGCTTTTTCCCTGTAAAGCCATTGGGGTGCTATGGTGACGGCGGCGCTGTTTTTACCGACAGCCGCCCGCATGCCGAAACAATCAACTCTCTGCGCCTGCACGGCAAAGGGGGATCAAAATATGATCATCGCATTATCGGCATCAACTCCCGCCTGGATACGCTGCAAGCGGCTGTGCTTTTACAAAAGCTTTTGATCTTTGACGATGAACTTGCCCGGAGAAACGCCAACGCCCAAAAATATACCGCCGCATTTTCATCTTTTGGCATAGCGCCGGTTATTCCGCCCGATACCGTTTCAGTGTGGTCACAATATACGCTTCGTCTACCTGACAAGGTGACGCGCGACCGCTTGAAGCTGACGTTAAGCACCTGCGGAATTCCCAGTATGGTGTATTATCCTGCGCCGCTTCACTTACAGCCCGCATTTATTTACCTGGGCGGCAAAAAAGGGATGCTGCCCGTTGCTGAGTCCAGCTGTGAACAGGTTTTAAGCATCCCTGTCCATGCTTATCTTTCTGATGAAGATGTGGCGCTGATTATTGATTGTATCACTGACTTCATGACAAAAAAGCTATAATCGCAAAAAAGGCCGGGAAACCGGCCTTTTTTTGCGATCAAAACAATTGTGCTGCCCCCAATTTTTCTTTGCCTGCCCGGACATGATATGTCCGCCATATAACCAGCGCAATAAGCGGTATCGTGCATAAAAAAGCGAAGTAAGCGACCTGATAGCCCCCGGTCAGATCATATAACAGGCCGGGCGCTGAAACAAAAATCATACCGCCCAATGAATAGCTGACCTGAAACCATTTAAGCGTTTTTGCATAATTTGCCTCATCAGAAAAATCAGCCGCCCAGACTGAAATTCCAACTGTTGCGGGCGGATAGCCCAACCCCATCAGAATGACCCCCGTGAAAACCGGAATCATACTTTTTCCATCAATCAGGCTACAGCTTAAACATCCCAACGCCAGTACGGTGAAGAACAGCAGCGCCGACTTACAGCCACCAATACGGTCGGAGATCAGGCCATAGCTTAATTTGCTAAGCGTCAGCGAAATTCCAAACACCGAAACGGCACTTGAGGCCAGCATCGCGCTATAGCCTGAGGTGGTAAGCAGCACAGAAAAATGTCCCGGGCCCGATGTGCCCGTTGCCCCCAACAGCACCATTGCGCCGAGCATGGGGAGCAAAAGCTGTTTATTTAAATTTTCTCCGCTTGGTGCATGGGTTAAAGATTTTATTGCCGATTCCGATTCCGCTTCGGCCCCATAGGGTTTTAAGCCCAGCTCGGCAGGGTCGTTTCGCAGTAACAGGCCAATGACCCCTGCGCAGGCGACCAAAAAGACCGCTTCTATCAGAAAAGCGTTCGAAAGCCCATATTTTTCAACAAGCAATGTAATAACCGGTGGAAAACAAATTGTAGCTATGCCCGTTCCGGAAGCACAGATGCCGATGGCGAAAGCTCTTTTATCAACAAACCACCGTCTGATAAGAATCGAAATTGAAATTAACGAACCAAATCCATAGGCAAAACCGCAAAGCATGGCGGGTAAATAATACATCCATATGTAACTGGCAAAAGCGTAAGCGGCAAACCCGGCAGCGGATAAAAGGCACGAAAGCGTCAGCCCCGTCCTGAGATTTAACGTTCTATAGTAAGGTTCCACGCAAAGCATTCCTATCAGTGAAAAAAGACATCGGGCACTTAAAATTGACGAGACCTGCGCGCCGGAATATCCCTCCGCTTTAATAAATGGCAGGTAAGCAACAAACGCATTGCTTGTCGCGCCCAAGGTACAGATTAATAATAATGTGCCCGCCGTACAAACCACCCAGCCATAGTGTCGCTTCATCACCATTTTGTATCTCCTTTTTGTTGCGGTTTTATTATATCGAGTTTGCAAACATTTGTATAATGCTTATTTTTCAGATATAATATGCTTAAAATTTATATTTGGGGCGATGTTAAATGACAATAGCCGAAATAGACGCTTTTTTGGCGGTCGTTCATTATGGCAGTATGACAGCTGCGGCGGAGCAGCTTTTTATCAGCCAGCCAGCTTTAAGCCGCCGCATCAGCGCTTTGGAGCAGGAAGTTGGGTACACGCTCTTACTGCGCGGAAAGGGCATTCGAAATGTCTCGCTCACACCAAAAGGGCATTACTTTATTCTAATGGCCGAAAAATGGAAACAGCTCTGGACACAATTGCAAACCGATCGCATACAGGCGGGCGATGCTGTGCTGCATGTTTCATCCATCGGCAGTCTATTAAGCTATGTTCTGTTCCCGGCCATGCAGCGTTTTTTGATAGAAAACCCTACCTGCGATTTTATTATGGAAACTCAGCATTCCTACCATGCGTATGACTACGTGGCAAATGGTACGGTAGATATTGCTTTGGTATCGGATGTTATTTACGCGAAATCGGTGGAGACGATTCCGCTTTGGAGCGAAACGATGTATTTAGTGGCGGGTGAGGAAATTGAAATTCACCAAAATATGATTCCTTCCGAACTCAATGTTTCGCAGGAAATTAAAGTCCCTTGGAACAACACATTCGCCGAATGGCATAATTACTGGTTTGGCCCCAATGTCCGCCCTCATATCGCGCTTGATCAAATGACGGCGATTGAAAATTTTATTTGCGGCCCCAGGCTTTGGATGATTGCACCCGCCTCTGTTGCACGCGTTTTGGCCGCTAACTTTAAAGTCCAAACCATGCTGCTTACGGCTGCCCCACCAGAACGCTATGTTTATTATCTGCTAAGAAAAGATTGGCACACCGAATTGTCTGAAAAGTTTATCGGCCATATAAGGGCCGTCGTTTCTAAGAATGACGATATTCACCTTTTTCATGCTGATCCAAAATAGTTTATGCGCGATTGTCTTAAAATCAGGCAACAAAAAAGCTTGTGCCAACATACACAAGCTTTTATCATCTTTAAATTGTATATCCTTAATCGTTTTGCCGTTGTTTTACAAGGTCAAATTGCGCCAGAATAGCCGCATCCGGCTTTTCAGTCACCAGCGTTACAACAATAATAACGATAACGGACAGAACAAATGCCGGCAGCAATTCATATACGGCAAAGACGCCGTATCCCCCTGATAATTCTTTGATATATTTGAACACAATTGTTCCCATGCCCCCGGCGACAATGCCGGCATAGGCTGCTTTGAGGTTCATCCTACGCCAGAATAGCGACAGTAAAATGGCAGGCCCAAATGCCGCGCCAAAGCCGGCCCATGCATAGCTGACCAAGCCAAATACACTGCTGCCGGGGTTTGCGGCCAGCATTAACGCGACAGCCGAAACAAACAGCACCGTAATGCGCGAAACCCACAGCAGCCGCTGCTGAGGTGCCTCTTTGTTAAATTGGTAGAAAATATCGTTGGCAAACGCCGACGACGTCACCAAAAGCTGGCTGTCCGCCGTGGACATAATAGCGGCCAGAATGGCCGAGAGCAGAATACCCGCCAAAACCGGATGGAACATGGCGCGCACCAGCATCATAAATATCGTCTCGTGGTCGACCAGGCCGTCAATATAATAAGCTTTGCCCGCCATGCCAACTGCCAACGCGCCGGCCATTGAAATAGTGACCCAGACCATCGCGATAATACGGGCCGGACGTACAAAGGATGCTTTTTTAATACCCATAAAGCGCGCCAGAATATGCGGTTGGCCAAAATAGCCAAGGCCCCAAGCCAATGCAGAAGCAATAACAATACCGCCAAAATCTTCAGAGGTACCGAGCTGAGTAAAGCCTGTCACCACCTTCTCAATAGCAAGGGAAGGATCAACAAAATCACCAAACATCAGCATTACCGGAACAACAACAAGCGCGCAGAACATTAAAATTCCCTGAATTAAATCAGTCCAGGATACTGCCATAAACCCGCCCATGACGGTGTAAGAAACGATGACGACGCCGCCAATTAACAGCGCGGTGATATAGGGAATTCCAAATATTGTCGAAAACAGCTTTGCGCCCGCCACAAACATGGAGGCGGTGTAGATCAAAAAGAAGAATAAAATAAACAGGGCGCAAATCACCTTAAGAATGCCCTTCGGATCATGAAAACGTTTTTCAAAATATTCCGGGATGGTCAGTGCGTCTTCCGCCACTTCAGAATAGGCGCGCAACCGCTTGGCAACAAAAAGCCAGTTGAGATATGTACCAACCCCTAAACCGATCGCCGTCCAAACGGCTTCCTTTGTGCCTGCCGTTGATACAAAAGCAAGCCCTGGTAAGCCGGTGAGCAGCCAACCGCTCATATCCGAAGCCTGCGCGCTCATGGCGGCCACCCAGGGGTTTAGCCCTCTGCCGCCAAGGATGTAGTCTCCGATGGAGTTATTCTTACGCATAAAGAAGAGCCCGACGCCCACCATCGCTAAAACATAAAGGAAAAATACTAGTAGGATTACCGCTGCCTCTGACATAAAATTCCCCTTCCTTGACGATACAGCAAGACGCATCAACCACAGTTTTTATATGCGCACGCACACGTCAAAACAATATATGTCTTGTATTATACGCTCAAATTGCACTTTGTTCAATAAAAATATGCAATTTATTTTTTATTTTTTAAAAATGAGGTTTTAAAATCCCCGTCTTTGCAGGCGTTGTTGCTTTTCGGTTCAGAAATCAGCTTAAATTTTGAATGACAGATAAACAATCCTGCATTTTAAATGGTTTTACGATTTTTTTACCACAACCAGATAAGGGGGTATATAACTTTATTTTAATGATAAAAATTGCAGCAGCCGCCCAAAAATACTTACAGCCTGAGATAAAAATTCCCGTTGAACCCGCCGCTAATTATTTGAATTAAATGCACAGGCAAAAAGGCACCGCAAAAGCGGCGCCTTTTCTAATAAACCAACAGGCTTTATTTTGCTTTTTCAGCCAAAGCTTCATACTTGGTCTTTGCGTTCTCAGCAGCCTTTCTGAACAGCTCCTGGGCTCTATCCGGGAAGGACCGCTCAAGCGAGGAGTAACGAACCTCATTTTTAAGGAACGCTTCATAATCCGCAGTGGGCGCCTTGGAATCAAGCATGAAGGGGTTCTGGCCAGCCAATGCACGCTTGGGATCATAACGGAAGTTGTGCCAGTAACCGGCCGCAACCGCATTCTTAATTTCGACCTGAGCACCGCTCATGCCGCCCTTAATGCCGTGGTTAATGCAGGGGGCGTAGCAGATAACCAGGGACGGACCGTCATAGGCTTCCGCCTCGGCAATCGCTTTGGCAGTCTGCGTATAGTCAGCGCCCATTGCGCACTGTGCAACATAGATATAGCCATAACTCATGGCAATCGCCGCAAGGTCTTTCTTCTTAACTTCCTTGCCGGCAGCGGCAAACTGTGCAACTGCGCCGGTGGGCGTTGCCTTGGAGGACTGGCCGCCGGTGTTGGAGTAAACTTCGGTATCGAAGACAACGATGTTGACGTCCTCACCCTGTGCCAGTACGTGATCTAAACCGCCGTAGCCGATATCATAGGCCCAGCCGTCGCCGCCAAAGATGAAGATCGACTTCTTGGAGAGGTAATCTTTCTCCTTGAGAATCTCTTCGCCAACCTTGCTCTTTTCAAGTGCTGCAACAAGCTTATCGGTCGCGACCCTGTTGGCACTTGCGTTGCCCTTAGAGGCCAGATAAGCGTCAGCCGCTTCCTTGACCTCGCCCGTGGCGGATTCGGCCAGCGCCTCTACCTTGGCGATAAGCTTATCGCGGATAGCCTTCTGGCCAAGGAACATGCCGTAGCCATACTCGGCGTTATCTTCAAAGAGCGAGTTGGCCCATGCGGGACCTCTGCCCTGCTTGTTGGTGGTGTAAGGCGTGGAAGGCGCAGAACCGCCCCAGATGGAGGAACAACCGGTCGCGTTGGCGATATACATTCTGTCGCCGAACATCTGGGTGATCAGTTTGGCATAAGGCGTCTCGCCGCAACCCGCGCAAGCGCCCGAGAATTCGAGCAGCGGCTGGCGGAACTGGCTGCCCTTGACCGATTCAGCCTTGAATTTATCAAGAACAGCGGCATCGGGATCGATCGAGGTGCCGTAGGCAAAGCCCTTCTGAGAATCAAGCTGCGTTTCAATCGGCTGCATGACCAGCGCCTTCTCGCCCTTCTTGCCGGGGCAGATGGTCGCGCAGGAGCCACAGCCCATGCAATCGAGCGCTGAAACGGTGATACCAAACTTATAGCCCGGCATACCGGTCATATCGACAAGCTTCTGCTCGGCCGGAGCCGCAGCAGCCTGATCTGCATTGAGCGCAATGGGACGAATTGTTGCATGCGGACATACATAGGCACAAAAACCGCATTGGATACAGTTTTCGGGCACCCAGTGGGGAACATCGACCGCAACGCCGCGCTTCTCGTACGCTGAAGTGCCCTGGGGCAGGGTGCCGTCCACGCTGGAAAGCAGCGCCGAAACAGGCAGGCTGTCACCCTTCTGTGCGTTGGCTGGGGTGACAACGGTGTTAACAAAATCGATGAGCGGCTTGTTGTCGCCCACGGCCTTGGGATAATCAAATCCGCCCTCAGCGGTCTTCCAGGAATCCGGAACGTTGAACTTGACCGCGCCATTGACACCTGCGTCAATTGCGTCGTGGTTCATCTTGACAACATCCTCACCGCGCTTGCCGTAGGACTTGGTGGCGGCGTCCTTCATATACCTGATGGCTTCCTCAATCGGAATAATCTTGGCAAGGTTGAAGAAGGCCGATTGGAGAATCGTGTTCAGACGGTTACCCAGTCCAATCTCCTTGGCGATCTTGACAGCATCAATGGTGTAGAAGTTGATGTTGTTGTCAGCGATAAACTTCTTGACATCGCCGGGCAGGTGCTGCTCAAGCTCCTCTTCATTCCAGCTGCAGGCCAGCAGGAAGGTGCCGCCGGGCTTAAGGTCGGAAACCATATCATACTTGTTGATATAGGCGGAGTTATGGCAGGCAACAAAATCGGCCTTATTGATCAGGTAGGTGGAACGGATGGGGGCCTTACCAAAACGCAGGTGCGAAACGGTGACGCCGCCCGACTTCTTGGAGTCGTAGGAGAAGTACGCCTGAGCATACATCTTGGTGTGGTCGCCGATAATCTTGATGGAGTTCTTGTTGGCGCCGACGGTACCGTCCGAGCCCAGACCCCAGAACTTGCAGGAGGTGGTTCCGACAGGCGACGTATCGGGATTTTCGGCCATCGGCAGCGACAGATGGGTCACGTCATCCTCAATGCCAATGGTGAAACGCTTCTTGCCGTTGGCCTCAGCATTCTTATAAACGGCGATGATCTGCGCGGGCGTGGTATCCTTGGAGCCAAGACCATAGCGGCCGGAGAAAACAGGCAGCTGGCCAAACTTGGACTCGCGGATGCCGAGCACAACGTCAAGATAAAGCGGTTCGCCGATGGAGCCGGGCTCCTTGGTGCGGTCGAGAACACTTAAAGTCTTAGCCGTACCGGGGATGGCGGCAACCAGCTTCTCAGCGACGAAGGGACGATAGAGACGAACCTTGATGAGGCCGTACTTGCCGCCCTTGGCGTTGAGGTAATCAATGGTCTCGCAGATGGTATCGCAAACCGAGCCCATCGCGATGATGACGTGCTCGGCATCGGGCGCGCCATAGTAATTAAACAACTGATAGTCGGTACCGATTTTCTTGTTAACCTGGTCCATGTAGTCCTCTACGATAGCAGGCAGCGCGTCGTAGAAGCCGTTGCTGGCTTCTCTGGCCTGGAAGAAAATGTCGGGATTCTGGGCCGAACCGCGCAGCACCGGGTGCTCCGGGTTGAGTGCGCGCTCCCGGAATGCCTGGACAGCATCCCAGTCGAGCATTTCAGCAAGATCTTTATAATCCCAGGCTTCAATCTTCTGAATCTCATGTGAGGTTCTGAATCCGTCAAAGAAATGGCAGAAAGGAACGCGGCCCTTGATAGCGGCAAGGTGTGCTACCGCGCCGAGGTCCATCGTCTCCTGTACGTTGCCCGAACAGAGGAAAGCGAAACCGGTCTGGCGGCAGGCATAAATATCCGAATGATCTCCGAAAATAGAAAGGGCGTGCGAAGCAACCGCTCTCGCAGAAACGTTAATGACGCAGGGCAGCAGTTCGCCCGCAATTTTGTACATGTTCGGAATCATCAGCAGTAAGCCCTGCGAAGCGGTGTAGGTGGTGGTCAAAGCGCCCGCAGCCAGAGAACCGTGCACAGCGCCCGCAGCGCCGCCCTCAGATTGCATCTCCGCAACCTTTACGCGTTCTCCAAACACATTGGTGCGGCCGTTTGCGCTCCACACATCGGTTACCTCAGCCATAACGGAAGAAGGGGTGATCGGGAAGATCGCCGCTACTTCGGTAAAGGCATAGGAAACATGTGCAGCAGCATTATTGCCGTCCATGGTCTTCATTTGTCTTGCCATAGTATTTTAACTCCTCCTTTGAATTGTAAAGCGAAAACAACGAAAAATTCATTTCCGCATACTTTTTCCTGTTTCATCCTAACACGATTTTTTGGCCTTGTAAAGTGCATTTAATCAATTGCACAGCTTTTTTATAAAGTGACGGAAGTTGTTTAAAAGCTTTGAAATGAATCCAACTGCCTTATTATCTTTTGATTGTTTTATACAATCCGTTTGACTATATTGAAATAAGTGTTATTTGGTTAACAATGATTCCGCTGTATTTCTATTGGGGACATTTGACAGTTTGCCCCATAAATTGTATAGTGTTGATGTGGTTTTATTATTATAGTTAAACCCCTTGGAAATGGGTACGGGATTTGCGAGGATCTTTTGAGCCTCGCAAGGCGGCGGACACACGCGGGCTGATGATACCCGCCCAAGGTCAATAACGCGGCGAGACGTAAAATAGGCCGCAGAGACAATCTAATTTTCAAGTGATTTGACTATCTTATTTTGCTCATAAGTCAAAATTAAATCTGGCATCATGCAGCAAGGAGAAATAACATGATTCCCAAAACTAGCTGGGCAGCCGTCGCCTGCGGTGTCGTGCTGCCGCTAATGCTAAGCCTTCTCTTAAATCTGGCCGAGGCCGGCGCTGTTTACCTGAATGATACCAAGCTTAAGCTGCTCGTCAGCGGCGGCGATAAAAAGGCAATGCGTTTAGAGATGCTGCTGCATAAGCATCGGTCTTTTCGCCTGTCGGTGCAATTTATTTCGTTTGTCTGTCTAATCGTGGCAGCTGTGCATACCTGCCTTTGGACGGTCGGTTACTTTACCGCATCTTATGCGCTGGGTTTTAACGCTGCCTTTGCTCTGTTTTGGGTTTGTACCGTTCTTTATACGCTATTATTTTTTGCTGTAACGGTCAACGCACCGCGCCGCATTGCCGGTTTTGCACCTTCCTCCGCATTGGTTTTCTCCAATCTTCTTTCTCTGGTGCTGTTTTTATTTGCGCCCTTAACATTTTTGATAGAATTAATTTCAGACCTCATCGTGCGCCTTTCGGGTAACGACCCTAAAAATGATCCCGATTCGGTGACTGAAGAAGAAATAAGGATGCTGGTTGATGAGGGCAACGAGCGTGGCGCAATCGAAGAATCAGAAAAGAATATGATCAACAATATCTTCGAATTTGACAGCCGCGATGTTTCTCAGGTCATGACGCACCGAACCGAACTTTCGGCCGTGGAGCTTCACGCCTCGCTTGAGGAAGTGGCGCGAATCGCCATTGAGAGCGGTTATTCCCGCCTGCCGGTCTACGAGGAGGATATTGATTCAATCTGCGGTATTATCTACGCCAAAGATTTAATCAAATATATTCACCGGCCGGAGGCGTTTCACCTTTCTGAAGAAATGCGCCGCCCCATCTATGTGCCGGAATCAAGCAGCTGCGCCGACGTTTTTGCCCTGTTTAACCGTGAGAAGGTGCAGATTGCCATTTTGGTTGATGAGTATGGCGGCACCTATGGTATTGTCACGATGGAGGATCTGCTGGAAAGCATCGTGGGCAACATCCAGGATGAGTATGATAACGAGGAAGCGCTTGTGATACAAGCGGAGGATGGCACCTATATTCTTGACGGTTCTCTTGGTATTTCAGACGCTGAGCAGCTCTTAAATTTTCATGTGCCGGACGATTCTGAAGCCGACACCCTCGGCGGCTTTATGATTGAGTTGCTGGGCGGTGTTCCACATGATGACGACACGCTGCATGAGGTAAATTATAATAGTATCACCTTTTCTGTCTTGCGTTCGGACGAGCGGCGCATCGAAAAAATAAAGGCGGTTATGCCGTCTGTTGCTGAGTAATAATCCTAAAGGCCGCAGTAAAACTGTGGCCTTTTTTCTGTTCCCAATATATACTGTTAGTATTTGTTGTTTGAATTTTACAATTAAGTATTTTTATGCTCGCGTTTTAAGGTTGAAACAGCGCAATTTGGTATATTAGTTGCCTATTATACTATATGTCATGCAAAATTCTGGTAACTTGCAAAAAATAGTATTGTGCATAACACAGTACTATGTTATAATTTTGCTGTAAGCAACAGGAGGTGAGCCATGAACACGCAGTTACGCAAAGGCGTTATCGAAATGTGTATTCTTGCACTAATAGACCGGCAGGACATGTATGGCTATGAAATTGTGCAGTCGATTGCACGCCACATTGATATTAACGAAGGAACCGTATATCCCATACTCCGTCGGCTGACCATGGAATCTTATTTTTCCACCTATCTGGTGGAAAGCCGCGGCGGCCCCGCGCGAAAATACTACCGCATAACACCCGTGGGTAAGGAATATTTGGCGCGCTCTATGGGTGAGTGGCGCAGGATGACCGACATTGTAGAGAAGATTTTAGGGGGGACAAATTCCGATGAGCCGATATGAATACTTAAAAACGTTGGAGAGCCACCTCAGGCTATCGCTCTCAAGAGGTGAGATAAACGATATCTTACGCGACTACGGCGAATATTTCACCGAGGGCGAAAATCAGGGCAAAAGCGAATGGGAAATTATTGCAAATCTGGGTGACCCCAAGGAGGTTGCACAACAGATTATCTCCGAGTCGCACAAGGGGGAAAATAAAAATTCGGTGGCGCTTATTTTTGAACGTATTGCCACCGCGGCGAGAAACGCGGCCAATGCTGCCGGAAATTTTGTGAAAACCTCCGGCGGTAAAATAACCCTCGCGCTGCTTCTGCTACTATGCGCGCCTCTGTGGGTTGGAGCCTGCGGCGCCTTCTTAGGCGCGTTGCTGGCCTTCTTCAGCGGACTAGCGGGCCTTGCCGTGCTGTGCGTCGCCGTTGCACTGTTTGGCGTCGCCGCAGCCGTTACCGCCAGCCTTTTTATAACCGTACTGCCTTTTACAGTAATTCTGCTGTTGTTGATTTTAGCGGTGGGTCTGGTGGCCGGCGGTATACTGGGCCTGTCCCTTTTGATGCTTACCTTCAACTGGGCGTACAAACATCTATTGGCGCTCTGCCGCTGGTTAAAAGCCTGTTTCACCTCAAAAACAGGCGGGACCCCCGCGGAAATGACTTCGGATTCAAAAAATCAGGAAGGTGGAACCGAACATGCTTAAAAAAACCGCCGTTATTTCCGCCGCTGTTCTGGCTGTGTGCCTGATCGCCTTTTTTGCCCTTTCCCCGCTGGCTGTTTCGGATGCGGTAAAGCTTGCCCAGCAGGCGGCGCCCTCTTACGCCGTGCTGACCGAGCTCTCTGCGTACACGGCCGAAAATATTCAGGCCGTCACATTGACGGGCAGCTTGGCCGAAGCATTGGAGGTTCGCCCCTCGTCCGATAACAAAATTCATGTATTAACCGACCATTACAGCGTTGCGCCTCCTGTATTTAAGGCCCGCCCTTCCGGCGACGGCACATTAGAGCTCTATGGGGTTTTTGAATCCCCCTCTCCAATTACGCTTTTAACGCGTGAAAATGTTCAGCGGCTCATCGTCGCGCATTTGAACAACGCGCCGCTCAACCGCATTATTCTGGAGCTGCCCGCCAATGTAGCTTTTAAGCGCGGGGTATACGGTGATCAGTATTATTACGATTATTATAACCTTTCTATCGACGAGCGCGTTACGGTTTTAGAACCGCAAGAAGTCCCCATATCAGAGGAAGAAAAAGTCCCCGAAAACGGTTCGGATACCGCCCTAACAGACGAGAGCGCATCCTCTGAGGTCTCGCCTGTGCTTTAACCGGTGAACTTGATTTTAAAAAAATTCAATTTTTCACTTGACAAATCTTTTTAGGTTGTTTATGATAGTGACAATATTTTAAAAATGCGATGAAGAGGAACAGTAAGATTTTCTGCTGACTACAGAAAGCCGTCGGTTGATGCGAGACGGCGCAGCATATTATCCGAACTCGCCTCCAAGCAGCTGCCCGAAATGTGCATCTATCGCGCAAAGTAGACGCAGACGGTATCCGCCCGTTAAAATGGCAGGGTATAAGATCGTAAAACCGGTCCGTATCCGTTGAGAGCATATCGCTATGATATGAATGAGAGTGGTACCGCGCAGGAGTGATTATCCTACGTCTTTCGAATGAAGGACGTAGGATTTTTTTCGTCTTACCGCCAATTATAACCCATATGGAAAAGGAGAACAGCATGAAAAACCACCAGAAATACCAAAGAGGCTATTTTATGCCCCCTGTCAGCACCATGAAGTGGGCACAGAAGGAGTATATCGACCGCGCACCGATCTGGTGCAGCGTTGATTTGCGCGATGGCAACCAGGCGCTTATCATCCCGATGAGCCTGGAAGAAAAGCTGGAATTCTTTGCGCTTCTGGTGAAGATCGGCTTCAAGGAAATTGAAGTGGGCTTCCCCGCCGCTTCCGAGACCGAGTATGCATTTTTGCGTCACCTGATTGATAATAACATGATTCCCGACGATGTGACGGTACAGGTCTTGACGCAGTCGCGCCGGCATATCATCGAAAAAACTTTTGAAGCGCTTGCCGGTTGCAAAAACGCCATTGTCCATCTTTACAACTCCACCTCGCAGGCTCAACGTGACCAGGTGTTCAGAATGGGCATGGAAGAGATTAAGGGCATCGCCGTTGAAGGCGCAAAAATTGTTAAGGAACTGGCTGAAAAAACCCCCGGAAACTTCCGCTTTGAGTATTCGCCCGAGAGCTTTACCGGCACCGAAGTGGAATTTGCGCTGGATGTCTGCAATGCTGTCATCGATATTTGGGCGCCTACCCCCCAACGGCCGGTCATCATCAACCTGCCCGCCACGGTGGAAATGAGCCTGCCCCATGTCTACGCTTCTCAGATTGAATACATGAGCGAACGCCTCAACAGCCGGAGAGACGTTATTCTGTCCCTGCATCCCCACAATGACCGCGGCACCGGCGTCGCCGACGCCGAGCTGGGTCTGCTTGCAGGCGCCGACCGAATTGAAGGCACGCTGTTCGGCAACGGCGAGCGAACCGGCAACGTGGATATCATCACGCTGGGTATGAACATGTTTGTGCACGGCGTTGACCCCATGATCGATTTTTCCAATATGCCTCATTTGCAGGAGGTTTATGAACGTGTGACCCGCATGCGCGTATACGAGCGGCAACCCTACGCCGGCGAACTGGTTTTTGCGGCGTTCTCCGGCTCTCATCAGGACGCCATTGCTAAAGGTATGCGCTATCGCGAAGAAAACGACCCCGAGCGCTGGACGGTGCCCTATTTGCCGGTTGACCCCTCCGACGTGGGCAGAATGTATGAGGCAGACGTTATCCGCATCAACAGCCAGTCCGGCAAGGGCGGCATCGGCTATTTGCTGGAGCAACAGTTCGGCATTGATATGCCGCCCAAAATGCGCGAATCCTTCGGCTATTTCGTCAAGGGTGTCTCCGACCACCGCCATTGCGAATTGATGCCCAACGAAATATATGACCTTTATAAAACCGAATTTGTCAACATTTCCTCGCCGTTGGAGGTGACGGATGTTGAATTCAGCGGCAAAAAGGGTGTATCCGCCACTGTCAGCATGCTCCTTGACGGTAAGCCCATCGCAGAGACGGATACCGGAACGGGCCGTTTGGATGCCGTATCAAACGCGATCAAAAAGGCCACCGGTATCCATTACACGTTGGTTTCTTACAGCGAACATGCCATGACCAAGGGCTCCACCTCCGATGCAATGGCTTACGTTGGCATTATTAACGGCGCAGGTAAAATTGTCTGGGGCGCCGGTACCCACAACGATATTATCACCGCTTCTATCAATGCGCTTGTCTGTGCCGTTAATCGCCGGAACAAAGCTTAATTGAATGCAATCTCGTTTCAAGCGGTTCGCGCCCATCCCTTTGCCTTTTTCAACATAAGGCAGGCAACAGTGTTGAAATCTTCTCCCTCAGACCTGAGCCCCTTTTCGCACTCAGGTCTGATAAAACCCGGGAATGCGTTGGCTTCGCATTCCCGGGTTTAAATTGCCCACTGCACGCGGACAGAAATCAGTCACTTAAAATCAGCTTTTCCTGCCCGGCACAGTAAAAAATCGCTGTCGCCGTCGCGCAAAGGGTACGCGTTTTTTCGGAGGCTGCCTCCGCCGTAAGCTGCACAAAGGTTTTCCCCACTCTCGTGGCATGGGCGGTTATAATAAAGTGATCATGATTCGGCGCAGGGCTTAAATAGCTCACCGAAAGATTCACCGTCGGGCTAAATGCACCGCTAAGTGCCAACGACGTAATGCCCATTGTGATATCGAACATGGTGCAAATCATCCCGCCGTGAACCACGCCGCCGGGATTCATCATCCAATCTGTCGTTTCAAAACTCAGGGTAAGTTCCTGCTTTTCATAACTGCAATCTACAATTTCATATGCCAGGCGTCGGTTAATGCAATCCTCCTGCCCGTTTTTTACATAATCGAGATACCACTCGGCCCTGCGCGCCATTAAAAGGGTCTCTGGTGATTTCATGACGTCCCCCCTACTTTATAAAGTCTAACAGAATCTTTAAGAACAGGCCTGCGACCACAAAGGTCATAACAGGCCGGATAAACCGGCTCCCCTGTTTTATCGCCATTCTGGAGCCGATAAAGTTGCCCAGTGCCGCACACAGTATACACGGAATACCAATTGCATACAGAACCTTGCCGCCCAAGATATAGGTGATTAACGCGCCGATGTTTGAAGCGAGATTCACAACCTTGGCGTTTGCGGTTGCGGTAACCATGGAATAACCCAGAAACGTTGTAAAGCACATCAGCAAAAAGGTTCCGGTTCCGGGCCCAAAGAGGCCGTCATAAACACCGACGCCTATTCCAACCGCGGCACTGATCAAATTCTCTTTGCCCTGCTCCCTAAAATTATTTTCATCATTGCCCAGCTGTTTTCGGGTCATCATAAAAACCGCCACAACAGGCAGGCAGATCATCATCATAATCTGTACCGCTTCGGCAGACAGAAGCATCACCAGGTGCGCCCCAAACCAGCCGCCCACAATAGCGCCGGCCGCCGCAATTAACGCGGGCCGCAACCGGATACTGCCGTTTTTGGCAAATTGGCGTACTGCAATTCCGGTACCAAAGGACGCCGCCATCTTATTGGTGCCATAGGCAACATGTATTGGCAAACCCGCAAAAAGATAGGCGGGCAAGCTGATCAGCCCGCCGCCGCCTGCAACAGAATCGACAAATCCTGCAAAAAATACCAGCGGCAGCAAAATACTGTAGGTCTCTATCGTCAAAGGCATTTTAATTCCCCATTTAACGCTTATTATAAAAACAGTTCTACTCTACCCTACGCACGTGCTTTTGTCAACTCAATTTATGCCTTGCGGCTTGACCGGTGTGCGTAAAGGTGCTACAATCATTATACGTGAAAATCAATTTTACACTGGAGGGGAATAAATTATGGCCAGTGCGGACGCCAGCGTAAAGGTCATTGAACGCGCGCTGAAAATGCTAAACTGCTTTACTAAAGAAAAGCTGAGCCTTTCTCTTGTTGAAATCGCGAGGGAGATAGATCTTCCGCCAAGCACCACATCGCGCATTCTTGCGACTCTTGAAAAATATAACTATCTTTATCGGGACGATGAAACCCAACGCTATTACCTGGGGCCCAGCATCGCGCGCCTTGGGACGCTATGTTATTCTCATATGGATTTTCGGCGCATCGCTGTCCCTTACATGATTCAGCTGCGTGAAATCTATAATGAAAGCGTCGGCCTTTATGTTCCGAACAGCGGTCACCGCGTTTGCATTGAACGCATTGAAAGCACCCACCCGCTAAAACGCATCCTGAACATTGGTGACCGTTTGCCGCTGACCCGCGGCGCTTCCGGCAGATTGTTGCTGGCATACCAGCCTCAGGCGGTTATTGACGAACTGCTGCTTGCCGACCCCTATAC
>JAEWLW010000045.1 GCA_023457355.1 Bacillota bacterium | reverse complement strand
GCTAATTTCGCGTCTGACTGTGTTAAAAAACAGCCATAAGCGCCAGCTTTATGCCCGCTTTTTGCCTTGTCAGCCACAAAATTCTCTCGCCGTTAACCCGCCCCTGAATTAATCAGAGGCTCCTTAGCAATTTGCATAACACAAATACCGCTTATCACAGTGGGCGGCATCAATGCCCGCTGTGGCTCTACCAAGACCCCGCGCGCTTTTGAAAAAGCTCGACCAAAACTTTTAGTTTGTGCCACTTTTTCTTTGAAATAATTTTTCCACAAGCTGGAAGCCAGCGTCTGGACGACGCTGGCTTTCGCCTTTGCGTGCACCGCTATGCAGTGCACACGGTAACAGGCTTATAATCAAAAATCCTGAAGCGAACCTTGCCGGCTGCTTTTGCAATTTGCGTTTTGGGTCACCGTGCCCGGCCGGGGTTTACCGGCTTGAACCTGTGTACGCGTATGAGATATCCATTCATAAGCGGTGTTGCACTGGAAGTGATTGGATGCACGAGTCTTGGGCATTCTTTGGTTATGTCGGCAGAGTCGTCTTGCCAGACGCAGCAACGGGGGAATCCTGTGAAAGAACGGCACGTGCCGCTGCGGACGGCATGAATGTCCGCAGTGGCCGACGAAAGCCTTTGGCTGCGCAGCCGGTCTGGCTGGCAGGCCCCATCTTCGCGTCAGGGCGAAAAAGGTGCGCTGCACTCCGCACAGCAGGGTTATGGGCACTGACCTTTTGACGCGTGTTTAGATAAACTGATGAAGCAGCTGCCCAATGGTTTCCAGTGCTTTAACGAGCAGGTCCTCCCGCGTGTTTGAGAAATTGATGCGCATGGTGTTCTCATGCCCGCCATTTGGGAAAAAGGATGCGCCGGGGACAAAAGCCACGCCCCGCTCCAGACTTGCGGTCAGAACATCTCTGGCATTGACATGCGCGGGCAACGTCACCCACAGGAACAGCCCGCCCTCCGGTCTGGTAAACGTGACCTGCTCAGGGAATACCCGCAGCATGGTCTCAACGGCAAGGTCGCGCCTGCGCAAATAAACGTCTTTGATTTTGGCAATATGCGTATCTATGTTGTAATCCTGCAAGTAGCGGTGCAGCTCCATCTGTGCAAGCGTATTCGTATGCAAATCGCTGCCCTGCTTGGCTAAAATGTATTTTTCAATAACCTCAGGGCTTGCCGCAATCCAACCGATGCGGTAACCGGGACAGAAGGTCTTGGAGAAGGTTCCCAGAGAGATCACCAGTCCCGCCTGGTCCATCGAATGTACCGGGGGGATATCCTCGCCTTCAAAGCGTATTTCCCCGTAGGGGTTATCCTCGACGATTACCACCTGATAACGCTTTGCAAACTGATAAAGCATCTGCCGCCGCTCTAAGCGCCACGTCCGGCCGGTGGGGTTTTGAAAGTTTGTCACCACATAGATGAACTTCGCTTTGGGCGTTTCCTTCAACGCCTGTTCCAGTGCCTGGGGCAGCATGCCGTCCTCATCGGCAGCCACTTCCCGAAAGCTGCATTCATACGCGCGAAACGCTGTGATGGCGGCAAGGTAGGTAGGGCTTTCGCAAATGACAACATCATCTTTATTCAGAAAAATTTTGCCGGTTAAATCCAGCCCCTGCTGGGAGCCACTCGTGATAAGTATTTGATCCCGGTTTAAATGCGTGCCATTCATTTGATTCATTCGGTCGGCAATCCAGTCGCGCAGGGGTGTATGCCCCTCTGTGGCACTGTATTGCAGAGCGCGCATGCCTTCCTCAGCCAACACTTTCCGGCTTGTCGCCATAATCTCCTTGACAGGGAAAAGCTCCGGCGCGGGCAATCCCCCGCCCAGGGAAATTATCTCCCGCTGTTGCGTCACCTTTAATAATTCCCGCACGTCTGATGCCTGAAAGCCGGATACGCGGTCGGCAAATGTATACTGCATTTTTACGCCTCCTTATAACACTGGGTTGATTTCCGTAATGGGGTGCTTTTGTTTGTCGCTCTGTATTTTTTGAAGTTTCCGAACGCACTGGCACAGGATTTCAATCCCAGGGCGAATCTGCTCCTCCGGCGCGCAGGTAAAGGTTAGCCGCAGCCACTGTGCGCCGCCCTCGCCGGGAAAAAACTGGCTTCCGGGTACAAATGCCACCCCTTCCTGTGCGGCCAGGGCCAGAAGCGGCCGGGCGAAAACGCCCTCCGGCAGCATGCACCAGATATAGTAGCCGCCGTGCGGCTGTATCCAGGTCATGCCGGCTGGTGAGAACACCTTCAATGCCTCAAGCATCACATCCCGCCGCTTTCGGTAGACCGCTCGTATGCATTCCATGTGCAGCGCCAGCTTGCCGCTCGTGAGAAGCTGCTCGACGATGCGCTGGGCCAAACTGTTGGTATGCAGGTCTTCCGTCTGCCGCGCCGAGGATAATCGCCGAATCAACGCCGGGCTGGCGGCCAGCCAGCCCACCCGGATGCCGGGATAGATCATTTTGGTAAATGTGGACAGATAGAGGACATACCCCGCCTGATCCAGGCTTTTCAGCGGCGCTTTTGCGGGCCTGTCATAATAGAAGCTTCCGTACGCGTCGTCTTCCAACACCAACACCTTGTATTGCTGGGCTAAATCCACCAGCTTTTGTCTGCGGAGGTCGTGTAATTCATAGCCGGTGGGATTATGGAAAGAAGGCATGGTGTAGATGAATTTGGGGCGGTGGCGGTGAAAGAGTTCCTCCAAAATGTCCATGCGCATCCCGTGTTCATCCATAGGTACGCCAATCACCCGGGCGCCCAGCGCCCGAAAGATTTGGATGGCAGGGAAATAGGTTGGCTCTTCCACAACAACCACATCACCCGGGTCCAGAAGAATCCGCGCCGTCAGGTCAATGCCTTGCTGAGAGCCCGAGAGGATCAGGATTTCGTCAGGGCGGACAGCGCATCCGCGGTCGGCCATATAATTCGCGACCGCCGCCCGCAGGCTGTAGAAGCCTTCAACCGGGGACAGCATCAGCGATTGCCTGGCCTGCCGATCCAGCAGCTGATCAATAATGTCGCGCATATCCGCCAGCGGGCCGGCGTCATAATTGGCGATGCCCGCAGCGAAGGATATGACGTCCTCCCGGTTGGCGATGTTGAGCAATTCGCCGAGACTGTCATCCCGGATGCGATTGCCATAAGCGGAGAAAAAATGACTCCACTCCGGTTCCTTGTGCGTTGCACCTGGCAACCTGGCGGCTTCGCCCGTATCTGAAACAACCGTGCCCTGACCCACGTGAGAGGTGACAAACCCCTCTGCCTTCAGCTCGCGGTAAGCATTGAGTATGGTTGTTCGGTTGACTGCCAGCTGCTGGGCCAGCTTTCGTTCCGGCGGAAGCCGGTCGCCGGGCAACAGTGCCCCGGAGCGAATAAGCTGGCGAATCTGCTCGACTAATTGTTGATACAGGGGAATTGAGGACAATTTATCAAGCTGTACATTCATGCCAATTCCTCCATTGGTTTAGTCCATTCAGTATACATGATAACTATTTCCGCGTAAACATCCAATCTCATGGGCCATTAAGCGGCCAATTTGGCTGGAATATGTGAAGCTTACAAGCAATTAGCTCCCTATTGTGGTGAATTATCGGCGTCTTAAATTGGACGCTAGCTTGGCCTTTTGCAAGTGTACCGGAGGGTATCTCGCATATCAACATGCCCTGCAAATTTACAATCGCGTTTTTCTCTAATGCTACAGCTTTAGCACAACTTCTATCACACCAAAAAGAAAAAAGTCCCTGTCCAAGGCGCAAAATGTACTTTAGACAGGGACTTTTCATGGCTATAACCGGCGGCTAAAGCCATATTGGCGCAGGCCGATTTGCATTGTGCAAGGCGGGGCGATATAATTATAATATTATCAACAAAAAGGATGGTCTTGCTATGTCCGCCTTGCCGCCCCTGAAGGTCATCGCCAGAATTCACAGTGACTTTCCCACGAAATTTGGGATTCCTCGCCAGAGCGGTCTGGTAGAATCCCTGAAATCAACCATCGTGTTTGAACCTGCGTATCGCAATCCGCATGCGCTGAGGGGGTTGGAAGGCTACTCCCACATCTGGCTCATCTGGCAGTTTTCCCAGACGGCAACGGCGGACTGGCGCCCTACTGTCCGCCCTCCCCGCTTGGGCGGCAACATAAAAATGGGGGTTTTTGCAAGCCGCTCTCCGTTCAGACCCAACTCCATAGGCCTTTCTTCGGTTAAGCTTGATAACATCCAATTGGAAAGCCCTCAAGGACCGCTGCTTTTTGTTTCGGGGGCAGACTTGATGCACAACACGCCCATATATGACATTAAACCCTACCTGCCTTATGTGGATTGCCACCCGGATGCTGCCGGCGGTTTTGCATTGCAATCCAGGCAAGGGGCGTTATCGGTGGATTTTCCACAACCGCTGCGCCAGCTGTTGCCCCCGGAGAGCCTGAAGCCGCTGTTGGAGGTTTTGGCACAGGACCCCCGCCCTGCATACCAGAATACGGCGTACCGTGTATATGGATTTGAATTTGCAGGATTTGAGGTGCGTTTTACCGTAGAGGAGAACTTACTTACGGTAAAAGAGGTGCTCCCATTAAAATAAACAGAATTGCAGGCGCGGGAAACATCCGCCAGTTTTTCAAGAAAGATTTATGGCAGGCACCTAAAGCGAACTTTAATAGGCACATCAGTCGCCCTGTTTACAGGCTGCCGTTCAAGCGGCCGCTTTTACCGTATAATAAAAAACCGGCAAATTTCCATAGGAAATAGGCCGGTTTCTGTGCGTACAAAAAGATCTTACAAATTTTTTATTTCTAACCCTACCGAAGGCTTGCATGATGGTTCTTGCGGCCGGGCGAATGCCATCCACCGCTTTCATCTTCGGGGGTGACAGGAGATTTTTGAGTCGAAGTCTCAGAAAATCGACGGCAAGAGGGGGCACGACCCCTCAGCTTGTCAAAAAATCCATTTCAAAGAAAAAGTTGCACAAATTAAAACTTTTGGTCGAGCTTATTCAAAAGCTCGCAGGGATTGGGCGGTGCCCCAAGTATCACTTTATTGACAGCCTGAGGGGATCGTGCCCCTTGTAAAAAAATCTCGTTTAAGCAATGTGCTTAAACGAGATTTTTGGAGCTGCTAACGCGATTCGAACGCGTGACCTCGTCCTTACCAAGGACGTGCTCTACCACCTGAGCCATAGCAGCGGATTTGGTTTTTATTGTGTGCAGTTTCGTGCAACGTTGATTATTATAGCGGATCGTGCTTAAGTTGTCAATATAATTTAATTATTTTCTTTGTTTATTATTTTATGTCGGTCAAACGCGAAAAATTAAAGATTCGACGAATTTTCGTGCCGTTGGCTATGCCAGAAGCGCACAGCCCAGGTCTGTGCGCTTCTGGCATAGAGCCGTATAAGGTGTAGCGCCCTGAAGTTATGTGCCCAGACCATTTACGCTGCACTGGGTACCGTCGGGGCATGGCGGGTGTTGCTGTTCGCACGATGTGGCGCAACATGTGTGTGCCGCTTTAAGCCGCTGCGGGCCTTACGCGGCCCATGTGTGAAAGCCATTGCGGCAAGCGCAGTCAGCAAAAAAGAAATCGTTAAAATAATCAGTGCAGCCAACAAGCCGCTGCGGATAGCATTTTGCAGGCGCAATTCGTCTTGCAAACACACAAATACCGCGTCAGAAACGGGGATAACTGTGTCGCCGGATGCGGCAGAGATAATGGCGGTATTAGTTGTAAAACGCACCGGGGCAGCCAGAGATTGCGCCCCGCCGCTGCGGTAAGTAACCTGGTAGACCACAGGGAACAGGCGAGATATTATATCCGCTGATAAACCCTGAATGCGGGGCATTCCGACGCCTACCATCCCTGAAAGGATAGTGGCGGCAATCAGACACAGCGCAGCAAATTGCTTTTTGAATCTTTTCATATTGAATCTCCTCCAATTGGCGAGTTGGAACAACTGTTCTTTTATACTATATCACGAACGCATGTTCTTATGCAAGGGGTTCTGTGCAAAAGAGAACAAATATTCGAAAATTATGTAAACACCGATTCAACAAGACGCCCCGCGTCTGGTGGTGAATACTGCCAGCGGTCCATGTGGTCGCCTTCAAAGAAATAGTGTAGCGGTGCCGGGGGATACTGTGCGGTAAAAGCATCTACAATAATCAGTTTTACTTTCATCTTTTGAGGAATCAGGCTCTTAATATAAACACTGGCGTGCTGCGAGCAGGCGACTTGCGCGCGCGGCTCGGCCAAACCGGCCAGATTCGGGGTTAACTCTACAAAAATACCATAAGATTCCACCGAGCGGATGATACCCGCCACGGTTTCTCCCGCTGAAAAACGTGCCGCATTTTCCGCCCAGGTACCCAACAGCTCTTTGTGGGTCAGGCAAATACGGCCGGAGGGTTCAATGTCGCGCACCACAACGCGGATATCCTGCCCCAGATTAAAACGGTCGCGCGGGTGGGAGATGCGCGAAACCGAGATGGCGTCGATGGGGATCATCGACGAGATGCCGCAGCCGATATCGACAAAACAGCCAAAACCCTCGAGATGGGTGGTGCGTGCGCGGATAACATCGCCCCGGCGCAGGCGTGAGAGATATTCCTCGGTGCAGCGTTGCTGTGCGGCGCGGCGGGAGAGCATCGGCGTAACCTGCCCGCCGATAGTTTCAAACCCGACGACCATAAAGCACACCGGTTTGTTTACACGGGAGATCATGGCGATGTCGCGTGTTTCACCACTTTTTATGCCCAGTGCGCCCTCTTCCCGCGAGATGATACCTTTAAGCCCGCCGCCGAGTTCGACGATCAGGTTGTGGGAAGAATCGCATATGATGGCGCGCCCTTCAAGAATGTCGCCGTTTTTAGACGCTTCCGACAGCGCGAAGAGATTAGAAATGCGCAGCGTGTTTTGTGTGGTTTCGATCAGATAACCTTCGGGATAAAATTCCATTTGCGGATGCCCCCTCTTTTTTGACACGGCAGGGTGTGGATATCCTGCCGATTCTATGTTTATTCCGGAGGAAGGGGCTTTAGAAGCGGCGTTTAAATTAAGACGTTTAATAAATCGCATCTGTTTGGAACGCCGCTGCAATCTCATGCAGAATATAGGTGCGTGGCATAAAAAATATTTGCCAGTGCCGATGAACATCTGCTATAATAACAAATTGAAGCAGTGTAAGGAGGGGAAACCGATGGATGTACGGGTAGGCGATACCCTGCTGATGAAGAAGCCGCATCCCTGCGGGTCAAAGGAGTTTTTGGTGCTGCGATCCGGTGCGGATTTTCGCATTCGCTGCAAGGGCTGCGGACGTGAGGTTATGGTGCCTCGGCCCAAAGTGGAGCGCCACATTAAACAGATTATTCATCCCGAGCCCCCCATAGAAGAATAAGCGGAGGAACACTATGCTCGATAAGATAAAATCCGCCGAGCTGCGGTATGATGAAATCAGCCGCAAGCTCATGGATCCTACGGTCGTCAACGACAACGCGCTGTATAAGTCGCTGATGAAGGAATATAAGAACCTGACGCCGCTCGTGGAAAAATACCGCGAATATCAGGATGCCAAGACGGCCAACGACGAAGCCCGCGAACTGCTGGAAGAAGCCGGACTGGACCGCGAACTTAAAGAAATGGCGCAGGAGCAGCTGTTGGACAGCCAGAAGGCGATGGACCGCCACGCTGAGGAACTTAAAATATTGCTGCTGCCCAAGGACCCCGACGACGACAAGTCCGCCATTGTGGAGATTCGTGGCGGTGCGGGCGGCGAGGAGGCGGCGCTTTTTGCCGCGTCGCTGTACCGTATGTACTGCATGTATGCCGACTCGCAGGGCTGGAAGAGCGAGCTGATCTCCTGCAACGAGACCGAGCTGCATGGCTTTAAAGAGGTGTGCTTTATGCTGGAAGGCGAATCAGCCTATTCCCGTATGAAGTATGAAAGCGGTGTGCATCGCGTGCAGCGTGTGCCCGATACCGAAGCCTCCGGCCGCATCCATACCTCCACCGTCACGGTGGCGGTGCTGCCTGAGGTAGAGGACGTCGAGGTGGACATCAACCCCGGCGACCTCCAGATTGACACCTACCGCGCGTCCGGCGCGGGCGGCCAGCATGTCAATAAAACCGAATCGGCCATCCGCATCACCCATCTGCCGACCGGCATGGTGGTGGAATGCCAGGACGAACGCAGCCAGCACAAAAACCGCGAAAAGGCCATGACGGTGCTGCGCTCGCGCCTGTACGAGAAGATGCAGCAGGAGCAGACCGACCAGATTGCGGCCGAGCGCCGCAGCCAGGTTGGCACGGGGGACCGCTCAGAGCGCATCCGCACCTATAATTTCCCGCAGGGACGGCTCACCGACCACCGCATCGGTCTGACGCTCTATAAGCTTGATTCGGTGATGAACGGGGACCTCAACGACGTATTTGAGACGTTGATTACCTATGACCAGACCGAAAAGCTCAAACGCATGGCAGAAGGGCAGGCGTAATGAACGTGCCTATAACCGAGGTGCTAAGCTGTGATGAAAACGGCGTGCAGGCTGCTGCCGCGCTGCTGCAGGCGGGGCGGGTGGTTGCCATTCCCACCGAAACGGTGTACGGCCTTGCCGCCAATGCGCTGAATGAAGCTGCTGTAAAAAAAATATTCAGGGTCAAAGGCCGCCCGCAGGATAACCCGCTGATTGTGCATATCAGCAGCCTGAAGATGTGGGCGCCGCTGGTTGCCGACCTGCCAAAGCGTGCGCTGAGGCTGGCGGAGGCGTTCTGGCCGGGACCGCTGACCATTATCTTACCTAAAAGCGACCGGGTGCCCGCCGCCACAACGGCGGGTATGGATTCGGTTGCGGTGCGTATGCCGTCCCACCCGGCGGCCCGTGCCGTGATCAAAGCGGCGGGCCTGCCGCTGGCGGCACCTTCAGCCAATCTTTCGGGCCTGCCGTCGCCGACGACGGCGCAACACTGCTTAAAAGATTTAAACGGAAAAATTCCGATGATCTTGGACGGCGGCCCCTGTGAAGTCGGCATCGAATCGACGGTGGTGTCGCTGGTGGGCAGGCCGGTGCTGCTGCGCCCCGGCGCTATCACGGCCGATATGCTGTCCAAGGCGCTGGGCGAGCCGGTCGCCATATCCGACGCGGTCGAAAGGCCGCTGAAGACGGGGGAGCGCCCGTCGTCGCCGGGCATGAAGTACCGCCACTACGCGCCGAAGGCCCGCGTTATCCTGGTCGAATCGAATCTGGAATCCTTTATAAAACTGCTCAACAGTGTGGACGAACCTAAAACCTATGGCCTGGTGTTTGAGGGTGAGCAGTCGTTGGCGTTAAAGCCCTGCATCACCTATGGCAGGGCACATGATGCGGAGAGCCAAAACCGTGCGCTGTTTGCGTCGCTGCGGCAGCTTGACGACTGCGGTGCAAAGCTGGTTTACGTGCGCAGCCCCGACCGCGACGGCGCCTCGCTGGGGGTTTATAACCGTATGCTGCGCGCTGCGGCATTTGAGGTGATAAGACTATGAGACAAATTTGTGTTATCGGCTTGACCGGGCAGACCGGCGCCGGAAAGTCCAGTGTTTCCAAAATTATTCGCTCACAGGGCATTACGGTTATCGACTGTGACGAGGTTGCGCGCGAGGTGGTTGCAAAAGAAAAGTGCTGCCTTGCCGACATGGCGCTTGAATTTTCAATTTTGATTTTAAATATGGATGGGACTTTAAACCGCAAAAAGCTGGCTGAAATCGTTTTCAGCGACCCTAAAAAGCTCGAGCGGCTCAACGTGCTGATCTTTCCTTATATACGCAGTTATCTCCTGGAGCAAATGGAACAGCTTGAGGCACAGGGCGAACGGATTGTGGTGCTCGATGCGCCCACATTGTTTGAAAGCGGCATCGATGCCGACTGCGATTCGGTGATATCGGTTATCGCGCCCGAGGCGCAGCGCCTCAACCGCATTGTTGTGCGCGACCATCTGACCGACGAAGAAGCGCGCCGCCGCATCGCTGCGCAGCACAACGATGCCTTTTACACGTCGCGCTCCCAGATTGTCATTGTCAACGATAAGGACCAACAGGAGCTGCATGTCAAAACACTCGAACTGGTGGGGATGTTTCAGCGTGCCCTCCGTGAGCAATGCGGCCCGACGCAGAAAGCCGCCGCGTTCGGCAAGCCGGAGTGTGACGAATGACGCGCGGCCATAAAAGGCGCAGAACCAGATGGCGGGTTATCGCGTTCGGTGTGGTGGCAGTGGCGCTTCTGTCGGGCTGGCTGGCGCTGCAATGGATATATCCGCTCCGGTATACCGACGCGGTGGAGCAGTATGCGGCGGAATACGGGCTTTCTCCCGCGCTGGTCTATGGCATTATTCACACTGAGAGCCGCTTTCGGCCCGATGCAGTCTCGTCCATCGGAGCGCGCGGGCTGATGCAGATTACGGAAGAGACGTTTGAATGGGCGCGCTGGCGCTGCGGCGACAACGAAACCACCTATGAACAGCTTTTTGAACCTGAGACCAATATCCGCTATGGCACCTACATTTTTTCACTGCTGTTAAAGGAGTTTGGCCAGCCGGAGGAAGCACTGGCGGCTTATCACGCGGGGTGGGGCAGTGTTAAAAATTGGCTTTCCACCCAGGAATACAGCAGCGATGGTGTCACGCTGCTGAATATTCCGTTTAAAGATACCGCACAATATGTTCCGAGAGTAAAACACGCGGCGCAGATTTACACCAAAATCTACGGCAAGCGTTAGTCTGACATTATTAAAGGGCAAACCCCTGGCTTTTAAGGAGGAGCATCATGACAGAAAAGAAGAAAACCGAGGCACAGCTATTAAAAGAGCGGCTTTGCTACACCCCCAAAAACGCAGGTGAGCTGCTTGACGACAGCGAATGGGAAAAAGCCGACCTGTTTAGCGAGGGGTATAAAAAATTCCTTGATCTCGCCAAAACCGAGCGCGAGGCTGTGGAAATCGCCATCTCAATGGCGCGTGAGAAGGGTTTTCGAGCCTTCGACCCGCGTGTTCAATACAAACCCGGCGACCGCATCTTCTATAACAACCGCGGCAAGGCGCTTGTGCTGTGCACCGTTGGCACCGAGCCGCTGGAAAACGGTGTGAAAATTGTCGCGTCGCATATCGATTCGCCGCGCATCGACTTAAAGCCCCGCCCGCTTTATGAAGAGGCGCAGCTGGCCATGTTTAAAACGCACTATTACGGCGGTATTAAAAAGTACCAGTGGACGGCCATTCCGCTCTCGCTGCACGGTGTTGTGATGCGTGCCGACGGCGAGCGGATTTCGGTTATCATCGGTGAGGAGGACGGCGACCCCGTCTTCACCATCACCGACCTGCTGCCGCATCTTGCAACCGAGCAGATGCAGCGCAAGGGCGTGGATATCATCAAGGGCGAAAGCCTCAACGTTCTGGTTGGCGGCAGAATGTTCCGCGACGACAAGGAAAGCGAGCGGGTCAAACTGGCCATCTTAAAGCTGCTCAATGAGAAATACGGCCTCACAGAAGCGGATTTCCTTTCCGCCGAGCTGACGATGGTGCCGGCCTTCAAGGCCAGCGACGTCGGTCTGGACCGCAGCTTCATCGGCGCTTACGGCCACGACGACCGCGTCTGTGCCTACACCTCGCTGATGGCGGCGCTTCAGGTGCAAAACCCCAGCCGCACAGTGGTGACGGTGCTGGCCGACAAGGAGGAAATCGGCTCCGAGGGCAATTCCGGCCTTCAATCGAAGTTCTTGCAGTATTTCGTTGAAGACCTGGCTGCGCCCTTTAACCTTGCTGGCAGAACGGTGCTGTCAAAATCCAGCTGCATGTCGGCGGATGTCAACGCGGCGTTCGACCCGACCTACGGGGAAGTGCATGAGAAAAACAATGCCTCCTACTGCAATTACGGCGTGGTAATCACCAAATACACCGGCTCGCGCGGCAAGGCGTCGACCAATGACGCCTCGGCCGAGTTTATGGGCGAGATCAGAAGCCTGCTGGATGCCGCAAAAATTCAGTGGCAGACCGGTGAGCTTGGCAAGGTGGACGCGGGTGGCGGCGGCACGGTGGCGATGTATATTGCGGCGCTCAACGTCGACGTTGTGGATGTCGGTGTACCGGTGCTTTCAATGCACGCGCCGTTCGAGGTGGTTGCCAAGAACGACGTCTACCAGACCTACCGCGCCTTTGTGGAGTACCATAAATAAGGACGTCTGTTAAAACGCCCGGCCGCACGCTAAGCTTTGCGCGGCCGGGCGTTGATAGTTGCCTCTGTTTGGAAAGGGGATGTTTTTGTGAAGTGCCTGATATTGATGGGGAGCCCCAGAAAAGCGGGGAATACCGCCGCGCTCTTAAAGCCGTTTGCGCAAGCGATGGAAGACGGCGGGGCAGCGCAGGAGACTGTCTGGCTGTATGACCAAGATATCCGCCCGTGTACGGCGTGCCGGGCCTGCCAGACCGACTGGTCAAAATTCGGCTGCCGGCATGACGACGATATGCAGCGCATTTTTGATAAGGTACTGGCCTGCGATCTTCTTGTGCTGGCGACGCCCATTTATTCATGGTATTGCACGCCGCCGATGAAAGCGACGCTCGACCGGCTGGTTTACGGCATGAACAAGTATTACGGCGATAAAAAAGGGCCGGCGCTCTGGGCGGGTAAAAAGCTGGCGCTGATTACGACCTGCGGTTACCGTCCCGAAAAGGGTGCAGACCTGTTCGAGGCGGGCATGACCCGCTATTGTAAGCATTCCCGATTGACCTATGCGGGCATGTTTTGCGAGCGGGATTTGGGATATGACCACGCCTTCATGGATGAGGACAAAACGGAGCGTGCCCGTGCGTTTGCGCAGGCGCTGCAAAGTCTCTGATACGCGCACACGCAGCAGGTTTCCAAAAAGTTTACGGCGCCCCTTTCTGCTTACATAAACGCGCTGCCGGGGTACCTCCTTCGGCGGCACGCGGTTTTGTCACTATTCTGCCTGCATTTTCATATCCTGTTGACAGGAGGGATAGCGATGACAGGTTGGATGGTTTTGATAACAATTTTTCTGTTTGTGGCGGCATCGGCAGTTGGGTGCTATCCGGGCAGGCAGCGCGCGGCAAAATATTTAACAACGGCTGCTGCGGTGACGATGGTGCTGACTGCGTCAGCGTCGCTGGTTTTGAAAGAAAACATGTTTTCAGATGCGCTGGTGGTGCCGGCGGCGCTCTGGCTGCGGGCGGTGCTGGCCATCGTGGTTTGCGCCGGATTGGGGCTTTTACTGGCGCGGGTGATCGGCGGTAAAAACAGATAACATACTGAATAGAACTAGTAAAAAATGCCAACCATTTTTAGGCTGGCATTTTTTTGTTTGAGAATAAAAAAACCTTTCTCTTGCAGAAGGGTCACAATTGTGGTAAAATATTTTTTTGCAAAAGGTAAAAAAATCCCCCAAAAGTATTGACACCGACGCCAAATAAGAATATACTAGTATACTGTATCATAATGGGTGTACCTGCCTTTTGTATAGTATATCTTAACACACCCGAAACAAAAAAGCAATAGAAATTTACAAACCGGCAAAGCGTTTCCGTGTATTTTTTGAGCTTTAAATAATCATAGACGAATGGAGTGAGCGAAACCTATGTTGCAGGTGAAACCCGTCAACCTTGGCAAAAACGTTCGCATGAGCTTCGGCAAAATTA
>JAEWLW010000044.1 GCA_023457355.1 Bacillota bacterium | reverse complement strand
CCTTTATACGAAAGGATTCCTTTCGTATAAAGGCAGCCCGCCCGGACTATTTAAAGCCTGGTTGAGGCTTATAATGCGCTAATCAGTCCAGGTTGTTATCAGCATAAGTACCGTCAGGCCTTATGGCAGTGTCTATCATGTGTATAAGCTCAAGTGTGCTGCGGAAATGTGCCTCTTTCCCTTGATTCATCCATTTTAACGTGCCCTGCCAGGTGTCGTTCTGCTGATAGGCAATCTGAATAATAAAGGTGTCGTTTGACTGATTACGGCTCATTCACATATTCCCCCTCTTGGAAGCTGATTTATAATATTATATCAGGGTACGGTCACAAAACGGTTGCATTAAACATGAAATTTATAAACAATGCGCCGCTTTCACTCAGATATAATCAGAATTTATTGTTATTATACAGCAAAAAGTTACGAAATTAGACTCTATTTTTAAAAATTGCTGGATTTTTCAAAAAAAATAACCTATAATTAAATTAATAAATAGTCATTTTATTATAATTAAACACATTGGGTATGGGGGCAAAACTATGCGGGTCAGTGAGACAAATAATAAAGGCACCCACAGCAAAGAGCTGCGTATTTCTATGCTGGGCAGGTTTGAGCTTCAGGTTGATGATGTTATCATCAACGACGGCATCAATCGTTCGCGCAAAATGTGGAATCTGCTGGCGTATATTGTGTCGCACCGTGATAAGCTGATTTCGCAGCAAGAGTTCATCAACGCGCTTTGGGGCGACGAGTCGGGTCAGAATCCGATTAATGCGCTTAAAACGCTTCTCTATCGTATCAGGCTGTTGCTCTCACCGCTTGAAAAGCAGTATTCGGGGGAGTTTATTCTGTCACAGCGCGGCTCTTACAGTTGGAACAATGCTATTAACTGTAAAGTAGATGTTGACGAGTTCGAAGTGTTATGTCGCCGCGCAGCGGATGAAAAACTGGATGACATGAAGCGCATCTCAATTTACCGTGAGGCTATGGAGATTTACCGCGGCGATTTTTTGCCCAAGTTGAACATGGAGTTCTGGGTGATTCCGCTGAGTGTCCATTATCATTCGCTGTATCTGACAGCGGTCAAGCGATATGTTGACCTGCTTGAACGCAATGGGCTTTACATAGAAATCTCGCAGGCTTGCACCAGCGCAATTGCCATCGACCCGCTGGATGAGGATTTGCATTGCATGCAAATTCGCGCGCTGATCCATCAGGGGAAAAATTCGGCTGCGCTGACACAGTATGAAAAGGCGACAGATGTCCTGTACCGCAATCTGGGCATCAAGCCTTCGGAGGCATTGCGCAGGTTGTATGTTGAAATCATGAAGGCCCATGAATCGCTGGAAACGGATCTGGGGGTCATTCAGGAACAGCTGCGCGAAGCGGTGGCCGAACCGGGTGCATTTGTATGCGAGTATGGCTTTTTTAAAGAGGCCTATCGCCTTGAAATTCGACGTGCCGCCCGTTCCGGGCTGTCGGTATATATCGGGCTGTTTACTATTTACACCGATACGGGGGAAATTCCGGAACTGCCCTTGCTCAACGCTGCGATGGACCAGCTTTTGGAGGCTATTAAATCCAGCCTGCGCAAGGGGGACGTTGTCTCGCGCTATAGCGGCATGCAGTATGTGGTGATGCTGCCGGCGCTGACCTATGAGGATGGGGAGATGGTTATGAACCGTATCGTCAATAATTTTTATAAACAGATTCGCCGCAAGCCGGTTAAACTGCATTATCGGCTGCAGCAGCTGGAGCTGCCGGAAGAAATGCTCTAAGCATGCGGCTTGGCGTGTTTTTCACAGGGTTATCCGGCCTGCCCGCCAAAGGCGGGGTCTTGATGGTTTAGCAATAAAGTGTGGCTATCAATGTTTTCAGAAGCTCAGGACACAGGAAAGAGGGGAAACTTTTGAAAGCGGTTTATTACTATCCGGCTTCGGCGATGCGGGTTTGCATCGACCGGCTTTCCGGCATGGAAATCAGTGGACGGGCATACTGCCCCCAGTTGAAAGAACCCATTGTTTTTGGCGATTTGGCGCTGTTTTTACTTTTGGCGGACCAGGCGTTGGATCAACGGGGGTATCCGTCGGCCTTTCAGAAAAAGCGCAGCATATCCTCAATGTGCATAGCGCAAGAACCCGAGCACCTCTATAAGGAGAAGAAGCAGGCCTTTCGCCAGCATGAACAGGTCATTGATGTCAGTGCGGAGCGCGGGGAAATTTGCACGTTTTTAGTACATGTTTTATCACGCCGAAATTGCAGCTGGCAGGGCCGCATCGACTGGATTGACGACGGAGACTTTGATACCTTTAACAGTACGCTAATATTTTTGCGCAAGGCCGGCGCGCATTTGATGCAGCTTTCGCCGGGCAATGTCAAAAGCCCCAAATATCAATAATTCCAATAAAAACACTGTTTTAAAAGCGATAAACAGTGTTTTTGTTTATAACGGCCTGCGGAAAAGGGCTTACTGCGTAAAGTGGCCTGTGGCGGCAATACTCAAAAGATAGCGGTAAGCTTTTAGAGTTCAGGCAGAAAACGGAGAAATATGATATGAACATACAGGTATTCGGTAAGAATAAGTGCTTTGATACCAAAAAGGCGGAACGGTATTTTAAAGAACGCAATATCAAGTTTCAACGCATCGATTTATTGCGCTACGGCATGAGCCCAGGTGAATTTTCTTCAGTGCTGGCAGCTCTAGGCGGTATTGAAGCGTTGTTAGATGAAAAAGCCCCCGACGCTGCACTTGTCAGATATCTTGCGCACGAGAAGGACAAGGCGCAAAAGCTTCTGGAAAACCCGAAGCTTTTAAAAACGCCGATTGTGCGCAACGGGAAAAAGGCGACGGTGGGCTATTGCCCTGAGGTGTGGCAAACATGGGAATAACAAAAGCCCAAATAGCTCTTGATAGATAACGGCATATTTTTGCATCCGTTTGAATATGGCGTCAAAATAGTACCCTTTGAATTTTTTATCAATAAAAAATTGTAACCCACGGCTTTGCCAACTGGCAAAGCCGTGGGTTTTATCATTTATAAGGGGCTATTCCCCTGCATTAAACGAAACGAAGGGGTTCACCGATTCGCCCATCACCTGTGGCAGCTTGCCATCCCAGCGCTGTATCTGCTGGTACTGGATGTATTCGGGGCTTTGGTTGAGCTGCTTTTGAATAATTTCAATGGTATAGGCCTGTGCGTCAGCCTTAATTTTTTCACTGTCGGCCTGTGCCTGTGCTTCAATAACGGCCTGCTTTGCCAACTCTTCCTTTTCCTTGGTTTTGTTTTGCATCGTCAGCGCCTGTTGCTCGGCGGCAACTTTGGCGCGAATGGTCTCTTCAAAGCCATCTTCAAAATCTAAATTCTCCATTGCGAACGAAACAACGATGATACCGCTGTTGCCAAGGCTGTTGCGCAGCGTCTCCTCAATACTTTCCTGTACAGCGGCACGGTTTTGGACCAAATCTTCCGCACGTACCTGGCCGATTGCGTTTTTCATAGTTGATTGCATTTGGGGAATAATAAGTTTTGTCTCAACATTGGAGACGCCAACATTTCTGATTAAATTGCCGATAAGCGCCTTATCATAGATGTAGTTAAGCTTAACCTGTAAATTTTCAACCGTCTGGGTGTCTTTGGTATAAGCGGCAGTGTTCATTTCGTACATTTGCTCACGGGTATCGACGGTACTAATAGATTGCACAAACGGGACCTTAAAATTCAGGCCGGCGCTTAAAGAGGTGTCGACAATGCGGCCAAATTGGTATTTAACACCTATGTAGCCTTCGTCAATCACCGTGAAGGACAGACTACCCAGTACGATGAGCGCAGCGAGCAGTATGATAACGATAACCGAGCGGGACAGTGATTTAAAAAAATTGCCTGAAGCTGGTGCACCGCCCGAGGACGCACCATCATGCTGGTTAAATTGAAATGCCATAGCCCTTTACCTCCCTGAAGTCGCAATAATGTGTTGAATGTTTAAAGTATATCATGCGACGTAATACTAAACAATGAGAATTTTTAACTAAAATATGTCGAATTTTCTTTAAAACATTACGTCCGAAAATTGCTCTTTGCATAACTAAAATTATATCTCATTTTTTGGAAGCAATAAAAACCGGCATTCGCCAGAAATCTTAGAATATATTAACGAATAATTATCAAATATGTATAAAGTATAGAACTTCATGTAAAATTCTTTAAACTTCATGACTTTAAGTTGAAATTTTGCTTAGATGGTGATATAACGGTAACGTTGCCCAAAATCCAAGTCGGGATATTATACAAGATCACTAGTGTATGGCGTAGGATATTGCGACAAAGACAGGAGGAAAAGCATTGTGTTACAGTTTGTTGTGACATTTAATTTTACACTTTTCGTTTTATTTACACTATTCTATTTTTATCAGATCGTCTATGCGGTTATAGGTGTTATTCGTCGTCCCCAAAAACCACCCGAGGCGGCGAAGAACCATCGTTATGCCGTGTTGATTGCGGCCAGAAATGAAAGCGCAGTCATTGCCGGGCTGATCGACAGCATTAAAAAACAGAATTATCCCCAACAGCTGTTGGATGTATTTGTCGTGGCGGATAACTGCACCGATAACACGGCGGCTGTTGCCAGGCGGGCGGGTGCAACGGCAGTATATGAGCGGTTTAACCGCGTTCAGGTCGGCAAGGGTTATGCGCTGGATTTTATGCTCAAGAGTATCGCAAGGGATTATGGTTACAATGCCTACGAAGGTTATTTTGTCTTTGATGCGGACAACCTTTTGGCAGAAAATTTTGTCTGCGAGATGAATAAGTGGTTTGATAGGGGCTATCGTGTTCTGACTTCGTTCCGCAATTCCAAGAACTATGCTTCCAACTGGCTTTCGGCCGGTTATTCCTTATGGTTTATGCGCGAATCCCGTTATTTAAATTATCCGCGTATGCTTTTAGGCACCAGTTGCGCCATTTCGGGTACCGGATTTTTAGTGCATAGCGATATTGTCCGCAAAAATAACGGCTGGAAGCATCATCTTTTGACAGAGGATATTGAGTTTTCGGTGGATTGTGTCATCAGCGGTGAAAAAATCGGCTATTGCCATTCCGCGGTGGTTTATGACGAGCAACCCTGCACCTGGAGCCAATCCTGGACACAGCGTCTGCGCTGGGCCAAGGGCTTTTATCAGGTGTTTGGGCGGTATCATCGGCAGCTTATTTACGGTTTTGCGGTTAAAGGCCAGTTTGGGTGTTACGATATGTTTATGACCATCGCACCGGCGCTGTTTGTCTCATTAACCAGTGTTACGGTCAACGGCGTTTTTCTGCTGTCGGCATTGTTGGGTGCAAATGTGGCGCCTAAGTTGATTCCGCTAACCACTGATGCTATTTTTGCCTCCGTTTTAAATTTTTATGTAGCGCTGTTTTTATTTGGGCTGTTGACAACTATTACCGAGTGGAAACAAATACACGCTTGTAATGCCAAGAAAATTTTATATCTTTTTACCTTCCCAATATTTATATTCACCTATGTACCCATTTCAATTGTAGCATTGTTCAAAAAGATTCACTGGAGCCCGATTACGCATAATATCAGCCGTTCGATTGAAGATATCGTGCATCAGTGACTTATTAACCTTTTATAACGCCGCTTATGCGGCGTTTGCAGCTTGTCAAAAAATTTATTTGAAAGAAAAAGTTGCACAAACTAAAGGTTTTTGATCGCGCTTTTTGGTCTGCATTTCAATTAAACCACTTAAGGCGCTTAATTGAAAATAAGCCCAGCTATGCCGTGCTTGTTATGCGCGTAAAAAACGCATCATGCGTCCCATACTGTCGTAATCAAAAGCGCGCAGGGCTTGGTGGCGCCACAGCGGGTATCCATACCGCCCGCTGTGATAAGCGGAGCCAAGCTGCCGCGAGCGTACCTACTTGTGCAAATTAACAGCATGCCAACCTTTTTTGACGGCCTGTAACGCCGCTTTTGAGGCGTTGGTTTTTAACCGCATTTGATTAAAATTACATTTTTGATAGATTGCACCGCGCATAACGGTCATTTAGCCGCAGATAATAATAACGCGACAAGAAAAAGGGCTGAAAATAAATGCGCGGACAGGTGATTGGCTGCTTCTGCCGGAGCCGCCAGTCACCTTGAACCGCGAGAAAATTCATGAAGAGTGGTGAACCGGTATGTCAGGTTATTTAGAAGCCCAAAGCGGTGAGGATAAACGCGTACAGGAGCAGGCTGAACGTGCAAGCAATTCTCAGAAAAGAGCGATGGAAACCGGCCAGGAAAGTATTCCGACCCTCGAACAAATGTCTGAACGACCTGCCGACGATGAAAATGGCACCATGCTAACAACCTCGGAAATTATTGACTTTGCCGAGGGCGCGGACACTTATCTTTAAGGCTAAACAGCAAGACAGGTTGAGGATAAATGCTTATGCATCTTATCCTCAACCTTTTTTATTGCGGCATAGTTGAAAGTGCATTATCCACGGCCTTTTTAATAACTTTACTGGAATTTGTTGCACCTGCAATAACGTCCACATCAATTTTTTGTTGATGAATTATATCCTTTAGAATGCGCTCAGCGTCTGCGCCGCGTTCCTGCCGATGTTCCAAAAGTTGAATATCGGTTATAACGTGATTTTTGACGGTTACCATTACTTTGACATAAATGAATTGAACATTGCATTCGCCAATGTACGAACCATCCGCAATGTTTAAAGCATCGATATGCACATAGGTGATGTTCTCAATGTTATTCTGATATTTTTGCACTGAAACAAGATATTTCGTCAGAAAAGCGGTGGAAAGAACAATGCCGAAGATGACGACGGTGACAACAGATTTTACCCACCTTTTCATAATGCAAGACCCCTTTATCACAAGCGATAATTAAACTTAAAGTTTAATTAATTTTAGCATTTCACCGCTGCTCTGTCAATGAGCTGTATTTCAAAGGAATCTGATCTCCATTCCGGTATTACCAGCAGAAGCGATATCAGGGGGGCGAAAAGAAAAGCCCGAAGGAGAGCATGAGCCGGGGAAGGCAAACTATTTAGAGAATGCGGTGCATTCAAAGTTTGATGAACTTGTAAAAAACAAACCGCCGTATTTGGGGGAATATGAGCCCCCGCAATTTCAACTCAAAACGGATTGATGAACCGGGTTGCGATTGGCACCGTCGTCCAAAAAAGCTCAAGGGCTTGTTGCCTGCAATTCACAGACAACAAGCCCTTTCGGCTCTTTGTTTTAATAGGCCTGACCTTTTAGGCGGCATTTACATTTTAAGGCTCTTTGACAGGCCGATGGTTTAACGCCTGTTATCTGGGATACTTAATGGAGGCTTGCGCAGCTGCCAGACGTGCAATCGGCACGCGGAAGGGTGAGCAGGAAACGTAGTGGAGGCCAACCTTATGGCAGAACTCAACCGAGGAGGGGTCGCCGCCGTGTTCGCCGCAGATGCCCAGCTTGATATCGGGGCGGGTCTGACGGCCGAGTTTAACGGCCATATCAACCAATTTGCCAACGCCGTTCTGATCCAGGCGGGCAAAGGGATCCTGCTCGTAAATCTTCTTGTCGTAGTAAGCGCCAAGGAATGCACCGGCGTCGTCACGCGAGAAGCCGAAGGTCATCTGGGTCAGGTCGTTGGTGCCGAATGAGAAGAACTGTGCGTCCTTTGCAATTTCATCAGCTGTCAGCGCGGCGCGCGGAATCTCGATCATGGTGCCGACGAGGTATTTGAGATCCACGCCGCTCCTGGCGATAATCTCATCGGCAGTCTTGACAACGACCGACTTGACATACTGCAGCTCCTTGATTTCGCCGACGAGCGGAATCATAATTTCGGGCACCATTTCCCAATCGGGATGCGCCTTCTTGGTGTTGATGGCAGCCTCGATGACGGCGGTAGTCTGCATCTCGGCAATCTCGGGATAGGAAACCGCCAGACGGCAGCCGCGGTGGCCCATCATGGGGTTGAACTCGTGCAGCGACTCGACAGTCGCCTTGAGATCCTCAAAGGTCAGGCCCATCTCGGCGGCAAGCGCCTTGATGTCCTCATCCTCGTGGGGGAGGAACTCGTGCAGGGGCGGATCCAGGAAGCGGATGGTGACGGGGCGTCCGGCCATCGCCTCATAGATGCCCTCAAAGTCACTGCGCTGCATCGGAAGCAGCTTTTCAAGCGCTGCGCGGCGCTGCGCTTCGGTCTTGGAGACGATCATCTCACGCATCGCGGGGATGCGGTCGCTTTCAAAGAACATGTGCTCGGTTCTGGTCAGGCCGATGCCCTCAGCACCGAATTTTACAGCCTGTGCGGCGTCAAACGGGGTGTCGGCATTGGTGCGAACCTTCAGCTGGCGGTAGCTGTCGGCCCAGCCCATCAGGCGGCCAAAGTTGCCGGAGATGGAAGCTTCAACCGTTTTGATAGCCTCGCCGTAGATGTTGCCGGTGGTGCCGTTGAGCGAGATAAAGTCGCCTTCTTTAAAGGTCTTGCCGCCGAGGGTGAAGACCTTCGCTTCTTCGTCGATTTTAATTTCGCCGCAGCCTGCAACGCAGCAGGTGCCCATGCCGCGCGCCACAACGGCCGCGTGGGAGGTCATGCCGCCGCGCACGGTCAGGATGCCCTGTGAAACGTGCATACCGGCGATGTCCTCGGGAGAGGTCTCAAGGCGAACCAGAATGACTTTCTTGCCGGATTCGGCCCATTCAACAGCGGCCTCGGCGGTGAACACAACCTGACCGCAGGCAGCGCCGGGCGAAGCGGGCAGCGCGGTGCCAATCGGCTTGGCAGCCTTGAGCGCGGCAGCGTCAAACTGAGGATGCAGCACGGCGTCAAGCTGCTTGGGGTCGATCATCATGACGGCTTCCTTCTCGGAGATCATGCCCTCGTCCACGAGGTCGCAGGCAATTTGAAGCGCGGCAGCGGCGGTGCGCTTGCCGTTTCTGGTTTGAAGCATAAACAGCTTCTTATCTTCAATGGTGAACTCCATATCCTGCATATCGCGGTAGTGCTTTTCGAGACGGTCGCAGATTTCCACAAACTGCGCATAGGCCTCGGGCATAATGTTTTTGAGCTGGTCGATGGACTGGGGGGTGCGAACGCCCGCGACGACATCCTCGCCCTGCGCATTCATCAAAAACTCGCCGAACAGCTTCTTTTCGCCGGTGGCTGGGTTGCGGGTGAACGCAACGCCGGTGCCGGAGGTGTCGCCGGTATTGCCGAATACCATCATCTGAACATTAACAGCGGTGCCCCAGGAGGAGGGGATGTCGTTCATGCGGCGATAGTAGATGGCGCGGGGGTTGTCCCAGGAACGGAAAACCGCCATGATGGCGCCCATGAGCTGCTCCTTGGGGTCGGAGGGGAAGTCGACACCCTTCTTGGCCTTGTATTCAGCCTTAAACAGACGGGCGAGTTCCTTGAGGTCGTCGGCGGTCAGCTCGGTGTCCTGCGTAACGCCTTTCTTCTCCTTCATCTCATCGATGAGCTTCTCAAAATAAGCCTTGCCAACTTCCATAACAACGTCGGAATACATCTGAATGAAGCGGCGATAGGAGTCATAGGCAAAACGGGGATTGTTGGTCTTCTTGGCAAATGCCTCAACAACCTCGTCGTTTAAACCGAGGTTCAAAATGGTGTCCATCATGCCGGGCATTGAGGCACGCGCGCCCGAACGCACCGAGACGAGCAGCGGGTTATCAAGGTCGCCAAACTTTTTGCCCGAAATTTTTTCAAGATCGGCCAGACGCGCGAAAATCTCAGCCTTGATTTCATCGTTGACTTTCTTGCCGTCGGTGTAATACTGGGTGCAGGCTTCGGTGGTGATGGTGAAGCCCTGCGGCACCGGCATGCCCAGGTTGGTCATTTCGGCAAGGTTTGCGCCTTTACCGCCAAGCAGCTCACGCATTTTCCCGTTGCCTTCTGAGAACAGGTAGACAAATTTTTTACTCATGTAGTTACCTCCATCATATTTATCAATTGCTTTCCTCGTTTTTACGTCGGAAAAGCATGTAATATTGAAACACCGCCATAAAAGGCGCACAAAGCCATTATAGCGTATTTTGTACTGATATTATACCAAATTGAAGTAATAATTTCTACATAATCAGCAAGATATTTTGCATTTTGACATCCATTGTGCAGGATCGTCAATAACTAATATTATCTTTCAATAATATTGCTGAAATTCAAGGGCCTTAACAAATATAATTGCAGCAAACCGACGTCAAATGACGTGGAAACCGATATCGAAATGCACAAATTTACCCATGCTGAAATGCGTTGCCCTGCGGAACATCCCGCAGTATAGGTTATTCAGCGGGGTAGGCGCCGTCCCAAACGATGGCGCGGTAGCGTTCGGGGTCCGTATCCCCCTCCGTAGAAATCAACAGCACCTGCGAAGCGGCGTCAAGGCCCAGCGTGTCACGTAAGTCGGCGTAAGCGTCACTGCGGCAGAGGAGGTCGATGAGCCCCATACCCACGGCGCCGCTTTCGCCGGAGACAATGCGCGGATCGCCTGCAATGGGGGCGGAAAGACGGCGCATACCGGCTGCCGATACGCTGTCTTCGCAGGAGCAAAACACCGCGGCGTGGTTTTTCAGAATATCCCATGCGATGGGGCTGGCTTCGCCGCAGCAAAGCCCCGCCATAATCGAATCAAGAGCGCCGCCAACGGCCTGTGCCGCGCCGTCTCCGGCGGTGGTTGAACGGTAGAAGCAGTCGGCCGCACGGCACTCCATCACCACGACCCTGGGCGGATTTTCGGGGAAGCGGTTAACCAGATAGCCCTGCACCGCCGCCGCCAGCGAACCGACGCCTGCCTGCACAAATACGTGGGTGGGCGCAACGCCGTGTTGCGCCATCTGCTCCACCGCTTCGGCAATTAGTGTGCCATAGCCCTGCATGATATGGGATGGAATTTCCTCATAGCCTTCCCAGGCGGTATCCTGCACCACAACGCTGGAGGGTATCTGACTGGAAAGCAGGGCGGCCTTGCGCACGCAATCGTCATAATTGAGCTTTTCTATGGTGACGTTCGCCCCCAGCTTTTTGATGTTTTCATAGCGGCTTTTAACGGTTCCGGCGGGCATGAGCACAACGGCCTGTTGCCCCAGACGGTTGGCCGACCACGCCACCCCGCGCCCGTGGTTGCCGTCGGTGGCGGTAAAAAAGGTGCAGGGAGAAAAAGTGTTCTTAAATTCCGAAGATGTGAGAAACACGTAATCCACTGTGCTGATATCGCGCCTAAGCTGTCCCGCGACAAATTTGCCGATGGCAAATGAGCCGCCCAGCACCTTAAAGGCATTTAAGCCAAAGCGGAAAGATTCATCCTTGACATAAAGCCCCCCCAGCCCCAGCTCTTTGGCGAAGCCCGCAAGATGCTCGAGCGGCGTGACGGCGTATTCAGGAAAACTGCGGTGAAAGGCCAGCGCGCTTTCCACCGCCGTGGTGCTCATCAACGGGAGATAACGGTCGTCGGTTTTGGGCAGGGTATTTTTGGCCCACAACACTTTGCACATGATGTCTACTCCAAACTTAAATGTTATAGTTGATTAACCTGGGAACAGGATTTTCCCGGCGGTCTTTTGGCGCCTCGCCGCATTGCCGTCCTTGGCGGGCATCATCAGGCGGTTTACGTCCGCCTTGCGAGGCACAAAACATCCTCGCCAAGCCTGCACCGCTTCTTAAGTTGTTTGGCCATGCGCATAGACCTCGGGACATTCCTTTTTAATCACCTCGCGCAGCTTCAGCCAGTCCTCAAAGGCCATCGGTTTCTGGCTGGGGTTGCGCAGCAGGGCGGCCGGATGCAGCGTGCCCATCATGAGCACCCCGTTTTTCTCAAAAAATTCACCGTGCTGTTTTGTAACCTTAAAGTCGGCGGAAATTAGCCGCTGAGCTGCAATACGCCCCACACAGACGATGATGCGCGGGCGGATCAGGCGCACCTGCTCGCGCAGAAAGGGAAGGCAGGCTTCCATTTCATCGGGCTGCGGGTCACGGTTCTGGGGCGGGCGGCACTTGACCATGTTGGCGATGAACACGTTTTTTTCGCGGGAGAGCCCCACGGCGTCCAGCATTTTGTCCAGTAGAATGCCGGCGCGGCCGACAAACGGCTCGCCTTTTTCGTCCTCGGTCTGGCCGGGCCCTTCCCCGATGAGCATAACCCGCGCATGCTCGGGCCCCACGCCAAAAACGACGTTGTGCCGCTGCTCGCACAGGCGGCAGCCCTCGCAGTTTTTCAGTGTTTCCCGAAGCTCGGCTAAACTGTTTGGCATGTCTATTCCCTCCATAAAAGCGGGCCGGATGCCATCCGGCCCGCAGCTTGCTGTTAAGATCCAGTGCGGAAAGCATCCCCCGCGCGACTTCCCTTTTGGGCTGCCTGAATTTAACTTTAGTATAACATGCCGCCGATGGTTTGTCACCCGTTCAAGGCCCATTTTTGCGTGCGGTGGCATCGGGCTTTGGATGCAGCCGGACGCTAAGAATTTTGCCGTATGGTGCATCACTCTACGGAGCGTTTATTGTTATTTTCATCATTCGGTATTAAGATATATGAATGAAGGGAATTGACGGCATAATTATAAATTGGACGGCGGTGCCTTCATAAAAATTCGATTAAATGCGAAAAAAAATCTTAGAAAGAAGGTGCAGCGCGAATGGACGCGTATTCTAAAAAGGCGCTGAAGGCGCAATATAAAAGCAGGACAGTGGTTGGCGGCGTTTTTTGCATTCGATGCGCCTTGGCCGACGCCGCATGGCTTCGGTCCACAACCGACATACAGGGCGCCCAAAACCGTTTTGCCTTTTCTGTGTCAACCGATTTGTGCCCGGAGGCCTATATGGCCCAGGCCTGGAAACGCCATGGCGCAGCGGCGTTCTCTTTTGAGGTACTGGAAATGTTGGAAAAGAAAGAGACACAAAGCGAACGGGCGTTTTCAGACGACATTGCCGTTTTGTTGCAGATGTGGGCGGAGAAGTTAAACGGCGGCATACGGGGGTGATTTTAATGATAGAGGAGGCACGTATCAAGAGATTCCTTGATGATTCGGGAAAGATTATTCAATTGCCGCAAAGACAGGCGATGCGTGTGGCCGTGTTGGGATATCTGGCTGAAAAATTTGAAGTGAATCGCATTTATACAGAGAAAGAGGTCAATGCCCTGTGCGCACAGTGGCACACTTTTAACGACTATTTTATACTCCGGCGCGAGCTGATAGATTATGGCCTGCTTTGCCGCAAGGCGGACGGTTCTCAATACTGGCGGCACAATGAAAACTGAAGCTTATTTGAAAAAACGCAGGGCGCATATTGCCCCCTGCGTTTTTAATATGGAAATTTGTGCGTCGAACAGGGTTTTAATCGGTCTTTTCTTGACTTTTTTGCTTTTGCGGAATAAAATATGAAAACGAAACTCAAATTTATAGAATAGGCGTTTGCAGATGGGAGGTTGTGCAATGGCAGAGGGCTATAAAACGCGGCAGCGCGCTGTGATTTTAGAGGTGCTCAAGGCACACAGCGGCGAGCATTTTACCGCCGAGGAAATTGCGACGCTTTTAGAGCGTTATGGCAGGCCGGTCGGCAAGGCGACGGTTTATCGCTGCCTTGAGCGGTTGATTGAGCAGGGCAGCGTCAAAAAATACCAGTTTGGCGAAGGGAAGAGCGCCTGCTTCGAATACCAGCCCGGGCCGCAACCGCAGCATTACCACCTGAAATGCGCTTATTGCGGTGCACTAACCCACCTGGAATGTGCGTATATCGACAAGCTGCCCGAACACGTTTATAAAGAACACGGTTTTGAGCTGGACGCCGCACAGATTGTGCTGGTGGGCTGCTGTGCGCAGTGTGCCGATAAGCGCCGGGCGCAGCAGAAGAACCAACATGAAAATCAGCAAAACCATAACACAAGGGGATGAATAAGCCGTGCCGATGATAGAATGCAGAAATCTGACCATGACCTACGGCGCGCAGATTGCCGTCAGGGATCTTTCGTTTTCGGTTGAGGCGGGGGACTATATCTGCATCGTGGGTGAGAACGGCTCGGGCAAATCAACGCTGGTCAAAGCGCTTTTGGGGCTGCAACAGCCGCGTTCGGGCGAAATTATCATGAACGATGTTACCCCGCGTGAAATCGGCTATCTGCCGCAGCAATCGATGGCGCAGCGCGACTTCCCTGCCTCGGTGTGGGAAGTGGTGCTCTCCGGCTGCCTTGGGGCGAGCGGGCACAGCCCGTTCTATTCGGCGGCTGAAAAGGCCCGCGCTGAAAAAGCGCTTTCGCAGCTTGGCGCGTCAGATCTCAAAAAGCGGTCGTTCAGGGCGCTTTCGGGTGGGCAGCGCCAGCGTGTTCTGCTGGCGCGCGCACTTTGCGCCACCGACAGGCTGCTGCTGCTTGATGAGCCTGCCGCGGCGCTGGACCCTGCCGCCGCCACCGAACTCTATTCCATCATTGATCACCTCAACCGTCGTCACGGCGTGACCATTTTAATGGTATTGCACGACCTGCAGGCGGCGCGCCGGGCGGGTAAAATATTGCATATGGATAACGGCTGCGCCTTTTTTGGCCCGGCGCAGGACTATTATAAGAGCGATGCGGCACGCCGCCTTCTTGGAGGCAAAGCCGATGCCTGACATGCTTTGCCGCGGCTTGGATAAAGACCGTTTTGTGATACGTTACGGATGCTTTCTGGAGGGACTCAAATGCTTAACCTGATACGAACCATGTTTTCTTACGGCTTTATGGCGCGCGCAATAATGGTGGGCATTTTGGTGTCTTTATGCCTGGCGCTGCTGGGGGTCAGCCTTGTGCTCAAGCGTTACTCGATGATTGGCGACGGGCTGTCACATGTCGGATTCGGCGCGGTGGCGATTGCAATGGCGCTCAATGTTGCGCCGTTGGCTGTGGCGGTGCCGGTTGTGATGCTGTCGGCTTTTTTGCTGCTGCGCATCGGTGCGGAAGGCTCCATGCGCGGGGATGCCGCTATTGCGATGATTTCTTCTTCGGCACTGGCGGTTGGCGTTATGGCGGCTTCACTCTCTTCGGGTATCAACGCCGATATTCACGGCTACCTTTTTGGCAGTGTGCTGGCAATGAGCAAAAGCGACGTTATTTTTGCCGCCGCGCTGTCGGCTGTGGTGCTGACGCTTTATGTCCTGTGTTATCATCGCATTTTTGCCGTCACTTTTGACGAAGCCTTCGGGCGCGCTACCGGCGTTTACGTGGGTGCCTATAATACGCTGCTGGCCATGCTCACCGCCGTGACGGTGGTGGTGGGCATGCGCATGATGGGGGCACTGCTCATCTCCAGCCTGGTGATATTTCCGGCGCTTTCGGCCATGCGGCTGTTTTTCAGCTTTAAAGGCGTGGTCATCTGCGCGGCTGCTGTTTCGGTGTTCAGCTTCTGCACCGGCATCATTGTCTCTTTTGTATTCAATACACCGGCCGGTGCCAGCGTTGTGCTGACCAACCTGGTGGTCTTTATTCTGTTTACATTGCTCGGCATCGCGTTAAAACGCGGGAAATAGTCGGAACATCCGTTGCATATTGAACAAATATAGATTAATATAAGAATTGTAATTTGTTATATGCATCGGGGGCTGGTTCGCTTTGGCTATCAGACTGTTGACGACGCTTTTAGTTGGCACGCTGGGCGGATATATTTTTTTTAGACTAAGAGTACCCGCAGGCGTGCTTGTGGGTGCTATTTTTGCGGTATCGGCGCTGAGTGTGGTCACATCTTATGCGCTGATGCCCCTGTCTGCAAAGGTTGCAGCGCAGATTATAACCGGCGCCTATATCGGTTCAACCATCAACAAAAGCGATATCCTGCATCTGCCCCGCATCATCGGCCCCTACCTGATGCTGATGACCGGATTTTTTATATTGAACGTTATTTCGGGACTGTTGATCAGCCTGCTGTCGCCGCTGGATCTTTTAACTTCGCTGCTGTGTGCAATGCCGGGCGGCATCAGCGATACCCCCCTCATTGCGATGGACATGGGGGCCGACGCGGCCAAGGTGGCGGTTTTGCAGTTTGTGCGCCTGGTGTTTGGCCTCGGGACGCTGCCGCTGTTGATTGTCGCGGTCGACCGCACGGCGAATAAACGCCAAAACAGCGATGCCCCCCAGCCACAGAAGGCCGTACAGCCGCAGGTTGCTGCCAAGCCGGCGCATGCAGGGGCGGCGTTGACGGTGACGCTTGCAGCCGCGACGGCGGGCGGGTTTTTGGGAAAGCGGCTTGGTGTTCCGGCGGGGGCGCTGATTTTTTCGATGTTGGTGACGGTGGCGCTGAAAATGGTTTACAGCGACGCTTATCAGCCGCTGTGGTGCCGCAGGGTGGCACAGGTGCTTTCCGGTTGCTGCATCGGCAGCCAGATGACCTATGGCGATGTGGTTGAGATCCGTTACCTGGTTCTCCCTGCGCTGGTGCTGGTTATTGGCTATTTGGTAAACTGTGTGCTGATGGGCTTCCTGTTGAACCGTTTCTTTAAGATTCCGCGGCTGGAAGCGATGCTGTGCGTATCGCCGGCGGGCGCGACTGAAATGGCACTTATTTCAGCGGACCTTGGCGTGGACAGCCCCGATCTGGTCGTCATTCAGATATGCCGTTTAATCGGCGTCATGGCGGTGTTCCCGCAGCTTATCGCCCTGCTGCTCACGTTTGTCGGATATGGTGGGGCGGCCGTCGGAACATATTAAAGCTGCGGCGGGAATGGGCAGCGGACCAGCCCTGGCCTGAGGAGAAGAACACCGATGAAAAACCTGAAATTCAAGCTTGACATTGAGAACAAAATTCTGATTCCATTTTTAATCATCAGCTTTTTGTTCACCGGCACCTTTGGCGGTATTTTATTTTATAACGGCTATCGCGCACAGTTCGAAAGGGAATATCTCAACGCGCGCCTGCTGCTTGAAAGCGTCACCAGCGAGATTGAGCACTATGGTATCGCTTCCAGCCGCGAGTCGATTTTGCGCACCTGCGCGGCCCGCGCGGATAAGGGCTTTTTTATTTACGATGAGAACGGCGTGCCGCTCTTGGAGGGAAGCGACCGTTCGCAGATGCGGGAGGAATGGGTTTTGCTCTCCCGCGCGAATAACCGCTATCACTGGACGCTGTGCTATATTCTGGACCGCGCCGAATTTTATGACGACCTGATTGAAAACCAGCGGTATATGATTATCGCCGCTATCGCGTTGCTCATCATTACGGTGCAGGCCGGCATTTTTATCGCCTATAATATTTCCGACCCCATACGCCGGTTAAGCGAAGCGTGTGAGCGCATCAGCCGCGCCCCCGGCCTGACGGCGGGGCAGCAACTCGCCGACGATTATCGCCAGCGCCGCGACGAAATTGGGCGGTTGGCAACCTCGTTTGAAAGTATGCTGCTGGATATCTGGCGCTATACCGACGAAATTGTACGTGTCAAAACACTCAACGAAGCCATTGTCGAAAACCTGCCGCTGGGCATTGTTGCCTACAATGCGCAGGGCGAACAGCTTTGCATCAACTCCAAGGCAGCCGCCATGCTCGCGGCCGACGGGCTGAGCTGTGGCAGCGAACCGCTGTTGGAAACGCTGCGCAGGCTGATCGCGAGCAACCGCCCGGTGCTGGACCCCGTTCGCGCGCAGGAGCCGAGCGGCCGATTTTTTGATCTTGAAATCGGAATTTGGCGCCTGACCGACGCCAACGGCTTTGTGTGGGGGGCGCTTTGCACCATCGATGACATCACCTACAAAAAGATGATGGAAGAAAAGTTCAGCGAGAGCGAGAAGCTGGCCTTTACCGGCAAGGTCGCGGCCGACCTTGCGCATGAGATACGCAATCCGCTTGCGGGCGTGCGCGCCGGCATTCAGGTGATTTCAAAGCGGCTGGAGGGCGAGAACGAACGTGCGCTTTGCGCCGGTATGGTCGGGGAGGTTGACCGCATCAACCTGCTGATTGAAAATCTGCTCAATCTGGCGCGGGAGCGCACCGGCCACAAGGTGCTGTTTCCGGTGGGGAAGCTCTTCGACGAAATTGCGCTGCTTTATACCAAAGTGGCTGAAAACAGCCGCATTAAGCTGTGCTTTTCGGTTGAACCCGACCTGATGCTTTACGCGGACGAGGGCCAGATTAAGCAGGTGCTGATCAACCTGATCAACAACAGCTTCAGGGCTGTGGGGGATGGCGGCGATGTCACCATATCGGCCCGGCGCCTTGAGAACGGCGTGGTGCTCAGTGTGGCGGATAACGGCGAGGGCATGACCCAACAGGCGCTCAAAAGCGTTTTGTCTTCGGGCCGGGTGAATGAGACGGAGGGGCGCGGTCTGGGCCTTTCCATCGTGCGGCGGCTGCTCCGGCAGAACGGCGGCAGTTTTGACATTGAAAGCACATGGGGCAAGGGAACGGTGATTACCATCACCTTTGAAATGCAGGAGGCGGCAGGATGAACAAGACGATTATTTATCTGATCTACTTTTGCATTTACTCCGCCATTTTGCTGGCGATTGGCAAAAACAGCTTCAGGAAGGGCAACACTAAGGAACAGTTTTATTTGGGTGGGCGTGAGTTGAACCTCAGCCGATGTGTCCTCACCTTTTGCGGCACATGGGTCTCAGCCGCCACCATTCTCGGTTTTACCGGCGGTGTGTTTGAAAGCGGTTACGCCGCGCTGATTTATTCGGTTGTCCCGTGGTTTGCCGGTGCGGTGTTGCTGGCGTTCATCAGCGACCGGCTTTACCAAAACGACATTCTCACCATACCGGAATTTTTCCGCAAGCGTTTTGGCTCTAAAACACTTCAGGTTTTATTTGCGGTGATTATGATTGTCGTCTATGTTTTTTATCTCGTTATTCAAATACGCGGCTTTGGGCTGGTGGCATCTACGCTTTTTAACATCCCCTATGTGTTTGCGATTCTGTTAATTTATCTGTTCATTCTTTATTCCACCTTTGGGGGCTACCATACCGTGGCTAAAACAGATGCCTTTAACCTCATCGCTCTGTCGGTGGGGCTGGTCATGGTTTTTATGGTGATTGTGCCGCGGGCGGGGGGCATTGTGGCCATTCATCAAAAAGCCGCTCAAATCAGCGGGTATGCCTACCCCGCCATGCCTTATGCCACCGACAGGGGAGACCTGCTGCGGCTGTTTGGCAAGGGCAAGTTTGCGCCGCTGATGAGCGCGACGATGTTTTTCGGCTGGGGGCTGGGCCTTGCCGCCAACCCGCAATATGCCATCCGCATGATATCGGCCAAGGACCAGAAGACGGCCAAAAGAACGGTGCTGTGCTCGATGGTTTATCTGGCGCTGCTGTACTTTGCACTGCTGCAAATCGGTCTGGGGATGCGGGTGATGTTCCCGAGTATTGGCGCGGTAACCGAGACCGACGGCATTTTTGTGCATGTGATCAACAACCTCCTTTATGGGCCATGGAGCGGTTTTTTCCTGTTCAGCATCATTGGGGCCTGCATTTCAACCGCCAATTCAGAGCTGCTGCTAATCGCTTCTTCCTTCAGCTACGATATTGTCGGCACGCTGCGCAGAAAGCCCTTGGGGGAGTCGGCGCTGCTGTCGCTTTCCCGCGTGAGCATTTTTATTGGGGGAACCGTTTCGCTGTTGCTGTCCATCCATCCGCCGGCCAGCCTGCTGACTTATGGCGGCGATTTGTGGGGGGTGTTTGGCGTCACGATGTTCCCGACGCTTTATGGCTCGCTGCTCTATCCGCGCACGACGCGCCAGGGCGTTTGGGCCGGCCTGATCTCGGGCCTTTTGTGTCTGGGGCTGTTTTATCCACCGTACCTGGCGGGTGTTTTCGCGTTCCATCCGGCCTTTCCGGGCACAGTGGTGGCCACTTTAAGCTTTTTGACGGTATCGCATCTGACCTATGATTACCAAGAGCACCGTCCCCGGTCTAAAATTCAGGAGGAGCCTTGATGACCTATAAAATTTTGATTATCGACGATGAGTATCTGATTCGCCTTTCCCTGCGGGAGGGCTTAAGCGACCTGGGGCATCAGGTGGAGACTGCTGAAAACATCGAGAGCGGGCTGCTGCTCATCGAGCGGTTTGCGCCGGATTTTGTCCTGCTGGATAACCGCTTGGGGCAACAGCAGGGCATCGATTATATTGGGTCCATTAAAAAAATTGACGACGACATCCAGATTGTGCTGATGACGGCTTACGGTTCGGTATCTCAGGCGGTGGAGGCGGTTAAACGCGGGGCATACGATTATATCCTCAAGCCGTTCGACCTCGACGCCATTGAATTGATGATCAACCGCTGTATGGATCAGCTTAAAACAAAGCGCAATCTTAATCTCATCTCCACCCCCAAGCATGCACTGGTGGGTGAAAGCCCCGCCATCCAGAACATCCGCCGCCAGATCGGCGTGGTGGCCAACAGTGACCAGGTCGATGTGCTGATACGCGGCGAGACCGGCACCGGTAAAGAGGTGGTGGCCAATTTGATCCACCACAACAGCGAGCGCCGCCAGCTTGCCATGGTGAAGATAAACTGCGGCGCCATACCGGATAATTTATTGGAAAGCGAGCTTTTTGGCTATGAGCGGGGTGCTTTTACCGGTGCCGCCAAGACTAAAAAAGGGCTGTTGGAGCTTGCCAACGGCGGAACGGTGTTTTTGGATGAAATCGGCGAATTGCCGTTATCCATGCAGTCGAAGCTGTTGACCTTTTTGGAGGACCGGCGCTTCAAGCGAGTCGGCGGGCTCCATGATATTGAGGTCAACGTTCGGGTTATCGCCGCCACGAACCGTGATCTGCGTCAGGCGATTGCGCGCAAGGAGTTTCGGGAGGATTTATTTTACCGTTTAAACGTGATGCAGATTGCCATACCGCCGCTGCGTGAGCGCCCCGAGGATATTTTGCCGCTCTGCCATTATTTTCTGGTGCATTTTAATCGTAAGTTCGGAAAAAGCATTCGGGGTCTGGAGCCGCAGTTTGCAAGAGAGCTGACCGCATATTCCTGGAAGGGAAACGTGCGCGAACTGCGCAACGTGCTGGAGCGCTGCGCGCTGTTTTGCGAGGGCGACGTTCTGGACAGGGCCGTCTTTTTGGAAGCGCCTTTCCCGTCAAAAAAGCCTGTCGGCGACGATGCAAGCCGGAATGCCGCCACAAGCGCGCCGGATTTTGGCGAGGAAGGAATTAGTCTGCCCAAGCTCCTGGAACGCATTGAAAGGGATTGCATTGCAAGGGCGCTTGAAATAAGCGGCAACAATTACTCAAAGGCGGCGGAGCTGCTGGGCATTACCCGTTTTACGCTGCGCCGGAAACTGGAGCAGTAAGAAAAACACGTTAACCCAGATGTTATTATCAAAAACGGTGGCTCGTTAAATGTGCGAATATTCCATTGCCGAAATGTAAATTATATGCTATTTTTTATATAAATTACCAGAACAGACAAATAAAGAAGTTTAACAGCTTGGAGGGTATTCTATGAAAAAAGTACTCAGCGCAGTTCTGGCGTCGGCAATGATGGTTGCGATGGCGTCGGCTTCCTTAGCCGCACCGGTTGCGGACTTCTTTTCCACTGGAGGCATTCTCGGTGCAGCCGAACAAGACATGGACGGCGTGCCCGAATATATGTGCCGACCTAAAGAAAGCGTGGATGGACTGGGGGATTATCTTGTGCATTCAAAACCGGCGGAATATGGCTCCAGCGTCTATTTTGAACTGGCACACGCCGGGGGCAGCTGGGAGAATTTCTCGCTGGACATGATTCGCAATTTCAAGATCAAGACCGAGTGGGAGCAGGGTGGTGATCTTGTAGAGTCGGTTGAGGTGGCCGTCCTGAAAAAGGGCAGATTTAGCAGTGAGCCGGTCTACTTCCCGGCACTGATTATCAAGCTTAAGGATAGCACTGCGGTCACCGATGCGGATGTTATCGGCACCATTACGCTCAATAAGCGCAAGGGTGAACAGGCATACCGGATCAAAGACGCCGAGATTCCGGTGCAGTTTACCGCGAGTTACTACTATGATTATATGCAATCCTATGGGGACACATTGGGGCTATATGTCATTGACCATGACCAGCAGTTTATTTGTCCCGGGGACCCATACCTGCTTAAATTTGATTATGACGATGAGGTGGAACTTACTTTTGGCAGCGAATCCAACGAAGGGTCCTTTACTGTAGATGTATCGGGTCAGGGTAAGGTGCTATTGTTGTTTGACACCATGTCCAACAGTGCGGTTGAAGCAGCAAACCCCAACGCAAATATGCTTTTCTTCGGCTTTAACCATGTGCAGTTTAACCGTACCGGCGAGTTCTTCTATGAAACCGAAACCGGCGGGTATATCTATGAGCTGATCGACGGTATGCCAGTAGAAATCGCGATGGCGGAATATGATCAGGCCGATGGCGGATTCCGCTTCCACACCCATGTGCTGGGCAATTATGTCATTTCGGATATTCCACTGGTTGCACCCGACCCTGAGGCTGCTAAAGCCGCAGAGCTTTCCGGTGGTGCTCGCTTCAACCCGGTAACCCGTAAATATTCAACGCGCCGCTGATTTTCCGGCCATTAAAACCGTCACAGTTAAAATTACTGCGACGGTTTTTTCATTGCCTGACAGGCGGGATGTGCGGTTTCGCACGCCCTGCATGTGCGCCGACGCACAGCTGCACAGTCGGCAAAAATACAGCTTGTACAAATAATATGTCGAACCATTGTGCGATATACGCTTAAAATCCCTGCAAAAAAGTTTAAAAATTACAATCTGCCAGTTGGCACTATAATTGCTTGATATAATTGACGAAATCAAAATCAGAAGGAGGAAGTTTTATGTATAAGGTAGACTTGAACAGCGACCTTGGCGAAAGCTTTGGCGCTTATACCATCGGAATGGATGCGGAAATTCTTAAATACGTCTCCTCGGCCAATGTGGCTTGCGGCTGGCATGCCGGTGACGCTGTTGTGATGGAAAAAACGGTTGCCGATGCAGCAGCCGCCGGTACGGCAGTGGGCGCGCACCCCGGATTTCCGGATCTGGTGGGCTTTGGCCGGCGCAATATGGCGGTTACGCCCGCCGAAGCAAAGGCTTATGTGAAATACCAGTTGGGCGCATTGATGGCCTTCACAAAAGCCAAAGGAATCCCCTTGCAGCATGTCAAGGCGCACGGCGCGCTTTACAACATGGCCGCAGTGGATGAGGCGCTTGCAGAAGCCATCTGTCAGGGCGTCTACGAAGTGGACCCCGGCATCATCCTGCTGGGGCTTGCCAACAGCAAGATGATTTCAGCCGCGCAAAAGGTTGGGCTGCGCGCCGCCTCGGAGGTGTTTGCCGACCGCGCCTATAATGACGACGGAACCCTTGTGTCCCGAAAGCTGCCCGGCGCCGTTATACATGACAAAGAGGTTGCCATTGCCAGAACGGTTCAAATGGTGACAAAGGGCACGGTGGAAACGGTGAACGGCAAAACCATCAACATCAAGGCCGATTCCATCTGCGTGCACGGCGACAACCCCAGCGCGTTGGAATTTGTTAAAAATATCCGCGAAACGCTGGAGAAAAACGGCGTTGCCATATGCAACTTAACCCAGCTTTAAATCCGCCGTAAGTTCGGCCCAAAGGCAGCAAAAACCTGCGCCGCCGGTTAAGAACCTTCTGTTGGCACAGGCGCTTTACTAAAAAGCGTACCATTAAATGATGGAAGTCGCCACATAAAGCAGCCGGCAGCGCCGAGACCGACATGATGAACAGGAGGAAAAATTCTAATGAGCTACAAAGAGAACAACCCGATTACCAATTCCCCCGCTAAGCCGGATAAAAAGAGCACCGCCGTCCTGATAGGCGCCGCCTTTTTGATGGCAACCTCCGCTATCGGCCCCGGATTTTTAACCCAGACGACTATGTTTACCTCGCAGTATATGGCATCGTTTGCAACCGTTATTTTGTGCACCATCCTATTGGATATCACCACCCAGGTCAATGTCTGGCGTGTGATTGGCGTCTCGGGTATGCGCGGGCAGGATGTTGCCAACAAAGTGCTGCCGGGACTGGGCTATTTTGTGGCCTTTCTTGTGGCGCTGGGCGGCCTCGCTTTTAACATCGGCAATGTCGGCGGCGTTTCGCTGGGCCTGAATGCGATGCTGGGCATTCCAACCAAGGTTGGCTGCGTCATCGGCGGCGTGCTTGCCATCGCCATCTTTTTATCGAAGGATGCCAAAAAGGGGATGGATACTGTCACAAAGGTGCTTGGCGCCATTATTTTGATCACCATTTTGTTTGTGGCCATCAGTTCAAAGCCCCCGGTTGGCCAGGTGGCGGCCAAGGTTTTTGCCCCCGATGAGCCTCTGGCGTTATTTTTCCCGATGATTACGCTGCTCGGCGGCTCCTGCGGCGGATACATCACGTTTTCAGGTGCGCACAGGCTTCTTGATGCCGGTATCTCCGGCAAGGAAAACCTCGGCCAGATTCAGCGCTCGGTCACGACCGGCATCGCGGTTTCGGGCACGGTTCGCGTGCTGCTGTTCCTCGCCGTGTTCGGTGTTTGCGCCGCCGGCGGTGCCGATGCCATCGGTGCGATTGGTGCTGCATCCAACCCTGCCGCCGAAGCTTTCCGCCTCGCCGCCGGACAAATTGGCTACCGCCTCTTTGGCGTAGCGTTGTTCGCAGCGGGTACCACTTCGGTTATCGGCGCGGCGTTCACGTCTGTTTCATTCCTCAAAACGCTGCACCCCTTTATTGCGAAAAATGAAAAATGGTTCATCGTTGGATTTATTGCGTTTTCTACCCTCATCATGGCCATTCTCGGCGGCGCTAAGACGCTGCTGGTGGCGGCCGGTTCGCTCAATGGCCTTATTCTGCCGGTGACGCTGGGCACCATGTTGCTGGCTTCGCGCAACAAGGCCATTGTTGGTGAGGATTATAAACATCCGACCTGGCTGATTGTCGCGGGTGTTATCGTGGTTTTGCTTACAGGTTATGTCGGCATCAACGCGCTGCCCAAGCTTTTGACCATCTTTGGATAAAGCGCTGACACGGGCGCGCTGTCAGGTTTACCGGCGGCGCGCCCGCATGAAATTGGAACAGAGGAGGCTTTAGGCTGATGCAGGATGTTCGTTTTTTAATGACCGGCGACACCTCGGTTCTGGTGGAGTTCGGCAATGAAATCAGCACCGAAATCAATGCGCGCATCCGCGCTTTTAATATTGCGCTGGAGAAAAGGGGGCTGCCCGGTATTGTTGAAACGGTGCCGACCTACCGCTCGCTGACCGTGCATTACCGCCCGGAAATTATTCGGTTTGAAAAGCTGCGTGAGGCGCTCAAAGAGTTGCTGGGCAGTTTGGATGCGGTGGAGATTCCCCCCGCCTCGGTGGTGGAAATACCGGTGCTGTACGGCGGAGATATGGGGCCGGATATCGGCTTTGTGGCCGAGCACAATAACAAAACCATTGAGGAAGTTATCAAAATACACAGCGCGCCGGAATACCTAATCTATATGCTGGGCTTTACGCCCGGATTTCCGTATATGGGCGGCATGAGCGCTGAAATTGCCACGCCGCGTCTGACCAGTCCCCGTGTCAAGATACCGGGCGGTTCGGTGGGCATTGCGGGCAGCCAGACGGGCGTTTATCCAATTGATTCGCCCGGCGGCTGGCAGCTCATCGGCAGAACGCCCTTAAAGCTTTACGATGCGCAGCGCGAAAAGCCGATCCTCCTGCAGGCGGGGCAGTATGTGAAATACCGCCCGATCACTCAGGCCGAATTTGACGACATTGCCGCGCAGGTTGAAAAGGGCGGTTATGTTGCCAAAACATACAGCAGGGAGGGATAAATATGGGGATGACGATTCTCAGTGGCGGCTTTCTGACCACCATGCAGGATGCGGGACGTACCGGTTATCAGCAGTTCGGCGTGCCCGTCTCAGGCGTGATGGATCCCCGGTCTTTTGCGCTTGCCAATATTCTCGTGGGCAACGATAAGGACGAAGCGGTGCTGGAAATTACCATGATGGGCCCTGCCGCCACCTTTGACGAGGCCAATATTATCGCGGTGACGGGCGGCAATCTTTCGCCCGCGCTAAACGGCTCCCCAATGCCGATGTATCGCGCTGTTGCGGTCAGGCCGGGCGATAAGCTGACCTTCGGCATGCAGGTTTCGGGCTGCCGGGCTTACCTGGCTGTGGCAGGCGGGTTTGATATCGCGCCGGTTATGGGCAGCCGTTCAACCTACCTTAAGGCGCAAATCGGTGGAGTGGAGGGACGAAAGCTTGGGCGGGATGATCGCCTCGCTTTCCGTGCACCCAAGACCGACCTGCCCAATCTGGCGCAGGGGCGATTTGTTCCGCCGGAGGATTTCACCGCAGCGGGCAAGACCTTGCGGGTGGTCATGGGCCCGCAGGATGACGCCTTTACCGAAAAGGGCATCAGAACCTTTTTGAATACGGCCTATTCGGTGACCAACCAGTTCGACCGCATGGGCTGCCGCCTGGAGGGCGAAGTCATCGAGCATATCAAAGGCGGCGACATCATCTCGGACGGCATCTCGATGGGTGCGGTTCAAGTACCCAGCGCGGGCCAGCCGATCATCATGCTGGCCGACCGCCAGACAACCGGCGGTTATACAAAAATCGCAAACGTGATCACAGCGGATTTTCCGCTGATTGCGCAGTGTAAGTTTGGCGACAGCATCCGCTTTAAAGCGGTAACTGTCGCGCAAGCGCAGGATATTTACCTGACGAACCTGCGGCGGCTTGACGCCATCCGCACCGACCTTGATCTGGTGCGGGCAGCGCCCGGCCCTTGGGAGTTCACCGTCAATGTTGACGGAACCGATTACCGCTGCCGTGTGACGCAGCGCTGAAAACAACCGAAAGGGAGACGGATATGGCACGCTACGACATTACGCCCTACATCAACATGAGCCCTGCCGAGGTGCGCCAGAAAATACGCGCGGGGGAGGTTGCCTTCCCCACCGCGGGTATGTGTGCGGGTTATGCACAGGCAAATCTCGTGATTCTGCCAGGTGATTATGCTGCGGACTTTAAGGAATACGCCGCCAGAAATCCCTTCCCCTGCCCGGTGCTGGAGATTATAGAGGGAACGCCTGAAACCCATGCCATGGGTGCGGGCGGCAATATCGTCACCGACATTCCGGCGTATTTCATCTACCGCAACGGCATATTTTCTGAGTGCGTTAACGATGCCTCGGCCTTTTGGCAGGCAGGATTTGTCGGCTTTTTGATCGGATGCAGCTTCTCGTTTGAAGAAGCGCTGATCAAGGCGGGCATTGAGGTGCGGCACATCGCCACCGGCCGCAATGTGCCGATGTATAAAACCAACATCCAGACCGTTAAGGCCGGCCCGTTCGAGGGGCCAATGGTATGCAGCATGCGTCCTATGACGCCTGAAAATGCCAGGTTGGCTTATGAAATCACCAAGCAGTATCCCAATGTGCACGGCGCGCCGGTGCATATGGGCGACCCGGCTGAGATTGGTGTTGCCGATATCATGCAGCCGGACTATGGCGAATCGGTGGAGATCAGGGAAGGTGAAATACCGGTGTTCTGGCCCTGCGGCGTCACCCCCCAGGCGGCCATCGAGGCGGCCAAACCGCCCATTGTGATTACACATTCACCGGGGCATATGTTCATCACCGATATTAAAAATACCGATCTTAACGACTTCTTAGAGGCGCAGAAGAACCATTAGTTCATACAAACGGGATGCTTTCCATTTTTTGAAAACAGCCAAAGGGTCGAATCCTTTGGCTGTTTTACCTTAACCGGCGACGTTTTTCTTCGCCTGAAAAAAAGCGGCATCGCGTTGGCGGGGTGCTGTGAGACGGTTATAAAGCGTTTGCGGCATTAAAACCTGTTTTAACGCATGACAGAAAACACAAAATGAAACACGCAAGGGTAGTTGATTCATTTTTAAACCGAAATAATAAAGGGCAACATTTTAATTTTTTTAAATGTTGTAGAATAGCCACAATAATTTTGGCTTAAAATAAAGCTTTTTAGCAGATAATTCCGATTGACGTGCAAGGGTATCCTGAGTATAATAATTTTATTGAAACGCAAAGACGCGCAGGAACTTTGATTCCTCGCGTCTTTTTTGCTGTCTATTCACATTTTTCTGCGGACAACGGATGTGAACGGCAGGACGTTTTAACCGGATTCAAATAATCTGTATCGGAGGAAAACAACATGAAAAAAATGCTCAGCTTGTTACTGGCAGCATCCTTACTGACAGCTTCCCTTGCAGCCTGTGGTGGCGCTTCGTCCTCGGCTGCACCTGCGGCGTCCAGTGCCGCGCCATCCTCTGCCGCGCCGTCCTCATCCACAGCTTCAACAGAGCCGGTTAAAATTGGTGCTATCGGCCCGAACACCGGCAGCCTGGCCGCCTATGGCGAAGGCGTTGCCAACGCAATTAAAATGGCTGTTGCCGAAATTAATGCCGACGGCGGTGTTCTTGGCGGACGCGAGCTGAAGGTCGTCGCTTATATGGATGATAAGGCCGATGCAACCGAGGCTTCCAACGCGTTTAACAATCTGATGTCTCAGGGCGTTAAAGCCGTTATCGGTTCGGTTACCTCCGGCGTCACCTCCGGTCTGGCCACACTGGCCGACGAAGAGGGTATGCTGCTGCTGACGCCCACCGCAACAAATGACGATGTCACAATAGGCTATCCCTCCGTGTTCCGCGCCTGTTACGCCGATAGCTACCAGAGTTCTATTTGTGCGAAGTTCATGGCGGAGTCGTTAAAGGTTACGAAGGTCGGCGTGCTTTATGCCTCCGGTGATGCGTATTCCATGGGTATGGCCGAAGGATTTAAGAATGCTGCCAAAGCACTGGGCCTTGAGATTGTCGGCGAGGAATCGACCGGCGGCACTTCTGACACAGACTACAATGCACAGTGGGCGAATTTGAAGGCCAGCGGTGCCGAAGCCGTATTCGCGCCCTTCTATTATGACTCGGTCGGCCCTTACATCGTTCCGCAGGCGCGTGCCGCGGGATTTGAGGGCGCTATCGTCGGCGCGGACGGCTACGACGGCACTGTCGATATGATCGTCGAGCCCGCTTCGCAGTACAACAACGTTTACTTCACCAACCACTACGCCTCCGACGACCCCTCCGAGAAGGTTCAGAAGTTCGTTAAGGGCTACGAGGCTATCTATAAGGCCACCCCGAACGCGCTGGCGGCGCTGGCGTATGACTCGGTTTATATGCTCAAGCAGGCCATTGAAGCGGCCGGAACCGACGACACCGCGGCGGTTGTCCAGGCGATGACCGGCATGTCCTTTGATGGCGTCACCGGCACTTTCACACTTGATGAGAACAATACGCCGGCCAAATCCTGCGCTATCATTGAGATTAAGGACGGCAAGATGGTTTGGAAGGACACCGTGGGCTGATACTGATTTTTACAAACTACATTATTTTCTGAAAACTGATTTTCGAGGCGCCGGTCTCCTCTCTCTTCCGGCGCTTCGGAAACAGTTCATTTTTTAAAATGAGGAGTGTGAGCATATGGATGGTCTGATGCTGTTTATCACCCAGATAATCAACGGCCTGCGCGCCGGGAGCATCTATGCCCTTGTTGCTCTCGGATATACCATGGTCTATGGCATTATACGTCTGATAAACTTTGCGCACGGCGATTTTATTATGGTCGGGGGCTATACGCTGGCCTACACCATCCCGGCGATGGTCGCCATGGGGATGCCGCCCTGGATGGCGGTTATTTTGGCGGTGGTCATCTGCGCAATCGCGGGCGTGCTGGTCGAAAAACTGGCCTACAGCCCGGTGCGCGCCAAAGGCACTAACATGAGCGCCCTGATCACCGCTATCGCCATGAGCCTGTTTTTAGAAAACCTTGCACAGGCGCTTTTCGGCGCGAATCCGCGTCCGGTGCCCACGACCCTTTCGCTGCCAAAAATTATGGGCTTTGACGGCACAACGATTCTGACCATTGTCCTGTGCAGTATCGTGATGGTTGCGCTCCAGATTTTTGTTCAAAAGACCAGCATGGGCAAAAAGATGCGCGCCGTCTCGGAGGATAAACAGGCCGCCACACTGATGGGCGTCAATGTTAACCGCACCATTACCATCACGTTTGCCATCGGCTCAGCGCTTGCAGCCATCGCCAGCCTGACCTATTGCGCGCAGTATAACTCGGTGACGACCACCATGGGCGCCATGCTGGGCCTTAAGGCGTTTGTTGCGGCGGTTCTGGGCGGAATCGGTATCATCCCGGGCGCGATGCTTGGCGGGTTCGCCGTCGGGCTGGTTGAGAGCCTCTCCAAAGCCTACATCGGTGTTCTGACCGGCGGTGTGATCACCTCGGCCTTTTCCGATGCGGTGGTGTTCGCCATCCTCATCGTGGTGCTGCTGGTCAAACCCGCCGGTGTTCTAGGCAAGAATGTTGGGGAAAAGGTGTAAAGGAGGGCGCGTTTATGATGCAGTATATGACGAAGTCAAAACGGGCCGGATTACTGGTCAATTTTATCGCGGTCATGGCGGTTTTTGTGCTGCTGATGTTGATTAAGGAAACACACCTCATCAATAAATATGTCGAGGGCATTCTGGTGCAGTGCTGCTATTTTATCATCATGGCAACCTCGCTGAACGTTGTGCTCGGCTTTTTGGGGCAGCTGGCACTGGGCCACGCCGGGTTTATGGCGATTGGCGCCTACACCAGCGCACTGGTGGCCAAGGCGCTGCGCAATGCCGGATTGTTCACCGGCAAGGAGCTGGCCTCGACGCTGCCGCTGCTCTTGATCGGCATTATCTGCGGCGCCTGCATGGCGGCATTGGCCGGCATGCTGGTGGGCATTCCAGCGCTTCGGCTGCGCGGCGACTATCTGGCGATCATCACACTGGGCTTTGGCGAGATTATACGTGTAATCATCCAGAACCTGCCCTTTGCGGGTGGCAAGGGCCTTTCGGCGGGCAAGGCAGGGCAGCCGCTTATCGGCATTCCCAACCTGAATAATCTTTATGTTGCCTACTTTATTACGGTGCTGTGCGTTTCGATGATGATTATGTTTGTTAACTCGCGCCACGGGCGCGCGGTCAAAGCCATCCGCGAGGATGACATCGCCAGCGAAGCTGCGGGCATCAACAACACCTATTACAAGGTGCTGGCCTTCACCATTTCGGCGTTTTTTGCCGGCGTGGCGGGTGCGGTTTTTGCCCATAGGGGCCTGGGCACCATTCAGGCGGCGGACTTCACCTTTTTGAAATCCACCGAATATGTGATTATGGTTGTGCTTGGCGGCATGGGCAGCCTTACCGGTTCGGTGATCGCCTCGATTATGCTGGCTATTCTGCCCGAGGCGCTGCGCGCTTTTGCCGATTATCGCATGCTCATTTACAGCGTCGTGTTGATTCTTATGATGATTTTCCGTCCCACCGGTCTTTGCGGCAGCTATGAATTCTCGCTGCGTAAGGCGATCTTGGCGCTGCTTGGGTGGCTCAAATCAGGCCCCGGCAAAAAGCCGGGCAAAAAATCCACGGAGGTGACCGACCATGCGTGAAGCTGCGACGGTATTGCGGGCGCGTGAGCTGGGCATTCAGTTCGGCGGCCTGAAGGCGGTTTCAAACTTTAACCTTGAATTGAAGGAAGGCGAGCTCGTCGGGCTTATCGGCCCGAATGGTGCAGGGAAAACGACGGTCTTTAACCTTTTGACGGGGGTATACCTGCCCACCGACGGCGTGGTGGAGATGAATGGCGAAACGCTCAACGGTAAAAAGGTGCATCAGGTGGTAAGCTGTGGCGTGGCACGTACCTTTCAGAATATTCGCCTGTTCCGGAAAATGACGGTGGCCGATAACGTTAAGGCCGCGTTTTCAAAAGACTTAAAATCAAGTCTGCTGGAAAGTTTTTTTCATCTGGGCCGCTACTGGAAAGAGGAAGCGGAGATCGACCAAAAGGCCCTGGAGTTGTTGTCACTTTTTGGGCTGGAGGGCAAAGCCGATGTCATTGCTGAAAATCTGCCCTATGGCCAGCAGCGCAAGCTGGAAATTGCCCGTGCGCTGGCCACCGATATGAAAGTGCTGCTGCTTGATGAACCGGCCGCCGGCATGAACCCCACCGAAACGGCCGAGCTTTTAAAATGCATCAGCCTGATTCGGCAGAAGTTCAAAGTATCGATTCTGCTGATTGAGCACGATATGAGCCTTGTTATGAAAATTTGCGAGCGTATTATCGTTATTGATTACGGTGAAACCATTGCAGCCGGAAAACCTGAGGAGATCGCGAAGAATCCCAGAGTTATCGCGGCCTATCTGGGCGCGTAAGGGGGAGTCGACGATGCTGACAGTCAAAAATCTTCATGTTCACTATGGCGCGATACACGCCATCAAGGGTATCAGCCTGACGGTGCAGAGAGGCGAATGCGTCTCGCTCATCGGGGCAAACGGTGCAGGTAAAACCACGACGCTACACACGATCACAGGGTTGCGGCACCCCTCTGAAGGGGAAATTGTTTACGACGAAAACGACTTGTGCCGTATAGAACCTTATAAAATTCTCGGCCTTGGCATGGCACATGTGCCGGAAGGTCGCCATGTTTTCAGCCGCATGACCGTGGCGGAGAATTTGGAGATGGGTGCCATTATCTGTAAGGACAAAATGCGTGTTGGCCAGAACATAGAAATGGTTTACAAGCGTTTTCCGCGCCTTAAAGAGCGCTATAAACAGCTGGCGGGCACGCTTTCAGGCGGTGAGCAGCAGATGCTGGCCATGGGCCGCGCACTGATGACCAACCCCAAAATGCTACTGCTTGACGAACCTTCGATGGGACTTTCCCCGCTGTTGGTGGGCGAAGTGTTTGATATTATTACATCACTGCATGAGAGCGGCATCACCGTCCTGCTCGTGGAACAAAATGCAAAAATGGCGCTTTCCATCTCTGACCGCGCGTATGTTTTGGAGACCGGCACCATATCTATGGAAGGCAAGGCTTCCGATCTGCTTGAGGACGACCGGGTGCGCAAGGCCTATCTGGGCGCATAAAAACGCTGGAGGGGGTGGATTCATGGAAAACGACAAAAAATTTGTCATTACCGTTGCGCGCGGCTGCGGCAGCGGCGGCGGTGAGATTGCGCGTCGGCTGGCCGATGCCTTTGGGATCAACTACTATGACCGCAAGCTGCTCAGGCTGGCTTCTGATGACAGCGGAATCAGTGAAGAACTTTTTGCGCAGGCGGATGAACAGGTTAAAAAGACGAACCTGTTTAAAATATCCCGCAGTGTCTATAATGGTGAACTGATACCGCCGCAAAGTGAGTATTTTCTCTCGAACAAAAATCTGTTTAACTATCAGGCCAAGGTGATCAAAGGACTAGCGGCCAGCGAAAGCTGTGTGATTATTGGCCGCTGTGCCGATTTTGTGTTGAAGGATTGCGATAATGTGCTGCGGGTTTATGTCCATGCGCCGCTGGAAGCCTGCCTGAAGAGAAAAATGCATGCGACAGCGCTGGTCCCAAGTGCCATGCGGACTAAAATTCTGAAGACGGATGAACTGCGCGCAAACTATTACCGGCATTACACCGGGCAGCTCTGGAACCTGGCTGACCAGTATGATTTAAGCATAAACAGCGAAACATGGGGGATTGAGGGCTGCATTGAATTGATTAAAAACGCTGTTAAGCTGAAGTCTTTTTAATCCGGCAACCCGATTAAAACCGAAAGATCGTGTTAACAGAAAGGCTATAAAGACACGGGCGGCGGAAGTTTTTCGCCGCCCGTTAAGATCATAAAGCCCTTTTGTATGCTAAAAAGAACAGGCCGTTGCTAAAACAGCAGCCTGTTCTTTTTGCCTAACATTTTGGATTGTAGCGCGACGGCGTGATTTTCACAGGGATTTTCACATAAAATATAATGTCAATTATATCGTGAGAGGGCGGGACACTATGTTTTTTGAGACGCTTCTAGCAGGGCTGCCACAACTCATGCGGCTCCTCTTTGTATTGCATGTCAGCAGCGGCAATTCCTTTCCCAAGCCACTTTCGGCCAAAAATGAGCGCGAATGCTTAAAACTGATCCGGGCAGGGGATGCACAGGCCAAAAACCGGTTGATTGAGCATAACCTGCGGCTTGTAGTGCACATCATTAAGAAGTACTATTCGAACATCAAAGATCAGGACGATCTGATTTCGATCGGCACTATCGGCCTGATCAAGGCGGTTTCGACCTTTGACTATGAAAAGGGAACACGGTTTGCGACCTACGCTTCAAGGTGTATAGAAAATGCTACCCGCATCCGGTTGACACATAGCACCCGTTTCGTGTCCATTTTGGCCTGATTCGGGCGTTTTGGCCCCTTTTAAGAACAGATGCACCTGCAAATCTTTGTTTTCGTCGGGTGCGACAACCACTTTTTCAAGCACGGCGCGGACAAGCTCCATTTTGTCCTGATAGGACAGCACCGGCAGCAGTTTTGGAAACGATGCAATGATCTCGCGCAGGTGCGCCATATCCACGAGTTGCGTCGCGCAGTGCTGCTGCTCCGCCAGAATAACCGTGAGGCGGTTTTCCACCTCGCTTTGTTCGTTGGCAAGGTTTTCAATATCCGCCATCAGCGCATTCTTAATTGCTTGCGAAGCGCCGCGCATAGTCTGTGTTTGAGATGAAATCTCTTTTTCAATTCCCGCCAGTCGCTTTTGCAGCCGCTGCTTTTCTGCTTCATGCTTTTCGCCGGAACCCGATAATGAATTCTTTGAGGCGATCAGCAACTCATAATAGTCGTTATCGGGGTCATTCATGGCACAAATACTTTCCAGAACAAAGGTATCCAGCTCGTTTCCGTTGATATCCTTGCTTCTGCAGGCGTGGCGGTCATGAAACTTTGTTTTGCAGACATAGTTAAAACGCGGCACGCCCTCTTTGGTATAACGGCCGCTCAGTTTGCGTGTGTACATATTCTCACCGCAAATGGGGCAGGCAATCAGGCCCGAAAGCAGCGAACGGCTTTCTTCATTGGGGCGGGCGTACAGGCTGCGGTTATCCTCTAAGATACTCTGAGCACGGATCCAATCCTTGCCGCTTATAAGGCCCTTGTGTTTGCCAACCGAGATAATCCACTCTGAAATGTCGCGGATTTCGCTTCGCTTGACATATTCGGGGTGAATGGCGGTGGAACTGTCTCGCAATTCTTTTGTCTGCTCAGTCTTATTGTAGACCATAAGTCCATTAATACCATTAAAATCAGTCTCATCGGCATAAATCGGTACCGAGAAGGCCTTAAAATAATCATAGGTATCCCCGTCCGCGATGGCGTAGACGGGGTTTTTTATGATATCTCGAATGCTGATGTTGGTATAGTGGCATTTATTTTTACTAAGAATTTTGCGTTCCTCTGCCCACTCGACCACCTTGCCTAAGCTACGGTTTTTCAAAAAGGTTTCATAGATTCCCCTGACTATCTCCTGCTCCTCCGGTACAGGCTCCAGATGGTTGATGGACGTCTTTTTGCCATGCGTGACGATATACTCTTTCTTAGAGTAAAATCCGGTTGGGGTTGTGCCGCCCAGCCAGCGCCCTTCCTTAGCAAGCTCGTACATATTATCGGCGATGCGCTCCGCGATGATATCCCGCTCGAATTCCGAGATTGAAGCTAGCAGCGACATGAGAATTTTACCAATTCGGCTGCTGGTGTCAACGTCGTCGGTGCAGGATATGAAAGCGATATGCTTCGTTTTAAGGTGTTCGACTAAATTTAAAAGGTCAAGCGTCCGGCGGCTGATTCGATCAAACTTATAGCAGATCACCGCACGGATTTTATTTTGACGGATATCATCCAGCATGCGCATATAGGCAGGGCGGTCAGAGTAATAGCCCGACAAGCCCTCATCCTGATAAATTAATATATCATCATCACCGGCGTCAAATTTGAGATTAGCATAGCTCTTGCATTTGGTAATCTGATTTTCAACGCTCTTGCCGGTTTCGGTGATTTTGGATTTTCGTGCATAGATGGCCACTTTTCTGTTGTCGGATGCATCTTGTCTTTGAACCTGTGCCAGATGAAACCCCTCCCCTCAAAAAAATGATCAAAGCATGGTTGTGTTTGTCTATGAAAAGGATATGTCATGAAGTCCCCCGTGTCAAGGGAGATAAGCGCGACAGATGCGTTAAAAATGGTGTGATACCCCGGCGCAAGTACAAGCACTTGCGCCGGGGTATCGGGTATCGTGTTATAAAGTAATACCCAGCAGCGAAGCAATGCCGGTGGACAAAATCGCGGTGCCAAGTGCGATAAAGACAAGCTGTGACTTGAAGCTGACAAACATGGCATTGATTCCGAAAAGCCCCATGAATAAACTGCGCAGCACCCGGACGATGATGGTGGCTAAGATGATGCTGATGATGTATACGATGGTGGACATATTAAACAACTCCTCAATAATAATGAATTTATGGAACAAATATGGATTGGTGCTATACGGCTGGTGCGTGTTCCGTTACGCTACAAACGCCCCGCCGCAAATGGTTCTTCGGCTTTACAACAAAGATCCGGCGCAGAATGCTTCGTATTCTGCGCCGGATGTGTTTTAAGCAACGGCGATGCCCGGCCTTTGTTGTAAAGCCGAAGAACCATTTGCTTTGGGAAGCGCTTGCAAAAGCCATTGTGTCAATACCAGCCGCAGCACGATTCCTTTAACTCGGCCAGGCATTCTCGCAGCAACATGGGCTCATACAGCAAATCCTCTATATCGGATTGATCATACCCACCGTCGAGCAAAAGCGCGACATCATCGGGAGAAACACCCATAGCGCTTGCTGAGGACAGCAAGGCATCCAGCGGCGTATTCTCTCTGCATGATGTTTTATACATCAGATTCCCCCAATCATACGGATCATCCCATAAGCCAAAGCGAGAATAAGCACTCGCCTGATATAAATGTGACGCATCAAACTTTCCCCAGTGACAATCTCCGTGTTTGTTAATTTGAAGAATGTCACCACATTCAATAGTGATATTGCTGTATAGCATCTTGCCAATTTTCAGCCGATGTATGACCCGCTTCATAATCTCCTCGGTGGAGGCGTACAGATAAAATCCAAGCGACTCAAACCGGTAGATGACGAGCGGGCTTGTCCCTTTTATAAAGGATAATGTGCCGTTTTCATCCAGTATTGTAAAGGTGAAAGAGCCCTCGACCCGCTCGACTGCCTGTTGCAGCGCGGCGAGGTCGAGGGTATTATTCTGCTCCAAAAGCTGAACGGCAGCATAACTATCGGTCTCAATAGCGGTCTTCGGTAAATGATACTGACTGCGCAGCAATTTGTCGTTATAAAGCACGCCGTTGTGCGCCAGAGCGAAGCGCATATTCCCGCAACACCCTGAAAACGGATGATTATTGTAGTTTCGCTTAGCACTCCCCTGCGTTGTCATTCTCGTATGCCCCATGATGACCGGAACACCCTCCGGGATGCAAAAATGCATCCTCCGAGCGGGCCATGGACGCTTAAAAACCCGCATTTGGTGGTTAAAATTATAAGCGATTCCGGTTGCATCCGTTCCTCTTATTTGCGATTCCCGTGAAAGCACTGTAATGGCCTTGTTGCGCCATTTTTGGCTTAATGCTTCCTTATAGTCAATGATTCCAAACAGTGAACACATAAAATATCCCCTTTTTCCTTAGAAATTCATCCAAAGTCTTTCAAGCAGCGTCAGCGCAAGATGGATCAAAAGTGTATTCTGTTGTTTCTGTCGCCTTCATAAATCTTCTTCACACGCGACAGGATCATTGATATAAAGTCGGCGCTGCTTGAGGTAAGCGATCAGTTCAGGATGGTCAATGCGTTCTACAAAATCGAACCATGAAAGGTGACTTAATTCCTCTTCTGAATAAGAAATCGCTACATTACAAATCTCGTTGACGAGTTGTAATGTAGCGATTAGCGTATTGATCTTAAGCGTACCGCGGAACATTCTAAATTCAATGGTATCGTAATTTTGAATGTTGACGCAGGCATATCGGCCGATGCTGCCAGCCTTGGCGGTATTGAGAATCTCCTGAGGCGTATTTTTATAGCCGTACCGACTGGCCCAGCGTTTCATCTGTGCTTCGGTGCGGCGGGAAAATTTAAGCAGCTCCAGCCAGTGATGTTCCACAAAGTAGAGGATGCGGGCAATATGGCTTTCCTGTTCTTCGTAGGATTGGCCAAAGCACCGTCTGCTGACATGAATATGCAGTCCGCAGGTTTGGGCATCATGACTTTTATAGCCCATGTCCCGGGCGCAATCCAAAATGTCCTTCCATGGCATGTCGTATTGGTGATAATCCATGCTCATTGGGTGAGTGACAATCTCCATCCCGTCATTTAGGCTGCTGTCGGACTTGATGTAAACATGTGGGTTCTCAGCATTTGCAACATTAAGCAAGTGGCGAGCGTTGTCGCTGTCCTTTCCGGCGTCGTCTATTTCAAGCTCAATTCCAAAATAGCGGTTCCCCTCGCCGTAGAAAATCGGTTCGGGTTTGTAGCCATAGGGATGAATGGCAGTACGCTCCTTGCGTATGTCATAGCACTCATAGCAATACGGGGTGTCTTCGTCATCATCAAGGTAATAGGCATCTTCGTTTCGAATTAGCTGCCCACAGCCTTCGCAGAAGCAATAGTAATCACTTGCGCAAACTGAGCAAAGCGGGGTCTCATCGGTTCCGGCGTTGCCGTTTGTGGGAATGCGCTCTCCGCAATGCGCGCAAACCACTGACACCTCATCGATGCAATCGGGGCAATAGACACTTTCGTCAAAAGCATACTGTTCGCTGATATTAAATTCCTCAAGGCAGCGATCACAGACAAATCTTTCTTCCATGTTTGCAATTCCTTTCATATGTTCCTATGTTCCGTCAGGTTTAACGGGCTGTTATTCGACATAACACCCCAACGTACAGGGTTAGAATGTATACTTATTTTTTCTGATGTAACGAACATAGGGATAATAAGGATTGAAAGGGCTGAGTTTAATGCCAGAAGAGAATTTAGAAATCATAACAGTTCAGGAACTGATGGATCTTTTATATATCGGAAAAAATACAGCATACGAGCTGTTAACCTCCGGACAGATTAAGGCTTTCAGAATTGGCCGCGTGTGGAAAATTCCACGACAGGCGGTTAACGCCTATGCTATGGCGATGATCAACCAGAGCATATTACCGACAAACTTAGAGTAGCAAATAACGACCACTTAAAGCTTATTATCTAAGCTTTAAGTGGTCGTCTGCTGTTATAGGCCTGCCTCCCACAGGACGCGGCACTCTTTTCGTGAGCGCACTTTACCTATCCGAACCAGCGCAGCAGAAATGCCGCCGAGATTTCGTTGGTGATGGTCTATCATCTTCTGAATTGTCCAGCCTGTATTGTATTCATCGGCCAAAGCTTGATACTCTTCGTCGCTCCAAATCTCATATCTGCGTATACAGTTGCGTTTTTGCATAACAATAGTCCTCCCAAATTTTTATATTTAGAGGACTGTTAGATAGACAATCAAATTGTATTTGGATACCTTTTAAGGCTTTAAATTGGATAGAGGAATTTTGAGGGCAACCAGTTTGCCATTCAGCTTAATAATAATTTCAGAGTAGCGGAATTTTTCCTTGTATTTTTGTTCCAGCTCAGATGATAGCGGTGCAAAGCAGTCTTCCCCTAGCCCACAAATGATGAATGTTCCTGCGATAATGTCGTAACCTTCAATGCTGCGATTAAGTGGAAGTCCGAGCAGTTTGCCTTCGTCATTACAAATAAGTGCGACAGGGTCATCGTATGGGTAGATGGCCTGTATGGTGCCGCCGACAATTTTTTGAAGGGTGCTGAGCCGACCGTCGATATCGGCGGAGCGCGGTGGTTTGAAAGGCTCGATTATTAAGATTTTCATGAGGTATTCCTCCATATAAATGTAATGCAGGCGGGGTTATCCGAACAGATAACCCCGCCTGCTTATGGAGAGAATATATAGTTGATTTTGTGGTATTAACTCTTTGTTGTTCATAGTGTTCCGCTGTTCCAGCGTTCCAATAGGTTATAAATAAGTTGTGCTGCTATAAGGAGATAATTAGTTATATAATTCATTCCAAAGCTTAAGAAGCATATGGTATAATTTTTAAATCCATCGGAACGCTGGAACGGCGGAACGCTGGAAACCCATTATTTATTATAGGGGGCAAGTGGTCATGTATGATCTAAGTTTTAAGAAGGCCCTACCGCCAGACAAAGAGGTAGAAAGATGGTTTAAAGGGCACGCGCCTACTTTTAAGGTGAGTGCCGCCAAAATTTTCGACAACCTTTGCGATACACAAAATTGGCACATTTCGCTCATAGCGTACATATTAAAAAGTCTCAGCGAAAAGGATAAAAAGGCTATTAGAAAAGCTTTGGAGATCGATTTTAAATATTATTGTATGCAGCAGACAGATCGGCGGGTACGACGCGCAATAACGTTATGGGGCGGGCGGGCCATTAGGTTTTACCCGAAAAACACCTCTGCCAAATCTTTTATGCGTAGCGTCTTTCATAAAAGATTATACGTTGTAAGAGACAAAAAAGTCCAAAGGCGGGAATTCCAAGAGACGCCAAGTTTGGATGAAGTTGTTGCGGTAAACTTCAACTATTTTCTATCTCATCTACCGATAAAAATTAAAAATTTGGACTTGAATATTGTTGAAGAAAAGCTCCTTAAAGATGTAGACGTTAAACAAAATCCGAATACATACGATTGCGAGCAAACGGTTAGAACCTACCATTTCAGCCTCTTGAGCAAAGACTTCCTCCTATATTGCTATAAATATTTCAGCGACATACCGTATTTAGAATTTTCCAAAAATAAAAGTGGGAATATAGCGCGGTTTCTTAATTTTAACGGAGATATATCTGCGTTTAAGTTGGGGCGGTGGGTTGCTAGTGAGGAGGATGACGATTTATTTTTGCTCTACGATATAGAACAGCATTTTATGCCATATGCTATGGCTGTTATATATGAGAAAATGCCGGATATATCCGATGACCTGCTGCAACACATAAAAGCACTGTCGGCACCGATGACACGGTTGGCCTTTGTAAAAATATTAGCCAAATATATTTTGGTTAATAGAGATTATACAGAAACTTCCAATGGCAGCGGGTCGATAAAAATAGGGGATATCGAGATCACGGGCGATAATACCAGGACGGTAAACGTGAGCACGAATGACATAAGCGACTCAATAAGGAGTTTGGTGCCATTATTTCCAGCGCTATTTTATTACTATTATTGTGGCAGTATTAAAAAAATTAGAAAAATTCCTATTAAACGATACTCATTTAAACGACACTCTAAAAAAGTTAAGCTCCCGCGGCATAGGAGAAAACTGAGGATTATACGCTATAAAATGAGAGTTGATACCGCGCAATACAAAAAAGAAGTCAATAAGCAAATTATCCGCCCCTTTGAACAACTCCATAAAAAACTGGCAAATAGCAAGTACCAAGAATTTTATACAGCTAAATATTACGTAATTATGAATTTACAGGAAGAATTTTACAGTATAAACCACATAGTGCATGAGGACATAGCTAGATTAGATAAGAATCTCGAACTAAATTGATTAAGATGCACAAAAATCTTTAGCACGTTTACTTTAAAATGGTCATACCGGGCTTTAAATAAGCCCGGTATGACCATTTTCCCATTATATGGTTCTTTGCTGCCAAAAAGGGAGAAGATGATAATATGGCATTAGCTCAAAACCACCAGTTAAACTGGTTGTACGCAGAAGCCCTGAAAGGGCATTTTACCGCGGCGTTTTAAGACGCACTGAACACTTTGTTAAGTGCACCGATTGCCACTGGTAAACCGGTCTTTTCCTTATAAAAAGAAAGGGGTTACATATGATGAAAAAAAAGTATATAAATCGAAAAAAGCTTGAACAAGACGGGTGGATTGTTGTTGCTGCCGAAGAAGACTGCAACGATGAATCAGCTAACACGGGCTATAAAGCTGTTGATCTTGGCGAGGAAGATATGGCGGAATCTCAGCGTAGTGCCCTAGCGGCTGAAGATGTGCCCACAGCAGCTACCCATGGCAAGGACTATCTGTACACCGTTGATTTTGAAGAAGCAATAGCGGATTCTCAGCGTAGTGGCCGAGTGGCTGAAGATGTGCCCGCGGCAGCTCCCCATGGCAAGGACTATCTGTACACCGTTGATTTTGAAGAAGCAATAGCGGATTCTCAGCGGCGCGTCCGAGAGGCTGAAAGAAATCGGACTCAGCTATCGGACGAGAATGGTCAGGCAGAGAAGAACGTTTCTCAGCGAAAGAAGATGATCTTCGACATTATCCCTGAGCTGGCGCCGGATAACTGCGGTGAAATCGACAACGGCGCAAGCTTTTTCAAGCGATCCCACCCATTTCAGAACAGCAGGAAACAGTCGCTGAAAACAACCGACGACAAGCTTTCCCCCTTTATGCTTGCAAAATTTTTGCTCAAGCAAATGATGTTTGCCGCTTTTTATGGGCAATTATGCTTGTACTGCGCGCCGGCCTTCCGTATTTATGATACGTCGAAGCTTGTAGCTGAATGTAGAAAATATCTCGGCGATGACGTTTTTAAGAGTTATGGGTGGAACGGTATCATTGAGGCCTTTAAATTTCTTGCTTCAGATCCAGATGTCGTAGATATTTCCACGCTTAATCATACCAGCAGACCGCTATTTGTATTCAAAAATGGCGTGGTATCTGAAAAGCCCAAGCAAATCAGGCCTGCAGCTCCAGAGGATTTTATATTTGCGTTTTGCAACTGCGAATACAAACCCGCTCGTAGAAAAGACAACCAAGGTGCTATGGATAGATATCTTGATTTTCTTGCTGATGGAGACCAAGAGCTTGTCGAACTGGTTTGGTCTGTAATAGGCGCCGTCATCAGCCAGGACACGACCTTTAAAAAGGCTTTTTTCTTCTTTGGTTTGACACAGACAGGAAAAAGTGTTCTCGGTAAATTGCTGAGTATGATTATTGGCGACGATTATCTTACTTCAATCCCTATCGGACGTTTTGGACGAAGCTTCCAGTTAAGCGAGATGCAAGGCAAATTGGCTAATATCGTGATGGATGATTCTTCGGACAAGCTTCAAGACACCAGTGTCTTTAAGTCGCTCACAAGCGGGGGGCTTGACAGCATTAATGCCAACGTCAAGTATGGACGTGATATTCGTTTCCGAGCGGATACCATTAAGTTGGTTTTTGGATTCAATACGCTGCCGGAGTTAAATCCAAAAGAAGATTTAGAGCCTTTTTTTGAGCGACTCGTTATCATTCCCTGCATGAATCAGGTACCCAAGGATAAACGTGATGAGCATCTAATCAGGAAGTTGTTCGCTGAAAAAGATTACATATTGTTTCGTGCAATGAAATCATTTTTTCAGGTTAAGGAGAATGGCAACATTTTCCCTTACTCGGAAGCTAGTGAAAGTGCTTTGCGTGAATATCGGGATCAGTATCTGTGCCAAGATCTCAGACCTATAAGCATTGGCAAATGTGTTAGAGAGTTTGTGGATCAGTGTTGTTTTCTAGACTCAAAAACGCGCAGTCACAGTGTGAAGCTTTATGAAGCATATTGTGATTTTGCATATGATCACGATTACCCTCTCTTTGACCAAGACAAGGTAACCAGGTGTATCAAGGACCTTTTTCAATTGGAGAAGAGCAAGTTCAGACTTAATGGGCCTCCGTTACACGGCCTTATAGGCGTTGGACTTATCTTGGATTTACCGGATTCAAATGATGACTAGACATACCTGTCAATAAAAAATAATAAGATAGAAGGAGGTGTTGTCAGTGGCTTTTAAGGCGGTTTTTCACTACCCTGCTGAAAAAGCGGAGCAGCAAGCGCTAATGAAGCGTTTCTCAGCCTTGAAGGCTGAGAAGGCGCTGGGTTATCTTTGTTCCTTGGAGCTTCCTGACAACACCGTAAAGCAGGTGGTTGAGGAGATATCCAAAAGGAAAGTACATAGAAAGTAAGTATATTTCTTGTTGAGGATGTTAAAAATAGCCGGCCTGAAGACGTATCCGCCAATTCAAAATGAATTGGCGGATACGTCTTTTAATTGAATTGTTATAAAGGATCTTGCGGTCTGGTATCCGCAAGCGATCTAAACGTTTCAGAGGCTTCTTCGATTATATATTATTTTATAAGTGTTAAGAAAAAGCTTAAACGCATGGGGCATGTTTCCCGCGTTCAAACCGAAAGTATTATGCATTAGAAAAGGCGTACTGCTACTATTTTAAAGAGGTATGCAGTGGATGTGCCATATTAAATTCGAAGAGGAGTGATGTAATATGAATTATTCATTTGAAAACAAAAAGCTTGAAGATCTACCTGAGATCCTGACGGCGAGAATGATCGCTGATTATTTGGACATCGGCTACACCAAGGCACTGCATCTTATCCAGTATGAGGGAATAAAACATCTCCAGCTGGGAGCGACCTATCGCGTGCCTAAGCAGCACTTCATCAAATGGCTCGGGCTTGAAAAGCTAGATTGAAACGTTTGGGTATGAACAGAGTCTGGCATTTTGCTAGGCCCTGCAATCAATATGGAGGAAATTTATGGCGGGTCACATTAGAAAACGCTATACTCAAAAAGGCGCATCATGGCAAATTGTTTTGGACAAGGGAATCAATTCCAATGGCAAGCGCATACGTGAATATATCACCGTCAATGGCACAAAACGGCAAGCGCAGGATGAGCTTGCCAAGAGAATTTCAGAATACAACAATGGCAGCTATATCGCGCCGTCAAAAATGACGGTTCAGATGCTTATTGCCCAGTGGATGACTGTTTATGCCATGCCGCAATTAGCGCCCAGTACTGTCAGAGGCTACCAAGTAAACTTTTATAAGCACACCATCCCCTATCTCGGACACATATTGGTTCAAAGGCTTTCCAGCGTCGAGATTCAGAACATGTATAGCAAACTAGAAGAGATGGGTCTTTCGCCTAGAAGCATTCGCTACGTCCATACAACGCTGCGTGAGGTACTGCAATATGCCTACAAGATGCGAATTATTGCGGTCAATCCGGCTGACTTTGTGAGTGCGCCGAAGCAGGGCAAGTATAAAGCTGAAGTTTATAACACCGATGAGGTGGTTAAACTGCTGAGCTGCGCCAAAGGAACAGATATGGAGTTCCCGCTCATGCTGGGCTTGGAAACAGGGGTTCGTCGTGGCGAGCTTTTGGCACTTAAGTGGTCGGACATCAACTGGGGTACGCGTACATTGACTGTGGAGCGTAATCTGGTGTGCATCAATGGCGAGTATAAATTTGGCAGTCCGAAGACGAAATCGGGCAACCGCAAATTATTGTTATCCGAATCATTGATCGAAAAATTAAGACAGCATCGAGTCCTACAGACTGAGATTAGATTGCAATTGGGTGCTACGTACCAAAATAACGACTTGATCTGTTGTAAGACCAACGGCGCACCATATAATACCGGGACGTTTTCCCACAAATTTTCTAACCTATTAAAAAAACATGGATTGAAACACATTCGGCTGCACGATATCCGGCATACTAATGCTACGCTGATGCTGGAGGATGGCATTCCCGCAAAGATTGCATCTGAACGGCTGGGGCATTCCGGCATTGCAATCACATTAGATACATACTCACATGTTTCACCCAAAATGCAAAAGGATGCTGTTGAAAAACTTTCAGGCGAGATATTCCTACCAGAAGCGGAATAATTAACGAACGAGCCTTCCATATACACATAATCTCTACATAGCTTAATGCTTGTAAAGATTATGTTTTTTCATTTTTAGGGTTTTATTGCGGCGCTTGATGATAAAAAATGATTGCTATATTGCAGTAGTTTGTGGTAGTATCGTAAAAATAACTTCCGGGGGTATTATCTTGGATCAATTTCAGAATGCAACGATTGTTAAAAAGGCAAATGTATTCTATGACGGTAGGGTAACCAGCCGTACCGTGTATTTGGCTGACGGCGCACGCAAAACGCTGGGCATTATTATGCCCGGAGAATATGAGTTCGGTACAGCGGCGAAAGAGCAGATGGAAGTACTGTCGGGAACGCTAAACGCGTTGCTCCCCGGTAGTCAAACATGGGTTGCCTATGGTGAAGGTCAAATGTTTGAGGTACCAGCAAACAGTAAGTTTAAGGTCTCTACAGATGGTGTTGCGGATTATTGCTGCTCTTATATTGAAGACTAATTGTTTACCAAAGACCATCAAGGGTAGAAAAATTACGCTAAGGCGAAAGTGCAGCCTTGGCGTAATTTTTTTGTGAGATAGGGAGGGGAAAAGACGTTATTCTGTTGTTGGTAACAAATATTAATTGTGGCATTGAATATTAAATTGCGTGTTACTACTACAAGCCGTCTACCATTGACCATCGATCGACCACTATTAATGGTTGCAATTTTTATAAATACGTGCACTATATTGACAATTGATGGAAATAATGCTAATATGAACAAGGTTTTAAGAAACAATTGACTGCTTTTGACCACTAAAGGGGTATTACATGAGAACTGGGTCAAATATTCGCCTTAGAAGCGACGGGCGTTTTGAAGCGCGTTACGAAAAAGACAGAACTCCGGACGGCAAAATTGTGTATGGATATTGCTATGCCAAGACCCGAGAAGGGGCCGAAGAGAAGAAAAACAAGGCTCTAGCAGCACTGTCAAAACAGCCGCTTGCGAAGCAGATGAATCTGCTGATTTTGGGTGCAGGTGGTCAGGGGCAAGTGGTAAAAGAGCTAGCGCAGGATGTGGGTATTTTTAAGAAAATCGCTTTCTTGGACGATGATGAGAACAACCCCTATGCGATGGATACTTGTAATAACTGCTGGAAGTATGTAAATGAGTACCCAATTGCGATTCCATCTGTCGGAAACAATGCGCTACGTCAAAAGTGGATTGAAATGCTGGTGCAATTCGGTTTTATTCTGCCAATGTTGGTACATAGTACCGCTACGGTTTCCCCGAGTGCTGATATTGGCTATGGCTCGGTGATAGAGGCGAAGGTTACGATCAGTGCAAACGCTAAGATCGGCGTGGGGTGCATCATCAGCAGTGGTGCAATTATTGAGCGTAATGTAACTATTGCTGACTGGACACATATTGAATGCGGTATGGCGGTTAGAAAAAATTAGTCAAAGAGGTTGCCTTGTAGTCATAAAATCTGGCAAACACGACGCTATTTTTTCAAACGGGAAATGTTATTTCTTTAAATGGTAACAAGTTAAGTACAGGGTATTTTGAAAACAGCTTATAACGGCTGAAATAAGCGTTTTTTGCTATGAAAATGGTGCGATTGCTACATAAAACAGGATTACATACCGTTCGGATAAAAACGAGGATAAGTTTCTGACGGATATATGGTTGCGTTATGTAATTATCTTATTTACATCAGGGCGCGCGTGTTGCAATTCAAACTAAGAATTTACTACGAGGATTGGAATATATGTATAAAGCGTTTTTAAAGCGATTTCTTGACATCGTGCTGTCGCTTTGCGGCATTATTGTGCTGTCGCCGGTATTTCTTATAATTGCAGCTACAATTGTAATAGATGATCCGGGACCTATTTTTTTTAAACAAAAACGAGTCGGAAAGAACAATAAGCTGTTTAAGATCTTGAAATTTCGCAGTATGAAGATGAGTACACCGCATGATACACCGACACACATGCTTGAAAATTCGCAACAATACATAACAAAAGTCGGAAAATTCCTGCGAAAAACAAGTCTCGATGAACTCCCGCAAATATTAAACATTCTTGTAGGCCAGATGTCGATAATCGGGCCCCGCCCGGCTCTTTGGAATCAGTACGATTTGATTAAAGAACGGGATAAGTACGGCGTTAATAATATACGACCGGGTTTGTCCGGTTGGGCACAGATCAACGGACGTGATGCTCTCGAAATCGCTGATAAAGCAAGATTCGACGGTATATATGTAGATAAGCTGTCATTTGTCATGGACTGTCGCTGTTTCATCGGTACAATTAAGTCTGTCCTCAAACGAGAAGGTGTTGTGGAAGGCGGAACCGGGGAGTTGAAAAAAGAAGCGCAGAAAGAAGCGGTTAATATATGAAAATACTTTTTATTACTGCTGAGGGATTTGATACCCCCAATCCCAACAACCAGATGGCTGAAACGATGATAAATGGCTTTTTGGATAGCGGCAACAGCGTTCACTTGATACAGAGCCACAGAAATGGCTTTAATCAAGACATTCCTGCATCCTTGAAAGGTAAAGAAAAATTCACATGCGATACGATAGTTCGTAAAGTTGTTGATAAAACGAATTTTATTAAACGCTATCTCAATGATTTTCACTATGCGTTTCAAGCAATGAAATATTGGAAAAAAGTCAAAGATGTCGATGTAATATATCTTCAATCCAATCCTACCATAATATTTCCGATGATATTGTTGCGCCTGTTTAAGCGTAAGCTCCCAATAGTATATTCCATTTATGATGTTTTTCCCGGGCATGCTTACGATATCGGCGTAATAGGGAGCAAATTTGTTTACAACACTCTGCGAGTGATGCAGAAGCCCTGCTATAAGATGGCGGCGGCCGTGGTTGTACTCGGCGAGGACATGAAAACCAAGGTCGTTGAGCAGGGAGCCGCCCCGGAACGTGTTTTTATCGTTCCTGCATGGTATGATGTGAAAAACATAAGGGAAATCCCGCGCCGCGAGAACAGGTTTATCGAGAAATACTCCATACCAGATGATAAATTCTATGTTCAGTTTGCCGGTACGGTGGGATATGTGTTTAATTATCACACCGTGATAGAACTGGCGGAACGGTTAAAAACAGAAAAGAATATTGAGATTCAGATAGTCGGCGATGGAAATGTGAAACAGAAATTCCAGAAGGAAGCTTCGCTGCGCGACTTAAGTAATATTTCGTTCTATCCGTTACAACCTGTGGAACTTGTTCCCGATGTTTATAGTACATGTGATTTGTGTATCATACCGCTTCAAAAGGGCGTAATCGGAAACGGCATTCCGAGTAAAGCGCCAATACTTATGGCGTGTAAAAGAGTGATTGTAAATTCTGTGGAAGCAGATTCACATTACGCGAAAATGTTTGCTGAGTATAACATAGGAGTATCTGTCGATATAAATGATTATGACGGCTTAGCTAAAAAGGTCAGAGAACTTCGCAACTCGCCGGAAACTTTAAAATGCATGGTGGAGCATGCTTACGAATTCGGAAAGAAGAATTATTCGAGTACTGTAAGCATCGCCAAGTTAATTGATGTTTTTGCACGGGTTGCAAAAAGCAGAGAGCAGGATTGATGTGAAAACAAAGAAAAAAATCGGAATATGGGGGCAGCTCGGCGATGGAGGTCCGATAGCGGACGGTCAGGCGGTCAGGACGACAATAATAACTCAGGAGATGAAAGCACGCTACGGCGAGGAAAATCTCATGATATTGAATACGAACGGTTGGAAAAGGCATCCCTTTTCATTCCTGTTCGGAACGGTAAGACTTCTGGCAAAATGCGATAAAATTGTTATTTTTCCGGCTGATAACGGTTTTAAAACCGTTGTTCCGATATATGATTTTTTCAATATCTTTTTCAGGCACAAGCTGTACGACGTTGTTATTGGAGGATATCTGCCAAATCTTCTCAAAAACAAAAAATACTATCTTCGAATGTTGAAAAAATACAAGGCTTTGTTTGTTCAAACCCAAAACATTAGAAATAATCTGGAAGCGTTAGGACTTGACAATATACATATTCTTTCAAATTTAAAAAGATTGCCCACACGCGATGTTTCTGAAATTCTTGTAAACAATGATAAATATGTAAAAGTCTGCACAATGTCACGAATCAACAATTCAAAAGGAATTGAAGATGCTTTTATTGCTGTAAAAATGGCTAATGAGCAGCTTGGTGGAGAATATATCCATCTGGATATATTCGGAATGGTTGCACTTGAGTATAAACAACATTTTGATCAACTTCTTTTGCAAAATGCGGCATTTGCTTCATACGGCGGCGTATTGAAATTTGATAGAACCACGGAAACGCTTAAAGACTATTTCGCAATGCTGTTTCCAACATTTTATTATGGCGAGGGATTCCCTGGAAATGTAGTCGATGCATATAATGCCGGAGTGCCTATGATCGCAACTGACTGGTTATATAATAAAGATGTTATTATTGATAACAGAAACGGATATCTTGTACCTATAAAGAATCCAGCTGCTCTTTGTCAAGCTTTGCTTCGGTTATATAATAACCGGAACGAATGGATCAGAATTTCAAAAAACAATATCGAAGATGCTGCAAAATACAAGCCAGAGATAGTATTGTCAAAATATTATGACTTGTTGGATAAGGAGTAGATTTTAATAAATGAATAGTATATTGCCAGTCATAATATTAGTAATTGGCGTATTTTTATCGGTTTATGATCCAAGTTTGTTTGTGGTTTTATATGGAATAACTGCATCAACTAAAGATGCTCTTGGCGTATCTTCATTCATGGAAATGGGATTTCATAATTTTCAATTTTTTATGAATACCATATTGATATTCTCATTCATTTTCATTTTTATTCACTATAATTTTAAAGTCAAGGCTACAAAATACACAATATCTCAAATATTATTGTGCGTGTGCATTATTCTGTGCATTTTCACTTGCGTTATTATACGCAGTTTTGACGAAGATATTGTGTTTATTGGAGTTTTGTTCTCCGAAATTGCAGATTATAGTCCGATTTTTATTGCTATCCTTCTATTACGATACGATAAAGAAAAATTGCTGAAACTACTTATGTTTTTTACTGGTTTTCAAACTATTCTCGCGTTGGCTGTGATTTATTTGCCTCAAGTAAATTATCACGGACTTGATGTGATAAAAGGAATTAACTACCTATCCATGCAAAATGCGATACAATTCGATGTATCCTCAGCCAATATATTCACATTATTTAGTTCCTTAACTAATAAGTATTCTTTTAATCAAATTTCAATTTTCCATAATAGTAATGATACCGGATTTTATGGGGCTACAACAGCGTTCTTGTTCTTTTGCGTTACTTGTAAAAGTAAAAAAGTATTTTCAAAAATATTGTTACTTGTGATATCTTTTTTGGGCCTGTTATTATGGGCTAATTCTGGAATGAGAGGCCCGATATTCGGAATTATTTTATCAATAATTATATATTACTTAATTGTCGAACAAAAAGCTGGCAAAAAATCAATAGCTCTTGCTTTGTTTCTTGTAATTATTGCTTATATTGTCATTAACCCTGAAATGATACTTAAATATTTCAACAATTCTAATATTCAGGTTTCTTTTGAATCAAGAAATATTCGCCGAATTAACGGTTTGTCTTATATTAAGGACAACTTACTATTTGGTTCCTTAGGGCAGCCTGCTGTATTAACTCTTGCCAGTAGTGATGTGCATGAATTGCCACTCTATATGGCTGCTCTATTTGGATTGCCGGTAGGTATTATGTACTGTTTCACTGTATACATTAAGCCAATTAAGCAAATGATTACGCAAGGAAAATTATATAAAAGCTTAATAAGTATTGGTCTTTACTTTATTCTAATATCTGTTTCATTAACCAATAGTTTTACTGATCAAGTTTTGTTTTGGTTTATGTTAGCAGTTGCAATTCCGCATAGTGCTGATGAATGCACAATTGAAAGCTTGATAGAAAAGTCAAATACCGAAATGAAACATTGTAGGGGAAAATATGAAAATCGTATTTGTGGTAGATGACTATTCCGGCGGTGCCGGAAACATCATTCAGTTGCTATCAACAGAATATGCGAAAATGGACGAGGTTTATGTGCTTCTCACGCATCAGACGTCCGATAAAAGATACGAATGCTTAAACGTGAAATTTCACGAACTGTCTGCCAATAAAAAGCCGAGCGGCGCTTTGAAAAAGGTGCTGTTTCAAATCAGGTGGCTGAAAAATGAAATCAAAGAGATACAGCCCGACGTTGTTATTTCATTCCTGACAATTAACAACATTTTTATCGGTTTAGGTCAGCTTCACAGTAAGCTTCCGATTATATCGTGCGAACGTATATGCCCGTCGGATTTGTCGCTTAAATTTCCGTGGAATCTTTTAATGAATGTAGCGTATTGGCGCGCAGATATGATTACTGTGCAGTTTTCGGAATTCACGTCGTTATATAATGGAAAATACGAGGACAAATGCGCTGTTACGCCGAATTATATCGCAAAGCCAGATCGCTTCAAGTCCGTTTCCGACAGCAATGAGAAAAGGCGTTTGATTTCCTGCGGACGTCTGAATGCCTCAAAGCAATTTGACGTTATGCTTGAAATGTTCTCCGAAATTCACCGCCGTAACCCCGATACCGAGCTTTTCATATATGGTCGCGGACCGTATGAGGAACAGTTGCGGAAGCGAATTGATGAACTCGGACTTTCGGATGCCGCTTTTCTTAAAGGTTATACGAATGATACATATGGAGTCCTTTGCGATTCCGATATATACCTGATGTCGTCAAAAAGCGAAGGCTTTCCGAACGCGCTGAGCGAAGCGCTTGCGGTGGGACTTCCGAGTGTTGCTTTCAGATGCAATCCGGGAATTGATGAGTTGTCCGATTACGGGAGAAGATGCGCCGTGATCGACGTGGGGGACAGACAGGCCTTTATGGAAGCTGTTCTGGATTTGTGCGCCAACACAGAGCGCTCTGTGGAGTATTCGAAAAACGCAAAGGAAGTTACCAAGGTTTACTCACTGGATAAGGTAAAGAAAAGCTGGGATGATTGCATCGAATCGGCAATCAAGAATAAACAGGGGCGATGAGATGATATGAATATTGTGATTCTGACGAAGGCTCCGTTTCCCGATGGAGCTGCCGTGTCGACCTATGTTCTGAATGTGTGCAGGGCTATTACCGCCTCGGGTAATCACGTGACCGTTCTCGGCTGCCGTCGAGGACTGAAAACAGAATATCCGGTGTCGGGAGCATTTGAGGGTATCGACTATATCAATTTCGACGCTGTGCACCATAACAAGGCTGTCGTTTATCTGTATGACAGGTATTGGGATCAATACGCGAAACACCGTCTCTCAAAAATTGAAAATACGAATCTCGTTTTTCTGTACGGAGGAACGCGTTCAACCGCTAGGTCGATATATAAATATTGTAAAAAGAACGGCATGGAATACGGCGCCTTTAACTGTGAATGGTATACAAAGGACTGCTTCGTAAGTGAAAACGATGCCCGTACCGTTGAAAATATGACAGAGCTTAATCCGTTTAATGCTAAGCATGCCGACAAAGCGATTCTCATCAGTTCTTTGCTTTATGGTTATTATACCCAAAACGGTGTCAAGTCGATCATGATTCCGAACATCGTTGATTTGAACGACAAAAAATGGGATGTGCGTAAAATCCGGTTGAGTACCGACAAACTGAGAATCGCCTACGCAGGAGTACCCGGCGTAGGGAAAGACGAACTCGGCACGGTAATCGAAGCTATCGATGCTTTGCCATTGGACATTCGTGAAAATATTGAATTCAATATCTGGGGCCCCACGCCGGAGCAGATGGATAAATATATGGGAGCGAAGCGGGAAATTCTCGGCAGGGTAAAAAACAGCGTCATTATACACGGCAGAGCCGTACAGGAGGACATTCCGCGTTTCCTTAACGAATGTCATTTCACAATTCTGATTCGCAAGCCCTCGCTCAGGACAAACGCTGGATTTTCCACCAAGATGGTGGAGAGCTTCGCGGCGGGCGTTCCGATGATAGCCAATATTACGGGTGACATCGGAACATATCTGAAAGACGGAGTAAACGGAATCGTGGTGGAAGACGATACGGTAAAGGCGTGTACGGAAGCACTTCGCAGAGCATTGAATCTGCTGGACAAAAACGATTCTTTGAGGGAGCGGGCAAAGCAAACAGCCGAGCTTTATTTCGATTACAGACAATACATTAATTCGATGAAAGGATATTTGCTTTCTGCCGAAGAAAGTAAATAAAAATCATGTTGAATATAGACGAAAGAATTAATTCAAAAAAGCAGCTTAGTGAATGGCTGAAAACAGAGCTTGCGTTCTACCCTTGCGGTAAGCTTTTCTATATATTTCAAATAAATGAAGTGGCAATTCTCAAAAGACACCAACTGCTTTTACGAAAAGCAGAGTATTATAAAAATACCGGGAAAAAGCTCAGATTTATACTTAATGTACTAAAACTAATTATACTTCAAAAAAGATATTCACTGCATATACCGCTCAACTGTTGCGGTTGCGGACTTCGTATAGTCCATCTGGGCCCTGTTTTATTGAATAGCAAAGTTACGCTTGGTAAAAATTGCTCTTTGCACATGAATACTTCCATTGTCGCAGGCGGTACCAATGACGATGTACCGACGCTCGGCAACGGCGTGACTGTCGGGGTGGGCGCGGTAATATTGGGCAATGTGGTCATTGCGGATCATGTTGCCGTCGGGGCAAACGCGGTCGTAAATAAAAGCGTAACTGAGCCGAACGTAACTGTTGCCGGCGTCCCTGCAAAAATTATCAGCCATAACGGCAGTATGGATTGGAACAAGAAAAAGAAGAGTAATAGTTTTTGTTCAATTTGAGGTAAAACAATGAAAATTGTCTTATTAGTAGATAGTCTCGGATTTGGCGGAGCGCAACGTCAGATTGTCAATCTTGCCATTGAATTAAAAAAGGGCGGTCACGATATTCATTTTATACGGTATAGAAACGATGACTTTTTCTTGCCGTTGCTTTCTGCAAATGGTATTAAACCCATCAATATTGATGAAAAGAATTTATGTTTACGTGCCTTGAAAATAAGAAAAACAATTCGTTCGATTTTGCCCGATATCGTTATTTCGTTTTTGGATTCGCCGAATTTCTACGCCTCCCTTGCCACAATAGGAAAACATCATTGGAAATTAATCAACAGCGAAAGGCTTGCGAACGAGAGTTCGTTTGTCAACCGTAAAACTAAAATAATTAAGAGTATTCAGGCCAGATACGCCGATATTATAGTCTGTAATTCAAAGTGTGCCGAAAACCTTTGGAGAAAGTACTATCTCAAATACGAAACAAAATTCACGACAATATACAATGTTATGGAGATTCCGGACTATCCATCCGTGACACGGGACGACGGAAAATGCAGAATTTTGGTTGCCGCCAGATATGAACCCGTAAAAAATATCACAGGTATGATCCGCGCAGTCACTTTGCTTACACAAAACGAGAAAAATAAACTTGAAATCCATTGGTACGGAAATGAGAATCATATTGTTAATGCGGTTTCCGAACGTGAGACAGCCATGCACATGGTAAAGGAAAATCACTTGGAAAACTGTGTGTTCCTTCATTCAGCAACAGATACTATTTATGAGTTGATTGCCGAAACTGATTTTGTAGGACTTTTTAGCTTTATGGAGGGCCTGCCCAATTCGATCATCGAGGGAATGTATCTGAACAAGCCGATAGTTATGTCAAAGGTCTCGGATTACAGGGTTCTGGTCGATGAATCGAACGGGTATCTGTGCAATCCGAAGAATGATAACGACATTGCCGACGCCCTGCGAAAGGCGATAAACACTTCTTCGGACGACCGCAAGAAAATGGGTCTCGTGTCACATGAAAAAATATGCAGACAGTGTTCACGCGACGTGCTAATGAAGCAGTGGAATGACATGATAAACTGATTCGGCGAGCGAGCAGACAGGCATAAGGAGAAATATCATGATAAAAGCTGAAAAAATCAAAGCGTTTTTAATTGATAAGAAATACAGATTTTCTTTTTTAAACACACATGGATTCTATAAGTTTTTATCAGATGAAAAATTGTTGAAGCTTCGTTATAAAACGAATTTCGGTAAAGAACTTGATTTATATAACCCCCATACATACAACGAGAAGTTACAATGGTTGAAATTGAATGATAAAAAGCCGATTTATACAACGATGGTCGATAAATACGAAGCAAAAAAATATGTTGCGGAGCGTATCGGAGAAGATTATATTATTCCGACGCTGGGTGTGTGGGAACGCTTTGAGGACATCGACTTTGAAAAACTTCCGAATCAATTCGTATTAAAGTGTACGCATGACAGCGGCGGAGTCGTTATTGTTAAGGATAAAAGGACATTTAACAAGAAAAAAGCGAAAAAAAAGATAAACAAATGCTTGAAAAAAGATTTCTTTTGGTCGGGCAGAGAATGGCCCTACAAAGACGTCAAGCCACGCATTATCAGCGAGGCGTATATGGAGGATGATTTAACTTCCGAACTGCGTGATTACAAGTTTTTTACCTTTAATGGCATAGCGAAAGTGCTGTTTATCGCTACAGACAGACAAAAATCAGGTACAGAAGCAAAATTTGATTTCTTTGATATGGTTTATAACCATTTACCAATCAGAAACGGTCATCCCAACGCTGAAATTCCGCCTCAAAAGCCGCAAACGTTTGAAAAAATGCGTGAGCTTGCTGGAAAGCTGTCCGAAGGAATACCTCAATTACGTGTTGATTTCTATGAGGTAAACGGAAAGATATATTTCGGAGAACTTACCTTTTATCATTGGAGCGGAATGGTTCCCTTTGACCCCGAAGAGTGGGATGAAATATTCGGCTCTTGGATTCAGTTGCCACAAAAGGGTGATAATAATCGATTATTATTGACAGCATACAAGGAATGAAAACTACTACGGTTATTGTTGTTCTGAAGATGGTTCGATGTTTTGTTAGCCAATAATATAAGAAAGTGTAGCATTAATCGGATGAGCTCAAAAATAAAAATACCACTAAATAAATATCATACCATGTCTCTTGGGGCAAAGGCGGCTATCGCGTACATGATAGCAAGCCTATTCACGAAAGGGCTTGGAATCATAACAACCCCATTGTTCACCAGGATTATGACAACGGCGGAGATTGGCGAGTTCAGTACGTTTTCGTCGTGGTATTCGATAATAGGCGTTGTCGCCACCCTTTCGCTCAGTTCCGGAGCATTTTCACTTGCTATGTTTGAATTCCCGGATAAACGGGATGGCTACTCATCGTCAATGCTCGGTTTGTCATTCTGCTCGGCTTCGGTCACCGCTATCGTATATTGTATCAATCCGCAATTCTGGAACAGGATTCTGTCGCTAAACACGATTGAAGTGGTTGTAATGCTTACAGCATTTTTTGTGATCCCGGCGACGGAATACCGTATGGTCAGATTAAGATACGAGTATAAATATAAAACCTTAATAACTATATCGCTGACGAATGCAGTCTGCGGAACGATGCTGTCAATCGCGGCGGTATTGATATCAAAATATTTCAATGTGACAAATCTTGCAGTTCCGCGTATTACAGGACTTTACTTCGCTCTCGGTGCGATGGGACTTGCAAACGGTATTTATATAATAGCCAAAGGAAAGAGCCTGTTTAATAATCGATTCTGGAAATTTGCTTTTATCAACAATACTCCGCTTATCGTCAACGCACTTGCCAAGCACATTCTGGAAATATCAGACCGTACCATGATAACGAATATGGTCGGTAAAAGCGAGACCGGTATATACAGCACACTTTACACCGTCAGTACCCTCTCGCTTATCGTGTGGTCGGCAATAGAGGCAAACCTGCTTCCGTATATGTTTGAAAATCTGAAGAACCACACCGAGAGCAAACTGTCGCACATAATAAAGCCGTTGCTCGTCAGCTTCGCGGGAGTATGTTATTTGTTGGCGCTGGTGGCGCCCGAAATCGTCCGGATTCTTGCAACTGATGAATATTATCAGGCGATTTACATTATGCCGCCGGTGGTGTGCGGAGTATTCTTTACATCGGTTTATAATATTTTCGGCGACGTCCTGCTCTATCACAAAAAAACCTATTTGATAATGATTTCAACAATTGTGGCGGCGGTTTTAAATCTCGTACTTAACTATTTTTTTATATTGAAGTGCGGATACCGTGCGGCGTCATATACGACGCTGGTCTGCTATCTGATTCTCGCGGTTATGCAATATATTTTTATGCGAATCGTACATCATGAAAAAGTGTTTGATACAGGATTTATCGTACTTATTTCTCTGATGTTTGTGGTCTGTTCGATGTCGTGCCTGTTCCTTTATAAATTTATCTGGATTCGGTATGCGATAGCACTGGCACTTGCCTTTGTTGCTTTCGTGCTCCGTAAAAGGTTGGTGGCACTGTTCAAGGGCATGAAGAAGAAGGTGGCACATGATGAAAGTTGACGCAGTATATAATAAATATGCCAAACTAAAAACATACCTCTGCGGTATGATGTTCAAAGCAAAAGAATTCAACTGTTTTAATTATAAAAAGATAGTTGATAGAAATGATTTCGCGATTTATAAGAGGTTGCCTGGGCATGCAAAAATTGAAGCGGCATTTCACAATACCGTGGTAGTGTCAAAGCATAAAAACAAGCTTTACATTTACCCCGATTACCGTTATCCTTCGATACGTTATTCGGTAACTTTTAACTCGGAAAATTTTCCCAGTCTAATTAATAACAGCAGTATTTCATATTGCAGGATTCTTCCGTATATGCGTAAGGTATCCGAAGATTTAAGCGTCAAAGCCCTCAGGCTGATGGTTGTGACCGACCGCGGACAGATATATCATAATAATCCTTCCCGTAAGATAAACTGTGACGGTATAAGTGAAGCATTCGACCTAAAAAGGTTCGAGGAAAGTGTTGTCTGGGATTTACCTGGTCGTTTGTATCCGAGTAATAAAGCTGACTGCGAAACGTTTGAAAGGTATTATCCCGGATTGCCAAAAGATGCGTATGCTTATTATCCTGAGGTTTCTGCGGGAAAGGTCACTGTTTACGGAAATTCAGGATTCAAAGCCGTATACGAAGGAAACGGCGAGAAGCGGAGTAGATTTTATATTGCCAGAAGAGAGCCGGAGGGTAACCCATTCTATTATATGTCGGGCTTTCAGACCGATTACAAGATATCTGTTATCGGAACATATCGCAGTAACACCGCTGTCGGCGTAAGAACCTGCATTTTTATGTCTGATGACGGAGGACGGCAATGGTTTTGCCAATATGAGTTCGGCGATTTGGGAGAATATCTGTTTCATCAGGGAAAGCGCGAATGGGGAAGAAATTTCGGTAACTGCATTCATCTGAATACCGACGGCTACAAACGTGATGTAGAAATTTTCCTGAGAAAGCGTGAATGTATCATTCCTGGTGCCGATGACAAAGAACCCATGCATAAATTTCGCTGGAAGGACATTACCGTTTTTGATTCGTATTCGCAGGGCAACACGCTGATCCTTGAATCAAAGGAACCCCATAATCTGACTACCGGAAATATTGTGACCATCGCTTCGGCTCCGGCGGAGTTGGCATGGATGACAAACAGCAGGGTTGACTCTGATTCCTGCGGAAATGGACTGCTTTTCAAGGTTGAAACTATTGATGTTAATACGATAAAGTTGTATGAATTTGTTGCAGCGCCGGACAATCCTATACCGTGCCGCCATATTCATCATATCAACAGGGTAAGAGACGGTTGGCTGATAGGTACTGGCGAAATATATCCCAACGCATGGCTTATGTATATTCAGATGAAAGAAGCCGACAGCTTTGCCGAGAAAAATGCATCTGATCAATTTGATATATTTCGTTTGAATTCGACCGGGCTTTCTGTTCAACGCACACTCGGCGTGATATGGATGGACGATGGTAACGACACCGTGCTTTATGCATCGGACCACGATGTGCTTGACGGAAAGACGGAAAAATGTCCGATTCCTGACAGAAGCCTCTCAATTTCGAGAAATGCCACCGGAGTATATATCGGAAAACTCGAAGATATAGACGATTATAATAAGTTTTCACTTGTTTATGAAGCAGTCGAACCAGCATACCTGTTGCAACAATATGATAGCGCAATTGTTTTTTCTGGACAGCGCGGGGAAACAGCACTTAGCTTTGACAACGGAAAGACATGGAAATCCGTGCATATTGACGGAGCACTTAATCATCCTAAGGGCGGGACTTTTCAGTATCATTTATTTGATGATTATCTGCTTCATATCAAGCGATAGATATAAAACTGTCGGTTCTTCGGAGTTGTAATTAGTGTTATCAATAAACGCCATATAAAAGACTGAGGTATCGAAAGGATTTGCCAAGGATGAAACAGAACAATATATTCAAAGGAAAGACACTTATGATTACCGGTGGTACCGGCTCGTTTGGCAATGCTGTTCTCAATCGTTTTCTTGCCACCGACATTGGTGAGATTCGTATTTTCTCACGCGATGAGAAAAAACAGGATGATATGCGGCATGAATTTCAAGCAACAATGCCGGAAGTGTCGGAAAAAATTAAATTTTACATAGGTGATGTTCGTGATATTCAGTCCGCGAAGAATGCTATGTACGGTGTTGACTATATATTTCATGCAGCAGCGCTTAAGCAGGTTCCTTCATGTGAGTTTTTCCCAATTGAAGCAGTGAAGACTAATGTTTTGGGCACCGAAAACGTATTAGCTGCTGCTATTGATCAAGGTGTGAAATCTGTTATTTGTCTCTCTACTGATAAGGCAGCTTACCCTGTTAATGCGATGGGGACAAGCAAGGCAATGATGGAAAAGGTTATCGTTGCAAAATCCAGAACAATATCGCCTGAAAAGACTAAAATTTGTTGTACGCGTTATGGCAATGTTATGTGCAGTCGAGGCTCTGTGATTCCACTTTGGATTGACCAGATTCGTTCCGGTCAGCCAATTACAATTACCGATCCCTCTATGACGCGTTTTGTGATGTCACTCGACGAAGCAGTTGACCTTGTCCTGTTTGCGTTTGAGAATGGTACTAGCGGTGACATTCTTGTTCAGAAGGCACCAGCTTGCACGATAGAAACGCAAGCAAAAGCAGTTTTTGAACTGTTCGATAAGAAGCATAAAAGTGAAGTTAAGATTATTGGCATCCGACATGGTGAAAAAATGTATGAAACGCTTCTCACCAACGAAGAGTGTGCACATGCGATGGATATGGGTAACTTCTACCGTGTGCCTTGCGATAAACGCGGTCTCAATTATGATAAATACTTCAAACAAGGCGATATCGAGCGTAATATTCTAACTGAATTCAATTCTAACAATACGAAGTTACTAAATGTGGATCAAGTCAAAGAAAAGCTAATGAACCTTCAATACATACGTGATGAGCTTGCCAAGGAGAATTGACATGAACGTACTTGTGACTGGCGCAAAAGGCTTTGTTGGAAAAAATCTCTGTGCTACTCTACTTAACCTTAAAGACGGGCGTGACCGTATACGTTTAAGTTTATCTATTAATGAAATATACGAGTATGATTTGGATACCGATCTATCCTTGCTTGATAGCTTTTGTAAAAAGGCGGACTTTGTATTTAATCTTGCTGGTGTTAATCGCCCAAAGGATGAAAATGAGTTTATGTTAGGCAATTTCGGGTTTGCTTCCGCCTTACTCACTACGCTGAAAAAGCATAACAATACCTGTCCGGTCATGTTGTCTTCTTCTATACAGGCGACGCTGCTAGACCGATATGCTGGAAGCGAGTATGGCAAATCCAAACTAGCTGGTGAAGATTTATTTTTTAATTACGGCAAGGAAACCGGCGCGAAGGTATTAGTATACAGATTTCCCAACTTGTTTGGCAAGTGGTGTAGGCCGAACTACAATAGTGCTGTTGCTACCTTTTGTAATAACATCGCGAACGATTTGCCTATTCAGGTTAACGACCATGCGGCACAATTGGAACTGCTTTATATTGATGATCTGGTCGCCGAGATGCTTGACGCATTGGAAGGTAAGGAGCATCATTGTGTGTTCGATGGTGTAACTGCAGTCGGTAAGGATGATGGACGCTATTGTTATGTCCCAACTACACACCATGTTACGCTTGGAGAGATTGTTGATCTACTTAATACTTTTAAAAAGCAACCAGAAACGCTTGTTATACCAGAGATTCCTGAAAACTCTTTCGCTAAAAAGCTGTATTCGACATATCTCTCCTATTTGCCCAAAGAGAAAGTTATGTTTCCTCTGACAATGAACGTTGATTCTCGAGGGAGCTTTACAGAATTAATTAAAACTGCCAAATGTGGACAGATTTCAATTAATATATCAAAGCCCGGTATTACCAAAGGACAGCATTGGCACCACTCAAAATGGGAATTCTTTATCGTTGTCTCAGGACATGGTTTGATTCAGGAACGTAAAATGGGCACAAATGAAGTACTCAACTTTGAAGTCACTGGTGATAAGATCGAAGCAGTTCATATGCTGCCTGGTTACACACACAATATTATTAATTTGTCAGACACTGAAAATCTTGTTACCGTTATGTGGGCAAATGAGTCGTTTGATCCGAATCATCCTGATACATTTGGCGAAATTGTGGAGAAAAACTGATGAACATAAAATTTAGTCACAATTCTGATGCTCATTTCAAAAATGACGGGAGATTGAAATTATTAATTATCGTTGGAACACGCCCGGAAATTATACGCCTTTCTGCTGTGATCAATAAATGTCGAAAGTACTTTGATTGCATTCTTGCCCATACAGGACAGAATTACGACTATAATCTAAATGGTATATTCTTTCTCGATTTAAAGCTATCCGATCCGGAAGTCTACATGAATGCGGTTGGCGATGATCTCGGTGCTACAATGGGGAATATTATAGACAAATCTTACAAGCTCATGGCACATATTAGACCTGATGCGCTTTTAATACTTGGTGATACAAATTCCTGTCTATCGGCCATTTCAGCCAAACGTCTGCATATTCCAATTTTTCATATGGAAGCGGGTAACCGATGCAAGGACGAGTGCTTACCGGAAGAAACGAACCGCCGGATAGTGGATATTATTTCTGATGTGAACATGGCCTATTCCGAGCATGCTCGCCGATATCTAGTCGAGTGTGGATTACCGAAAGAGCGCACCTATGTGACGGGTTCGCCAATGGCAGAAGTGCTACACGCGAATCTAAAAGAAATTAAAGAATCAAATATACTTGCAAAGCTTAATCTTGAATCGCATAAGTACATTTTGCTTTCCGCACATAGGGAAGAGAATATAGATACTGAAAAGAACTTTTTATCGCTTTTCACGGCGATTAATAAGATGGCGGAAAAGTACGATTTGCCGATTCTATACTCCTGTCACCCTCGTTCAAAGAAGCAGTTGAAAACGTCTGAATTTCAACTTGATAGGCGTGTGATCCAGCATGATCCTCTTGGATTTCATGATTACAACCATCTTCAGATGAATGCATTCGCAGTGGTTTCGGATAGCGGAACGTTACCAGAGGAGTCTAGCTTTTTTACATCGATAGGGCATTCATTCCCGGCTGTTTGCATTCGGACAAGTACAGAACGTCCTGAAGCACTTGATAAGGGCTGCTTTATTCTTGCTGGAATAGATGAAAATTCTCTGCTGCAAGCGGTTGATACCGCAGTGGTAATGAATAACAGTAGTGATTACGGTATTCCTGTACCAGATTATGTAGAAGAAAACGTATCCACAAAGGTTGTTAAAATTATTCAGTCCTATACCGGAGTGGTCGATAAAATGGTTTGGAGAAAGTATTGAAAGAGTGTGAAAGATGGTTAGACATAATATATCTTTGACTAAAAGAACGGTTATCATCACAGGTGCCACCGGATTCGTAGGCTCTAACCTTGTTATGGAACTACTCCAAACAGTTGAGCCGATTACAATTGTTGGTATTGATAATATGAATGATTACTATGATGTGTCGCTCAAGGAATACCGGCTGAGGCAGATAGAAAAGTTAGCAGCTGAACGGCCAGATAGTAAATGGACATTTATTGAGGGTAACATTGCTGATAAGTCATTGATTGAAAGAGTATTTGCCGAGTATAAGCCTTCTATTGTTGTCAACCTTGCAGCTCAAGCTGGTGTACGCTACTCCATCGACCACCCAGATGTATATATAGAATCAAACCTTATTGGTTTTTACAACATTCTCGAAGCTTGTCGCAATCATCCAGTAGAGCATATGGTCTATGCATCTAGCTCTTCGGTTTACGGGACGAACAAAAAAGTTCCTTACTCTACTGATGACAAAGTAGACAACCCTATCAGTTTGTACGCTGCAACCAAAAAATCTAATGAGCTGTTAGCACACGCTTATAGTAAGCTCTACAATATTCCATCTACTGGATTACGCTTTTTTACTGTATACGGACCTGCCGGACGTCCTGATATGGCCTATTTTAGCTTTACTGAAAAGCTTCGTGCTGGCAAAACAATTGAAATTTTCAATTATGGTAATTGCAAACGTGATTTTACATTTATAGATGATATTGTTGAGGGTATCATGCGCGTTATGCAATCGCCCCCAGAAAAAGCTATTGGTGAAGATGGGCTGCCACTACCGCCTTATCGTATTTATAATATCGGCAATAACCATCCTGAAAATTTGCTGGATTTTGTGGACATCTTACAGCAGGAGTTAGTCCGCGCAGGTGTTTTGCCCGAAGATTATGATTTCGAATCACATAAGAAACTGGTTCCGATGCAACCGGGAGATGTGCCAATCACATACGCCGATACGTCAGCATTAGAACGCGATTTTGGGTTTAAACCCAGTACGCCTTTACGTGAGGGACTAAGAAAGTTTGCCCAATGGTATAAGGATTATTACATGGGATAAGGAGCGCGATTATATGAACATCGCAGTTGCAGGCACCGGATATGTTGGCCTTTCTATGGCTGTCTTACTGGCGCAACATAATGCTGTTAAAGCGGTCGATATTGTTCCAGCTAAAATTGCACTTATAAATGAAAAAAAGTCTCCCATTGTAGATGAAGAAATCGAATCCTATCTACAAACGAAAGACTTGGATTTAGTCGGTACTACTGATGGTGATTCTGCTTATAGAGATGCACAATACGTCATCATCGCAGCGCCGACAAACTATGACCCTATAAAGAACTATTTTGATACCGCAGCGGTTGAGAGCGTTATTCAACAGGTTATCAAGGTCAATCCTGATGCCATTATGATTATTAAGTCAACAGTGCCGGTTGGCTTCACAGAGTGTGTTCGTGCAAAATATTGCTGTGATAACATTCTGTTCAGTCCAGAATTCCTGCGCGAGGGACATGCGCTTTATGACAATCTTTATCCAAGCCGAATTATTGTTGGCACACCTATAGGAAATGCACGATTACAAAAAGCAGCACAGACCTTTGCAGACCTATTAAAGCAAGGCGCATTAAAAGAGAATATTCCTACGCTATATGTTAACCCGACTGAGGCTGAAGCGGTCAAGCTGTTTGCAAATACATATCTTGCGTTGCGCGTAGCTTATTTTAATGAGTTAGATACCTATGCTGAAACCAAGGGATTAAATACCAAAGCAATTATAGAGGGTGTTTGTCTTGATCCACGTATAGGCGACCAATATAATAATCCCTCCTTTGGATATGGTGGATATTGTTTGCCCAAAGATACTAAGCAGCTTCGCGCCAATTATGAAGACGTTCCTCAGAATCTGATCAGCGCAATTGTAGATGCTAACAGGACGCGTAAGGATTTTATTGCAGACCAGATTATTGCACATAGTCCTAAGATTGTCGGTGTTTACCGTTTGACTATGAAAGCAAATTCTGATAACTTCCGTCAGTCTTCTATTCAAGGCGTCATGAAGCGCATTAAGGCGAAGGGAATAGAAGTGGTCGTATATGAGCCTTCTATGCAGGAGAATTGTTTCTTTAACAGCCGCATTATCCGTGAATTGGATGAATTTAAATCGATTAGCGACGTTATTATTGCGAACAGATATCACGAAGATATTGCGGACGTATTGGACAAAGTCTACACCAGAGACCTATACTTTCGCGATTAGCGAAAACATTATAATTAGCCATTTTGACGTCGAAATAGCGACGACTAAAGCGTCCTAATGTGCATTAACCAAAAGCAACTGCAAATAAGGGTGTTAATACTCATGATTATCTAATATCAACTGAAAATATCTAAGTATAATTAAAAGAGCCTTCACGCTTCTGGAAACCGTGTAGTATCCAAAATGATGGCATAAAGATTACTGGAATATATAGATTGTATATCGTCGGTTACGTTTTAAATAACCTCGTCGTTAGAGATTTACCGGAAATTAAATCTATAAATAATAATATTATTATAGGCAACCGATATAAGGTCTGCACCAGAGATTTATACTTTTGGGATTGATGGATGTTATATATAATATGAAAACAAAACGCATATCAACGGTAATTCTAATTGTATTAATTTTTACCACGCTTGCCTTCATCTGGAGCAATTCAATGCAAGGCATCGAAGCATCGCAGGCGCTGAGTCTTGGCGTTCTGGAAAAAGTTAAGCCAGTGCTTGAAGTCGTGGCCGGAGCAGGGAACGTGACAGACCACTTAGTCCGCAAGCTGGCACATTTTATCGAATTTGCAGCGCTTGGTATCCAGCTTGCGGTATTACTGATTCTATTTGGATGCTTGCTGCTCCAGCTTGTACTAAACTGTGTCTTCTTCGGCTTGACCGTTGCACTGCTCGACGAAACGATACAGATTTTTTCATATCGCGGTCCGCAGGTTCAGGATATATGGCTTGACTTTGCAGGATTTTGTACCGGACTACTGGCTGTGCTGGGAGTATACCTGCTCATAATAGCTGTACGGCATCACGTGAGTCAGGAAAGCAACTCTTGCAAAGATACAAAATTAGATTTAGAGACACCATCAGACCGATTGAGCTAAAATCTTCTTATAGTCTTGCTTTTTAAATGAACTTTAGTCAGCAAATCTTTTCCCACTGTTCCCGTGTTGCGATTACCTTTCCCTGTTCCCAGCGCGCCACAGACTTTGCGATTACACCAAACATTCTGCCGAGCATGGCCTGAGTAAGGCCATGCTCGGCTCTAATACTTTAATCAGCTCACTATAAGGGTGGCGCAAAAACTGACCTGCTCCCCGAAAACGGAGCCAATTGTTTTACGATAGCGGGAAGAATTATAGATCAGAAATATGAAACTTCCCGGAGATATTTGTCTCCGCGCAGCCAATTATAAACTGTAATCTAAACGGTGGGGAACAACCGATGTAACTTTTTCCACTGTTCCCTAGTTACTACTGCTCTACCCTGCTCCCACCGCGCAACGGACTTTGCCACTATGCCTAGCATTTTGCCAAGCTCACCTTGTGTCAGACCATGCTCAGCTCTTAGCTCCTTTAGTTTTTTGCAATAAGGATAACGCAAGAACATATAATAATCGTCGCAAAGCTTGGTGACGGGTATATTTAAAACATTAGAAATGTGCTGCAAAAGTTCTAATCCCGGCTCAGTTTTATTGTTCTCATAATCAAGCATAGCTGACTCAGAAACGCCGATTTTTTCGGCGAGTACATGGCATTTCATGTTCCCTTTGCGCCGGTAAAACCGTATTTTTTCTCCCACGCTGGCATTTTCTGAAATTATGCTGAGCTGAAAAACCGTGTGAATCAGCCATTTATGCGCTTTTTTGCTTATCAGAGGTGTATCAATGAGCCGGTGGTAGAAAATGAAATTCTCATGTACTTCCGCAATCGGAAAAAATCAGCTCAGGATGTTTACATATTCGATCCTATTGACACCGATAAAGACGGCAACGCATTGACGCTGCAGGATATCATGGCGGACGAAGGCAGCATCTTTGAGGATATTGAATTTCGTCTTCGCGCACAGGAATTACACAACAGTATCGAAAGCGAGTTGAACGACCGTGAACGGGATATCGTCATTTTACGCTATGGCCTGCACGGTAAACGACCGTTGACTCAACGTGAGATTGCTCAAAATATGGGCATATCGCGATCTTATGTCTCTCGGTTGGAATCAAAGGCGCTTTCAAAGCTGCGGGAAAAGTTTGAAAGAAAAGAAAAGTAATGCTGCTTTTCAAATAAAAGAGCATGGGCGCAAGCTACATCCGCCTACGGAAGAATACTTTGATTTATGATGTTTTCCCGGAACTTACGCCTGAAGAGCAATAAAATGGAAGGAGGTGTTGTCAGTGGCTTTCAAGGCGGTTTTCACTATCCGGCTCAAGAAGCGGAGCAACAAGCGCTAATGAAGTGTTTCTCAGCCTTGAAGGCTGAGAAAGCGCTGGGGTATCTTTGTTCCCTGGAGCTTCCTAATAACACTGTGAAGCAGGTAATTGAGGAGATAAGCAAGACAAGACCACAGTACATAAAAGGTAAGACAGTTTCTTAATTGAACAATCCGATCATAAGACATATCAGCCAATCCATTTTGGATTGGCTGATATGTCTTAATCGTTATAAGGGATCGCTTGTAGCTTTGTAGCTGCAAGCGATCTAAACGTTTCTGAGGCCTATTCAAATGGTAGTGTCAATAATTATGCGCAAAAAGGTTTGCAGTCTCTGAGAGAATGAAGTCATCCAGCAATGGAAACGTCTTCAACAGTCGCCTCCAGATGCTTCATATTCATGTACTTCTTATTGCCCCAC
>JAEWLW010000043.1 GCA_023457355.1 Bacillota bacterium | reverse complement strand
TCTATAACAGAACCAGGGTTCAAAAACGGTTGGGATATCTTAGCCCTATCCAGTTTCTGAATGCCTGTGCGAAGAAGACTTTAGCATTTAGTGCTTAACTTATTGTCCGAAATTCTGTTGACTTCTCATTGAGGTGGTTAAAAATGATTTTAAATAGGGTGTTTATGTTGCCCCAAAAACTTACTAAGCCTATGCCTGTCAGTGCGCCTCCCGAGTATCTTCTGGAACCTCTTAATGAAATAAAAGCTGAGAACATCAAGTACTTAGTGGGTATACCCGGATTGGGAGGGCTATTGGGCTACGTTGTTTTCTTCGAGGATGAAAACATCTACGCCTGCCCAAAATGTGGCCACCACATTTCCAACACTTTTTCGTTCTGTCCCAACTGCGCCCACAAAATGGACCCCGGCGCGGACGCCCCGCTCAAATGCCCCACCTGCAACAATGACGTGGCCTACACGTTTAAACACTGCCCTGAATGTGGCACCAAGCTGAAATAAGCACGCCCACCCCGTCGCCCGCTTTTTGCGGGTGGTTTTTATATGCTGCCCCTAGCGGTTCAAACTGCCATATTGTCACCCTTTCTATTGAAGTTTTTAAGTTATTATGCGATAATTAAACCTGAGGTGATCAAAATGATTTTAGGTATGCCGATTATAACATCCAAAAAGTTGCAGACTGTTTTTTCTGGGCCCACGTCTACAATCGACGCTGTTCTTCCCTATATGAACGAAATTAAGAATGAAAATATCAAGCATATGGTTTCATATAACTGGGAAGGTAATTTATTAGGTTATATCATTTTCTATGAGGACGAGAACATTTACGCCTGCCCAAAATGCGGCCACCACATTTCAAACACCTTTGCGTTCTGCCCTAACTGCGCCCACAAGATGGACCCCAGTGTGGACGCCCCGCTCAAATGCCCCACCTGCAACAATGACGTGGCCTACACGTTTGACTACTGCCCCCATTGCGCGACTAAGCTTAAATAGCACTTCCAACCCGCCGCCCGCACAACCGCGGGCGGTTTTTATATGCTGCCCCTAGCGGTTCAAACTGTCATACTGCCAGCCTTTCTGTTGAATTCATATTGCTGTTGTGTAATAATAGCATTGAGGTGGTTAAAAATGATTTTAAGTAGGGTGTTTATGTTGCCCCAAAAACTTACTAACCCTATGCCTGTCAGTGCGCCTCCCGAGTATCTTCTGGAACCTCTTAATGAAATAAAAGCCGAGAACATCAAGTACTTAGTGGGTATACCCGGATTGGGAGGGCTATTGGGTTACATCATTTTCTACGAGGATGAAAACATTTACGCCTGCCCAAAGTGCGGCCACCACATTTCCAACACCTTTTCATTCTGCCCCAACTGCGCCCACAAAATGGACCCCGGCGCGGACGCCCCGCTCAAATGCCCCACCTGCAACAATGACGTGGCCTACACGTTTAAACACTGCCCTGAATGTGGCACCAAGCTGAAATAGCACTTCCAACCCGCCGCCCGCACAACCGCGGGCGGTTTTTATATGCTGCCCACAGCGGTTCAAACTGCCATATTGCCAGCCTTTCTGTTGATTTAATAAGTTGTTTATGCAATAATAAATTTGAGGTGATAATGATGCTTTTAAGTCAAATTTTAACTGAACCACATTTTTTAAAAGATAATAATGAAGGTCATACTTCTTTTGCTATGTCCTACCTTAATGAGATTAAGAGCGAAAATATTAAATTTCTGGCCCCCATTTCCAGTTACAACGGTTTAATGGGCTACGTCGTTTTCTATGAGGATGAGAACATTTACGCCTGCCCAAAATGCGGCCACCACATTTCCAACACCTTTTCGTTCTGCCCCAACTGCGCCCACAAGATGGACCCCGGCGCGGACGCCCCGCTCAAATGCCCCACCTGCAACAACGACGTGGCCTACACGTTTAAACACTGCCCTGAATGTGGCACCAAGCTGAAATAGCACGCCCGCCCCGCCGCCCGCACAACCGCGGGCGGCGTTTTGCTTCGCTTCGCTTACTACTCCGCCGCGCCTTCCCCGGCTGCGGCCTCCGCGGGCTTTGCCGCCTGCGCCTCCACCGTGTTGTGCAGCTCGTAAAGCAGTATCAGCTTTGCCAGCTCACTGTCGGTAACAAGGGCGGTCAGCGCCTCGGCGGGGTCTAAAAACGTCCTGCCGCGCTGCTGCGAGAGCGCTTTGAGGAACTCGGCGTTGCGCAGGTTGGGTTTTACCAGCGCGTGCGCCACCATGGTGGTAAGCGTGCGGATGCTGCTGGCGTTCTCTCTGGCCAGCTCCGCGCCCTCGGCGGCGGAAAGCTCGCGCAGCTCCCATTCCAGCGGGTTGCCCGCTTCGTCCGCGAAGGCGTTCGAGAGCACGAATTTCAGGTTTTCCTTGCGCTTGGGGTTTAAAAGGCTGTTGTAAAAGCTGTTCATTTTTCTTTCCTCCAATATGTTTTTTATCGGCGCCTGATTTGGACGGCGCTTTTTTGCTGCGCGTCTTTTTTCATCTCTTCCTGGCAGACGAGGTCGCTTGCGGCCAGAAAAGCCTGCTCCGGCTCGGTGAGCGCAAAGTATTCCCGCGGCGGGATATGATGGTTTTGCAGCGCCAGGTGCACGAGCCGCGCCCGCGCGTCACGCCCGTCTTCAAGGATACCGGCCAGCTTAGCTACCCGCTTTGAAAACGGGATATCCAGCCCGTTGTGCCACTCGAACAGGCTTTGGAGCCTGCGCAGCTCGTCCCAGGTCAGCAGCATGCCCAGCGCCCCGGCGGCAGTGCGCACCGGTTGGTCACACCGAAGCGACAGCGCCGCAAGCAGCGCCGCGTCGTCGAGCTTTGGGCGGACGAGCGTGGCGGCCAGCATCTCCAGCAGCGCCGCAAAATCTGCCCCGCTTCGGGCAAGGCGGCTTTGCTCCTCCCGGTTCATCTGCCGCAGCTCCCATTCCAGCGGGTTGCCCGCGTCGTCCTTAAACGCGGCGGTGAGCACAAAGGTACAGTTCTCCCGTCGTTCGGGGTTTAACAGGCGGTAAAAGTCGTTCATAAAATTTCTCCTTTCAGGTTAATCAACGATCATGCCTTTATTCGATGCTATCACTTATTCACAGTGGCTTTCTATGGCGTGTTTTTCAGGGCGGGACGCGAGTGCCGCTTTAAGGCGGCATCGGGGAACCCCTTGCAGGGGCCCCATGCAACAGTCCACCGGACTGTTCGGGCTATCAATAAAGTGATAGGGGCTTAGGGCGCTTCTGATTAATTCAGGGATGGGTTAGCGGCGAGAAAATTTTGCGGCTGGCAAGGCGAAAAACGGGCATAAAGCTGGCGCTTATGAGTGTTTTTTAACACTGTCAAACGCGAAATTGGCCGCTGATAAGCCGTGCATGGATTAATTCAGAAGCAATCTGCATAAAACAAATGCCGCTTCAACGCGGCATCGGGAACCCCTTGCGGGGGTTCCCCGCACAAAAACAGTCCCCCGGACTGTTTTTGCTTCCCCTCCTGCGCTTTTGGCCGATTAGAGCACGCGGGCGCTGCCGGACCGCGCGCATATCGGCGCGCTCGCGGCAACTTGACTCCGCAAGCTTTTTGAAAAAAGCTTGACCAAAAACTTTAAGCTGATGGAACGCCGCTTGGCGGCGTCACCATTCGCTGCGCTCGATGGCCAGCGTTGCGGTGTGTTCCGCGCCCGAAAAGCTGTGCTCGGCCCGGGTGACCAACACGCGGAAATCCAGCCCCGCCTGCGCGATATCCAGCGTGACCTCGCACCCCGCCCGCAGCCGCAGGTCACCGACGCAATCGATCGAGAGTATTTCGCTCTCCCTGCCGCGCTCGGCCAGCAAGCTTTCAGCCAGCGCCTTCATCTGCGCGGCATTGCCGTCGGAAAGCGTTTTAAACGCCGCCAGCTTGCCCCATTTGGCGATCAGGCCGGGGTTCTGCGCGACGACGGCGCTTTTAAGCCCTTCTTCGCTGCTGTTTTTGGCCACCTTGACATAGTTGCAGGCGTCGTCTTCGATGGAAAGGCCGTGGCGAAAATCGGTGGCGAGGCTGCCGTCCCCCACGACGAGGCCGGTGCGCAGGTCGTAAAGGTTGCGCAGCGCCACCGCGCCGAATTCGTCGCGCAGAATGTAGCGCGCGCCGCTTAAATCGCGGGTCTCGCCGATGGATTCATAGAGCATGTTGAGATAGCTGCCGCTCCCGAACAGCTTTTGGGTGAGCTTAACGCCGGTATCGGCCACCTCCCCGACGCGGATTCGGCCCCCTGCCTGCGCCAGCGCTCTGGCGGTAAAATCGGAGAGCGTCTCGTTCCGGCGCGTGAGCGGCGCTTCGGTTTTCAGGTAGCGCAGCTGGTCATACGCCGTGCAGGAAGCCTGCCACGGGCCCCTTTGCACCTTGAACAAAAAGCCGTAGAACACCTTGCTGCCGCCGTGGGTAAACACCACCGTATCCCCGCAGGAAAACGCCGCCGCCTGCGGGGCGGGCAGCGAAAAATCCAGCGACGAGGGCCCGGAATTGAGCGCCTCGGCCCACGAAACCTGATAGACCGCCTGAGAAACGTCGAGATTGTTAACTGAAAGCATTTTACAATTCCTCCTTATAATAATGGGGTATAAAAATGTGCCCGGCCCGCGCGTGCGGACCGGGCATGATCGTTCTTCGGGAGCGCTATTCCGAACCCATGCTGTTGGCATAATCTGCGTAGGCTTCGGCTATGGCGCCGGCTGTGGCGCTGTTGTCGCTCTGTTGCCCCTTTGCCACGCTAACTTCCGTATTAAGGTACAGGCCCGCGGGGTTTACCGTCCTGCCGGTCTTGGGGTCGATAAAAACCGGCGGGTACGCGATGCTGGAATCGGGCACTTCCACGCCGTTTGTTTTCTGTTCATTCTTTCCGTTTCCCGCGTTGTCGTAAGCGCTCGCCACCTCAAAGGTGCTTGGCGCCACAGGCCGCGTTCCCGGCCGGGTGACGCCGGGCACACCGGCGGTTTTGGCCTGCGGCTTGACATATTCAACGAGCGAGAGCGTCACCGAATAAACGCCTTCATAGCCGGTCTCATATTTCAAGTCCCGCAGCAGCACCGGTTTTGAGCGCTTCTGCCGCTCGGAAACAATGATAAGCCGCGCGCCGCTTTTTTCCGCGAGCAGGCCGCGCAGATCACCGAGCACGGCGGACGCCCTGCGCCAGCCCGCCTGCCCGAGGTTTTGCTCGGTCAGCTCCAGCCGGATGCTCCAGCTTTTGAGCCCCGCGTTCTGCGGTATGGCAAAAGCGCCGGAACCGATTCCGTCGTGCTCGGTGACGCTGCGCGGGGCGGATTCCTCCACCGCGCTGACGCCGTAGAGGGCGCAGCCCCCCAAGTGTACTTCGTAAGCCATTTTTTGACCTCCTTTTTGTTTTATAAGGGTTCTGGAAAATTGGGTTTTCGGGTTCGAACGGCATTACCACGATGTTTGCAAATCCCGTTCGAACACCTCCTGGAGCATGTCCCTGAACTCCGCAAGGGTCAGGTTGGTTCGCAGCGTGTTAATCGTAACCTCGCTGTTGATATTGCGGTCGGCGGGCTTTGCGGCCAGCCGGCGCAGCAACTCGGCGACCTCGGCCAGCCGCATTACCACCTCGGAATTGCTTTCAACCGCGTCGCGCAGCGCCTCGGCACTCCGGCGGCTGTCGTCGGCCTGCTGCCGGTACTGGCTGTAGGCCGATTCCTCCCCCGAGCCGGTTTGAAAGGGGTCGGTGGGGTCGACAGCCCGGGCGGGCGGCACTTTTGTAACGCCGCTGCCGGCGGGCGTGGCGTTGGGCGTGGCGGCGGCCGCACCCGGACGGGAAACATTCATTTTAGCGGCTGTTTCAGCCTCCTTCTCTGCCTGTTCCTTTTCAACGCCCGATTTTAGCGCCTTAATCGCAAAAAAGCCGCCCATCGTCACCGTAACAGCGCCGATGATGAGCGGCAGGGCGGGGCCGGATAACAAGCCCGAGAGCAGCCCGATACCCTTGCCCGCAAATCCAGCTATACTTGCTAAATCGCTCAGTCCTTCCTTTGCACTTTGTATGCTCCCCAAAGCATTCAACCCGCCGGTTAATATATCGCCGCTCTTGGTCATGTCGCTCTTTTCGCCGCCGCCCAGCTTTTCGAGCAGGGCGGGCAGCTCTCCCGCTTTAGTCAACAAGCCCTGCCCATACTCCGCCAGCGTGGTCAGCTTCTCAACCACCCCCTCAACATTGCCGGAGAGAATATCCAGCAGCAGATAAGTGGCCGCCGCGCTCTCAAGCGCCGCCGCGTCGTAAAGCTGCTGCTCGCCCAGCTGCGCGCTTGCGAGCCCGCTCTGCAATGCCAACTGGCCCAGCATTCCGCTGAAAAACTGGCTGTAAACCCCCGCCACCGTCGGCAGCGTGCCGCCCAGCAATTGCAGCGTGACCCACTGGTCGTTGAGCGCGCCGATAATAGCCGCGCTGCTGTCCTTCATTTCTTTGATTAACGCGTCAGGCTGTAAAATTTCTGCGTTGTCCGTATTCATCTGTCTTTTACCTCTTTCTTGTTTGTGTTATGATTAAAACAAATTGAAAACAGGGGGTTTTGTTGTGATAAAGATTAAAGTTATTTCTCTACGTTCTCTTCAAGCTTCTGAGTCCAACCAAGAGGATAAAGAGCTCGGTCCTATTGAGGACTTCATTGCTCAGATTGGTTACGAAAATATAAGGGATATTAAAGTTATCTATGTCAATGGTGGTCTTACCTACTATCACATTCTTTACGAAGACGGCCTGCCCTACACCCCGCGCCCCATCCCTCCGAAAAAAGGCCTGTTCGGCTGATACGTCATACTAAAAGCGCACCGGGCTGCCCGGTGCGCTTTTGTTTTGGCCGTGCACCCCACCGCAAAACCCCTGCATGACGATCCTTCATTTTTCTTTTACCTCTTTCTTTTTTATGTTATGATTAAAACAAATTGAAAACAGGGGGTTTTGTTGTGATAAAAATTAAAGTGCTTTGCCTGGACTCTAGCCGGGCCTCTGACCCTAACCAAGAAGATAAAGAATTAGATCATATTGAGGCTTTCATTTCTCAGATCGGTTACGAGGCTATTAGAAATATTAAGGTCGTCTGCGTCAGTGGCAGTCTCACCTATTACCACATTATCTACGAAGACGGCCTGCCCTACACCCCGCGCCCCATCCCTCCGAAAAAAGGCCTGTTCGGCTAATACACTATTTACAAAAGCGCACAGGCTGCCCCTGTGCGCTTTTGTTTTCTCAACGCCCGCCTGTTTTTGCGCCCCGTCTACCGGCGCAGCTTTTTTTGCGCTTCTTCCATTCGCTCGGCCTTATACACATCAGCCGCGTAGATGAAGGCCTGCGTCTGGGGGGAAAGGTTGATGTAATCCTGCGGCAGTATGCCATGGTTTTGAAAGGCGAGGTAGGCGCGATAGCTCAGATCGTCGCCGCCCCGCCTCAGGCGTTTTTTGCTTCATCCACCAGTTCGTAAAAGTTATTGACCTGCTGATGTTTAAAATAGCAGGATATAAGCACCCCCAACTGCGCCGCGTCCAACAGCGCCTGAAGCGCGTCCACAGGGTCGAGGATGGTTCTGCCCGCCTTCTGCGAAAGGCCGCGCAGCAGCTCGGCGTCGCTTAAATTCGGGGTGACAAGGCTTTTGGCGATGAGGGCGAGCGTCGTCTCCTCCTGGCCGCGGCCCTCGTAAAAGCCGCGCACCTCGCAGAGCTCGCGCGCCGAGAGGGTGCGCATCTCCCAAACGAGGGGCGCGCCGTCCTCGCCGGTAAAATCCTCCGAGAGGATGAAGCGCAGGTTGGGTTTTCTTTTGGGGTTTAAGAATCCTTCGAGGTTTTTCATAGTTTTTTCTCCTTTTTGGTTATAAATTTTGTCGGTTTGTTTGATGAACTTTCCAGAATGTGCTAGAATGATAAAAAAAGAATCTGCTGGAGGGATTTTGACATGGTGCGCATGCAGCTTTTTTTGTTGAACCTCAAGGTGTTCGACCTGACAAACTACGATGAGCTTTTGAAAAGCGGCGCCGTCGCCAAGGGCAAGGAGCGTTACGCCCAGCGCCTTGAGCAGCGCAAAAAGGAATTTGCGCCGATCGAGGCGTTCATCGCCGGGGTGGGCTTTGAGAATGTGCGTAAAATTGCGGTGGCCCCGGGCGACAGCGGCGTCTTAACCTACACGATTTTTTATGAGGACAACCGGCCGGGGTGAGAGAGCCGCGTACTTAGGGAGCCGCTGATTAATTCAGGGACGGGTTAACGGCAAGAGAATTTTGCGGCTGACAAGGCGAAAAACGGCCTTAAGGCTGGCGCTTATGGCTGCTTTTTAACGCAGCCAGACGAAAAATTGGGCCGTTGGTAATCCGCTCATGGATTAAATCAGCGGTTCCTTAGATAACCAAACACATAACAGAGGCTTTAGAAATGATTAGAATGAAAGTATTTAAGTTTGATATGAGTCCATTTGGCTATGCTGATCAGGAAAAAGAGCTACAAAACGATCAGAGCGAAAAAGGTAAAGTCCGATATCAAAAAAAGCTGGCTGAACACGAGAAAGAATACGCCCCCATTGAGGCGTTCATCGACGAAATCGGCTTTGATAATATACGTAAGATAACCACGACATCGGCTTATCCCGGTTCTGTCGTCTATACTGTTTTCTATGAGGACAACGGCCAGGGCCGCAAATAGCTTAAACTAAAACCGCAGGCGCTTGCCCTGCGGTTTTGCTGTTCCCCTGCCTTTTTCTGTGCCTTATGACCTTCCACCGCGCCAAAACCGGGGCGGCTTTGCGCCGCGCTATCACCACATCGGCATGCTGGATACCTGCAAATCGTTCATAAACTTTCTTTCTATCGCCTCTTCAAATTCCGGGTACGTCATGTTGGTACGCAGCGATTTAATGACGACCTCGGCGCGGACATTAGGGTCAAAGGGCTTGTCCGCCAGCTTGCGTATCTCCTGCCTGAGTCCGCTGATTTCGGCTATCAGTCCGGCGTCGGCCAGCTCAAGCCTGCCGTGCTGTGCGGCGTTTTCCGCCGTCGGCCGGCTTTCCTCCGGCGGGGGCGTCTGTCTGGGTGCAAACATGTCGTCCTCGGCGCCGGTAAGCGTTGTGCTGTCGCGCCCGGTTCGTCGAATCTGTATCGAGTCGGGGTCCATAATTTCCCGCTCGGTAACAGGGAACGGCTCTTCCCGCATAGAGGGCTGGTATGGTCTATTTTCGTAAGAGGTCGCCTCCATCACCTTTTTTTCAAACTCGGGGTCTGCGGCATCTGCTTGCTTTGCCTTATGGTTTTTATAAGCCTTGTAGGCTATGGTGCCAACGCCCGCCAACGCCACCCCACCAAGCAGCAAGGGGGCGACCGGCCCCGAAAGAAAGCCACCTAACAGGCCGACCGCCTTTCCTGCAAAACCCATCGTAGTACCTAGCTTGCTGAGCTTTCCACCAGCATCACCCACCGTACCAAGGGCCCCAATGCCGCCAAACAATGTGCTGGCCGCACCGTTTACGCTGTCGCCGCCATTGCCGCTCATCTGCGCAAGGGCCTCCACGCTGGTCGATATGTCGCCGCCGCACTTGACCAGACCCTCCATTTTGTCGACTATACCCTTAACATTGCTTGAGAGAATATCCAACGTCAAAGCGGACAGCGCCGCGTTCTCAAGCATGGCCGCGTCATAATGTTGACTCTGCGCCAGCTGCTCGCTGGAAAGGCCGCTCTGTGACGCCAGCTGACCCAGCATGTCCGCAAAAAACTGGCTGTGAGTGTCCATTCCGGTCGGTATCTTGCCGCTGAGCAATTGCAGCGTAATCCACTGGTCGTTAAGCGCGCCGACAACAACCGCGCTGTTATCCTTCATTTCCTGACGAAGCTGGTCCTGTTGTAAAACTTTTGAATTCTCACCGTCCATTTTTTCTTTTATCTCCTTTCTTTTTGTGCTATACTGTTATAAAAAACTGGGGGTATTGTCATGATACGCATGAAAGCTTTTATGGCTGATTCTTATCGTTTAATCTTGAGCAAACCTAAAGATAATGAGAAAGAGAAAGCGCCAATTGAAGACTTTATTGCTCAGGTGGGGTACGATAATATAAAAAAGATTCTTACCTGCAACGCGGGCAGCAACCTTATATGCTACTCCATCTTCTACGAAGACGGCCAGCCCTACACCCCCCGCGTTGAATAATACAAGCCAAAGAAAAGCTTCTTCGACTAATACCTATTGCAAAAGGCGCACAGGCCAACCTGTGCGCTTTTTTGTGGTGCTGTCAACCGTGCAACACTGCCGCCTGCCCGCGCAACTATTTGCTGCAAGTCCGCCTTGGACAGAGCATTGCTATTTTCATCCATATTTCTTTTCACTCCTTGTTGTGTTATACTGCTGTTAAAAAACTTGGGAGGTTTTGGTCATGATACGAATGAGGGTAATTCAAGTAGAGCCTAAAATAGCCGCTTCAAATTCGCCAGCTTATGATGAACGAAAAAAAGCAGAAATCGCCAAGGTTGAAGAATTTATTGCCCAAATCGGCTACGAAAACATTAAAAATATTATAACTGTTTCCCCAGATAGCGCCTTATTTTCTTACTACACCTTCTTCTACGAAGACGGCCAGCCCTACACCCCCCGCGCTTAATAATACAAGCCAAAGAAAAGCTTCTTCGGTTAATATCTATTGCAAAAGGCGCACGGGGCTGCCTGTGTGCTTTTTACGCGCTCTGCCCTCTCGCATCGGCTCTTCCCTCAATACTTATCCAAAACCGTAAACCGCTGTCCGCCGTTGTGCCGTGCGGCCAGCACATGCTCGCCGGGCTTCATCTCCAGCGCAATGGTCACCGGCACATCGGTCAGCCTGATGCTGCGCATATCGCCGCCGCCCTCAATCTCAACGCCCTCGCCCTCGGTCAGCGTGCAGGTCATTTTGCCCTCAATCTTCTGCATCTTGGCCGGAATGTGCACCATATCCAGCGGCACATCAATCGGCAGCGCGTCGATGCGCAGCGCATTGCCCAAAAAGGTGGCGTAGATAATGTCGCACGGGCTTTGGATGCGGATGGCCTCCTGAGCGAGCTTGCGCATAAAATTAACCGTATTCATAAAATTTTGCTCCTTTGCCGCTGAAAAGCGGCATATTTTTGTATTTTCTTTCATAGGATGAATTAGCCTTGCCCCGCGCGCCGTTTTGGACAAGTTCCCTTGCGCGCGTTGGCGGATTTTGTCGACCGGCTCTTGCGGGCGGGTCGTTTTTGGCTGCAACGGCTGGAACCCTGTCGTTTTCCGGCGCTTTTTAGCCGGTTTTTGTGCAATTTTACGTTGTCCGTTCCGCCTGATTTTCACGCCAAATTCGCGCGGTGTGTCGCATTGCGTCGAAGCGCCGGCCGCATTTGGCAAAAGGGCGGCGGTCCCCCGCCGCCCTTCGCCCGCTATTTCAGAACCGCTCGATGATGTCGAAATCGTCAAAGGAAAACGCGCTTTCGTTCATGATCGCGTCATCGGAGGAATCGTCCAGCGCGCCGAAAGAAACGGCGTCGAGCACCACATTGCGCAGCACCACCTCGCAGCGGCCCTTGCTGCCGGGCGCCTCGGCGTAATATTGCAGCGTCAATTCGGGGTAGCCGCCGCCGTTCTGGTAATTTTTCATCGCGTCGATGAGCGCGGCGGTCGTGTGGTAGTAAGAGACGCTGCCGCTGCCCGCCAGCCCTCTGGCGGCGTTCTGAGTCATCACCTCGCCCAAAAAGCGGCGGCCCTCCTTGGTGACGTCGAGCTGGGCCGAAATTTTCGCGATGCGAAACGCCGCTACCACGCCGCCATCCAGCGTGACGTAGCCGTTGCCGTCGTGCCCCGAGGGAATTTTTGAAAGCTTAACCTTATCCATCTGTTTTTCCTCCTCTTATCGCACGCGAACGGTGATGTTCGCCTTTTCCATGCTGTCCACCGGCTTGATGCGCAAATTCACCACCACGGTGTCCTTATCCGTCCCGGCGGCAACCGCCACATCGTCCGATTCAAATTCCTCGATGGCGTTCCGGTTTTGCAGCGCGGTCATGTAGTCGCAGATGCTCGCCTTAAAGCGGTTGCGCCCGCCGGCGTTGTTGTGCTCGGCCCCCGCAAAGGAGGAATCGAACACCGCCTTGATGTCGGTGCAGACGCCGTCGATGACGCGCAGCACGCGGTTTTTGGCAAAATCCTTCTGCTTTTGCACCGTGTAGGTCACCAACGTGTTGATGTCGCTTTCCACCTTGACCTTGCCGTTGTTGAGAATAAAGCAGCCCAGCCCCTGGTTTTTAAAGGTGAGCTGCTGCGATTTCGTCAGCTTTTCGGTAACGCCGTCCGCGCCGTCGTAGCTGTCGTAGGTCAGCGATTCGTCCACCGCGGCCGCGGCGGTTGCGCCCGCCAGCCACGCCGAGGCCATGTTTGCGTCAATCGCCGTGCCGTCGGCGAGGATGACGCCGTTCGCGAACGAAATGATTCCCTCGCAGTCAGCGGGCAGGTTGCCCGCGCACGCCTGGATGAACTTATCCTCGTCGTCACGCTGGCGTCGGACATAATCCACCAGTTTCTGCTTGACGGCGCTCTCGTCGCCGGTGTAGGCGATGGTCTGGAATTCCTCGGTTTTAAGCGCCTCAAGGAAATCGTCATACGCCGTATCGGCCGCCGCGCCGTTGCTTCCGCCGGAAAGCGTGACCGTGGCGGCGGCCAGCGCGCCCGCGCCGTCGATGGTGATAAAGCCGTTCGTTTTGAAAGCCGCAGCGTTCGCCACAAGCTGGCTATCCGCAACGCTGCCCGCCACAAAGGTTTTCACCTGCCACAGTTCGCCCGATTTCGCCACCGTCACGCTGATGGCGTTGCCGCGTGCGCCCTGCTTTGCGGCGGTTGCGGTCAGGTTCTCGCCCAGCGCCGCCGACGCCTTTTCGCCGCCCGAGTAAAGCGGGTAGATGAGCGCCTTGCTGGCGCGCTTCATAAGCTCGCGGATTTCCAGCAGGTCGTCCAGCGCGTAGCCGAGGGCGGGCGGCGCCGCGTCCCCGGCGTTATAGGGCGTGAATACGCCTTCTGCGTACCAGTCCAGCGGCAGCGCAATGGCCGCCGTGCCCCTCGCCCCCGCCTCAATGGCGAGGGTCTTTTCGCTGTAAACATTGATAACCGCGCCTGTCAATTGTGCCATTTTTATGTCTCCTTTTTATTTGATATTATAATAGATGTGTATTTTGCGGGTTGCCGAGGCAAAGCCTGCGGGGCAAAACACCCTTCGGCGTTGCGTCGAACACGCCCCGCGTCAGCGAGAAGAACTGCCGCCCTGAATTTGCCGCCAGCAACTGGCAGTGTTTTGCCGTGCGCGCCTGCGGCTGCACGGCTTTCCCCCACCCTAACCCCTACCCCCGGAAGGGATAGGGGCTTTACCCCTAAATCCCCTAAAGGGGACTTAAAGCATACGGTTATTTAGTGGCCGGTTGCCCCACGCGAGTACGTTGCCTTCCCACCCCAAATAGCAAGACGCTCACATAAGGGGGCGGCGGAATGTTCGCGCCCTCAAAGTTTAGCTGGCCTCTCTAGAAGCGCGACAGCGCCTTTAAAGCGCCGCCGCGCCAAGCTGACGCGCTAAGTTGGCGCATTGGCTGACCCAAGCCCCATGCCGCAGCAGCACAGGCTTTGCCGTTGTAATCCGAGGGGTGTTTCCAAAGAGGGACGGCGGGAGCCGCAGCGGGCATTCATGCCGCCCGCTGCGATCAGCGGAGCCGTCCAGCCGCGAGCGCTCATATATGCGAGCGGCCGGCGGTGAAGTCCCCTCTTTTGGTCGATGGAAAGAGGGGTTTCTCAAGGGGGGAAACGTCGAAAGGTTTCCCCCTTGAGCGGTCTTTTTCCCGCTGCTTTTTCTGGCGGCAGAAAAAGCGGCGCCTGCGG
>JAEWLW010000042.1 GCA_023457355.1 Bacillota bacterium | reverse complement strand
GAGCTCGCGTCAGGTCGGCGCTTGCGGGCGGCGCCGACCTGATAATTGAGCTGCCGCTCCCCTATGCCATGGCGACCGCACAGCGCTTTGCGTTTGGCGTCGCGGGCATCGCAGAGGGAATGGGATGTGTTGATGTCTTATCCTTTGGCAGCGAGTCCGGTTATCTTTCTATCTTAAAAGCGGCCGCCGACGCGGTGGACAGCGCCCCCGTGCGCGAGCGCATGGCGCAGCTTCTGCCGACCGGCATAACCTTTGCGCGTGCGCGGCAGCAGGCGGTCAGCGAGCTTTGCGGCGACGAAATCGCCGAGATGCTCGGCAGCCCCAACGATGCGCTGGCGGTGGAATATATCCGCCAACTGGGGCTCATGGGCAGCCGCATTGTGCCGTTTGCCGTGGTGCGAAACGGCGCCCGGCACGACGAGGGCACGGCGAGGGGCGAGCTGGCTTCGGCCTCGTTCCTGCGGGCGTTGATGCGCAGCGGCGGCGTTTCGGCCGTTGCCGACTTTATGCCCCGCGCTTCCCACGCCGCCATGCAGGCCGCCGCCAAAGACGCGCTGGCCCCGTTTGACGAAAAAAAGCTTCAGGCCATGATGCTCGGCGTGCTGCGCCGCATGACCGCCGAGGAGCTTTCCCGCGTGCCCGATCTCTCCGAGGGGCTTGAGAACCGCATCTATGCGGCCATCCGTCAGGCGTGCGGCGTTGAGGAAATCTATGCGCTGGCAAAATCCAAGCGCTACACCGCCGCCAGAATCCGCCGTGTTGTCATGTCGGCGTTTCTGGGGCTGGAGGCGGTTTACAGCGAACAAAAGCCGCCTTATATCCGCGTGTTGGGCTTTAATACGCGCGGGCGCGAAATTCTCTCGCGCATGAAAGAAACGGCTACGCTGCCGGTTTCCGATTCGCTGGCTTACCTGGGCCGCGTCAATGAGGTGTGCGGCGCCTTTGTCGAGCTGGAATCGCGCGCAACCGATATTTATCTTTTGGGCCTGCCGGTCATCCGCCCCTGCGGCTATGACTACGTGGCCGACAGTGTCCGCAATATTTAGGGCTTGTTTGTAAATAGAAAAAACGACGAATAATTCGCTGTAAAGGTTTGTCTACAAGGAAAAAAGTGCAGGAATACTTGATGTATTCCGAGCATTTTTGACGCAGAAGGCGGCCTTTACAGCAGAATTAGACGAAGTATTTGATTTTACAAGCAGCCCCAGTTTAAAAACGTCTTAAACAGACGAAAGGAAGGCAAGCTATGAATTCTGTTTTGATGCTGTTAGATAAAAACGCCAGAATGTCCTGCGAAGATATCGCAGCCGCAACGGGGAAAACCGTTGACGAGGTGCAGCGCGAGATCAGGGGCTACGAAGAGGATGGCACAATTAAGGGGTATTCTGCGCTCATTGACTGGGAAAAGACCGACCGAAACTATGTGACTGCCCAGATTGCGGTCAAGATTGTGCTAAACGGCAAAATGGGCTTTGACGACATTGCCGAACAGCTGGCCAGCTTTGAAGAGGTTGAGACGGTGACGCTGGTAAGCGGCGCCTATGACATCTCGCTGACTGTTTCGGGCAAAACCTTTCAGGAGGTCGCCATGTTTGTTGCTTCGCGCCTCTCCCCGCTGGAGGGGGTACAGTCCACCGCCACGAGCTTTTTGCTAAAAACCTACAAAGAGCGCGGAATCTCCACCAAAAAAGATGTGGATATTCGGGAGGTGCGGGTTTGATAGACTATAATAATGTGCTGTCACAAACGGTCAAAGAGATAAAGCCTTCGGGTATCCGCCGCTTTTTTAACCTTGCGAACGAGATGGAAAATGTGATTTCGCTCGGCGTTGGCGAGCCCGACTTCAAAACCCCGTGGGCAGTGCGCCGTGCGGGCATACACGCGCTTGAGGCAGGCAAAACCTGGTATACAGCCAACGCGGGCATGGCGGAGCTGAAGAGCGAAATTTCAAAATACCTGGCCCGCCGGTTCGACCTGCGCTATAAAACAGACGAGCTGTTTGTCACGGTGGGCGGCTCGGAGGCGATTGATATGTGCATCCGCGCGCTTGTGGAGCCGGGCGACGAGGTCATGGTGTGCGAGCCGAGCTTTGTTTGTTATTCGCCGATTGCCGCGCTTTCCCATGCGAAGGTCGTGCCAATTGCCACCAGGGCCGAGAATGGCTTTTCGCTGACGCCCGAGGAGCTCAAAGCCGCTATTTCGCCCAAATCGAAGCTGTTGATTCTGCCGTTTCCCTCCAACCCCACCGGCGGCATTATGACAAAAGAGCAGCTTGAGGCCATCGCCGAAGTGCTGCGCGGCACCGATATCATAGTGCTCTCGGACGAAATTTATGCCGAGCTGACCTACGGCGGCGTTCAGCATACATCGCTGGCCAATATCCCCGATATGTGGGAGCGCACCATCGTGGTCAACGGCTTCTCAAAGGCCTACGCCATGACAGGCTGGCGCTTAGGCTACGCCTGCGGCCCGAAACCCATTATCGACCAGATGCTTAAAATCCACCAGTATGCCGTCATGTGCGCGCCGACCGTCAGCCAGCTCGCCGCCATTGAGGCGATGAAAAACTGCGATGAAGCCATTGTCGCCATGCGCGACGAGTACGACCTGCGCCGCCGTATGCTGGTGGAGCGCTTAAACGCGATGGGCCTGACCTGTTTTGAGCCGCGCGGCGCATTTTACGTCTTCCCTTGCATCAAATCCACCGGTATGACCAGCGCAGAATTCTGCGAACGGCTTTTAAATGCCAAGCGGGTGGCGGTCATTCCGGGCGACGCGTTCGGCGAATGCGGCGAGGGGTTTGTCCGTATTTCTTATTCCTATTCGATGGAGCATCTCATAACGGCGCTCAAACGAATTGCCGAATTTTTAAAGGAAATCCAATGAAATGACAGGCTCTAAAACCGCAAAAGCCTTTGGAAAAATCAATCTGACCCTGACCATCACCGGAAGGCGCGAAGACGGCTATCACACGTTGCGTTCGGTGATGCAGAGCATTTCGCTTTGCAATGTGGTCAAGGTTTTCAGAACGGAGGGCGGGGGCGTCACGCTAAACTGTGACGACCCCGCCTTGCCGACCGATGAACGCAACACCGCTTACCGTGCAGCGCAGGCGTTTTTCAGTGCTGCGGGTCTGCCGCGGGGCAGCGGCATCTTTGTCAGGGTTGAAAAGCAGGTGCCTTATCAGGCGGGCTTAGGCTCGGCCAGCGCCGATGCCGCCGGTGTGCTTGCCGCCTGCAACGCACTGTTCGGTCGACTGCTTCCGCAGGCGCGCCTTTTGGAGATCGCCGCTAAAATTGGTGCGGATGTACCGTTTTGCCTCACCGGCGGCACCATGCTGGCCGAAGGCATCGGCGAGGTGCTAACCCCACTGCCCGCCTGCCCGGACGGTGCGTTGTTGATTCTGCACCCCGGCGAGGGTGTCTCCACGCCCGAGGCCTACCGCCGGTTTGATGCATTGCAAAGCCCCGCGCAGCCCCATCCGGCGCTGATGGTTGCGGCGTTGCATAGCGGCGACCTGCGGAAGGTGGCCGACGCCTGCGGCAATGTGTTTGAATTGTGCTGCCCCGTGGTGGCAGTTGCCCAAATGAAGGCGGCGCTGATGGACGCGGGCGCGTTGGGCAGCGCCATGAGCGGCTCCGGCACAGCGGTTTTCGGCATCTTTGCCGATGCGCTGTCCGCTGAAGCAGCGCGCGGGGCCCTCGCGCCCTTCGGCTGGAAAAGCTGGCTGGCAAAGCCAGTGGATTGCGGCGTTATCGTAGAGTAGTTTTTGGAATACATGGACGATTGATGTACAGGCGGTCCGGCAGTGTTTGCCGGGCCGCCTGTTTTTAACTTTTTAGTGCTTAAGATTTGGTCGACTTTAGCAAAAACCTTCACCGTGTGGCAGCGCCATAGTGGACAAAGTTGTCGCCTTTGTTCTTGCTCCCGCGGGCCGGGATGGCGGGAGCCGCATCGGGCAAGGTTGCCGCCCTGAATTGCCGCCAGCAACCGGCGGCGTCTTTGCCGTGCGCGCTTGCGTCTGCACGGCTTTCACCCACCCCTAACCCCTGCCCCCGCCGGGGCAGGGGAACGCACCCCCCTCCCCCCCGAAAGGGGCCATTGAATTATTGTGACCGGTTGCCCCACGCGAGTATGTTAGCTTCCCACCCAAAATAGCAAGGCGCTCACATAAGGTGGCAACGGAATGTTCGCGCGCTCCAAGCTTGGCTGGCCTCTTAAGAGCGCGGCGGCGCCTTGAAAGCGCCGCCGCGCAGAACTGTTGCGCTAAGTTTTTACATCAGCCAACCTGAAAGCTGCTTGCCGCAGCAGCAGCACAGGCTTCGCCGCTCTAATTCGGGGAGAGTTTCTTAAGAGAGACGGCGGGAGCCGCAGCGGGCATTCATGCCGCCCGCTGCGATTAGCGAGGCCGTCCAGCCGCGAGCGCTCATATATGCGAGCGGCCTGCGACGAGCGCCCTCTCTTGAGTCGATGGAAAGAGGGGATTCTCAAGGGGGGAAACTTCGTAAGTAGTAACGTTAGTTTAACTAACGCAACAGTTCGCTCCGGGAGAATAGTGTGAAAGAACGGCGGGAGCCGCTGCGGGCATCCATGCCGCCCGCAGCGACCAGCGAAGCCGTGCGGCCTGGCGGTGAGCCCTCACTTTCGCGTTGAGGCGCACTTTTGTGCGCCGGATTAGTTGAAATGCCGTAGGCATTTCATTGCGCGAAGCGTGGTTTCCCCCTTGAGCGGTCTTTTTCCCGCTGCTTTTTCT
>JAEWLW010000041.1 GCA_023457355.1 Bacillota bacterium | reverse complement strand
GGTCACAATAATCCAATGAGCCCCCTTTAGGGGGGTAGGGGGGTGCGTTCCCCTGCCCCGGCGGGGGCAGGGGTTAGGGGTGGGGGAAAGCCGTGCAGCCGCAGGCGCGCACGGCAAGACGCCGCCGACTAATGACGGCAAAATCAGGGCGGCAGTTCTTCTCGCTGGCGCGGGAGTTATCCGGCGCAACGCCGAGAGTTTGTTTGCGCCGCAGGCGCGCACGGCAAGACGCTGCCGGTTGCTGGCGGCAAATTCAGGGCGGCAGCTTTCTCCGCTGCGGCTCCCAAAATCTCCGCAGGCCTTTGACCTAAACGTTGATACATCAGACAGATATAAAAGGAGGCTACATTATGCCAAAGCTTTTGGAAAAGCTGCTGCGTGAAACTGAGGACGCGCACGCCCAAAAATCGGCGCTTGCGCTGGAGGCGCGCAGCTATTACGAAAACAAAAACGCCGTCTGCCACAGCGGCGCCGCCGCCATCGCGGAGGTGAACGGCTATCTGCGAAAACTTGGCAAAAATCCGCTGCACTCGGCGGATAACCGCATCCCGACCAACTGGCACCGTATCATCACCGACCAGAAGGTCGGCTATCTGCTGACCTATCCGCCCCAGATGGATACCCCCGGCGCCGCCAAAGCCGCCGAAGCGCTCAACGGCGCCCTTGGCGGCGACTACCCCAAGGTGGCCAAGCTGCTGGGGGTGGACGCCACCAACTGCGGCGCGGGCTGGCTGGCCTACTGGTACGGTGCAAAACGCGAATTTTGCTACTGGCCGGTGCCGCCCGAGCAGATTCGCCCGGTGTACGACCCCGATTCCATCAGGCCGAAGCTCAAATACCTGATTCGAAGCCTCCACTTGCCCGACGGCAAGACGCTGCGGCACGAGCTTTGGACCGACCGCGACGTGACCTATTACATCGCGGGGGAGAACGGCGTGCCGGTGCGCGACGGTACAATGGGCGAAAACGGTGTGCTGCCGCACGGCTACGGGGAGATTCCGTTCATCGAATTTCGCAACAACGGGGACGCCGCAGGCGATTTGCCGATGTATAAACGGCTCATCGACGCCATCGACAAGCTAATCTCCGGCTTCGCCAATGACATCGACGATATGCAGGAGATTATCTGGGTCATCAAAAACTATGCAGGCGAGACGGCCGAGCTGGATTACGACCGCGCAGGCAATCCCATCCCGCGGGAGATTGATCTGCTGCAAAAGCTGAAAGCCAAAAAGCTGATCAATGTGGACGGCGACGGCGGCGTTGACACGCTGCGCGGGGAGATTCCGTTCGAGGCCCGTTGTGCGTTTCTGGATATTCTGACCCGGCAGCTTTACATCTCTGCCATGGCGGTTAACCCGTTCCCCGATGCGATTGGACAGGCCAGCGGCGTTTATATCGACTTTTTGTATTCCCTGCTGGAACTGAAGGCCGGGTTGATGGAAACGGAATTCCGCTGCGGTTTTGATGCGCTGGCAAAAGCGGCGCTGCGCTGCCGCCGCCTGCCCGAAGCGCCGATTGAGCAGGTTTGGACCCGCAACAAGCCCCGCAACGAGGCTGAGGTGGTGCAGATGATTGCCGACACCGATTCGGCGGTGCTCTCAAACGAGACAAAGACCAAAGCGCATCCACTGACCGAAAACTGGCAGCAGGAACGCGCGCGGATTGCCCGCGAACAGAAAAGCTGACGGGGCCGCAGTATTTCAGACTAAAGTTTTCAGTAAGGCTTTTTTAAAATCTTGCGGGGTTTTGAGGAACCCTCGTCGGGGGTTCCCCAATGTCGCTATGGGCGGCATTTGTGTTCCGGTGAGGCCGTTCTCGCTGACGCGGGGTATGTTCGGCGCAACGCCGTGGGTTTGTTTGCGCCGCAGGCGGGGGTTGTTCTCGCTGGCGCGGGAATCATCCGGCGCAACGCCGTGGGTTTGTTTGCGCCGCAGGCGCCGCTTTTTCTGCCGCCAGAAAAAGCAGCGGGAAAAAGACCGCTCAAGGGGGAAACCACGCTTCGCGTAATGAAATGCCTGTGGCATTTCAACTGATCCGGCGCACAAAAGTGCGCCTCAACGCGAAAGTGAGGGCTCACCGCCAGGCCGCTTACGCGGCTAAACGGCTTCGCTGGTCGCTGCGGGCGGCATGGATGCCCGCAGCGGCTCCCGCCGTTCTTTCACACTATTTTCCCGGTGCAAACTGTTGCGTTAGTTAAACTACGTTACTACTTACGAAGCTTCCCCCCTTGAGAAACCCCTCTTTCCATCGACCAAAAGAGGGGACTTCGCCGCCGGCCGCTCGCATATATGAGCGCTCGCGGCTGGACGGCTCCGCTGATCGCAGCGGGCGGCATGAATGCCCGCTGCGGCTCCCGCCGTCCCTCCTTGGAAACACCCCTCGGATTAGAATGGCAAAGCCTGTGCTGCTGCGGCATGGGGCTTGGGTTAGCTAATGCGCCAACTTAGCGCATCCCTCGGCGCGGCGGCGCTTTAAAGGCGCTGCCGCGCTCTTAGGAGGTCAAACCAACTTTGAGGGCGCGAACATTCCGCCACCCCCTTATGTGAGCGCCCATCTGCTTTGGGTGGGAAGCTAACATACTCGCGTGGGGCAACCGGTCACAATAATTCAATGAGCCCCCTTTAGGGGGGTAGGGGGGTGCGTTCCCCTGCCCCGGCGGGGGCAGGGGTTAGGGGTGGGGGAAGGCC
>JAEWLW010000040.1 GCA_023457355.1 Bacillota bacterium | reverse complement strand
GGCTTAATGACACGTTTAGCTTCTAAACTCTTGGCTTTTGCTGTTGCCTTCCTTATCAATTCCTGTATCCACAAACCAAATCCCGTCTGCATTAAATCTCTCATCTTTTAATAGCACCACGGGTTAAGTTACTAATCTGTTACTGTAAGAGCATATTGAGATCACGGAATATCAGGACTTTGCTTCAGGCCGACGCACGTTTCTCCCCACCGGTAAATTCAACAGCATTGGGCGTTTTGGCGGCGAAAGACGGCGTCTCATCCACACCCTTAACGCGCTTGACGTCCTCGCGGCGCGGCGTCCGGGCCGGGCTACGGATTATTACTGTCGCCCTGATAATAATTCAGCACGGCCCCGATGAATAAGGACCTTCAGATTTTAAAGCTTGCCGTTAAATCCGCAGTAGTTCACCACGAGTATCTTCTAAAGCTTCCGGCGGTTCGAGCATACCGGCCTGCTTTTCGCAGACCTGCAGAAGTTCCTGTAGGGGGCGCGTCAGATATTTGCAGCTGTTGATCAACATCTGGCCCCATGTGTAAAACGGCTTTCCGGGCAGAAAAGCCACCGCCAGTTCCGGCGCTCCCCGTAGTATCTGGTCGGCCGCCGTCTTCGGCAGCAGTGTATAGCCACCCTCGCTTCTGATGCAATCCAGATTGGTACTGACGGCGCCAAAAAATTTTTCCCGGCCGGGCTCGGTGCCGGCTTCTTTCATACGTTCCCGAAATTCCGCCGTGAAGCAGCAGTCCTCGTACGTCAGGAAGAAATCTTTCCCGTGCAGGTGGCTGTAATCAGCCAGACCGTTTTGCATCACCGGGTCATCGGCACGCCCCACCAGCATCACCGTGTCCCGAAGCAACGGATAGGTGATATAACCGGGCAGCCGCTCATCCTTTTGAAGATAATGAAACCCAATGTCGAGTTCTCCGCGGCGCAGCCACGCAGGCACTCTTGCGCAGCAGATGATGTGCAGCGCCAGACTGACTTGGGGGTATTGCATAGCGTAACCGACCATTGCCGGCTTCAGAGTACCGGCTAGCAGTGTTTCTCCGCCGCCAACGCTCACCGTCCCCTGCATGGAGTTGCAGGGCGATACGGCGTCGAGCAGCGCGCGGTAATCCCGCAGCAGTGCTTTTGCGTAGGGCAGATAAACATGGCCGTCAATTGTCAAAGAGATGCGGTTTCCGTCCCGTTCGAACAGCTTGGCATTCAGTTCCGTTTCCAGAAGCTGAATGTGCTTGGCCAGAGTAGAGGGGGCATATCGAAGCCTTTCTGAGGCGCGCAAATAATTCTGCGTTTCCGCCAGCGTGACAAACGTCATTAAATGTTTGGTGTCCATTACAATTCCGCCTTTCAACCTGTCTGCGAGTCTATACCCAGTATAAGGAAATCTTTCCTTTAAGTAAAGCGGCATTTGCGGACAAGGCCGCTCAAATATAGTCAAATCAACAGGAAAGTGAGACCGAATGGCGGGTTTTTGCAACCGGCAGGGCGGAGGAAGCCGGTGGGCTGGCGCCCGCCAAGGACGCCAACGCAATCAGGCGTAAAATAGGCCGCCAGGACGGCTCTGTTTTCAATTGGTTTGACTATACAAAAAAGGGCGGAAGAAAAATCTGACCAGACTCTCTTCCGCCCTCTCGCAGGCCGCTAGAATACGCGCGCCACGGTTTATTCGATTAGCTCTTGGTGACGGTTTCTCCCGCAAGCTTGCCGAAAACCACCGTATCTACAACCGCGTTTCCGCCCAGGCGGTTTGCGCCGTGAACACCGCCGGTTATCTCGCCGCAGGCGATGAGACCATCAATGGCGTTTCCGTCCTGATCCAGCACGCGGCCTTCGGTATCAATGGTTACGCCGCCCATGGTGTGATGAATGCAGGCCTGACGCGCGGTGGCCACCCACGGGCCGTTCTCAAGCTTGCATTCGTACAGCGTACGGCCAAATTTGTCCTCGCCGGATTCCACCGAGGTGTTGAAGGTGTTGATCGTCTCCTGCAAAACGGCGGAATCGCAGCCGATTTGCGCGGCCAGTTCCTCAAGCGTATCCGCCACCAGAATATAGCCGTTGTCCTTCAGATAGTCGAAGGTGAATCCGTCAGCCGAATGCCAGGACGGATCGGTGATATCGACATAGTCCTTGCCGTCGCCGCTTTCCAGAATATAATACATGCTGTCGGTCTGGGCCAGAACGCCCTTGCAGATATCGTCGCGGCGGCCGTCTTCCTTCACAAAGCGTTCGCCCTCTTTATTGATAAAGATAACCTGTGAAGTACCGCTTACATTGCGCGGCGGATATTTGGTCAGCAATCCGTCCTTGGTGTTGCCGAGGTAAAGCAGCTGAATCTGCTCCATATCGGTCAGCGAAGCGCCGACGGCGGCCGCCATCGTGATGCCGTCACCCTGCGAGCAGCTGAAACGGTTGGTGGTTGGAACGGCGCTCAGGTCTTCCCACTTGCCGGAGGTGTTATACTGCTGAACCAGCTTGCTGTTGGCGCTAAAGCCGCCGGTTGCCAGAACAACGCCCTTGCTGGCGCTGAAGGTAGCCTGATTGCCGCTCTTGTCTTCCACCGTCACACCGATGATTTTGCCGCCGGCATCCTGCAACAGCGCCTTGCCGGTAGTGGAGGTGTAAATTTTAATGTTGCCATTGGCCGCGGCTCTTTGTACATAGGTGCTGATAAATCCGGTACCCATCGGCATGGTGCTGGTGTGGGTGCGCTGCCACAGCGCGCCTGCGCCCTGACCAATTTCGTCATGGAACGACATATTGAGCCCTGTGATCCACTCATACCCCGCTTGCGCATTGTAGGTGAGCGTCTTGACCAGATCCAGATTGCCCACCTTGTCGCCGTTGATCCAGGTTTGCAGTGCAAACCACTCGGCGCTGTCAAAAAGGTCGGTGCGGCCATCGGCCTTATATTTATCCCACTGCGCCTGCACTTCCTTTTGCAGGGCCGCGTGCGCTTCGTTGGCCGGCGTTTCTGCCAGCGCCTTTTCCAGCGTGGACTTCACCGATTCGCTCATCGTCACCTGGCTTTGGAGCGCCTCGTCGGGGTTATTGTAGATGGCGCCGCATACCAGCGTATCGCCGCCCACCGATCCGTTCTTTTCAAGAACGATGACGCTGGCGCCGTTTTCCGCTGCGGAAATTGCCGCCGCGAGGCCCGCGCCGCCGCCACCGACCACAATTACGTCGGCCGACTCGTCGGCGATGGGCGCCTTTGCGGGCATTTTATCCTGCCATTCGTCAAGGTTGGCGCCGGCCTGCGTCATGCAATCCTTCAGGGCATTTTTAACTGCGGCGCTGGTGATGGTCGCACCGGCGACCATATCGACGTTGAGCGTCTGATATTCCACAGCACTCTGGGGAATCAGCGTCACCGGCGAAAGCCCACCGGCCGACAACGCGTTGCCGCCGGCGTCGCACAGGTCGCTGCCGATGCCGGGCGTCTCCTGCTGGGAAGTCACCTTGGCCGAGATAATGGAATTCTCATCCACCGTCATTTCCACTTTGATTTCGGCATTCATTCCGGGGGTGGAAGCGGTGTAGGTGCCTGCTTTCAGGGCTGTTTTGCCCCCCGATGTGGCCTCACTGCTGACCGGAGCTGTGGATGCTGTGCCGGACGATGTTCCCGCGCAGGCGGCAAGGCCCGCACACATCAGTATCGCTGTTAAAAAAGCGACAGTTTTGTTTGCATTCATCATGTTCCCTCTTTTCTTCATTTGTCAGGTCACTGCTCAATATGTATTATACCATTTGACAACAATTTAACTAAGCGGAAAAAACGCAGAGTATATCTCACGATTATCGAGACTATTTTTACCCGCTTCAGCATAGGGGGTACTGTGCCGCAGCGAAAGCTCTTGCCAGGCACTGATTATTCCGGGGCACCTTGAATATCGCTCTAGGGAGCCTCTGATTAATTCAGGGGCGGGTTAGCGGCGAGAGAATTTTGTGGCTGACAAGGCAAAAAGCGGACATAAAGCTGGCGCTTTATGGCTGTTTTTTAACACAGTCAGACGCGAAATTAGCCGCTGATAAACTGCGCATGGATTAAATCAGCGGTTCCCTAGTTTACATCTCCCGGGTTGTACGTTAAAACAGCGACGCCATTTAGCTGTTTGGAGAGGCAACGAAAGGCGCCCCGGGAACTTGCACCGATAGGCACAGGTTCCCGGGGCGCTCCGGCTGGAACTATTCGATCGTTTTAAGCAATGAATCGCAGGCTTCCTTTTCGTCGGGGCCTTCTGCGGTGATTATCACCCTGGTGCCTCTCACGGCGCCCATCCGCAGCACGGCCGTTATGCTTTTGGCATTGAAGTCGGCATCGTCGCCTTCCTTACGTATTCTGATATCGCTCTGAAAACCTGCGGCAGCTTTAGAAAACCTGGCAGCAGGCCTGGCGTGGAGGCCAATCTCGTCGTGTATGACCGTTTGAACAGTATGCATAGATCCTCCTGTTAAAGCGCACGCGCGGCCTTTACAAAAGCTGCCGCCCTCGCCGGGTCTATCTGGTTCCAGAGAACGCCGTCATATTTGATGCTGGTGCCGATGATAACGCCGTCGGCGATGCCAAGCAGCTCCCTGATGTTATCAACCCGCGCACCGCTTCCAAGTATCAGCGGGGCATTCGGGAAGCGGGTTTTGACCTTGCTGAGCGAAGAAGCCTCCGGTGCAAGGCCCGCTCTGGGGCCGCCCATCAGCACGCCGGCTATCGGAAGGTTCATAAGCCCGGCGTCAACCTGATTTTCCACAGGGCGCGTATCCATAGCCGTTCCGGCATGCGGCTCAAAATAGGTATAAACCCGCACAGACTCGGCGCCGATCTGCTTCTGATAGCGGAATATCTCGCCCGGGGTAAAGCTCTGCCAGCCGAAAAGCCCGTTATAGGTTCCGGTGACGTAGGTGCGCACAAATTTGGCATCCATCGCTTTTGCCACGGCCAAGGTCGCTATCGGGTCGATAAGCACGCCGCAGCCATAAGGTATTGTCAGCGTCTCCGCCACCTCGGTGGCTATGCGGACATAAGCGGCGACGGTTTCCGGGCCAACTTTTGAAAGATAGGGCCTGTCGCCCTCATTGGCGAAGACACAGGCGTCAAAACCGGCATCCATCAGCACCTTTGCGTCTTCTTTGAGGCGCTGGATATGATCGCGGAAGGTCATCGTGGGGTCTGCATAATAGCTTCCCGGCAGGGCAGCCATGTGCAGACAGCCGATAAGCGGCTTTTTAGTGCCGAATGTTTTTTGATGTTGTTCCATCAGCATGAGAAAAGTTCCTCCAATTATGTAAATGTGCGCACCTGCGCTGCTGTTATGCCAGAACGCCGATAAGCGAAAGCACGACGCCGGAAGCAAAAATAGTACCCATAGCCTTCATCGGCGTAACGCCCTTGCGCAGCAGCCCATAAACGATGAAAAACAGTGCCAGCGGTAAAAGTGCGGGCATTATCTGGTTGAGCAGCGCCTGTATTTCGGTCGCTTTCTCGCCAAGCGTCAGCGTGAGCGGCGTAATTATATTGATCTTTGTCGCTACCAGCCCGCCGAGCACCATCATACCCATCGCGCCGCATCCCTCTGTTATCTCTTTTATAAGGCCGCCGCTCAATATTTTGACCACTGCGTTTTTGCCCATCTTGTAGCCGGTCATATAGCAGGTATAGCCAACCGCCAGCGCATAGACCGAAAACACCACGACGAACATGATCGGGCCAAGCACGTTGCCCTGCATGGCAAGCTCAATGCCGATGGCCAGCAGTATCACCTTGACAATGCCCTGGGTTACAGCATCGCCCACACCGGCCAGCGGCCCCATAAGCGCCGTCTTTATGTTGCTGATAGTCTCGTCCTCAACGGGTGCGCCATTGGCTTTTTCCTCCTCCATTGCGGCAACGATGCCGGGAATCAGGCAGCCCCATGTGTTTTCGGTGTTGTAATAGGTCAGGTGGCGGGTCATGCCCTCCGCCTGCTTCTGTTTATCGTTTGGATAAAGCTTTTTAAGTATCGGTATCATGGAATGGCAGAAGCCAAGCCCCATCATACGTTCGAAGTTGTAGCAAATCTGGCCCCAGCAGGTCCAGTTCCACCATGATTTGCGCAATGTGGCCTTATCAAGCGTAACCTTGTTTTGGGTGCTGACAGTATCAGTCATTCTCCTGAGCCCTCCTTCCAGAAGTGTAGAGCAGATGCAGGATGCCAAAAGCCGCCCCGAGTATTGCGAGCGCGATTATATCAAGCTTGAGGTATGCTGCGAGTACGAAGCCGATAAGGAAAAACGGGACCGTGGATCTTTTGTTCATCATGTTCATAAGCATTGCAAGGCCCAGCGCCGGTATCATTTTTCCGATAAGCTTCAAGATGCTGATCACCTGTTCGGGCACTACCCCCAGCAGCTTCTCCATAAACGGCGCACCCAGCAGCACACAGAGAAAAGCTGGGATAAAATAAGTGATGAACGGAACAACCTGCGAAGCAAACAGGTTCATGGCTATAACGCCTTTTGTGTTGCCCTCCGCCGCATATTTGTCCGCTTTATGTACCCATATCGGGTTGAGGGACATCTTCGCATTGGAGCAGAGTATGCCGAGAAATCCGAGCGATACCGCTATCGGAAGTCCGACCGAGGGATCGGCGTGCGATGCCATCGTCATATAGACGCCCAGATAGCCCGCCAGCGAAAGATCGGAGGGAAGCGAGCCGCCTATTGCTACCAGACCGATATAGGCCATCATGATCGTGCCGCCGCACTGAAGGCCATAGGTCAGGTCGCCCATGAGTATGCCGTTTATTAAACCGGCCACCAGCGGCGCGCCGAAATACATCGACCATCTCAGCCACATTGGGAATGCTGTAGCTACCAGCCATGTAAACAGCGCAATGATTAGTGCATGGACAAATTGCATGATACCAACTCCTTTTTCTTATCATCACTGCCGCACTTTCTGCGGTAGTTGCCCACATTCATCCCGGCCTTCACAGCTTTGAAGCTATACTGACCCTGCTTTCCTGTTGAACCATCTGCAGGTATACATTCACCCCAAGCGCCAGCATCCGGCGGAACACGTTAATTTCCGCCGCCGAAGCATACACATTTCGTGATATTTGCTTCCTTGAGGGACCGGCGCCCATGTTGCCGACATTGAGTTCGTTGAGCTCAACGCCCTTTTCGATGAGTGCCAGCGCGCAATCCGGTATTTTAAACAGCAGCATGGTGTTGACGCCACCGTCTGCCCCTTCGCGCTTTATGCGCTCCGAAGCCTGTTCCACCGATATCAGTTCAACCTTAACACCGGAGGGCGCCGCCATCGAAAGCACCGTGCTCATAAAGGCGTCTTTTGCCAGCGTGTCGTCGATAACCAATATGTTTTTTACGCTGAGTATCTTGGTCCAGGAGGCGATCACCTGCCCGTGAACCAGCCGCTCGTCAACCCTGCTCATTACAATTTTCATCCCTGTGGCTCCTCTCAAGTATTTGCATCATCTGAAGACGCTTTCGCGGATAGCGCCTGTGAAAGTGCCTGTATTCCGGCATGGCCCTCGCGGATGGCCGTCTCCCTTGCCTGTTCCATTGTTGCTGAATCGAGCGCGGAAAAAGTTTCAATGAGCATCGTCAGGTTCATGCCGGTGACCACATCCACCACGTTTTTGCCGGCATACTTTCTATAGACCTCAGCCGCCGTGATAAAGGGGCTTCCTCCGGCAAGGTCAACGAAAATCAGGCATTTTCCGCTTTTTACAGATTCATCGACATATTTTTCAATCTGCGATTTATATTCAAACATCGCCTGCCCCTGCAAAAGAGGTAGCGCCTTTACAAGATTGACCGGCTGGATGCCGACTATCAGTTCAGCCGAACTGAGCATCTCACCGGCAATGTTCCCATGTCCCAGCAATAAGATCCGATACATTAAGCAGAACACCTCACCATAAAAAATATTGACCGCGGATGCGGCTTTTGATTGACATTTTTAATTCTATCATTCTGCCTTTGGGCTGTCGAATATTTAAAAATTTGTCACAGTTCAAAATGTGTTCATCAAGAATCATTGTTGGAAACAACTAATTTTTTCTCATCAAAGACAACATTTTGATAAGTTGACGATACCGTGACGAGACAGCCCTTATCCTTTTAAGTAACTAAACGATACACATTTACTATATCTGAACTTTTATGTGCATAATAGGCGGATTATATTAGAAAAAATGACACACATCTTTAAACAAAAATATTCCAGCAGGAATAAGGCGGTGTATTTTTAAAATTGTCGTCATATTTTATAGATTTTAAAAAATTCTATTGTATCTTTATGAAATAAATGCTATTTTATAAGCGGATTTAAAATGACACAGATTTTGGGGAGGGAGACGCATGGACGCCAGAAGGCAAAGCAGGCAGGAGAAAATCCTCACTTTTGTGAAGGACTTCACCGCTGAAAAACTGAAGCACGCGCCCCGGCTGATGGCGGGCGTTTCAGCCAGCGAAGCGGCGGAAGTGACACAGCTTAACCGCGCAAATGTTTCAAAGGAGCTCAATCTCCTCCACCAATCGGGGCAGCTCATCAAGTGTCTCGGAAAGCCCACCCGTTTTCTCCACCGCAGGCTGCTTACCCAGGCTTATCCCGAGCAATATCTGCCCACGACCATACCGTGCGGTGAGAAGCTGTGCGATTATCTTTCCGCGGGCGGCAAACAGGAGAACCCACCCGGGCCCGTCGTACTTTCGGAGCTTGAGCGCACAATCGGTGCCAGCGGCAGCCTTCGCACGGCGGTGGAACAGGCGAAAGCTGCGGTCACCTACCCGCCCTGCGGCCTGCACACGCTCATAACCGGCAGCACGGGGGTTGGAAAGATACGTTTTGCCCGCCTCATGTATGAATACGGTATCGGCATAGGGCGGCTTAAAAAGGATTCCCCGTTTATCACCTTCAACTGTCAGGACTATTTCGGTTCCCCGCATCTGCTCATCGCACAGCTGTTCGGAAACAGCAAAGGGGTAATTCCGGGCGCCGACAAAAACCGAAAGGGTCTTGTGGAGCAGGCGGCGGGCGGTGTCCTCTATTTCGACGGCATTCATAAGCTCCCGCCCAAGGTTCAGGAGCAGCTGGTCACCCTGATGGAAAAGAACACCTTCAGCAGGCTGGGAGAAGCTTCCGTAACGCGGTACGGCGACTTCATGATGATCGCCGCCAGCACACTGCCGCCTTCCGCGCCGGAGCTGCAGCGCTTTACACGCAGTATGCCGGTTTCGATACGACTGCCGGATCTCAGCGAGCGCGGCCCGTTTGAAATATTACAGCATCTGGCGCTCTTTTTCAGCCGTGAAGCCTCCGCCACCGGCATGAGCATCCGAATACACAAGGACCTGCTCGCTTTTCTCACCCAAGTATCCTATCCCGGCCAGATAGGCGAAATGAAAAGCCGTATCAAGATCATCTGTTCGCATGCATATCTCGAATATTCCTCCTCCGAATCCGATTCTAAAACCATGGAGATTGCATATCGCCACCTTCCGTCCTCCGCCACCCAGTCGCCGGGCAGGGTTCCTTTGTCGGATATCGAGGTTCAGCGCCTTTTTTCAAGACTGGCACAGGACTATGTTTTATTTATCCCCGGAGAGACTCCGGAAATATTGCTTAACAGCGATAAGGAACCCGATAAGATCGACGCTTTTGTGCCCGATCAGCCCGTTTCAGACGATATCGACCACTATATCAGCCGGTGCGTCAGCCGATTGCAGTCGGGCGGTATGCACAATTGGGAGCAAATACGTTCGGCCATACCGGCGGTGCTTTATGAGGCTGTGCAGCAGTCGCTTTCCGGCCATGAGGAATTTCGCGCCCTTGTGCAGAACGCCTCGCTGCTCTATGGCCTGCTGCTGCACCTGCACCACGCAGTACAGCGTTGCAGCGACGACTGTGCGGATGAGGATACCAACGGCGAGAGCCTGGAGCGACTGAACCCCAGGGAATATGCGGCCGCCGATGAAATTCGCCGCCATATCGCCGCCTGGATGGGGGTAACATTATCCGGCCGGGAAATGAAATTTCTTGTGACCTATCTTTATCTGGCGATGAAGTGGTCCTCTTCAAGCCGCATTGCCGCAATTGTTGTGTGCCACGGCCGCGGGATAGCTGAAAAAATCGCCGAATATCTCAATTGCACCACCGGCTGCGATATCGCCGTCGGAATCAGCTTCGACACATACAGTTCCATGCCGGAATTTCTTGAACGGCTCACTGCACTGGCGAAAGAACGCGCACAGGACGCCGGCATACTGCTGATGGCAGATATGGCGCCGCTTACAGCGCTGCATCAGCATATCACTGCCGTCACAGGCATCCGGGCCAGTACGGTATCCGGCCTGGCCCTGCCACAGATGGCGGAGCTTGCGGGCAAAATACGCCAGGGCGGGTATTCGCTGACCACGCTGCTATGCGACGATTGCAGTGCCCCTACCCGCGTTGAGGAACGTTCGGCAGGCCACGGCGGGTCGGACTTTTTAAACCGCATCATAAACGAGATTCTTGCAACATCACTGACGTTTTTAAATCCGCGCAAGGCAGCGGACACACTGCTTGGCGCACTGGACAGGATTTTAGAGGACTTTCGTCTCGAATACACCGATGAGATCGCCTTAAAATTTATTTTTCATTGTTCTCATATGTTGGAGCGCGTCATCCGCAATGAGCCGCTCCGGTATCCGCACAGCAAGGTGTTCATAAACCAGAACAGCAGGATAGCCAAAATAGTCGAACAGAGAATGTCGTACGTCGGCGAGGTGTTCGGAATAACCATACCGGCAGGAGAGCTGTGCTACACTTCAGAGATATTCCTGCCTTTTTTGCAATAAAAGACTTTGGAGGAAACGTTATGACCACTTATCACGGTATTCCAGGCAGCGAAGGTATTGCCGCAGGAAAAGCCCTTGTATACCGCAATGTGCCCTTCACCATTCCCCAAGGCAGCGTTACGGCTAAAAGTATCCCGCAGGAGCAGCAGAAGCTGCATTCGGCAGTGGAAGCCGTCAGGTCGGCATTGCAGCAGCGTATAAAAACGCTTTCCGATGCGCTTGGCAGCGGTGAAGCCGAGATATTTGAAGCGCATCTCTCGGTGCTCGATGACCCGGAAGTGGTGGGCGCCGCTCAGGACGTTATCGCGGCGGAAAAGCTGCCTGCGGCGGCGGCAATCTGGAAAACCTGTAAAAGCATAGCCGAAGAATTCCGCCTGATGGATGACGAATACTTCCGCGCCCGCGCCGCCGATATTCTGGATGTGGGCGAGCAGATCGTGCGGGAGCTTACAGGCGAGAAAGGCGTCAGCCTCAGCCATCTTGATGGGCCCTGCATCGTCATCAGCCGGGATATCACCCCCTCAGAAACAGCCTTGATGGATAAAAAGAATGTGCTGGCGATGGTTTGTGAGATGGGCAGCCGCACATCGCACGCCATTATACTATCGCGCAGCCTTGGCATACCGGCGGTTGTAGGCGCAAAGGACATAAGCACAGCCACGAATGACGGCGAAATGGTGATTGTTAACGGCAGGACAGGGGAAGTAACTGTGGGCGCTGATGAAGCCGCCGTAACAGCGGCCTTAAAGACGCGTGAAGGCGAACTTATGGTAAAGAAAAGCCTGAAGCGTTCCGCCTTGCTTGAGGCGGTGACATCGGACGGTGCCATAAAAAAGGTCGAGGGGAACATAGGCCGCCCGGAGGATGCCGCCGCGGTATTGGAAAACGGTGGAGACGGCATAGGGCTTTTCCGCAGCGAATTTTTTTATATGGATAGCACCGGTTTCCCCACAGAAGAGGCGCAGTATCAGGGATATTGCTGTGCACTTAAAACCATGGGCGACCGGCCCGTCATCGTGCGCACGATGGACATAGGCGGCGATAAGAAGCTCCCGTACTTCGAGCTCGAGCCGGAGATGAATCCCTTCTTAGGCTACAGAGCACTGCGCATAGGCCTCGACCGCAAAGAGATCTTTAAGCCGCAGCTGCGTGCCCTTCTGCGCGCGGCTCTGCACGGAAATCTTTCCATCATGCTTCCAATGGTGAGCTGCACGGAGGAAATCATTGCCGCCAAAAGCATCATTGAGGAATGCAGGCAGGAGCTTTTACAGGCAAACATACCGTTTAGGGCCGATGTACCTGTAGGCATCATGATAGAAATACCTTCGATAGCGCTGCAGGCCCGCGATGCGGCAAAGCTTGTGGACTTCTTCTCGATAGGCACAAACGACCTGATACAGTACTGTATTGCCGCCGACAGAATGAACCAAAATGTCGCCGGGCTTTATAAGACCTTCCATCCGGGGGTGCTGCGCCTGATAGCGAGCGTCATAACCGAGGCACATAAGACGGGGATAACGGTCGGCATGTGCGGTGAAATGGCCGGCGATCTCCTTTCCATCCCGGTACTATTAGGCCTCGGGCTAGATAATTTCAGCATGAGCGCTTCGCGCATACCAATGGCAAAACATCTGGTACGCAATCTTTCGGCGAAGAACTGCCGTGAAATTGCCATGAAAGTTATCGACCAGCCGGACGCCGCCGCGGCCGAACAGGCCGTAAAGGATTGGATTTTCTCAGAGCCGGAGCTTGTGACGATCTATAATGGATGACGCTGCTTTTCCCCTGTTGAAGATTTATGATGTACCTGCCTTTACCAGTTTGGCCCTGGCGTATTTCCTGAACCCAATCAGTGCCGGATGCTGCCTGCAAACTTTTGTTGCTATTATCGCAAGAAAGACATATCTTCCGTTGCGGGGAGATATGTCTTTCTCGATAGACAAAAATCTGCTACAATTATAAATATATCCGCGGCACGAATTGATGCACGAACTGGAGGCAAAACGATGTCTGACGCAATCACTTTGCGCCCTGTGGCCGATGCTGATGTCGCACTAATCGCTCTCTGGCTGGCTGAGGCGTATATTCTCAAATGGTACCACGATGCGGACGCGTGGCTTACCGAAATAAACGCGCGCCACAGCGGCTTCGCCTGGATTCATCACCATATTGTCATGCATGATAAGACCCCCATTGGTTTTTGCCAGTATTACGATTGTTTTGACGCCCAGTCTCTTGAAGACTGGTATTGTGTAAAGCAGCGTGGCGAAACTTTCAGCATTGATTATCTGATCGGAGAAAGGCGCTATCTCAAAAAAGGCTACGGCAAGCAGATTGTCTGTCAGCTGACGCAACTCATAAAAACACAGGAAAAGGCGGCGATACAAATTATCGCGCAGCCTGAACCGGAAAATTTTGCGTCGGTGCACGTTCTTCTGGCAAACGGTTATACTTACGACTCAAAAGCCAATTATTATTGTAAATTGCTGTGACGTATAATGGCATAGCAGGGAGGTATGTGTGGAAAAAATCTATTTTGACATATCCGAAAAAACCGATTGTATCAGCCTTTTTTCTACAGATGTCCAAATAATACCCGCCGGCACTACCGTGTACACGATGAGCGTAAAGGATAAAAACGCCCATTATCAAAATTTTGCCGACCGACATGATATCCATTTCATTTTTGAGGATAACGTTCCCAAAATTAATTTTTTTGCCGTCCCCAGAGTGGATATTTTCGCGGTCGACAGCATTGGCGGGGTGTTTGGCACAATCGGCGAAACAACCGACTTGGGGTCCGCCGCACCGATATGTTACATTAATAAAAGTCACACCTGTTTTCGGGTTGCAAACAGCCTCAGTGAATGGATGCAGCTGTTGGCATCCTTTCCGAATCATCAGGCCGCATTAACACGCTGCAATGAAGTCGTTCTTTATCAATCCAGAGAGGACGCCCAGAAAACGTTGGAATTTTTTAATCCATTGCCTAACGCTTAAACGCCGCCTTAAAAAGCGCGCATCAAGCCGGGGCATCCGCCTCCTTATACCGTATTGCAGGCAACGAGAAACAAATATTATCCCGTACCTCACCGGTATATAATTTTTCCGCCATATGCAGCGTCCCCTCGTAAGCAAAGCCACATTTTTTAAGGACGCGTTGGGAACGTTGATTTTCCGGATAACAATATGCCGATATCAGCATTAAACCGCATTGTTTAAATCCATGCCGTAGAACACCGCAAACGGCTTCCGTCATATAGCCCCTGCCCCAATGCTGATCCGATATGGCATAGCCCAGCATTTTGGCCCCTGGATTTTCCCGCTTGGGGTCGTCGACCAGACCAATGGTTCCAATCATTTTTCCGCTTTCCTTTAAGACGATGCCCCAGACAGTTTCCTGGCCAAGGAACAGCAGCTTCATAATTTCTCTTGTTTCTTCAATAGACTCATGCGGCTTCCATCCGGCGTTGGGGCCCACCATCGGCCTGTTGGAATACTCAAAAATATCCGGCGCATCCGACAAAGCAATCGGCCTTAAGACCAATCTTGTCAATATAATCTTCGGCATACGGCCCTCCAGAATTTGTATTTTTCTTAATAATATCACGTACCATCTCTTAGGTGCAAAGAGAACCGCAGGCTATTAGAAATATCCTGCGGTTCTCAGCCTGTCAAAAAATCTAAAGGTTTTAGTCGAGCTTTTCCGAAAGCGCGCAGGGTCTTGGTGGCGCCACAGCAGGCATTTATGCCGCCAGCTGTGATAAGCGAAGCCAAGCTGCCGCGCGCGCACCTGTATGCGAGCGGTCCGGGCAGCGCCCCAAAGTGCCCTAATTCTGTAAGAAGCGCAGGAGCGGGCGCAAAAACAGCCCAGTGGACTGTTTTGCGGGAAAAACCCTCGCCGGGGTTCTCTCATGTCGCGATAAGCGGCATTTGTTTTATGCAAGCTGCTACGCCCTTGTCAAAAGTTTTCGCAAAGCCCATGCCGTTTTATCGCCTGCGGGCGAACAATCCGGCGCGCATGTGCACCTCAATGCGAAAAAGGGGGGGCTCGCCGCTTCCCCTTTCACACTTTCCCCCACTGCTTCTCCTTGCAAAACCTACTTTATTGACAGTTTAAGCCACCGCGCAGGGCCGTGAAATATACTTTTGAAATGCTACAACTGCAATCAGCACAATAAAGCCGATAACATCGGTCATAAAGCTGCTGTTAATTAAAAATAACGCACCCACAAACAACGCCAAACGCAGTACGGGGTTGATTTTTGTAAACAGATACCCTTCTGCCGCAGAACCGATCATAAAGACGCCAATGCATGCGGCAACCGTTACCCAAAGGCCGCCTAAGAACGTCGTCCCTTTAAGCAGCAGTTCGGGAGAATAGACAAACATATACGGCACAATAAAGCCCGCGATAGAAAGCTTAACAGACTGCAAACCGGTTTTGACGGCATTGCCGCCCGAAAGTCCCGCAGCCGCAAACGCGGCCAGCGCGACAGGAGGCGTGATGTTCGCAAACATCGCGAAGTAAAAAGCAAACAGATGCGCCGCCATCTCCGAGACACCAAGCTGAGCCAGCGCAGGTGCTGCAATGGTTGCGGTGATGATATAGGCGGGGATAGAAGGCAGGCCCATACCAAGAATCATGCAGGTAATCATTGAAAAGACCAGCGTAAAGAACAGGCTCTTGCCGCCCAGCGCAATAATGGCGTTCGCCATGTTCAAACCAAAACCGGTCTTGGAAGAAACGCCGATGATGATGCCGACACAGGCGCAGGCAATTGCGACGGCCACAGTGGCCTTTGCACCGTCCGCAAGCGCGTTCACAATATCCTTAAAGCTCATACGAGTGGCTTTTCTCAGCATGGATACCAGCACGGTCACTATGATGGTGTAGAATGCCGAATAAATAACAGTGGTACCGGAGAAGAACAGCATGAAAAGCAGGAAAACAATGGGAATAAGCAGATGCCCCTGTTCCTTCATGATAATACCGGCACGGGGCAGCTTATCCTTCGGAATTCCCACCAGTCCGTTTTTGTAAGCACGAAGCTGAACCTGAACCAGAATACCCGCATAATAAAGCAGCGCGGGAACGGCTGCACACACGATGATCTCAGAGTATTTGACGCCCAGCATTTCAGCCATAATAAATGCGGCAGCGCCCATAACGGGGGGAAGCAGCTGGCCCCCCACCGATGCTGAAGACTCAACGGCACCGGCAAATTCGGCCGAATAGCCGGTCGATTTCATCAGCGGAATGGTGAAAGCGCCGGTGGTGACAACGTTGGCAACCGCCGAACCATTGATCGAACCCAACAGGCCGGAGGCAATAACCGACACCTTTGCAGGGCCGCCTTTGGTGTGGCCGGCCAGCGCCAGAGAAATATCATTGAAAAATTTGCCCATGCCCGACTTGTTCATAACGGCGCCAAACAGGATAAACAGGAAAATATAGCTGGAAGCAACGCTGACCGAAGTGCCGTAAATGCCCTCTGTATTGGCAAAGAAATGGTTGGAAAGCGCCGCCCAGCTGTAGCCGCGGTGCGCAAACATGCCAGGCAGATTGCGCCCCCACAAACCGTAGGCAACAAAAACCAGGCTTAATATCGGCAAGGCCCAGCCGCCGCAACGCCGGGCTGCTTCCAAAACCAGCACGACCAACAGCGTTGCCATGATCACATCCATTTGATTGGGGTTGCCCGCACGCTCAACCACACCGATAAACTGCGTCCAGATATAGACCGGCGCAGCAAAAGAAAGCGCCACCAAAATCCAATCGTACCATGCGATGGTTCGTTTATATTTTGACTTTGAGGAAATAGGGTACATCATAAAGGTCAGCGCCAGCATCATGGCCACATGCAACGAGCGGTGCTTTAGGGTGAGCGGCGGGCCGAAAGCCGCCGTATAAAGATGATAAAGTGAGACGAGCACCGCCGCCCCGTAAAGCACCTTGGCTAAGCCGCCGCTCAGCTTTCTGGTTGCAGACTCCTTATCAAGCGACTCTATCAGCTTCTGCTGCTTTTCGCTTAAATGTCCGTCAGCCGGAATATCTATAACCTCGTCGTTGAGATCTATGTTCTTATCATCGGGGATTTTATTTGCCACGGAAAAATCTCCTTTCGATTATGAGTCTGAGCCGGGTATGCTCCGGCAGGCGCTCGCCGCTTGTAATAAGCGTTCCGTTTAGCTTGATATCGCGGACGGCGTAGTGCGAATTAATCCAAACAAATTCGTCAAATTCCTGCCCAATATCATCCATATAGATCAGTCCGTTTTCGATGCGGCAGGTCTTGCCCTTGTTCTCGGGGATCCCCGCGCCAAATGCCGGAAAGCTGATGGTATCAAGAACTAAAGCATTATCGGGAGCGATATGGTAGTGTTCATTCCAAGGTATTTTCTCAAGCGAGTGCATCCACCCAAAAAACAGTTCATCCCCAGCTTTTGCAGGTACTTGGATGTAAATTTCCCCGGTTTTCCAATCAGATATCCTCAGAACCGTTGCAGATGCCCATCTATACCAAACGAATACACAAATCAATAATATCATTAATGCAACGGAGAAAACGCCAAGACGTTTTCTCCGTTCATTATGAAGGGCTTTTCTCACTTCTGAACCAATCATGTCCGTCAGCTGACAGCGATGCCCTTATCGGTATAGAACTTGATTGCACCGGGATGAAGCTGCACAGAAGTTCCCTTCAGGCCGCGCAACGCCGTATCAAGCGAAATTTCTTTCTTAGCGGTGGCGTGGGAAGCGCCGATGGTTTCAAGGCCCTTTTCTGAATAGAAGCCGTCGAGCATGTCATAAACAACATCATCCGATAAATTCTTGGAAACGAGCATAATATTCATGACCGCGGCGGTGGTGGTATCTTCCTTGGTGCCATAAACATCCTTCGGGATAGTCCACTCAACATAGAAGGGATACTTGGCAACCAGGTTCTTGAGTGCCTCGCCTTCAACGGGCACGAATACAATCTCCTTCGTGACGCCAAGCTCCTTGATGGTGGCGTTGCCCAGGCCGGAGGTAACAAACGCAACATCGCACTGACCATTCTTCATCTGGTCGATCGCTTCGCCATAGGAAAGGTAGTCGACCTTGCAGTCATCATATGTCATACCATATGCTTCAAACATCATTCGGGCATTGAGCTCAACGCCGGAATTCGGCGCGCCGACGCCCACTTTCTTGCCCTTCATATCCTCGAACTTCTTAATGCCGGAATCGGCAGTGGTAACAATTTGGCAAACGTTGGGCCACAGGCCCATCATGGCGCGCAGATCGGTTGCGGGCTCTTTGCCCTCAAAAGCGCCAAACGCTTCAACAGCCTGAATAACAGAGTCGCTCATCGCGATGGCTAATTCGCCCTGACCGTTAAGAATAGCGTTAATGTTCTCGGCGGTAGCGCCCGTCGCAGTAGCGGATGTTTTGTAGCCCATATCACCGAGCGCCTTGGAGAAAGCACCGCCAATAGGGAAATAAATGCCACTGGTCGGGCCAGTAAGAACTGTTATAAATTCTTTGCTTCGGTCAACGCTGGGGGCAGCTGCAGACCCGGAGGGTGCGGCAGAAGGTTCAGCAGATGATGCAGCGGGTACCGAAGAGGTTCCGCCACAGGATGCCAACGCGGCAACAAGCATCAGAACAAGCGCTAGAATAAGCAGTTTTTTCATGATAATCCTCCTATTTTCGTATTTATTTAAGGCACTCAGCCATAAACGCTGCAAATTCAACAGACAATTATTCAGAAAATATCCAAAAATTATACATTTTGCGTTTTGTGGAATTGAAAAAAGCCGATTTGGGTCAGTTTATCACAGGTACCCCAATCGACCCCGTCGTCTGTTGGTTATGAGCAGATTGTACTACATTATTACTAAAATGTAAATAGCATCATGACATTTTTTACATATTAATATTGATTTTCACAAGAAAGGTAAATATACCCATTATTACTTATGGAAAACAGATCCTATTGTTGTAATATAAAACAAAAAACACTCTTGCGCTTTATTCAATAAGACAATTGAATATACAAATTGGTTTTATTTTATTCAATATATAATTTCAATTTGCTCATAATTTCCCAAAAAATCAAGCCCGCCTCGATGAGGCAGGCTTGACTAGGTCAGACAAATTTCATATAAGCTTTCAGATCATCCTGGGAAGAGCCGCTGATCAGACATCTGATAAAGACGTTCCAAATCCGACCCGCTTATATAAACCGAATTAAACATACCGCTGCTCAACCGCACGCAGCTTAAATTTGGACACCTCTTTCATAAGCATATCTGCCTGGGCCGAAAGTTCCTCGCTGGCCGCTGCGCTTTCTTCAGCAGTTGCAGAGCTGCTCTGGACCACCTTCGAAACCTGTTCGACGCCTAACGTAATCTCCGAGATCGCCGTGGACTGTTTTTCAGACGCCTGCTTAATCTGAGCCACCGCGCCATTGATATTTTCCATCCGCGTGGATATTTCGCCAAGAGCACCCGCCGTCCGGTCTGCTATTTTTGATCCAGCCGTCACTTTATCTATGGAACCGGCGATGAGATCAGCCGTTTGTTTTGCTGCTTCAGCCACCTTCGCCGACAGCATGCGAACCTCGTCCGCCACAACAGAAAAGCCCTTGCCGGCCTCCCCCGCTCTCGCTGCCTCCACCGCCGCATTTAAGGCCAGAATATTGGTTTGGAAGGCGATACTGTCAATAACCTTGATGATTTTGGAAATCTCGTCGGACGACGTCTTGATGTCATTCATGGCCGACAGCATTTGCTGCATCTGCGTGTTACATTGTGAAACCTGCGCAGTCGTCTCGGCAATTTGCCCGGACATCTGGTTAACGCGGTCGGTATTATGGGTGACCTCATCGGAAATCTTCATAGCCGAAGCCGAAAGCTCTTCAATAGACCCCGCCTGCTCCGTCGCGCCCTGAGCCAACATTTGCGCACCACCCGAAACCTGCCCCGAACCGCTGTTAACCTGCATGGCTGAATTCTGGATAACCTCAAAAAGTGCATTCATCGAATTAAGAATCTTGTTGACGGAAGCAGAAATCGGCGCAAAATCGCCTTCATAGCTCCGAAGCTGTGCGATGGACAAATCTCCTTCTGAAATTTTAACCAGATAGCCGGATATTTCACCGACGATGTTCTGCAAAGTTAAAAATACCGAACGCAGCGAAGCCGCAAGCTGGCCCATTTCATTTTTCGACTCGTATACAATCGTCTCGTTCAACTTGCCGCGGGAAAACTGATCGGCAACATGCACAAGTTCCTTCAGTGGCTTCCCAATAGCGCTGGGCATGCTGATACACAATACAATGGAGAACAGTACGCCTAAACTGATCACACCGAGCAGCACCAAAGATAACAGCATAAACAATTGCTGATTAGAATTGCTCTTTTCCAACGCGTCGATGTTGCTTTGATCAAAACACTGATTTAAAAGAACCGTCAGTTTATCCGCTGTTCTTATTCCTACAACCAGGTTGATCTTCGCATTCTGGATATCCCCCTTCGCGATGAACGCCATCGCTTCCTCAAATTTGGGGTAAAAATCCGAAGCGTACATTTCATTTGCCTCTTTTATCATGTCTGAGTGTGCTTGGGGATCCAAAGAATTCAGAAAATTCTGCTGGTTTTCCAAATACAGATCATTATATTCCTTTACTCTCTCCTCAACGCCGACGACCTCTGAATGGTTCAAATTATTAATAATGGCGTAGCTGACCTCGGCCCGTATACGCTGGACCGTTTCAACCATCTTTGAAATGTATGCCAAGGGCCTTGTCTGCTGCTCATACAGAGACTTATCCTCTGTGCTGATTTTGTACATACCGTAGACGCCAAGGCTGCCAATGACAATTTCAAGCACAATAACTGCGACAAAGCTAATAATAAGCCGAGATGAAATTTTCATATCGTTTATTTTGATACGAGAATTTTTTCTTTTTGTCCTTTGACTGATCTTCATGATGCATAAACTCCTTACGCAATGTATTTTGCAATAATTAATGTCAACAAAAGCAAAATTCACTGTTTTTATTTTGCATGACCATCATTGACAATAAGGTTACCTAAATTCTATTCCAATTCCTAAAATCTGTCAATATATCTTAATAGTCATCATATATGTAACAAATATATATATAATTTACATATTTCTATCTGTTAACAGTCCAACTGCCCGTTAAATAAGGTGATAACCCCTAAGCAGACAGAAAAAGCACTGTTTACTTAGGGGTTATCACCCTATGAATTATATATAAACCAAAGCCATAACGCACAAGAACCGTTATCATGTTGGGGCAACGGCCCCGGAAACCACTGTTACTCCGCAGAAATAATAAAATAATAGACCGGCTGCCCCCCGTTAACCAGGGTGACTTCAATATCGCCGTATTTAGCGCGAATCATCTCCTCAACCTGCCTGGCTTGCTCCTCCGTGGCATCGGCACCGTAAATAATGGTGACAAAGGCACAGTCATCCTGCTTTTTGATCAAAGACTTCGCCAGCTTACCGGTAGCCTTCAACAAATCCTTTTCAACAAAAGCGAGCTTGCCGTTTTCCAGCGCGAGAATCTCGCCTTCCTTTATCTTATGTCCGTCAAAGTCGCTGTCGCGCGCAGCAAAGGTAATCTGGCCTGTTCCGACGCGCTCTGCGGTTTTGCTCATTTCAATAAAGTTGCTTTCTTCATCGCTGCCGGGGTCAAAGGCCAGCATGGCCGAAAGCCCCTGCGGCACCGTCTTGGTCTGCAAGACCATCACATGCCGGTCCGCCAGCTTGATGGCCTGCTCAGCCGCCATAATAATATTCTTATTGTTGGGCAAAACAAAAACCGTTTTAGCCGGTGTGGCATGAATGGCGGAGAGAATATCGTCGGTGGAGGGGTTCATGGTCTGCCCGCCGGACACCACATTATCCGCACCGAGGTCCAAAAACAGCTGGCGCACGCCCTCTCCTGCCGCCACCGCGACAAAACCGAAATCGCGCTGCGGATCCACCGTCTGATAATCAAAGGCGCTGTCGGATTTCTGCGCCTCCGCCTGTGCGGTTTTCTGCGCGTTTGAAACGCCCGCGGCAAACTGTTCACGCATATTCTCAATCTTAAGATTGGTCAGCATACCAAAGGTGAGCGCTTCCTCCAACGCCTTGCCCGGATGATCGGTGTGCACATGCACCTTGATGATGTCGTCATCTTCCACGACGACCACACAGTCGCCGATCGTTTCAAGAAAAGCGCGCAGCGCAAGCGCGTTTTGGTCGGTCGTTTTACGAAGCACGATGAATTCGGTACAATAGGTAAATGTAATCTCGCCCTTAAAACCGTGCTCATCCTTAAAGAAGGCGGCGGCATCCTCCGGCGCGGGCGCTGCTGCACGATCCGCATCACCATCCAGCGGCACGATAACGCCACTTTTAATCACCGACTGCATCCCTTCCAGCACAACAAGAAAGCCCTTGCCGCCCGCATCAACAACACCGGCCTTTTTGAGCACCGGCAGCATATCAGGCGTTTTATCCAGCATCTGAGACGCCGCTTCGGTAATTTTATCCCAAAAGCCCGCAACATCCTCGCCAAAACCGGCGGCGGTCTCCCTGGCCGCTTCGGCCGCGGCGCGCGAAACGGTGAGAATCGTGCCTTCGGTCGGCTTCATCACCGCTTTATAAGCGGCCTCAACGCCCAGTGTCAGCGCGTTGGCGATATCGTCGACCGCAGCGGTTCTTTTACCCGCAAGGCCCTTTGAAAATCCGCGAAACAACAGCGACAGGATAACGCCCGAGTTGCCCCGGGCGCCGCGCAGCAGCGCGGAGGCAGCAGTTTTTGAAACCTCATCAACAGTGGCGTCGTCATTAAGCCGCTCGAGCTCGCGCTTGGCGGCGGAGATCGTCATGGACATATTGGTGCCCGTGTCACCGTCCGGAACTGGGAACACGTTTAGGGCATCCACCTTCTGCCGATTGTTTGCAATATGATTTGCGCCCGAAATGATCGCATCACGAAGCACTTTTCCCTGTATCAAACGATTCACTCTCCCTAACTTATGCTCTCTTTATTCGCATTTGATCGCATCGACAAAGACATTGACGCGGGTTACTTTGAACCCCGTGATATCCTCGACGGCATAACGCACCTCTGAAACGATGCTGCGCACAACAGCCGCGATATTAACGCCGTAAGCAACCTCGATATGCAGGTCGACAATCAGCGCGCCATCTCTGGCGCTGACCTGAACGCCCTTATCCGGAAGATCGGCGCCAGTCATCTGGCGCAGCCCCTGAGAAGCGCCGGAAGCCACCATGCCGGATACGCCAAAGCAGTTTGAAGCGGCACGACTGACCAGTTCGGCAAAAAAGTTGTTGGAGATTTCAATCGTTCCCAATCTATTTTCCACTCGGATCATCTGCGATTCCTCCTTTTATAAGCTCTACATCTAAGCATTCTGCTCAAATTACAATTCAATTCGTCCCATTATAAAAAATTTTAACCGTTGTTGCAAGAAACAGATTGTTAATTTTATCCGCACACTTTATCCAACTGTTCGATAAATGCGTTCTATGGCCTTTGTTTTGCCGCTCTTCTCGTCAAGCTCAACCGCAATACCGCAGATAATCTGCTCGCCGTCCGGGTTTTCAAACCGGGTGGGCATTGCGGTGCGGAACCGCGCGATAACCTGTTCGGGTTTGACGCCAAGAACCGACTGTTTGGGCCCGCACATCCCCAAGTCGGTAATATAGCCGGTCCCCTGGGGCAATATCTGTTCATCGGCAGTCTGCACATGGGTGTGCGTGCCCGCAAAAAGTGAGATCCGCCCATCCAGATAAAAACCCATCGCGCGTTTTTCAGAGGTGGTCTCCGCATGGAAATCCAGAATGATATTGGGGGTATCCAACGTTTTCAGAACAGCATCGACGGTATCAAAAGGGTTGGCCAGCGGTTCCATACCCGCCGTTCCCATCAGATTGACCACTGCAATGCGGCAGCGCAGCATATCCAGCACATAGACGCCGGTTCCAGGCGTTTCCGGTGAGAAATTGGCCGGGCGGATAATCCCCTCCCGGCGGTCCAGCAACTCATATATTTCCCGCCGGCGAAAAACATGGTTGCCGGTTGTAATGACATTGGCGCCGGAATCAAACAGATGCTTGGCGCTGGCCGGCAGTATACCGTTGCCCTGTGCTGAATTTTCGCCGTTTATAATGACAATATCCGCTGAATAATGCCGTTTAAGCCCCGGCAGATGTTCCCGGACAGCCTCACAGCCGCCCTGCCCAACAACATCACCAAGCATCAGAATGTTCATAAAACCATATCCTCCAAAAACTAAATCTCAACGCATCCAAACGAGGCGATGCAACGCCAGAAAAAACCTGTAATGCAATGGGGTTCCGATTTGTAGTTAAAGCAATTGGAAAACGAGGCCGGACTGAAGGGATATTTTATGGCCGGCAAGGACAACACAGCCAGGCGCAATAGGCCGCCAAGACAGCTCGGTTTTGATTTGGTTTGACTATATATGCTGTCAGCGCGGCACGCCGTCGGGCAAGTCCGCCCTTACCAACGCTTCAGGCGTCCGGATTTCCTTTAAGGCAGCCTTTAACTGTTCCGGCAAAAAATGCCCAAGCAATACCGTTTTCATATCCCCGGGCAGCTCGGCTTCAACGCTTACCGCCGCACCGGTAAGCGGATGAGACAGCGCCATAGCGGCACAGTGCAACGCATGGCGCTTCAGCACCGAGCCATCCCCGCCATAGAGTCTATCCCCTGCCAGCGGGCAGCCCAGATGCGCCATATGCACCCGAATCTGGTGCGTGCGCCCCGTCTCAAGCCAAAGCGCCAACAGCGAGAGCGCATCGCTTTCCAACAGCGTTTTATAATGTGTTACTGCCCTTTGCCCATCGGCGCGCACACAGCGGCGCTGGCCGCCTTCAACCTCGCGGCAGATGGGCGCATCCACAACCCCCTGCGTATGCGGCAAGGCTCCGGCAATCAGCGCCAGATAAATTTTAAAGGGCCTCGCTTCGCCAAACAACCGATGGGCAGCATGCGCATGCTTTGCACACAGCACCGCGCCCGAGGTATCTTTGTCCAGGCGGCCAACCGGGCGAAAAAAAAGTCCGCTTGTGCCGGGGCGCGCCGCAAACACATTGGCAAGCGTATCAAAAGGGTGCCCCTTTGAGGGATGGCAGGGCATGCCCGCGGGCTTGTTGAATATAATAATATCCGCGTCTTCATAAAGCACCAAAGCTGTAGCAGCGCTGGGCGGATAACTGCGCCGTGCGGCATCGGTAACCACCCGAATGACCGCCCCCGCCCGAAGCGTATCGACGGTGCGGATGTGGCGCCCATCCATGGTCAGCCCCCCTGCCGTACTTTTGGCCCGCTTGATCGTTGTTCCGGAAAAATGATGAACGGTGCGCAGAAAAGCATCCAGTCTTTTACCGTGCCATTCGGTCGGCACCATGAATTCAAGCGTAGCCAACATTTTTCCTCATTTCAAGATAATCCGTCTCAAATACTGTTCAAACAGCATCATAAAGGCTCAAAACCACATTTTGAATACGGCGGTTTGTTAAATATTGTACCACAAACGGTATTCTTTAACAACATACCCCACCAATCAATGTGTTTTTTATTGCATTTAAGCGTTATATTACTTTTCAATGTATTACAATTTGTGATATAATAATGCAAGATGTGCGTAACGTTCGTGCATCCAAGGATACGCTACCACCCGAGCAACTGTAAAAGGAGACCTGACGCATGGAAGTTTTAATTCCGGAAAAGCCAATACCACGCATGGGGTATTACCTGTACATGTTTTGCCGATTCACCATCGTTTCCATCATTGTTGGATTTGTGGTCGGCACAGTAACGACCGTGTTCGGCCATCTGCTGCTGGCTGTTACCGCTTTTAGAACGGCGAATACCTGGATCATATGGCTTCTGCCCTTTGCGGGACTTTTTATCGTGTTTTTCTATCATTTAACCGGAACCAAAGCCCCGCGCGGGACTAATTTGGTCATTGAAGCGGTGCGCGCCGAGGATTCCATTCCCGCCAAGATGGCACCGCTGATATTTGTCAGCACCATCATCACGCATCTTTTCGGTGGCTCTGCAGGGCGCGAAGGTGCTGCATTGCAGCTTGGCGGAAGCATCGGCCACCTGATTGGCGATATCTGCAAAACACGCGAAAGCAAAAAGCACATTCTGGTCATGTGTGGCATGAGCGCCGCCTTTTCAGCGCTTTTCGGCACACCGGTGGCCGCGACCGTATTTGCCCTTGAACTGGCGAACATCGGCATCATGTGCTATTCGGCGCTGGTGCCCTGCACCGTCTCCGCCATCATTGCGTTTTTTATCGCCCAGTACAGCGGGTTGCCCGCGGAGCGATTCCACATAGAGGATATCCCTTTTACCCCCAAGATCACGACGGGCGTTATTATTCTGGGCATTCTTTGCGCCGGTTTAAGCATTTTGTTTTGTATGGCATTAAAACGGACATCCTGTCTGGCCAGACGCTTTCTTCCAAACCAATACCTGCGCGCTTTTGTGGGCGGCCTGATCGTTATCGCGATGACTTTCATATTGGATACCAGAGATTATCTGGGCGCCGGCATGGATATCATTGAAGACGCGCTGCAAGGCGTCGTGGCGCCTGAAGCCTTTATTCTAAAGCTGATTTTTACCGCTGTCACCCTGAGCTTCGGCTTTAAGGGCGGCGAAATTATCCCCACTTTGTTTGTGGGCGCCACCTTTGGCTGCGCCATATCCGGCTTGCTGGGCATGGACCCGCATGCCGCGGCGGCCATTGGCATGATCGCCATGTTCTGCGGCGTAACCAACTGTCCGCTTACAGCGCTGCTGCTGGCCTGTGAGGTATTTGACTTTGTCTCGCCGCAGATGTTTCTGCTCGGTGTGGCCGTCAGCTATATGCTTTCCGGCTACTACAGCCTCTATAGTTCCCAGAAGATCGTTCATTCAAAAACCCACCCGGTGGTTATCAATCGCACGGCTCATTAACGCTGTTAAAGGGGATGTCTAATGGATGCATACCATTATCTGGTTTGCGTATTTCTGGCTTTATCTGATTGCGGTTCATCCGCTGCTGCTCTGGACAAAGCACCTGTGCCGCAAGAACAACATGCAGCGGCACGATGCCATAACCTTCGCCGTCATACATAACTGGGCCCGCCGCCTGCTCAGGGCCGCAGGCGCAAAAGTAACGGTTCGCGGGCTTGAAAACCTTCCCTGTGACAACGTTGCCGCCGTTTATGTCGGCAACCATCAGGGCTATTTTGATATTCCGCTGGTGTTGGGTTACCTGGGCGGCGCAAAAGGCCTGGTCGCAAAAAAAGAAATTCAAAAACTGCCGCTGATCCGAAGCTGGATGACCGAACTGGGGTGTGTTTTTATCGACCGGGACAACCCGCGCGCATCGGTGAACGCCTTGAATAAAGCCGCGGAACGTGTGAAAATCGGTTACCCAATGGTCGTATTTCCCGAAGGTACCCGCAGCAAAACCGGTGACATGGCCGAATTTAAGGCCGGCGCCTTCAAAATTGCCCAAAAAAACAACGTTCCGGTTATCCCCTTTTTCATCGAGGGCACCGGACATCTGCTTGAACGAAACGGTTTCAGGATTCGGCCTGCGGCTGTAACCCTCACCGTCTTGCCGGTGATCGACACCACCGGCTACACGCGCGAAGACTGGAAGGCGTTGCCCGCCCTGGCTGAAAGCCACGTTCGACAAGCGTTAAATCAGCATCGGGAACAGTCTGCTACAAAGGAGAAATGAGCATGAAGCGTTTGTTGATGGTTGTGGTATCTGTTTTGCTGCTGTCGATGCTTTCAGGCTGTTTTGAAAAAGAGTTCGACAGCAACGCCATTGTGCTGCGCGGCGCGAAGGATTTGAATTTTGCCGCCGGCGAAACAAAGGCCGTAACAGCCGAGCTGCCACAAATTGAGAATGTTGAGCTGACGGCGATCAGCAGAGATCCGTTGCTGACCGCGGAATTATCCGATGGCAATACCCTGACGCTTTCCAGCAATACCCCCGGCGACTATATTATCACCCTTCGGCTGGAAGCCAAGGGTTACCGGATAAAAGAGGTGCGCTATCCTGTTTCGGTAAGCGCGCAGCCAATGCACATAACCCCCGCTTTGCAGGATGGCGACGTGCTGGATCCGGCCCGGGGCCTCACGCTCAATATTGGGGATGCGTGCGTGCTTGTTCTGTCCGGCGCGCCTGAGAACGCTGTGTTCAGCATACAGAATTCAGACCCTTCGGTAATTGCCACCGAACAGCAGCCGGACGGCATAAAGCTTTCGGTTGTGGCCCCCGGTGAAGCAACGCTGGCAATAGACGCGGCCTGTGAAGGCTACCAGCCGTTTTCGGTGCAGGTGCCCATTACGGTGGATAAAACATCCGCGCTTCTGGATTTGGCGGCAGAGAATGTATCGGGCACCACGCAGGACACGCTGAAGGTCGCCTGCCTCGCATTTCAACCCGGTGGTCATTTACTGGCCGCAGCCGATGATCCCGCGGTTTCGGTGGTGGTTGACGCCAACATGATCCAGATTTCCGCAACGAAGGCGGGCAGCTTCCCGGTCACTGTTTCCTGCGAGGCCGAGGGCTATCACACAGCCACCCGAACGGTAAACGCCACCTTTACCCTGCCGCCCATCCCACTGTCTCTCCCGCCGTCTATATCTTTGACACTCGGGCAGACTAAAGAGGTGGAAATTGCCGGCCTTCCCAGTGGCGGGCAACTGTCGCTGAGTGCCAGCAACAGCAATCTGACAGCCCAAATAGACAACGGCATGCTAAAAATTGAGGGCAAAGCCGCCGGCAGTGCCAACGTCACCATCACCGCAAGCTGCGCCGGTTATGCCGACAGCCGGGTGACACTGCCGGTAACAATCAACGGCATTTCATACAGTTCCAGCAGCAGATACAGCAGCTATGTCAAGGAAATTGTTGAACTGGTGAACGAAGAGCGCACCAGCCGCGGCCTTTCAGCACTGCGCTATCTGCCGGAGCTTGAAGGCGCCTGCCAGACCCGCGCCAAAGAAGCCTCGGTCGTATGGGACCACACACGACCGGACGGGCGCAGCTGGAAAACGGTGCTGTCCGATATGGGGTATTCCTATTATGCCGCCGGAGAGAATCTGCTGGATGCCAACGTGCTCGATGCCGCCAGCGCCGTGGAAGCCTGGATGGGCTCGGAGGGGCATCGCGAAAACATTCTCCGCCCGGAGTTCACCGGTATCTGCGTCGGCATTGTGCAAGGCAGCGACGGCGATTATTACTATGCGCAACTTTTTATCACGAAGGAATAAGGCAATGAAGCAAAAAATAATTTATATATTCTCCATCGTTCTGTCGATTTTATACCTTGTTGTCGGCGGTAAGATTGCCGCATCCAACCTACCTGTGTTTGAGCATATTTATCAGGATTCCTGTGAAAAGGCACTGGTTCAGGGAATCACTGCGCGACAGTCGGCGGCACAGGAAGTCAGCGGCATCAAGTACGGGAACGGCGTCAACATTATTTTTGTCGCAAAGCTGCTCACCGGCCCCCAGAAAGGCGCAATGGTCACGGCGTTGCAAAATTGCGACCCCGATTCTCCCTACCAGCTGCGGGAAGTCAAAACGGGCGACCATGTGTTGCTGACCCAAAACCCCGAGTTTCAGGGCGATGTCAAATGGATGATGGGGGAATATGTCCGAACCGACACATTATTGATTTTTGCAATCGCCTTTGGCCTGGTGTTAATCCTCTTCGGTCGCTTTAAAGGCCTCAACACAATTTTATCGCTGTGCTTTACCTGTACGGCCATTTTCAGCGTTTTTGTTCCGGCCATTTTATCGGGTAAGAACATCTATTTCTGGGCGATTCTGACCTGTGCGTTCATCATTGTTATGACGCTGATGATTGTCAACGGCGCCAATAAAAAGAGTTTGTGCAGCGGCATCGGCTGCATTTCCGGTATTTTGGTTTCCGGCGGGCTGACGCTGTTTGCCGACAGGTTTTTACAGCTGACCGGCATGGTTGACGAGCAGTCCCTGTTTTTAAAATTTTTAATAGACGGGCAGACCATTGACCTTAAGGCCATTATCTTTGCCGCCATCCTCATCGGCGCGGTCGGCGCCATCATGGATGTGGCTATTTCGCTTTCTTCCGCATTATATGAGGTTTACGAGGCAACCCCCAACTGTCCCCCTGCCGCCATTATGCGTTCCGGCATGACCATCGGGCGCGACATGATGGGCACCATGTCCAATACGCTGATACTCGCCTACATCGGCGGTTCGCTTTCACTGACGCTGCTGCTCATCGCTTACAGCAGCTCGTGGCTGGGGCTTTTAAACCGCGAGATGATCGTCGTGGAAATCCTTCAGGCGCTGGTGGGCAGCTTCGGGCTACTGCTGACCATTCCGCTGACCTCGGCGGTCTGCGCCGCCATCTACTGCCTGAGCAAAAAAGAGCAAAAAGCCGATATACCCGTCGTTTCACAAGATAAGTAACCGCGATTAAAGGGCACGCCGTCAAATGTACGAATGAACATTTGTGTGGCGGGCCCTTTCTGTTTTTACCTTAATTAAGTGTCAGGGATTATAACCTGCCAACTTTAGAGCGGCGGTATATTCTTCCGGACTATCCTGACTGACAAACGGCAGATATGACAAGTTCCTCCAAATAGATAAAGCCCGGCTCTGCGGGGCTCAAAGTATTTAAAACCACAAAGGGCATCGTCAAGCAGCCACGAAACATTTCTTTCTGAGGATTCAGGTTTAACCTTCCCGTCCGTCAATGCGCCAAACACCTCGCAGGCCATGTGAACCGCTGCGGCATCCGGCAGTGATTATTCCGGCGTCTCGCCCGGATTTAGTCTCATTTCCATAATGTATAGTTTTCCGACATAGTGATTTTGGAATACACGCCTGATAATTGCAAGTCTGCTACGCGCTCTGTTTATCGGAAAGTAGCGGTGTTTTTTATCAGACGCTTGACGCTCATCAACAGCCGCGTGATACCGATACTATTCCAAAAAGAACCTGAGTTTACAGCATTTATCTGTAACTCAGGTTCTAAATCGTTTTACTTGACCATAAGGGCGGCTTCAGCGACCTCAAGGAGATGCGTTGCTATTTGTTTGTCATATAGTTTGAAATCTCCGCAAGGTCTCCTGCCATTGCCGCAAAACCGAGGCTTGCATTTGTCATTTCTTGTATAGATACTTCCTGGGATTTTACAGCGCCATCAACCGCTTGAATCTTTTGGTTCATTTGGATAATAGACTGCTGTATCTTGTCCAATAAAGTTTTAATATTTTTAACTGATTGAGCACTTTCTACCGCTAACTTTCGAACTTCACCGGCCACTACACCAAAGCCTCTGCCATGCTCACCAACGTGGGCAGCTTCTATGGCTGCATTCAAACCCAATAAATTAGTTTGGCTCGCTATGTTACTGATAAAAGCAACGATTTCATCTGTTTGTTTTATTGAACTGGTTAAATCATTGCTAAAGGATCCAAGTTTGCTTGAGATGCTAGCCAATTCCGCAGTTGTCGCGGCGATCTCTTCCATATTTGCCGTATACTCTTGTGCAGATGTAGCCAGGTCATTTGAAATATGTTGTATTTTTTCTTGACTATCTACAGCCTGAGTTGTAATAACACAGCCAATTACCCTGTTGCCATTTTTAAACGGGTATGCACATGCAATATAGGGTATGCCAAAAGCTGATTGCTCCTTTGTAATCTTTCGAATAACCTTCTTGCCAGTTTCCATACATTGTTCGCTAACTTTACCCTGCATAGGCTCTCCGGCCTTGACCTTTAAGTCGAAAGATTTACCCGGGACATAGGAAGTGTAATACCCTTCTTTAATGACAGATACACCAACATCCTCGATAAATATTTCATTAAGATATGGCGCCAAAACTGTAAAAGAATCTAAAATTTCTTCCGCTGAATAATTTTTCACAATGTCTGCCCCCTTTATATTTCTCATTTGTATGACTGTCAGGTATATAAATACGCTTAAGCCCTTGAGAAACCCCTTATCTATCGCCTTGATTGCTCTAAGAATAACAAATCACAGTTATTAATATTTTAGTGTTTTTATTGATCAATTGTCAAGTATGCTCTTTGTGTAGAAAATCTGATACGAATCCCGAATGAGGTACAAGACGGACGGCGCAGGCAGGACAACGCAACAGCACGGAGACAAGGCCGCAAAGACAAAGCGTTTTGGCCGCGCAACCACACGCTAAATATGGCAAAGCGCCCATTTGCAGGATCGGATATCCTGAAAATGAGCGCCGGCTAATAATTTTTTCGGTCAGCTTCTACCGCTTGGTGGTGTTGCGCATGGCCTGACGGGTGGTGCGCACTTCGGTGAGCAGCTTGGTCAATGTCTCCTCGGACTGGCGCAGAAGATCATCCGAGAACTCCTGTGAGGCCGCGCGCAGGTCCTTGGCCTTCTGCTGCGCCTGAGAGAGGATTTCAGCGGCCTTCTGCTGCGCCTGCTTGACAATCTCCTCCTGCGCGATGAGCGCGCGAGCGCGGTCCTCGGCGCGGCGCACGACGGCATCCGCCTCGCGCTTGGCCGTGGCAATGATATCGGCGCGGTCTGAGACAATGCTCTTTGCCTGCTTGATCTCGCCGGGCAGGTTCATGCGGATATCGTCGAGCAGCTCCTGAATTTTTTCGATATCCACCACGCTGCGGTTGTTGGTCAGCGGAAGATTCCAGCTTTTATCCAACAATTCATCGAGCATGTCCAAAATTTCTTCAATGTTCATTCTGAAGCGTCTCCACCTTTCTCAAAACGTTTATATACCCGTTCGTGCAAACACCGGGGCACCAGACCGGCAAGGTCGCCCTTAAGCATCGCCATCTGCCGAACCAGGCTGGAGCTTAAGTAAAGGTTATACAGGCTGGTGGTCAAAAACACGGTCTCGGCACCCGGGTACAATTTCTTATTGGTGATCGCCATCTGGAACTCGTACTCAAAATCGCTCATGGCGCGCAGGCCCTTGACGATGGCAACGGCGCCCTTTTCGCGAACATAGTTGATGAGCAGGCCGGAATAGCTGTCCACCTCGACATTGGGGTATTCGGTCACAACCTCCCGGATCATCTCCATGCGCTCCTCCACCGAGAAGGTCGGGTGCTTATCCGGATTGATGACCACAACCACAATCACCTTGTCAAAAAGCTTGGATGCGCGTTTAAAAATGTCCAGATGGCCATAGGTGACGGGGTCGAAGCTTCCGGGACATACTGCAATTCTCATAATGTCTCCTTAAAGCGCACGGTAGGTCGTCAGCTTCGCCTTGCCGTAACGGTATTCTTTGCGCGCGGCAAAAACGCCCGCGGCTTCGGGCAGTGTCTCATCCCGTTCGGTTTCACATATGATAATGCCGCCGGGGGTCATACAGGGCGCCAGCAGCGGCAGCACGGTATCAATCAGGCCCTTGTGGTAAGGCGGGTCCAGCAACGCGATGTCAAACGGTTCACGCACAGTTTTTAAATAGGCTGCGGCGTCCATCATGGCAATGCGCGCGCAATCTTTAAGCTTTGTGTGCTCAAGATTCTGTGCGATAACCTGATTCGCCTCCCGTGAAGCATCGACAAAGACCGCCGAACGCGCGCCGCGCGACAGCGCCTCAATGCCAAGCTGCCCCGATCCCGCAAAAAGGTCCAAAACAGCGGCGCCTTCCACCTCAAACTGAATGATGGAAAACAACGCCTCCTTGGCCATATCTGATGTCGGGCGGGTATCTAATCCCTGCGGGGCCGTGAGCTTTCGCCCTCTGGCCGTGCCGGTGATAACTCTCATGTTTTATCTCCTTGCAGCACCGGTTAAGTAACCGATGTTTTTGAAAATGTTAAAGACCGCTTATTATTATCCCTTTTTTATGCCATTTTGTCAACCGATTTCGCCCTTCTCCGCAGCTTCGCGCAGCGCTCTGGCTGCGCGGCTATTCATACCCTTAACGGCGGCTAATTCATCTTCAGTGGCGGACAGAATGGCCTTTTTCGTTTTAAAATGGGCAAACAAAGCGCGCGCGCGCACCTCGCCAATGCCCTCAACTCTGGTAAGCGACAACTCAAAAGCCGTCTTTTTATGAACCTTACGTGCATAGTTTATGGCAAACCGATGCGTTTCATCCTGAATGGCGGTTACAAGTGTAAAAACACTGCGGTGAGAGGCGATGCCGATCTCGCCGCCCTGTGACGAAATGGCGCGGGTGCGGTGGCGGTCGTCCTTGACCATGCCGAATACCGGTATGTCCAGCGAAAGTGACTCTAACACGCCTTTGGCGGTCGAAACATGTCCCCTGCCGCCGTCGATAAGAAGCAGGTCGGGCAGACGGTTAAAAAAGCCGCCGTCCTCGGCCTGCGCCAGGTAACGGGCAAAGCGGCGGTTTAACATCTGCGCCATGCTGGCGTAATCGTCCGGCCCGGCGATATCCTTAATCGAAAAATGCTTATAAGCGGCTTTTTGCGGCCGGCCGTTTTCAAACACAACCATTGAACCGACAATCGTTCCGCTGCCGATGTTGGAAATATCATAGGATTCTATCCAGACCGGCGGCTTGGATAATCCCAACAGCTTCCCCAGCTCATCAAGGGCGGCCAGCTCCCGCCCGGTGCGGCTGCTGCTGCGCAGAGAAAGCTGCTCGGCAGCGTTTAACCGCGCCATCTCGACCAGCTTGACCAAATCGCCGCGCTGCGGCTGCACAAGGGATAGCTTTTTGCCCAGCCGTTGCGACAAAAGCTGCTCGATGAGCGCTTTGTCGGTCACGTCCCCATCAACCGTCAGCTGGCCGGGCAGCTCGTGCAGCGGGTCGGAATAATAGCGCGAAATGAACTCGCCTCTGACATCCTCAATCGACGAAATATCCGGAAACAGAAAATCCAGTTTATCGACCAGCCGCTGGCCGCGGAACTTGATCAACGACAGCGAAAGGTCATCGCCCGACTGTACGAATGCCAGCACATCCTGATCGGCCACATTGGCATACACCACCCGCTGCCGGTCGGAAAAGCGCGCAATCGCCCGCAAACGGTCACGATATTTGGCCGCCTTCTCAAACTCGAGGCTTTCCGCCGCCCGCTCCATCTGCTCGTTGAGCATTTTCTGCGCCTCGGCGCTGCCGCCCTTGATGTATTCAACCGCCTGGTGCATAATTTCGGCGTATTCCGCCGCCGAAATACCGCCCCGGCATACCCCCATGCACTGCTTGAGATGGTAATTGAGACATGGCCGTCCTTTTTTGATATCCCGCGGGAACTGCCGCGCACAGGTGGGCAAGCCGAATGCCTTGTTCGCCTCATCGGCGGTATTTTTAACCACCCACGCCGACATATACGGCCCGATATAAGTTGCGCCGTCCGCCGCTTTCTGTTTAACTTCGGTGATTCGGGGGTAATCTCCACTATCAATACGCAGATAACTAAACCCTTTGTCATCCTTTAACAGGATGTTGTATTTTGGCGTATGCTGCTTGATCAGGCTGCATTCCAGCACCAGCGCCTCAAACTCGCTGGCAGTGACAATCGTTTCAAAATCCTGCACCTGCAACACCATGGCCAGCACCTTGGGCAGGTGCTTATCCAGCGCACGGAAATAACTTGAAACGCGGTTTTTCAAATTTTTGGCCTTGCCGACATAGATGATTTCGCCGGCTTTATTGCGCATCAAATAAACGCCCGGCTCGGCCGTGAGCGCCCGGGACTTTTGATGCAACGCCTGAATTCTTTCCTCCGACATACATTTCCCCCATCCACGCAAAATGGCAACAGGCAACAAAAACGGTGTGCCGCCCGAAAAAGCAGCACACCGTCTCGCTAAAGCCCAAACCCAGTAGTGTTTCCCCAAGCTTGAAAACCAGGTTATCCTGCGGCAACGGTTTACCGCCCTGCCGCGTTATTATCCTCACCGGGCGGCAGCCGCTTTTTTCCTTAGCCTTTCAGCACGAAAAACCGCCTGCAATCCAGCCCTTGTTTAAACTTGGTTAACGACTAAAATTGCTCGGTAAAGCCGGTCTCAACAAGCTTTGCCAAGCCGTCAACAGCGGCCTGCTCGTCGGCGCCATCCGCGATAATACGTATAGAGGAGCCCCCCACGATGCCCAGAGAAAGAACGCCTAAAAGGCTCTTGGCATTCACACGACGTTCATCCTTTTCAACCCAAATGGAAGCTTTGAATTCATTGGCCTTCTGAATGAAAAAAGTAGCGGGACGGGCATGCAGACCGATTTGATTCTGCACATTAACATCCTTCATATACATAATACATATCTCCTATCATCGATGATTTAAAACAATAATCGTGTTAATCTCCACCATCATTATACGGTCATTCTTCCATCACGTCAATGACGCAAAACGCAATTACATCTTATATGGCAAATTTTCTACACCTACGCAATAAATATGCCGATATAGACAAACTCTTTGTGCCATTTTACTAAGTATTTTTCAACATCATTATAAAATTATACACGACTGGCCCCAACATCGCCGGCAGCAGATTTGCGGTTTTAACCTTGGTAGAACCCAGCATATTCGTGCCGATCAGCAGAACAATACAGTAGCCGACCATGCAGATCTGGTCAAGCAGCGTAGTGCCGTTTAAGACCGGCGCCAACAGGCCCGCACACAGCGTAATAATTCCCTGATAGGCCAGCACCGCAACAGCCGCAAACAAGACGCCGTAGCCAAGCGTTGCCGCCAGCACGATGGAAGTGATGCCGTCGAGCGTCGCCTTGACAAATAAAATGCTGCTGTCGTGGTTCAGTCCGTCTGCAATGGCCCCCACAATTGCCATGGCGCCAATGCAAAACAGCATGGAGGCGGATACAAACCCTTTGGCAAACCCCTGCGCGCCAAGCTTTTGCTCAATGGCCAACCCGCCTGCATTCAATTTGTCCTCAATGCTGAACAGCTCGCCGAAAATGCCGCCGACAGCCAGACTGAGCACCAGCAAAATGCCACCCTCGTACGAGAGCAGCCCCGTGGCGGTGTCGGCGGTGATCATTGCGCAAATGACACCATTCAGGCCCAGGATGGCCACGCCGGTTCCAACAAACTTCAGCGCGTTTTCTTCAACGCGCTTCGGCAGCCCTTTTTTAAACAGCAGACCAATGGCGGCACCCGCCACAATGGCCGCCGCATTGACAACGGTTCCGGTCATACATCAAAACTCTCCTCTTTCGCATACTTTTCCAGCAGTTTTTTGTCCTGTTTGGTCAATTCAACCTTTTCATATAGATCCGGGCGGCGCGCGTCGGTGAGGCGCAGCGACTGTATCCGCCGCCAGCCTGCAATATTGGCGTGGTGCCCGGAAAGCAGCACCGGCGGCACCGCCCTGCCGCGCCACTCCGGCGGGCGGGTGTACTGCGGATATTCCAAAAGCCCGTTGTAGTGGCTTTCTTCAGTATAGCATTCGGTACCGGACAGCACGCCCTCGCACAGGCGGCCCACAGCGTCCGTCACAACGAGCGCAGCCAACTCGCCCCCTGTCAGGACATAGTCGCCAACCGAGAGTTCCTCATCCACACACGCCTCTATAAATCGCTCATCCACACCCTCATAATGTCCACACACCAGCAGCAGCGCGGGCTTTTTCGCGTATTCAATCGCCTTTTGCTGGTTAAACACCGTCCCCTTGGGTGAGAGGTAAACGACATAGGGCTTTTCATCGGTTTGGTGCCGCGCGCCAAAAGCCTCGCAGCAACGCGCCAGCGGCTCGGCTTCCAGTACCATCCCCATACCGCCGCCGTAGGGCGTATCATCTACGCGGTGAAAACGGTCGTCGGAATAATCGCGTATATTGACGCAGGAGATGTCCAGCTTTCCCGCGCGGCGCGCCCGACCAATGATGCTTTCATCCACGACGCGTTCGCACATTTCCGGAAACAGCGTCGCAATTTCAATCTTCATCATCAAACAACCCCTTGAGCGGACGGATGCGCATGACCCCGCCGTCAATATCGGTGGCGATGATAACCTGCGGTATGACCGGCGCCAGCCGGATGCTGCCGTCCGGAAAGGTGATGTGATAAACATCGTTTGCCCCTGTCTCACTGACATCCGAAAGCGTGCCGTAGGGGTGGCCATCGTCGGCATCCACCACTGTCAAACCAATCAGGTCCTGAATAAAATGCTCGCCTTCCCCAAGGGGAATATCCTCGCGATGCGCCCACAGCACCTTGCCGCGCAACATCTGTGCCTGTTCGATGTTGTCTATGCCTTTTAGCTTTAAAAGCGCCATATTTTTATGAACACGGCCACGCTGTACTGTCAACGGCGTTTTACCTTCGTCAAAATAGAGCGTCGCAACACCCGTCAGTTCTTCCGGTGCGTCGCACCAGGGCTGCACTTTAATCTCTCCAAGAACGCCGTGCGTGGTGACAATCTTGCCGCATTCAAGATATTGTTTTTTCATCTCTTTTCTCCTCAACAGACTGCTGTTTTTGGCGGATGGTTAAAAGGAGTGCCCCTAAATGCATGGGATGCATTTGGAGACACTCCCTTTTCATTTTTAAAACCGGAAGAACTTAGTCGATTTCGACAACGGCCTTCTCACCGGTTCTGCCGCAAGCGGAGCGAACCACGGTGCGGATCGCCTTGGCGATACGCCCCTGCTTGCCGATTACGCGTCCCATATCCTCCGCCCCGACATGCAGGTGATAAACTACCGTACCGTCTTCGGCGGGCGCATCGGCAGTGACGGTCACCGCATCCTTGTCATCGACAAGTCCTTTGGCAATAACGCTGATTAACTGTTCCATCCTGCCCTCCATTGATTAAAGCACGTCGTTCTTCTTCAGGATCGCACGCACCGTATCGGTGGGCTGAGCACCATTGGCGATCCACTTCTTTGCCTTCTCGGCGTCGATCTGAATAACCGAGGGCTCCTTGGTGGGATCATAATAACCCAGTTCCTCGATGAATCTTCCATCTCTGGGATATCTGGAATCCGCAACAACGATTCTGTAGAAAGGGGCCTTCTTAGCACCCATACGGCGAAGTCTTATTTTAACAGCCAAACCTGTCACCTCCTGGTTTTTTGTATAGATTTATTTTTACCCAACATATTGGGGAAAAACCTTTGCTGCCCTGCCCTTAAAACGGCAGACCCGCTCTGCCGAACATTCCGCGGCCCTTGGTGTTTTTAAGCTGCTTCATCATCTTCTGCATCTGCTCAAACTGGCGCAGAATGCGGTTGACGTCCTCAACGCGGGTGCCGCTGCCGGCCGCGATGCGGCGTTTGCGCCTGGGGTCGATAACCGAGGGCTTTTCACGCTCGGCCGGCGTCATTGAAAAGATGATGGCTTCCATCTTCTTCATTTCCTTCTCGCCGCGCTGGGCGTCCTCATCGTTAACCTTAACGCCCGGAATCATGCCGAGCACCTGACCCAACGGCCCCATGCCCTGTATCTGTTTCATCTGGTCCAAAAGGTCGGTGAGGGTAAAACTGTTCTTTTTAAGCTTTTGCGCCAGCTGCTGCGCCTTTTTATCATCGACGGTGCTCTGCGCCTTTTCGATGAGGGTGACCACGTCGCCCATGCCCAGAATACGGGAGGCCATGCGGTCCGGATAAAAGGGCTCCAGCTGGTCAAGCCGTTCGCCCATGCCGACAAATTTAATCGGCTTGCCGGTAACTGCGCGGACGGAAAGCGCCGCGCCGCCCCGGGTATCGCCGTCGCACTTGGTTAAAATGACGCCGTCGATGCCCAACCGCTCGTCAAACGTCTTGGCGACGTTGACGGCGTCCTGGCCGGTCATGGCATCGACCACCAGCAGAATTTCGTGCGGGCCAACCGCTTCCTTGATATTGGAAAGCTCACCCATCAGCGCCTCGTCGATATGCAGACGGCCGGCGGTATCTAAAATGACAATGTCGTCGCCATGATCTCTGGCCCGCAGAATCGCCTTTTTGGCAATCTGTACCGGGTCGCCCCGCCCCATTTCAAAAACGGGCGCGTTAACCTGTTCGCCAACCACCTGAAGCTGCTTGATGGCCGCGGGGCGGTAAACGTCACAGGCCACGAGCAGCGGCCGTTTGCCCTGCGCCTTAAAATGCTTCGCCAGCTTGGCGCAGTGGGTTGTTTTGCCGGAGCCCTGTAAACCGCACATCATGATGATGGTAGGCAGCTTGCTTGAAAAACGAATTCTGACGCTCTCAGTACCCATCAGGGTCGTCAACTCTTCGTTGACAATTTTAACAACCTGCTGCGCGGGGGTCAGGCTTTCAAAAACTTCAGCGCCGACAGCCTTTTCAGAAACGGCGGCAACAAAATCCTTTGCCACCTTGTAATTGACGTCGGCCTCCAGCAGTGCCAGACGCACCTCGCGCATAACCTCTTTGATATCCGATTCCTTAAGCTTGCCGCGGGATCTCAGCCGTTTAAAAACGGAATTAAGCTTATCGGAAAGTCCTTCGAAAGCCATGCCATTCCTCCATTTTGTTACAGTTCCGCCACATGGCGCGCCAGCCTGGTAATTTTGCCGACACGGGTGGTGATATCTTTTGAATTATAAAGCCGGGAATTGATCTGCTCTATTTCAAAAGCGTTTTTTAATATATCATCAAGGGTATCTTTTATTTGTGCAAAGCGGTTTGCAAGGCCAAGCTGTTCTTCAAATTCCGCAAGCTGAAATTCGGCGCGCTTTATTGAATCGCGCACACCCTGCCTTGTAATGCCGCTGTGCGAAGCAATTTCTGAAAGCGACAAATCTTCATTGTAATAAAGTTCGATGACCTCCTGCTGCTTTTCAGTAAGCAAGTCGCCATAAAAATCATAAAGCATTGAAATACTCAGATCTTTCGCCATCAAACAGCGCTTCCTTTCCACAACAACAATTTGGTACTTCATGATTATAGCGAATAAGAACACCTCTGTCAAGGGTTTTCTCTTTACATCCGACCACAAAATATTGTGGCCGCCGCCGCGCGGCTACAAGTCGTTGTGCATTTTGACACAATAGCTTCATGAGTTGAAAATCGTTTTACAATCAAGCATTCTTTTTGCCGTATTCCGGTATTTTCACAGTTTTTTCATCTTGGCAAAGGTTGTTAGATAACATTTTTTATGTTATAATGGTTAAACTAACCAAAAGGAGGGGATCGCTTTGAAACGCACATTTGCGTTCATTTTTGCCTGTTTGTTGCTTTTTACAACTTCCGTTGGCGTTCTGGCCGACGACGACGACGTTTATCCCGTCACCGAAATTTATGAGCACGGCTACCTGCTGGACGAGGATGACCGTTATGTCGATTTTGATGCACCTGCCGACGACGATTCGGTGCCTTACGGCGAAACCATCTATTACCCGCTGCTTTCTGATTCCGGCAGCGGCAATCTTGTCGGCGTCTATCAAAGCACCGCCACCAAGAGCATCAAAATTAAAACCGACTGGGAAGAGGGCTCCTCTTATATCGATAAGCTTGCAGTTGTTAAAAAACGCTTCACCGGAAGCCTCGGCAGCGGCATTGACCTTTCCGCTTCAAATTACTGTTATTTTCTGTCCATCACCACCAAGACGCGATCCTCGACGACCACGGCCACCCACGATGTGTACGGCACCGTGGAAATGAGAAAGAGCAGCGGCGACAGTGAATACCGCTTTGACTATGAAGACGTTTTTCTGGATGTCAGTTTTGAGGTGGGTTACAACGCGCCGGAAGACGCCAACGTTATCCCAATTATCCCCGCGCTGTTTATTCCCGAAGAGGATTTTGACGAGTACGATGACGAAACCTTTGATTTTGAAGCCGATTCATACAGCTATTTCGTTGTGAACACCAACAACCAGAAAAAAATCGTGCTCGGCATGGACACCGATTACGACGATGATATTGCGGATCAATACCCGAATGCCAACCTGGATTTTTTCAACGGCAATGGTGCCGCTTTTAACAGAATTGGTTACCTCTACCTCTATGCTGACCGCGACAACTATGTCTATGAGGTACAGGACGATGACACGCTTAAAAAGGTTAATGCATCCTACGACTCCTATGACGACACCTTTGTTATCCGCACCAGAACACTTGGACGCTATGTCATCTCGGATAGAAAGCTGAATATTCCGGATCCAAGGACCGACAACAGCGATGAGGATACCGCCGTTATTTATGATAACGACACCCAGACCAACTATAATCCCGGTACAGGCGGTTTTGGTTTTGATGACATCGCCTACGGGACACAAGCTGCTCCAAAACCTGCCGCTGTCCAAAATACGGTTTCAACCGCGCCGGCTGTTGCGAACGATGCCGCTTCTGTCAATCCGTCCAGCGCCCCTTCTTCACAGCAGGGTGATAAACAGCAGGCGGAGGATGACAGCCCGACCATAATCGGCACCACTAAAAAGGCGGCAAACAATCTGGCCGAGCCCTCCATGGCCGCACCGCCTGCCAACAGCGACACAAATGCCGCCTCGCCGGATTATCGCAAACTGGCCATGATCGTATGCAGCATTGGCGTCGCGCTCTCAGTAATAGGCCTGTTGATCTGCGGGCTAATCAGCTTTAATCGCTCCAGGCAAAAATACTATTAATAACGCAGTTGTTTTTTAACGGTATTCGTTTAATGAAGCCGGCGCTAATTTAAGCGCCGGCTTCACTTTTTCCTTGCCTAATACTGCTCCAGATTAAAAACGACAACAGCTTTACAGCTCAGCTTGTCGAAAAATTCAAAGAAAAATGGGCATAGCCTAAAAGTTTTGGTCGCGCTTTTGGGTCCGCATTTTCATCAGGCGCTTAAGCGCTTAATTGAAAATAAGCCCCGCTGCGCTGTGCTTGTTATGCGTCAAAACGCATAACGCGTCCCATACTGTCGTAATCAAAAGCGCACGGGGTCTTGGTGGAGTCACAGCGGGCATTTATGCCGCCCGTTGTGATAAGCGTAGCCAAGCTGCCGCGTGCGCACCTATATGCTATGCGCGCGGTCCGGGCAGCATCCCAAAGCCCTTATTCTGTAAGAAGCGCAGGAGCGGGCGCAAAAACAGTCTGCTGGACTGTTTTTGCGGGGAGAACCCTCGACAAGGGTTCTCCCATGTCGCGATAAGCGGCATTTATTTTATGCAAAATGCCAAGCCCCTGTCGCTTTATTGACAGCCTGAACCTTACAGCTATTTTTCGCCATTCATCGTTATGGCCTTTGGTGGCGTCAACCCACCGGCATCCTCTTCCTCGACTGACAAAAAACAGCGCGCAAATCTTTTGCGCCGATTTAATCTGGAGCAGTTAACGGGCCTTTTGATTACATGCGGCAGGCCATTATTCTCTCTGCTCAGGCATAATTCACAGGAACGCCCTATGAAAATCCTCCGTTTAAACAAAATTTAAATCGTTTTTTTAATTTTACAATTCTTCTTGCATATATGGTGATATTTTCGCATCATTTCCACGTCAAGATAATCAATATACCAATTTTAATGTAAAAATCACTTCCGCGTATGAGCAACATCACTATAATGTACATAATATTTCTGTTACGCCAGTGTATTGACAGCCTGTTTCCTCTGATGTTATTCTAAGCATGTAAAACGTTTGCGCGAAAACGTTTGGTGCAAATATAAGGAAGGGATGGTTATTCTTGTCTATCAAAACCATCGCCCAAATGACCGGTCTTTCTATTACGACGGTCTCCCACGCCCTCAACGGTACCCGGGCCGTTTCCCAACACAGCAAGCAGCTGGTGGAAGAGGCGGTTAAAAAGATTGGCTATAAGCCCAATCTGGCGGCGCAAATGCTTAAAACCAATCGTTCTCACATCATAGCGCTTCTCATTCCCAGTACCGAGCCCAACAACTCAACAAACTGTTTCTTCTTTGATGTTTTAAATGGTGCGCGCGAACAGCTGCACGCCAACGGGTATGACCTCATGGTTGCCACCTACTCCGAGCAGGAGAGCGAAAAGCACCTGGCCAACCTGCAGCTGTTGGAAAAAAGACTGGTGGACGGCATTCTGCTGGTTCCATTTGACCGCGATGTCTCCGCGCTGGCCGAAATCCGCTCGTTGGGTATTCCGATTGTTCTGGTGGATCGCCGGGTGGAAAACTGCAGCCTGCCCAGCGTCTATTCGGATAATCTGGAGGGTGCCCGCAAGGCGGTTCACCTGCTGGCTCAAAGCGGCAGAAAGCGCATTGCATTTCTGTGCGGCAACTTTGAGTTTTCCACGTCCTATGACCGTCACCTCGGTTACCTGCAGGGCATGAGAGAAACTGCTCTGCCAATAGAAGAAGATTTGGTCTTTGTCAATTTACCTTATACGATGCAGGCCGGCAAAGAGATTGCCGCGACGCTTCTGAAGCGCGGAATAGATGCTGTTTTTTCAGCGAATAATGTCTTGTTGATGGGGCTTTTACAATATTTTTCGGAACACAATATCTCGGTGCCGCACGATGTTTCGGTCGTCGGCTTTGATGATTACGACTGGATGAATATCACCCCCTCGCCCGTCACGGCAACCTTTCAGAACCCTTATCACATGGGCTGTGAAGCCGCCCGCCTGATGCTGGAAACGCTTGAAGGCAAGGACACCCACAACCGCCGGATTGCCTTGCCCTGTGAGCTTGTTCTGCGCGAGTCGCACAAGGCCTGACCGGTAATAATTACTATGGTCGCAATCCGTCCTATTTAAGGCGGGTTGATAATAAAGACAAACTTAGGAGGAACGATTAATGAAAAAGGTGTTTGCTGTAACTATGGCAGTTATGATGCTTATGCTGACCGCATGCGGCGGCGCTTCATCTTCTGCCCCCGCCAGTTCCGCCCCTGCAAGCTCTGCTGCGCCTGAGGCGAAGCCCGTCAACCTGATTTTCTCGATCGCGGCCGTTCCGACCGATGCACACGGTCAGGCGCAAAAAGTGTTTAAAGAGACCGTCGAAAGGGTTTCCAACGGTCAAATCACCGTTGAGTGCTACGATTCCGGCACGCTGTTCAATCAGGACACCGAAACTGCCGCACTCATAGCCGGTGACTGCGACATCATCTATTCCAGCGCTTCCTGGCTGACCACCAACAGCCCGTGGCTGTCGATGTTCACCGCAGGCTACATCTTCAAGAGCTATGACCATATGACCAAGGTGCTCAACGGCGACATCGGCAAGGAAGTGTTCGCCAAAATCGCCGACGAGCAGGACATCCTGCCGTTGGGCGCTTACTACCTGGGAACCCGCCAGATTTCCCTCGGACAGGATAAAGCCATTAAAACCCCCGCCGACCTCAACGGCATCAACCTGAGAATGCCGAACTCCGACGCGTGGGTGTTCCTTGGCACCGCCATGGGCGCCAACCCCACCCCCATCCCCTTTAACGATTTGTATCTCGCACTTTCCACCAACACGGTCGACGGCCAGGATAACCCCCTGCCCACCGTCAAGAACGCTAAGTTCTACGAAGTTCAGAAGTCCATTTCGCTGACCAATCACCTCGTCGACTCGGTATGGCCCACCATCAATAAGGCCAAGTGGGATTCCCTCACCCCCGAGCAGCAAGGCTGGGTTATGGAAGGCGTCGAAGCCGGCCGTAAAGTCTGCGACGAAACCAACCTGAAAACCGAAAGCGAAGTTGTCGACTTCCTCAAGGGCGAGGGGCTTCAGGTTTACGAAGCCGATGTCGATGCATTTGCCGATGAGGTCCTTGCCAAATACCTCGAAAGCGATATCTCCGAGAGCTGGGATAAGGATCTTTTTGAAAAAGTAGAGGCGCTGGGTTAATTGCCCCGCCTGTCGGGCTTGTACCGTAGACGCTAGAATACGGGGCATATCAGAATGATATGCCCCGTATTCTCAAAAGGTATCCCATTTCGGCACATCCATGGAAGAGGAAGGATGAACGTCTTGAAGCAATTATTAAAAAAAGCTGTGCTTTGGCTGCGGGACTGTGTGGAAATTTACATTCCGGTGCTCGCCTTTATAGGGCTTTTCGGTGTGTTTATCATGCAGATTTTCTTTCGCTATATCATACGTGACCCCAAGCCCTGGTCGATGGAAGTCACCTCCATGTGCTATGTTTGGGTGGTATTGCTCGGCGCCTGTTATGCACAACGCAAAAAATCGCACGTTACCTTTACGCTGGTATACGACGTACTGCCGGTAAAATTAAAGTCTTTTTCGGCTTTTCTGGGCAACCTGATCATTTTTGTCGCGCTGGTCGTTTCGGTCGGCCCCACCTGGGATTACATCCAGTTTATGAAAGTCCAAAAATCCAGCGTGCTCAAGGTGGGCTTAAATTATGTCTTTGCACCCTACATGGTGTTTTTGGCGCTGATGCTGCTTTATACCGCCATTGAACTTTATCAGGATTTTATGGTCTTTTCCGGCCTGGGCGGCAAACAGGCGGAAGAACGCCTGCTGCAAGAACACAAACCGGCTTACGAAGAAGCCATTGAACAAGCAAATAAGGAGGAACTGGAATGAACCTGGCGCTTTTTGTTTTTTTACTGATCTTTGTTCTCATGTTCCTTTTAAGAATGCCCATTCCACTTGGCATGATCGCAGCCTGTACTTTTTACTTTCTAATTAACGGCACAAATGTTAAAATGGTGGCACAGCAAACATTGGGCATGTTGCTTTCAAACTACACCATCATTGCGGTGCCACTGTTTATCTTCGCCGCAAATGTCATGAATTCCGGTAAGGTCACCGAAATGATCTTTGGCTTTTCAAAAGGCATTGTGGGCCGGTTCCGCGGCGGATTGGGCCATGTTAACGTGCTGGCCTCGCTGATTTTCTCCGGCATGACCGGTTCGGCCATCGCCGATGCCGCGGGTCTGGGCAAGATGGAAATTGAGGCCATGCGGCAGGAAGGCTATGACGACGGCTTCTCCTGCGCCATCACGGCGGCTTCGGCAACCATCGGCCCTGTTTTCCCGCCCTCCATTCCAATGGTCATCTACTCAATGCTTTCAGGCGCCTCGGTCGGCGCGCTGTTCATGGGCGGCATGGTGCCCGGTGTGCTGCTGGCAATTGCGCTGATGATCTACATCGCTTTTATCGCCAGAAAGCGCAACTACCCGCGCAGTGCCGTCGTCGTATTCCGCGAATACCTGCTTTATTGCGTCAAGGCCATCCCCGCCATTCTGACGCCGGTGATTCTGCTGCTCGGCATTTATACCGGCATCATGACCCCCACCGAAGCGGGCGCCGTCGCAGGTTTTTATGCGCTGATCATCGCTATTTTCGCTTACCGTGTCCTGAGCTGGAACGGCTTTAAGCAGGTGCTTGTCGATACCGTTCAGGCAACCGGCACAACCTCGCTGATGGTTGGCGCCGCCACTGCTATTTCCTACATTGTGGCCCGTGAACAGATCGCTGTCAAGCTCGGCGATTTAATTCTCTCCATGACCAGCGAACCCTTTGTGTTTTTGTTCATTGTCAATATTGCGCTGCTGGTATTGGGCATGTTCATCGATACCTCGGTTATTCAAGTTGTTTTCATCCCGATCATGCTGCCGCTGGTCAACCAGCTGGGCATCGACCTTGTGCATTTTGGCATTGTGGTTGTGTTTAACATGATGGTCGGCCTTTCCACGCCGCCATTTGGCATGTTGCTGTTCATCACCAGCGGTATCTCGGGCACGCCGCTCAAAAACGTCGTCAAAGAGATTTTGCCGATGATCGTCGCCATGCTCATTGTGCTGATTGTCATCACCTATATTCCGAATGTTGTCCTGTTCCTGCCAAGGATGCTTCTCGGCTATACCGGCTAATGCGCTGACCTTTTCCTGGGGCTGTTTGTAAAGCCAAAAATTTCGTGTCCTTCTACAGTAAAGGTGTATCTTCTGCGTCAAAAATAAATTTCCGTGCTTTTTCCCTGAAGCCGCGCCTTGACAGTGAATTATCCGTCGTTTTTTCTATTGACAAACAAGCCCTAACAACATGCCAATATATAAATTTATGAGGTGATTTTTCATGGCATTTGAAATTCATGGCGGCGTTTGGCCGACAATGATTACCCCCTTTACCGAAGACGGCAAAATTGATTTCCCCACCGTTCAAAAGATGGTGGATTGGTACGCCAAAAAGGGCTGCAACGGTATTTTTGCGGTTTGCCAGTCGAGCGAAATGCTGTTTTTAACCCCGCAGGAAAAAGTAGACCTCGGCAAAGCCGTCATGGAAGCCGCCGACGGCCGTCTTCAGGTGATTGCCTCCGGCCACACTGCAACCGACCTGCCCGCCCAGCTTGCGGAAATTGAGGCGATGATGAAAACCGGGGTGGAAGCCTATGTGCTTGTTTCCAACGCGCTCGACCCCCAGAACGAGGGCGACGGCGTTTTTATGAAAAATTTTGAGGCGACGGTCAAGGCTTTCCCCGAGGTGGATTTCGGCATCTACGAGTGCCCCATGCCCTATAAACGGCTGGTTTCCACCAACGCCTTAAGTGAACTGGCTCATTCCGGCAAGTTGGTGTTTTTGAAGGATACCTGCTGCGATTATGAGCTGATCCGCACGCGCATCCAGGCTGTAGCAGGCACCCCCTTAAAGCTCTTTAACGCCAATGCCGCCTCGTTCTATGATAGCTTTATGCACGGCGCGGCCGGCTACAACGGCATTATGGCAAACTATCACCCGCAGCTTTACAAATTTGTGGTGGATAATGCTTTTAACCCCGAAAAGGCGGAGGAGGCCAAGCTGATGGCCGACCTGCTCACCGAATTTGCGATGATTGAGATGCGCCTCTACCCTGTCAGCGCAAAATATCACATGAATCTCGTCGGTATTCCGATGAGCTTACGCGCCAGAAGCTCGGACCGCGACCGTTTTGACAAAAATGCACGCATGGAGGTCGACAGCCTGTTTGCGTTGGAAGAATACCTCGGCAAAAAGCTTGGCCTGTAAGGAGCTGTTCACATGAAAAAACCAAAAATTCTCGTGGTGGGCAGTCTTGTTATGGACATGATTGTCTCCACCGAGCGCTTTCCCAATGCGGGCGAAACCGTATTGGGCAGCGGTTTTCGCACCGCGCCCGGCGGCAAGGGGGCAAACCAGGCCGTACAGGCCGCGCGCCTGGGCGCCTGTGTCACAATGGTGGGCAAAACCGGGGCCGACGCGTTTGGCGACCAGCTGATCCAGACGCTGAAGGATTCGGGCGCCGATACCCAGTATGTGATGCGCACCGATGCGGCGGCCACCGCTGTTGGCAACATCCTGCTCACCCAGAAGGACGGCGTGACGCTCCATAATCGCATCATCGTCGTTTCCGGCGCAAACATGACGATTACGCCGGATGAGATTCTGTTTTTGGAACAACAGATTACGCAGTACGACATGCTGATGCTTCAGCTTGAAATCCCGATGGTAATCGTTGAGCTGGCAGCGGAAATCGCCCACCGAAACGGCGTACCGGTGATGCTTAACTCCGCGCCCGCCGCACCGCTCTCCGACGCGCTGCTGTCCCACCTGACCTATATTTCGCCCAATGAATATGAAGCGGCTGACCTCACCGGTATCACCATTCGGAATGCCGATGACACACTCAACCCGGGCAACCTGAAAGCAGCCGTCGCGGCACTGCATCAAAAAGGCGTCCGGAAAGTGATCATCACGCTGGGCGACAACGGCGCAGTGGTATCCGATTCCGCCGACGGTTCCTTCGTGTTGAAGCCCTGCGTACCCGACATTGCCGTTGCGGACCCGACAGCGGCAGGCGATTCTTTTGTGGGTGCGTTCTGCGCGGGCATATGCGCCGGTCTTTCCAACGAGCAGGCGTTGCTTTTCGCCAACAGCACCGCCGCCATCACCGTCTCGCGCATGGGGGCCATGCCCTCCCTGCCCACACTCGATGAGGTGTGCGCGGCGATGCGGGCGCGTCAATTCAGTGAATTTCCGCTGGACCGGCTCAACGTATTGAAAGGGGTGGATTAAATATGTCCGAAACTGCAACCAGGGCGCTGGAAGCATTCCAAAACAGCGCCAAGGACGAATTCAATAAATTTATGGATACCGTCACCGCCGAGTGCCTTTCGGGTGCTGTCAGCCTGATACAGAATTGCGAAAAAAGCGGCGGCAGAATTCACATTACCGGCATCGGAAAACCGGGGCATGTGGCGGCCTACATGGCTTCGCTGCTCTCCTCCACCGGCACACCCACCTATTTTCTGCACGGCACCGAAGCGGTTCACGGCTCCTGCGGGCAGCTGGTTGAAGGCGATGTCGTCCTCTGTATCTCCAACAGCGGCCAGACCGTTGAGCTTCAGGCAACTGTGAATGCCATCCACAACAACGGCTGCAAGGTGATCGGCGTCACCGGCAACCTGAATTCCTGGCTGGCGCAAAACAGCGAAGCCGTGCTGTTCGCCGGTATCGGAGCCGAGGGCGGCCCTTTAAACCGCGCCCCCCGCAATTCCATTCTTGCGGAAATATATGTTTTGCAGGCGCTGTCGGTCATGCTGCAGGCAGACCGCGCCATAACACCGGAACAGTATGTGCGCAGACATCCGGGCGGTGCGCTCGGTCAGCTGCGTCAAAACGAAAAGTAGGAGGCTGAACAATTGCGCAAACAAGGCTGCATTAACCCAGATATTATGAAAACACTTGCCCTGTGCGGGCATGGCGACAAAATTCTGATCGCCGACGGCAACTATCCGCTGGGCGCCAAATCCGGGGGAGCCGAAAAGGTCTATCTTGGCGTTTCGGCGGGCATTCCGACTGTGACGCAGGTACTTGACGCGCTGCTCTGCGAAATCAATGTTGAAAAGGCCGAGGTCATGCTGCCGGAGGACGGCAGCACGCCGGAAATTTTCAGCGCATTTTCCGACCGTTTGGGCGGCATTGCGCTGGATGGGCTTGGCCGCCATGAATTTTACAGCGCCTGCGGCGAGGACTGTGTGCGGTTGGCCATTTCAACCGGTGAAAAGCGCGTTTATGCAAATTTATTAATAACTGTGGGGGTAGCATAATGGTTTATGATTATTTGGCAAACGCCGAAAAATACGAAGGTCTCAGCGCCGGCATCGCCGCAGGCTTTGCCGTTTTGCAGGATCGTGATCTGATTGTGCTGGAGCCCGGCGACTATCCTATTTTCGGCGAAGATATCATCCTGAAAATTCAAAGCTATAACACCAAGCCTGTGGCACAGGCGCGCCTGGAGGCGCACCGCCGGTACATCGACATTCAGTACATCGTCTCCGGCGAGGAAAAAATCGCCGTCGGCGCATTGGAGCAGGCCGGAGAAACGTTGGAAGCACGCCCGGAAAATGATATCTGGTTCTATGCGGGCAGCGTCGACGACGCCCTGACGGTTAAGGCGGGACAATTTATGGTGCTCTTTCCTGACGAAACCCATGCAACCGGCATTGCGGTTTCAGAGTCGATACCGGTCCGAAAAGCGCTCGTCAAGGTCGCGTTGGACTACGAGCCATAATTCACAAGCCAATTGAAAACTGAGCTGTCTTGGCGGCCTATTTTGCGCCTGACTGCGTTGTTGTTCTTGGCGGGCCAGCCACCGGCGTTCTCCGCCTTGCCAGTCACAAAATAATGCCCGTCAATTCCGTCTCATATTCCTATTGGTTTAACTGTATTGCCCATATCTTTTTCTCTTTCCTTTTTCTTTTTTTCTGACTGAGGGCGCCATGTCGACAGCATGGCTCCCTCAGTTTTTTTGCTTTCCGTTCTCATACTAAACATAGCCAATAACGCTCCCCGACGTAAAAAGACCTCATCTTCTAACCGATGAGGTCTCTTCGCATTTTTATAAATGGGTGTTCGGATGCTGTCAGCGGTTGACCATCAGCTTTTTAAACGCGGCCTGAAGCTGTTCAATGGTCAGTACATACATATCGAATTCCTCTGAAATCATGTCGTAAGAGGCCCTATACCACGAGCCCTTGCGGTAACGCATCTCATCGGGGGTGATCCATACAATGTGCCTGAACTTACGCTTAATATCATGCAGCCAGTCCATACCGCTTTTGCCGTAATAGCGGTCGGTCAGCTCATACGGCGACATTTCCGCATCACCGAAAATAACGGTCTTGTAGTTACCGGTTAATTCGGCCAGTACACGCTCGGTTTCAATTTTGTTTTGATAGCGCATTTCGGGCGAGGTGTACAGATATTTGCCCACACAGTTATGGAAGTAGTAGATGCGCAGGTCTTTAAAGTGATTGGACTGATGAACAGCCGAAAAAAGCTCGGCGCACAGCTTGCGATGTTCATCCATTGAGCCGCCCGAATCCATCAGCAGCAACAGGCGCACCGAGTTCTTGCGGGGGCGCTTATAAGCAATTTTTAAATTGCCCGCGTTGTCGCAGGTATCCTGTATCGTTTCGTCCAAATCCAGCTCGTCACGCGGCGCATCGTCAAGGTTGGAAAACTGCCGCAGCTTGCGAAAGGCCAGCTGAAGCTGCCGCGGCGTGATGATGGTATCCTGCCTGAAATCGGCAAATTCGCGCTCCCCCATCACCTCAAAGGCGCGCCGGTGAACCGATTGCCCGCCCACACGAATACCCGTCGGGCTGTTGCCATTGTTGCCGAACATCGACATGCCGCCGGTGCCAATCCAATAGCTGCCGCCATTGTGTTCTTCCTTTTGCTCCAGCAGGCGTTCGGCAAACATCCGGCGAATTTCATCCAGCTCCTTGCGCAGGTTGTCGCGCGCCGTATTCGGGTCGTAATTATCCGGCGCCACCGCCGGTCGGTTAAGCCAGTTTAAAAGCTCGGTCGGCAACGGCTCCTTGCTTTGCTCAATGACATTCTCAAAAAATGCCAGAAACGTCTTATGATAATCAAAATAGTCGGCCTCGCTCTTAATGAGTACCGAACGGCAGAGGAAATAAAACGCCGACAACCCGGCGCTTCCCATCCCCTTGTCCAACGCCTGCATGAGTGTCATCCACTCGTTCAACGAAATTGCCAGCCCATTTGCGCGCAACAGGGCAAAAAAAGCCGTAAACATCAGTGTACCCTCCGATTATCGGCGGAGGCGGCGGGCGCGCTCCACCGTGTCCAGATCTTCGTTCTTTTTCAGGAGCACACCGGCAAAGGGCAGCTCCTGCTCAATGCGTTCCGGCGAAATGCCGCTGAGGGTCAGCGCGCGAATCCAATCCACCAGTTCGGAGGTGGCCGGCTTCTTTTGCAGTGCCGGGAGCTGGCGAATGCGGTAAAACGCGGCCAGCGCGGCGTTGAGCACGTTCTGCTCAAGGTTCGGGAAATGGACCCGGACAATCTCCGCCATCAGCTCCTGGCTCGGAAATTCGATATAGTGGAAAACACAGCGACGCAAAAAGGCGTCCGGCAGCTCCTTTTCTGCGTTGGAAGTGATGATGACCACCGGCCGCTTCTTGGCCGTGATGGTTTCACCGGTTTCCGGAATGTAGAATTCCATGCGGTCCAGCTCCCAGAGCAGGTCGTTGGGAAACTCAATGTCGGCCTTATCAATCTCGTCGATCAGCAGAATGACGTCCTCCTCGGCTGAAAAAGCCTCTCCGAGCTTGCCAAGCTTGACATAGCGTTTGATATCCGCCACATCCGCACCGCCAAACTGGCTGTCGTACAGGCGCTGCACGACGTCATAAACATAAAGGCCATCCTGAGCCTTGGTTGTAGACTTGATATTCCAAATGATCAACCGGCGGTTTAAAGCATCGGATACTGCCTGCGCCAGCATGGTTTTGCCGGTTCCCGGCTCGCCTTTTATCAACAACGGCTTTTCAAGCGCCATAGCTATATTGACAGCGCTCATCAGCTGCTCGGAAGCAACATAGTCCCCGCCGGATTCAAAACGCATCATCTCATTATTTTCTGACATCGATAACGCCCACTTTCTTTTAGATATCTATAATACCGTAACATTAGTAAAATATCATATTTATAATCTTCACGTAAACACCAAAACAAATATTTGAGAATTACAAACAATTATCGCACAATATTTTTCTAAATATCTTGATATTTTGTCGAAATTTATGCTATACTCCATGCTGTCATTTTCGTTAAAATCGCAATAATTTCAGCAAACTTTACAATTAAATATGGAGATGCTTATTTATGTTATCTCAACAGCGCAGACTCTTTACTGTTCCCAGAATTGGCATGCGCAATCTTAAAACAGCCATTGCCGGTACGCTGTGCGCACTAATTTACGCCCTGATTGACCGCAACCCAACCTACGCCTGTATGAGTTCCGTATTTGCCATGAACACCAACATGCAAAGTTCTTGGAAAACCGGGGGTAATCGGTTGTGGGGCACCATTATAGGCGGATTCACCGGGATGCTGTTTTTTTACTTTTTTAAGCATTTCCCGCCCGTTTTTCCCCAGCATGAAATACTTTCAGAATCATTCTTTCTGTTTGCGGGCATCATAGTGATGATTTTAATCAGCCAGTTTTTCGGCGTGAACGATTCAATTCCTTCCGGCTCGGTTGTATTTTATATCGTCATGCTGCTGACCCCTGACAATGAATACATCACCTATGCGCTAAACAGAATGATGGATACAGGGTTCGGCGTGCTCATGTCCATCGTGGTGAATATTGCCCTGCCGAGAGAACTGTTGGAACGGTTTATGTCCCGCAAGGCCCTGGATGAGAAAATTTTGCAGCTGGAACAACAGCGCAGATGTTTTGACCGCTCCATCGACGCACATGTTGCACAGCTTGAGGCGTTGGAACGGCGCAAAAACCAATCCTGATACTATGCCCCACGCCGACGGACAAAACAGGTTATCCCCGGTAAAAACAATCGGTTTTACCACAGGTTTTTGTTGTTTGAAATTAGCATATATTGTTTCATTTATTGAATTTCAGTTTCTATTTTTAAAACCGTTGAGCGCGTTTTTGGCTTACTAATCTCATTTGACTGGTGAACAGCTTAAAATAATCGACAAAATATTATTCAGTTACTCTTCGGGTTTAGTAACAATGTATGAATGTTTGTCTACGGTACAATAAAGTATAGACTTTTTTTTAAATAACGTTTAAAATTAATGGGAACGCAGCTTGAATAGTTTTGGGTTCAACTGCGTTTCGGTGGAGAATCTTTATGAGGAGTATGAAGATTCTGTGTCAATACAAATACAAGATTTACGTGAGAAAAAATCCCGCATTTTCATGGGCGGAGGTAAAAAGCGTGTTGCAAAGCAGCACGAGAATGGAAAGCTGACTGCCCGTGAAAGAATTACCCTGCTGCTGGACAAGGATAGCTTTGTGGAGCTGGACGCCTTTGTCGAGCATCGTTGCACCAGCTTCGGCATGGATGGTGTTGAAATCCCCGGTGAGGGCGTTGTAACCGGGTATGGCAATATTGACGGCCGTCTGGTCTATGTTTATGCTCAGGATTTTACCGTCATGGGCGGTTCTTTGGGTGAAATGCACGCCAGGAAAATTTGCAAGATGTTAGATCTTGCGGTTAAAATGGGCGCGCCGGTCATCGGAATGAACGATTCAGGCGGCGCACGCATTCAAGAAGGCGTGGACGCGCTTTCAGGGTTTGGGGATATCTTTTTCCGCAATACCCTGGCTTCCGGTGTTGTGCCGCAAATTTCAGTCATCATGGGCCCTTGCGCCGGTGGTGCTGTCTATTCCCCTGCCCTGACCGATTTTATTTTCATGGTGGATAAAACCTCCAACATGTTTATAACCGGTCCCTCGGTTATTAAAACCGTGACGGGAGAGGATGTTTCGGCCCAGGACCTTGGCGGCGCTATGACCCACAATACCATTTCAGGTGTTGCGCAGTTTGTTTATCCCAACGAGCAGGAAACCATCGCGGCCATTCGTCGCCTTATCGGCTTTTTGCCGGCCAACAACCGCGAAAAAGCGCCGCTGGTGGCCACAAAGGACGACCCGCGCCGCCTGTGCAAAAATCTTGAAGCCATTGTGCCGGAGTCTTCCAGCAAGGCATATGACATCAAGAGCGTGATAACCGCCGTTGTGGATGACGAAAATTTCTTTGAGGTTCAGGCTTATTATGCCCAGAACATTATTACGGGCTTTGGACGGATTAACGGGCAAACCGTCGGTATTATTGCCAACCAGCCCCGCGTTATGGCCGGATGCCTTGACATCAACGCTTCCGACAAGGCGGGCCGGTTCGTTTCCATTTGCGACAGCTTTAATATTCCGTTGGTGACATTTGTTGACGTCCCCGGATTTTTGCCGGGTATCAACCAGGAATACGGCGGTATTATTCGCCATGGCGCAAAATTGCTGCATGCCTATTGTGAGGCAACTGTTCCTAAAGTTACCGTTGTGGTTCGCAAGGCTTACGGCGGTGCTTATATAGCCATGTGCTCCAAGCATCTTGGTGCCGACATGGTGTTGGCCTGGCCAATGGCTGAAATTGCGGTTATGGGCCCTCAGGGCGCCGCCAATATCATCTTTAAAAATGATATTGAAGCGTCAGCCGACCCGGACCAAACCCGTGCGGAGAAGATTGAGGCATACAAGGCAGAGTTTTCTAATCCTTTTCAGGCCGCAAAACGCGGTTTTGTGGACGACGTGATTGAACCCGCTGAAACGCGCATGCGCATCTCCGGTGCGCTTTCGATGCTCAGCAATAAAAACGAATCACGTCCAGCCAAAAAGCATGGTAACTTTCCGGTGTAAGGAGGTGTAATTACTATGGCGCCAGATTCCCCTATCGTTTTAACCATCCTGGGTATGGGTACAGTTTTAATCGTTCTCACGATGATCATGTGTATGATTATCATCATGGGTAAGGTTCTTGCCCCCAAAACCGTACCGGTTGCTCCTACAGCTCCCACCGGCCCCTCCTACAACAAGGAAGAAGAAGAGACCCTCGCTGTCATTTTGGCCGCTGTTTCCAATATGCTTGGAACAAAGAATATCGGCAGTATCAACGTTAAACCCAAAAATTAGTCTGCCGACAAATTTTGTACGTCAAATAACACATCTGCGAGATTTGGAGTGAAATGTTTTAATGAAAAAGTTTAATGTTACCGTAAACGGTAAAGCTTATGAAGTTGAAGTAGAAGAAATCAGCGGTTCCGCCGCAGCGCCGGTCGTCCGCGCCGCTGCTCCCGTTGTTCCCGCGGCTCCTGTCGCCGCGCCCAAAGCTGCACCCGCACCCGCTGCAGCACCTGCCCCCAAAGCCGCTGCTCCCGTTTCCGCCGGTGCAACCACCATCAGCGCGCCCATGAGCGGAACCATTTTCAAGACCCTTGTAAAGCCTGGCGATGCCGTTAAAAATGGTCAGGTTGTGCTGGTTCTTGAAGCAATGAAAATGGAGAATGAAATCTTCGCCCCCTGCGATGGCACTGTTTCCGAAGTTCGCGTTTCCGAGGGTGCTGCCGTTCAGCCCGGCGATGTTCTTATTGTAATTGCCTAAGACCGCAGACACCAAAGTATACAAAAGATTTGAGGTAATAACGTGGCTGAAGCTATCATGAATTTTCTGAGAGGTACTGGTTTTTACAATATCTCTTGGCAGCAGGCGGTTATGATTCTCGTCTCATTTGTTTTGATGTATCTTGCCATCGTCAAAAAGTATGAGCCGCTTCTCTTGCTGCCCATTTCGTTTGGTATGTTCCTGGCAAACTTTCCGCTCGGCGGCGTCAACGACCTGCCCAGCGAGACGCTCCGTTATCTGGCAACAGTTCCCCAAATGCTGGATTCCAACGCGCTCGCCCAGCAATTCAGCGGCCTGCTGATTTCCGGTGAGCACCTGGTGCAGCATGCTGTTGAAAACGGTGCCGAGATATTTGCCGCCAAGAGCAACTACGGCGGCCTGCTCTACTACCTTGGCCGCGGCGTTAAGCTTGGCATCTACCCGCCGCTCATCTTTATGGGCGTCGGCGCAATGACGGACTTCGCGCCCCTGATCTCCAACCCCAAGAGCATTCTGCTCGGCGGCGCTGCCCAGTTGGGCATCTTCGGCGCTTATATCGGCGCTATGCTGATGGGCTTTACCCCCCAGGAAGCCGGTTCTATCGGCATTATCGGCGGCGCGGACGGTCCTACCGCTCTGTACCTCACCGCTAAGCTGGCCGACCACCTGCTTGGGCCGATCGCCGTCGCAGCTTATTCTTATATGGCCCTTGTTCCGGTTATTCAGCCGCCGATCATGAAGGCGCTGACGACCAAACAGGAGCGCAACATTGTCATGAGCATGGCCAATGTGCGGCCGGTTACCAAAACCGAAAAGATTGTATTCCCAATCGCAGTTACCACGCTGGTCGGCCTTATTCTGCCCGCCACTGTGCCGCTGCTCGGCATGCTGATGTTTGGTAACCTGATGAAGGAATCCGGCGTTGTTGAGCGTATCAACAAAACCGCCCAGAACGAACTGATGAACATCGTCACCATCTTCCTGGGTATTTCGGTCGGTGCCACCGCCACTGCGGAGGCCTTCCTCAACGCCAAGACCCTGGGCATTATGGTCATGGGTGTTACCGCGTTCGCGCTTGGTACTGCCGGCGGTGTTCTGCTGGCAAAGCTGATGAACGTTATCAGCGTTTCAATGGGCGGCACCCCGGTTAACCCGCTGATTGGCTCGGCAGGCGTTTCCGCTGTTCCCATGGCGGCACGTGTGTCGCAGGTTGTCGGCCAGAAAGAAAACCCCTCCAACTTCCTGCTGATGCATGCCATGGGCCCGAACGTGGCTGGTGTTATCGGTTCTGCTATCGCAGCCGGCATCCTGCTTTCCGTCCTCGGCTAAACTGAACAATACATTTAAAAAGGCATTGGATCATAGCGTCCAGTGCCTTTTTATACTGCGCAGTGGTATACTATTTGTCAAGCCGAATTTTCACAGGAATATATAGTTATTTAAACTAATTGACACGCTATTTCATATCTTATATAATAGTGTTAAATATTTTGTTTGGAGTATGAAGGATGAATCATAAAATTGCGTTGCTCACCGACTCTTGCACCGATGTGCCAAAGGCCTATGTCGAAAAATACGGCATGTTTGTGGTTCCGCTAATGATACACTATAGCTATGGCCATTTTAGAGACGGGGTTGACATCAGCGCGCAAGAAGTTTATGACCGCTTTGAACAAGAAGTGCCTAAAACTTCCCTGCCTTCGGGGGAAACCATATCACAGACACTGCAGCGCATCTGCGATAGGGGCTATAAGCAGGTGATTGTTGTAACGATTTCCAGCGGGCTGAGCGGTACGCATAATATGCTTACCGTCATGGCAAAAGAGTTTCCCCAACTGGACTGCCGAATTATTGATACCAAAAATATCGGTCTCGCCTCAGGTCTGACGGCTATTCGCGCGGGGCAGCTCATTGAAGCGGGATTCTCCCTCGATGAGATTGAAAGCGCCCTGCTAAAGGCCGTGGAAAACACGCGCGTCTATTTTTGCGTATCCACATTGGAATATCTCAAAAAAGGCGGCAGAATCGGTCTGGTTTCGGCTACAATGGGTTCTCTGCTGGGGATACTGCCGGTGATCTCCTGCAATGAGGAGGGCGTTTATTACACCGTCAAAAAGGCCAGGGGACGAAGAGCCGTTCTGGAAAGCGCCATTGCCCTCACCCAAGACTTTTTATCCCGAAGTGAAAAATACATTATTGCCGTGGTGCATGGCGGCGCAAAACAGGAAGCGGAACAGGTTGGAGAAAAGATAAAAGCGATTTTGCCCAATTATACCGAATATATTACCGGCCAGATAAGTCCCGCGCTTGTTGTTCACACAGGGCCGGGTCTTATCGGTATCTGTATTCAGCGACTGTGACACGACTGACTGATAATGCACCTCCAAATGCCTGTGTAATGGTTTATGCGCCTTTACACAGGCATTTTTTCAGCGTTATAATTTCAAAACCATTGATTAAAGAAGGGTTCGGTTTAATGAGGAATCGGCTCTTTTTCCAGAAAGTCATCCGGCAGGCGGTATGGCTGATTGACTGTATTGCCCAAAGCGCTATCTTATCAAAGCAACATGCAGCGGGGGTCATTCATCTTTTTCTTCCAGTTTTCGACTGCATCTGTATTGACCAGATTATTGGGTATCGTACCCTGAAGCGCCAAAACAATGTTGTCGGTAGTCACATCCGCCAAACGTTGCTGGCATTCCCGGGTCCATCCCGCGATATGAGGCGTTATAATCACGTTGTCGGCATTCGCAATTTCCATAATAGGGTCATCACCGGGAATAGGCTCCTCGCTTTCGGCGACATCCAAGCCGCAGCCTGCGATCTTCCCCGCTTTTATCGCCGCGATAAGCGCGTCCTGTTTGACCAGCTTTCCGCGCGCCGTATTGATAAACAAAGCCGACTCTTTCATCAGGCTGAATTCCTTTTCGCCGACAGAGCCCTTTGTATCCGCTGTCAGCGGCAGATGCAGGCTGATGATATCCGCGGTGGCGAACAACGTCTCCCAATCGACCTTTTTTACATGATCCGCCGCTGCCTTCTCCGCAGAAACATAGGGGTCGTAGCCGATGAAATCGCAATGCCATCCGCTCAGGCGTGCAATCACCTCTCGCGTGATGCCGCCAATACCCACAAAGCCGATTGTCTTGCCATAGAGCTCTGTGCCGACCATTTCCTGCATGCGCCAGTTTGGGATGTTGAGGTAGCGCTGATTTTTACGAATACATTTGCAAAGCGCCAGCATCAAGGTTACCGTATGTTCCGCAACCGGCACGCGGTTGACCGGGGAGACGGCAACCAGAACCCCGTTTTCACTGGCGGCCTTTAAATCGATATGATCGACGCCGATACCGTATTTTGAAATGATGGTCAGGCGTTTCGCCTGTTCCAATACTTCACGCGGAAATTTTTCCCGCGACATACCGATAAAGCCGTCATATTCCCTGACGATACGCTTCATCTCCTCAATAGAACGCCTGTTTGTGCGGTTGCAGATTTCAGAGCCGAACTCGACCGCGCAACCCAGTGCCTTCAGCCGGTTCGCGGCCTCAAACGCCGGCGGTACAGGCTCCGAAATCAGAACGCGCTTTCCTTCCAGTTGTTTCATTAAATACACACCTCTCTGTAAAATCTCAAGCTGCTGTGATGGACCACAGGATGCCGGGGCCCCATTGATGAAGCCCCGAATGAAATATTTTGGCATAACCGACGTATTGCCTTACCGACCTATGGCTCAAAGCCACACCTGATCGTAATGCGACGATATGAGCTTAACAAGATGCACCATTACCTCGTTGCAGGGCACGGCTATTCCCAATTTTTTAGCCTCCCCGACCAAATATCCGTTAATGGTGTCTATTTCCGTTGGCATCTTATTGTGTATATCCTGTGCCATCGATACAAAGTGATGCTGTGAATAATATGTGGCGTGCATATAAGCGCGCATCTCATTGTAATCGATCTCGACGCCCTTCGCGTTGGCCACCGCCACAGCCTCGGCGCACAGCAGATTTAGCATAATAAAGCCGTTTCTGTCATTGGAATAAACATCGTTGGAAAGGCGTGTAATGCCTGCCAACGCGTTTCCGCAGCAGTTTAGACAAAATTTAGTCCAAATGTTTTTCTCTGTATTCGGGGCAGCCAGCGTCGTGTAGCCAAACGACGTAAACAGCGCGCCGATCTGCGCGAGCGCCGCGCTTTCCGCCTTGTTGTAAGGCATCATCGAAATCAACGGCGAACGGTTGTGGTTGGTGGTATCCTTTATAAGCCCCAGCCCTAAAAAGTCCGAAGCAATGCTGGCGCTGCCGTAAAAGACCTGATTTTCGGGCACATATCTCGCAATCACATCCGCGTTGCCCATGCCGTTTTGCAAGGTTAGCACGCTGGTATTTTCGCCGATAACGGGCAGCGCCCGCTTGATGGTCGCCTCGGTCTGCATGCCTTTGCAGGAGATTAAAACCATATCGGGGAAAATGCTGTCGGCAATGACATCGGCCGCGTTTAATGTGGCGTGCGGCTTTACCGTCAGATCTTCGCGGTCCTTTTCCCTGATGACGATTCCCTTCTCAGAAATAACCGCCACGTTTTCTTTCCAGCCGCTGACCAGCCAGGTTTCGTGACCATACTGCGCCATTCTGCCGCCAAAGAGGCAGGCCATGGCGCCTGTACCCATCACTGCTATTTTCATGGTTCATTTCCCTACCTTTCGGAACTGTATCTTGGCCGTCGTTAGCGGGCCGTCATTGACAAACCGGTTAAAAGCGAGCCTCATGGAATCTGAATCACAGCGCCCTTATCCGCCGAGGAAACCAGCGCGGCATATTTGGCCAGCGAGGTTGTCATCGGCTTTTTCAAAGGCTGCCACGTGGCTCTGCGGCGCGTGAGCGTCTGCTCGTCGACATGCAGCGTAATGGTGCGCGCGGGAATGTCGAGCGTAATTCTGTCGCCGTCTTCAACCAGACCGATCGGGCCGCCCGCGGCGGCTTCGGGCGAGATATGCCCGATGCAGGGCCCTCTGGTGGAGCCTGAAAAACGGCCGTCTGTAATCAGGGCACAGCTTTCGTCCATGCCGCGGCCGACCAGCAGCGCGGTGCACATGAACATTTCGCGCATGCCCGGGCCGCCCTTGGGCCCTTCGTAGCGTATGACAATGACCGAACCCTCGTCGATTTGTCCGCCTGAAATCGCCGCGCAGCAGGCCTCCATCGAATCGAATACACGGGCCGTGCCGGCGAAATGATGCATCGAGGGCTTGACGCCGGACTGTTTGACCACCGCGCCGTCCGGTGCAAGATTGCCGTAAAGGATTGCGATGCCGCCCTCTTTGTTCTTGGGCGCACCGACAGGATAAACGATATCGTTTTCCACAAGCGGCGTTGCCGCCAGATTCTCAAGAATCGTTTTGCCGGTGACGGTCATGTGCGTGCCATCCAGCTTGTCTGCAATGGCCTTGAGCACGGCCGGAACACCACCTGCTTCATCCAGCGCCGTCATCGTATACTTGCCCGATGGCTTCAGGTTACAGAGATAAGGCGTTGTTCGGCTGATTGCGTCAAAATCCCGAAGGTCGATATCCACGTTGGCTTCCTTGGCAATGGCCATAATATGTAAAACGGTATTTGTGGAAGCGCCCATGGCCATGGTGGCCGTAATGCCGTTCAACAAACCGGCGCGGGTGAGAATTTTACGTGCCGTCAGCCCTTCTTTAAGCATTTCGACCACCCGGCGCCCGGACTGCTTGGCAAACCGGCGCTTTGCGGACGAAACAGCCGGCGCCGTGCCGCAGCCCGGCAGGCTCATGCCCAGAATCTCAGCGAGGCAGCCCATCGAGTTCGCGGTGCCGAGCATAGCGCAGGTGCCATAGGTTGGCAGCACCTTTTTCTCAAGCGCCAGCAGTTCATCCAGCGCCATTTTGCCGGTTTGTACGCGCCCGACAAATTCCCGTTGGTCACAGAGCGCGATCTCGCTGCCCTGAAATTTTCCGGGCAGCATAGGCCCGCCCGGAACGACGATGGCCGGAATATTCAGGCGCGCGGCCGCCATGAGCATGCCGGGTACGATTTTATCGCAGCCGGGCAGCATCACCATCGCGTCAAAATGATGGCTTTCGATCATCATCTCGGTAGAATCGGCAATAATTTCGCGGCTTGGCAGCGGAAAGCGCATACCGTCGTGCCCCTGGCACATGCCGTCGCAGATGGCGATGGTATCGAATTCTCGCGGGAGCCCGCCCGCCTCGAGTACGCCCTGCTTTACAAACTGGGCCAGCTCGCGGATGTGAATATGGCCGGGGACGATCTCGGTAAAGGAACCCACCACCGCGATAAGTGGCTTCCTCAGGTCATCTTCCTCAAGCCCCAGGCTGTAAAGCAGCGCGCGCTGTCCGGAGCGCTCCAGTCCGTTCGTTATTTCTCCGCTGCGGTAGTCGCTGTAGTGAAGTCTGTCTTTCATGTCGGGTATCCTTTCTGGATGTTAAAATCTCATCTAAGGCGCGCGCATCTTATTGATAGGAATACTGCGGGTTTTGCACACAGAGCTTGGCGCCGGCAATTTCAATCTGTGTGCCGTTGATATAACCCGCACAGTCGGAGGCTAAGAACACGATGAGCTTGGCGTTATCTTCGGGCGTACCAAAGCGCCGCATCGGAATATCCTGCATCAGCCTCTCGCCGTTGATGCGAATGTTCTCCGCCGATATTTCTGTTGCCGTCATTCCGGGCACATAGGCCACCACCCGGATATGGTCCTTCGCAAGCTCCGCGGCAAAGGTTCTTGTCAGCGAGGATACCGCCGCCTTGCAGGCGCTGTAGGGTGCGCGTCCGGCGTTGGGGATGACCGCGGAGAAGGAAGAAGCGTTCAAAATAACGCCGCCTCCGGTTTTGCGCATATGCGTGGCAGCAATTTTGCTGCAGGAAAATACCGATACCAAAATGTTGTCGGTCATCTTCCGGAACTCTTCAACCTCATAATCCATCAGACTCTTGATGTGATTGGAACCTGCGTTGTTGACCCAAACGTCTATCTGGCCATATTGGGCGGCGACATCGTCGGCAAAAGCGGCCATTTCCTGATAATCGGTTACATCGGCGCTGCGTGTCATGAGGTCGAAGCCCAGCGCTTTATATTCCGTCGCCGTTTCGTCCAGCTTGCTCTGGCGACGACCGCAAATTGCAACGTTGCAGCCCTCCTGCAAAAATTCTAAAGCGACCCGCTTGCCGATGCCGGTGCCCCCACCGGTAATAACAACTGTCTTGCCTTTCAGTTTCAGTTCCATCCATATCGCTCCTTTAATTTTTATAAACGGCAACAAGCTTGCCGCAATAACAAACGCTTTAACCATTTTACCATTAATTACTATGGTCTATTAGTTAGACAGATAATGTACAGAAAAATAATATCATTATGTTATAAAAATATACTATTGAATAAAGTATCATAATATGGTAGAGTTAATTATACATAATAATCAAAATAAACTATATTGCTGACAAAGAAAGGACTTTTGTTATAATGTCACCATCTGAAAATAGTACCCACCAGGCAATTGACCGAGCCTTTGAGCTAATCAACCTTCTTTCAAACAGCAATACACCGATGACCATTATGGAAATCAGTCGCGCTTTAAAAATAACACGCACGACCGCCTACGCAATGGTCAATTCCCTTTTGGCGCAGAATTGTCTGGAAAAGGATTCGACTTCTAAAAAGTACACGCTCGGCTACCGCTTCTACGAAATTGGCAGCCAATACCGTTACCAGTTTCCCTTTTTAAATACGGCGGAAAAGTACATTAACCCCATGTACCAAAAATGGGATATGGTTCGAATCAACGTTTCTGTCCTGAAGTCCGACATGATGGCGGTCATTCTGCTCTCAAAGGATTCTTCACTGATTCCGCGCATGCCGCACGGTCAGGTGCTGCCCGCCCAATGCAGCGCGGGTGGAAAAGCACTTTTGGCGTCTCTTGAACCCGCCGTCATTGACAAATACCTGGATTCCGGCATAAAGCTCCCCGCGCTGACGCCCAATACGATCACCGACAGAAAACGTCTGCACGACGAGCTTGCAAAAATCAGAAGCCAGGGTTACGCCACTGAAATTGAAGAGCTTTCCATGCGCAGGGCCTGCGTGGGTGCGCCAATCCGCAATATATCCGGTGAAACAATCGCCGCTGCAAGCTTTGCGACCAGTCTTCAGCATTTCCAACAGCATCAGAACGAACTGATTGACGACATTATCCTGCTCACAAACGATATCTCAGGCGATCTCGGTTTCAATTTGCTCAACCGCCCCTGATATACAGCGCACATTTTTAAGTATTTAAAAATGTGCGCTTTTTTTTGCGTTCCGGGCCGCGCCTTAACGATCAGGCAAATACGCCGATCGGCCAGGGCATAAACTCGTCCTCCCCCACGCCAAGCAATTCACTTTTTGTATAATTACCGGAAGCGACATCAAGGATCTGTTCAAAAATAGCCTTACCCATCTCTTCATTGGTGGCGGTGCCATCTATTACGCTGCCGCAGTTGATATCCATATCATCCTTCATATGCTGATAAAGCGGCGTATTGCTCGCAATTTTAATGACAGGACAAAGCACCGAGCCAAAACAGGAGCCCCGCCCTGTGCTAAAGCACATAACATTGGCGCCGCCGGCAATCTGGCCGGTCGCTACAATCGGGTCATAACCGGGGGTATCCATAAACACCAGACCGTGGGCCGTTACAGGGTAGGCGTATTCATAAACCGCCTGCAAAGGTGAGTTGCCACCTTTTTTTACGCCGCCCAGGGATTTTTCGAGCACGTTTGAGAGACCGCCCTTATTGTTTCCGGGCGAAACCCTGCCGTTTATCTGGCAGTCCCTGCCTTCGGTTTGCTTTTGCCACCATTCGATGCGGTCGATGATTTTTTTGCCCACCGCTTCGGATACGGCACGGCGCGTGAGAATATGCTGTGCGCCAAAGATTTCGGTGGTCTCCGAAAGAATACAGGTTCCGCCGTTTTGAACCAGAATATCCATCGCCTTGCCCAAAGACGGGTTGGCAGACAGCCCTGAAAAGCCATCCGATCCGCCACATTGAAGCGCAACACAAAGGTGTTCGACCGAGCAGGGAACGCGGTGCACATCATTGACCGTGGGCAGCATTTTTTCAACCAGCGAAATACCGTGGCGGATAGAGGCCGCGGTTCCGCCAATTTCCTGAATCGTCATCTTTCCAAGCAGCGGACCCGGCTTGAGATTTTCGGCTTCAAAAAACGCGTCGATATTGTTGCGTTCACATCCAAGCGCCACAACGACCGCGCCGCCCATATTGGGGTTTTGAACATAGCCGGATATGGTGCGGCGCAGCAAATTGAGCGGCTCGCCGGATTGCTCCATTCCGCATCCAAGCTCGGTGATAAACGGTACCACACCGTCGATGTTGGGATACGCTTGAAGCACCTTACGGGTAAAATACGCGGATATTTTTCTCGCCACCGTCGCGGCACAATTGCTGCACACAAGAATTCCGATGTAGTTCCGGGTGCCGATACGGCCGTTTGGCCTGACATAGCCCAGAAAAGTGCGCCGATCCTTCTGCGGCAGCAAAGTTACCGGATGGCAATCAATACCGTAGGCATAGTCAGACGCGACCTTGTCAAACAAGATATTGTGACTGTGAACCATGGCGCCCGCTTTGATATCCGCTGCGGCGTAGCCGATAACGGCGTTATATTTGCGGATTTCTTCGCTTTTTTTAATGTTGCGCGATGCGCATTTATATCCCGCGGGCACATCATCGACCAGCGTCACGCCCTCTTCCGGAATAAATGTTCCGGCGGCAATATCATGGCGCGCCACAACCACATTATCCTCCGGTTCGAGTCTAATGGTGAAATTGCCCATTTGATTCCTCCTGACTTATAAGTGCGTTGATTATGGTTTTAAGTCGGTGCATTCACATTGACACTTTTGCCTTTGCGCGAATTTTCCACCGCTGCAGGCCGTAGCAGACGACGAGAATGGCAACACCGATAAGATCCGTCGCAGAGCCGCTCTTGATCATCAGCAACGCAGCAGCAAACAGCGCGGCACGCATTGTAAAGTGCAGGTTGGTGAGCATATACCCCTGCGTCGCGGCGCCCAGGCAGATACAGCCGACGCAGGAAGAGATAAAGGCCTGAATAATCCTCAAAGGTGTGCTGTCCATCATCAGCAGTGCAGGTGAATAGACGAACATAAAAGGTATGATAAAGCCCAACATGCCCACTCTGACAGCCGTCCACCCCACTTTGGTCGGCGAGGCGTTCGCAATGCCCGCGCCTGCGTAAGAGGCCAGTGCAACGGGCGGCGTAATAGCCGAAAGCGCGGCAAAATATAAAACAAACATGTGCGCTATTTCCGCCCTGACGCCGATGGTGGTAAGCGCAGAGGTTGCAACCGTCGCGGCAACAATATACGCTGCGGAGGTCGGCATGCCCATACCGAGTACAACACAGGCGACCATCGTCAGAATCAGGGTCATGAGCAGATGGCCATGTGCCAGTGTGATGATTACATTGGCCAGCTGTAAACCGATGCCCGTGATAGACACAACGCCAACGATGAGCCCCACCACCGCACAGGCGATCGCGACGCTAAGCCCCTGTTTTGCGCCGGAAATCAAAGCGCCAAGCAGCTTATTCAAATGCAGACGGCTGGATTTTCTGAAAAAGCTGACGAAAACCAGACAGACAATGCTGAAAAACGCCGCGTAAGAAGGCGTGTAATTCATTAACAGCATCGTCACCAGCAGGATGATGGGAATAATCAGGTGCCCGCTCTTTTTCATCTCCGCAATCGCGTTAGGCAATTTATCTTTAGGCATGCCGCTTAAGTTCAACCGCTTGGCTTCAAAGTGAACATTAATCCAAAGGGAGGTATAGTAAAGAATGGCGGGAATCAAAGCCGTAATCATGATGAATCGATAAGAAACGCCCAAAAACTCGGCCATAATAAATGCCGCCGCGCCCATGACAGGCGGCATGATCTGACCACCCGTGGAAGCAACAGCTTCGACGGCACCGGCGTAGTAGCTTTTGTACCCGAGGCTCTTCATCAGCGGAATGGTAAACGCACCGGTCGTGACAACATTGGCCGCCGCCGAACCGTTGATCATGCCCAGCAACCCGGACGTAATGATTGAGACCTTCGCCGGGCCGCCCACTTTATCACCGGCAACTGCCATTGAGACGTTGGTGAAAAATTCGCTCAGGCCGGTTTCGGAGAGAAATGCGCCGAAAAGGATAAACAGGAAGATAACTGTTGCAGAAACTCCCAGCGGGATACCGTAGATCCCTTCGGGCGAAATATACATGTGCTCGGCGAGGCGTTTGATGCTAAAGCCCCTGTGCATCAACGGGCCGGGCAGATAGGGCCCAAAGTATGCGTAGCATAAAAACAGAATCGCCAGAATGCACATTTCTTTACCGATACACCTTCGCGCTGCTTCCAATACCAGTAACACGGTCAAAACGGCCATTACAATGTCGGTGGTGTGCATCACACCCGCGCGCATGGAGATGGCATCGATGTAAATAAACAGATAGATATTAACCGCAACGCCGGCCGCCGCCAAAATATAGTCCGCAAACATGAATTTGACGGCTGTTCCGTCTTTTTTCTTAAATATCGGAAACAACAAAAAGATCAGACACAGAACAAAAGCAAGATGCAGCAAGCGGACTTTGTTGGAAGGCATTTTGCCCAAAGGACTGGCGATGTAGAGATGAAACGTCGACATCGCGACAGCGACAACGGAGACAAGCTTCGCATTCAGGCCGCTCACATCCATAAAGCGGGATTCCGAGTCATATTTTTTCAGTGTTTCTTCCACATCGACCATCTCGATCTCATCAAGAATATTGGTCGATTTTTTCTCTACCCCGGATTCGAGCGGCGTTTGCTGATTATCCGGCAGATTGTTATGAGTTTGGTTCATGCTATATTTCCTTTCCACATTTAATAACACGCCATCGCTATGAAATAACTAAAATGGCTGGCGGAGCGAAACAGAAAACCATCCCGCTCCGCCAAAGTTGAAAAAAAGGAAACTTTATTTAATGGCACCGATTTCTTTAAAGTACTTTTCGGCACCCGGATGCAGTGGAACCGTCAGGCCGTTGATGCAATTCTCCGGCTTGATATCTCCGGCGGCTTTATGAGCGGCCTTAAGTGTACTGACATTCTCATAGATCGCTTTCGTAAACTGATAAACAAGTTCGTCATCAAGGTCGGCTCGGCAGAAGATATAGTTTGCAACGGCAAAGGTTTTGATGTCGTTATCCTGATTGGGGTAGGTGCCGGCCGGAACCGTAAACTCGAAATAAGCGGGGCTCAACGCGCAAATCGCTTTGATTTCTTCATCAGAAAAAGAGTATATCTCACAGTCTCCGGTGCTCATAAGGTCGGTCATGGCGGCGGCGCCGAGCGCGGCAATCAGGTTTGCGCCCTGCGCCTGGCGGTTTTTCATCAGATCGGCCGACTGCGTCTCAGACGTGTATTCGATGGTGGAATCCTCGTAGGTAATACCGGCGGCGGCATACATATCGCGGGTATTCAGCTCGGTTGCAGAACCGGAAGCGCCCGCACAGAAGGTTTTGCCCTTAAAATCGGCAAAGGACTTGATGTTGGCGTCCTTGCGAACCGCAATCTGCATAACGTTCGGATAGACGTAGGTCACCGAGGCCAGATTGGTATACTTCTTGTCGAAAGCGCCTACGCCCTCCATGGCCTGCTGTGCAACGCCGGACTGGCCAAAGGCGAAATCGGTTTCGCCGTCCTCCAGAAGGCGGACATTGGCCGGTGTGCCGGCTGTGGACTGCGCGGAAGCTTTAAACCAGTCCCCCGCCTTCGTGTTTACCATCTGGCAGATAGCATTTGCGAGCAAAAAGTATGTACCGCCGCTGGTTGCGCCGCAAATTTGAATAGCTGTACTGCTCTTGGGGGTGCTGGCTGCCGGGGAAGCCGCCGTTGAAGAAGCGGGGGTTGACGCCGGAGCGGTTGACGCCGGGGCGGCAGTCGACGCCGGAGCACCGCCGCATCCGGAAGCGACCAGTACGAGTGCGAGAGCCAAGGCTACACAAATGATCCGGGATAATTTTTTACACATTATAAAATACCTCCTACAATTTTAAGGTTTCTGTTTACTGGAACTCCGGTAATCAGAAGCCTTTTCGCCTTATGTCATCTGCAACGTTTATGAGATATTCGCTCTCTATTTAAAGCCGTGTTCCGCACTGCGTGATATATACCGGTGAATGCTGCGTTTGATCATTGTAAAGCGCACAAAATCCGGCGTGTCAGCCCGGATATTCAAACGGCTTTGCTTCGGATGGCTGTATGGCGTTAAAACGGGTAAACAACGTCATAACGTTTTGCGAGTTCCCTAAACTCCCTCAGGCTGACCTCGGACATCTCAATGCCCTCCTCCCGGCTCTTTTGTGTCATGTTCAGCTCAATCTCGCCCGGTATCATGACCTGATCAAATCCCGGGGCCGGCCGACTGGCTTTCATCGCCGACAAAAGCTTTTCAGCGCGCTGTTCAAATACGTCCAGGGGGCAGAACTTCGAAACATCGATGGCGCCCATAAAATACCCGATGTTGGTCATTTTATCGGTTTCTTCCCAGAAACGGGGGATGTCGACATCCACAGCCCCGCCCGCCAACGCGCAGGAAAGCATCGAAACCATCAGCGCAAGACCATATCCCTTCGGGCCGCCAACGGGAAGCAGCGCCCCGATGTTGGCGGCAGCGGGATCAGTCGTCGGATTGCCATCCTTATCAACGGCCCAACCGAGTGGAATGGTTTTCCCCTCTTTAAGCGCCAGTGAAATCTTGCCCTTGGCAACCAGACTTGTCGCCATGTCAAGAACCAGTGCCGGGTACTTACCGGCAGGAATGGCAATTGAGATTGGGTTGGTTCCAAGTATCGGCTCAGACCCGCCAAAAGGAACCACCAGAGCCGGCGTATTGGCAACACAAAACCCAATCATGCCGGCCTCCGCCGCTTTCATCGGAAAATAGCCGCCAAATCCATAGTGGCAGCCGTTTCTCACCGTTGCGAAGCAGCAGCCGGCCTTTTGGGCCTCCTGCATACAGCGCGCCATGACCGCCATAGCCGAAGACATGCCCACCGCATGTTTGGCATCCACTTCCAAAGCGGCGGGCGCCGTCTGACGAATATCAATCTCTGACCCGGCAGAAGCCGTTCCGGCATCGAGACGATCGCAGTAGTTTTTCAGGTGTGTCATGCCGTGGGTGCGGATGCCGCGCATGTCGGACAAAAGGAAACTGTCTACACAGACATCGGCATCCTTTTTAGATAGCCCGGCTTTTTCGAAAATTTCAGCGCCAAATTTTCTCAGTGTTTCAACATCACATTTCATACAGGATACTCCCATCTCATTCAGTCGGTATAACTATTTGCATGCAGTTGGCAATCACGCAAGTTTATCACCGGTAAATATAGCGTTCGGTTAACATCCTGACTTGATCATACTCACGAGGCAATTATAACATGGTGTTTTTTAAGTGTAAATATATGTTTGTAAAAATAATGCTTAGTGTCTATTTTTCTAACATTTGATTAAAATTATCTTAAAATTATTGGCACCTTTGGCGACTTGAAGATGAAAAATCAGCGATTTTGATAATCATTAAGCAAGTGTATAGTGCATTATTTTTATTCTCCGCCCGCTAAGTGTGTAATATTATAGACACTTAGTCTTATTTTTTAGTTGTATATGAAAATAATTTCTAAAATGCTCTTGATATAAGGCAAAACACATCATATAATATTTGCAGTTGGTAGTCACGAAGTTTAAAATTCTGTACACGCTTATTATATTTTACTCGCGCTATGTCGAATTGAGTCTGATTTTGAAGGTAGTTTGGCCTACCTAAACCAATCGAAAGGAGCAATACATAATGTTTAAAATCTCTGTAAACACAAAGTTGTGCAAAGGTTGCGGCATTTGTGCGGATTTCTGCCCCAAAAATGTTTACGACCTCACAATCGGCTATCCGCCGGTGGCGGCCCGTGTGGCCGACTGCACCGGGTGCAAGATCTGTGAAACAAAATGTCCGGACTTTGCAATTGAAGTAGGGGGTTCTAAATCATGAGTAATCGTTACGAAATTCGGTTTGCAATGGGCAACGATGCGCTTACGGAGGGCGCCATCGCGGCGGGCGCCAGATTTTACGCCGGATATCCGATAACGCCTTCATCCGAGGTAGCCGAACTTTCGTCGGTACGCCTGCCGCAAGTAGGTGGAATTTACGTCCAGATGGAGGACGAAATCGGCTCAATGGCGGCGATTATCGGTGCTTCCACGGCGGGCGCCAAATCCTACACCGCCACCTCCGGCCCCGGAATCTCCCTGATGCAGGAAAACCTGGGCGTCGCCATCATGTCCGAGGTTCCCTGTGTCATCATCGATGTTCAGCGCTGCGGCCCCTCCACCGGCGTTGCCACCAAACCCGCGCAGGGCGATGTCATGGCGGCCCGCTGGGGAACGCACGGCGACCACGGTATTATTGCGATCTCCCCTTCTTCGGTGCAGGAATGTTATGACTTTACCATCCGCGCGTTTAACCTGGCCGAAAAGTATCGCACACCGGTATTTGTACTGGCAGATGAAATAATCGGTCACATGCGCGAGCAATATGAGCTGCACGGCGGGGAAATTATCAACAGAAAACAGCCCGATCCCGCGATACCGGGCGGCGATTTTGCGCCGTTTGACTTTGAGGCATACGAAGACAGCATCGCGCCCATGCCCGCCTACGGCGATAAGTACATCATCCGCATGAGCGGCTCCATGCACGGCCCGTACGGCTTCGCCGCCAACGACGGAAAATCCGCCAATAAATATATCCATCACTATGTCGACAAAATCCAACAGCACCGCGACGATATCGTGTGCACCGAAAGCTTTCAAATGGAAGACGCCGATTTCGCTATTATCACCTTCGGCTGCTCCGTGCGCCCCGCAATGGCCGCGATGAATACCGCCCGCACAAAGGGGCTGAAGGTCGGCGTTCTCAAGCTTGTCACCATCTGGCCGTTTGCCGATAAGGAGATCGCCGAAGTGCTCTCCCGGGTAAAAGCGGCCATTGTGCCGGAAATGAACCTCGGGCAAGTCCGCAGCGAAGTGGAGAAATATAACAGGAGAGGGATACCGGTCATCGGAATCAACCGCGTGGACTGCGAAATCATCACACCTAACCAGGTACTGGATGCCATCGAGGAGGTAATAAAATAATGAAAAGCGCCGACTACATAAGATTTAACCGGCTTCCGCACCGCTGGTGCGCAGGCTGCGGCTACGGCCAGGTGATGCGCTCGCTCACTTTGGCGCTTGAAAAAACCGGCGCCACAAACGAAAACACCGTCATCGTTTCCGGCATCGGCTGCTGGGGACATGTGGATTCGTACATCACAACCAATGCGTTCCACGGAACCCATGGGCGCGCGCTGGCTTTTGCAACCGGCATCAAGCTTGCCCGGCCGGAGCTTAATGTCATCGTAATTCTGGGCGACGGAGACGGTGTTACGATCGGCGGAAACCATTTCATTCAGGCGTGCCGCCGGAACATTGACGTCACAGCGATTTTGTGCAACAACTTCAACTACGGCATGACCGGCGGTCAGTATTCGGGAACGACGCCTGAGAATGCGATCACCACGACCTCCTCGCTCGGACATATCGAGCACGGCTTTGATATTTGCAGGCTTGCCGAAGGTGCGGGCGCTCATTTTATTGCGCGTTCCATCTCGGAAAACGTGCAGCAGACCGCCGATCTGATCGCCACCGGCATCGAGCGCAAAGGGTTTTCGCTGGTGGAGGTGCTGTCTCCCTGCACCGTGCACTTCGGCCGCAACAATAAAATGCGCCGTTCCTCAGAACTGTACAAGTGGATCAAGGCGCATTCGGTCCAGATGGCCGCCGCCAAAAAAATGTCGGAAGAGCAGCTTGAGGGAAAGTATGTCCTCGGAACATTTGTGGATAAACCGGGGCTAGATTACAGCACAAAGTACCGTGAGGTTCAGGCCCGGGCGGTTGCGCAGGCCAATAAGTAAGGGAGGCAGCAGCATGAAGAAGTGCGAAATTATTTTTTGCGGCGTCGGTGGGCAGGGCCTGCTGATCGACGGCTATGTACTCGGCTCCGCGGCAGCCATCATGGACAAAAAGCAGGCTGTTATGACCTGTGCTTATGGCGATGAAACCCGGGGCGCCTTCACAAAAGCCGATATCATCATCTCCGATGAATATATCGACTTCCCCGAGGCCCTGGCCCCCGATGTCGTAGTTGCATTGGCGCAGGTCGCCTACGACAAATACGTCGGCAACATGAAGGACGGCTCGATGCTGATCTATAACGCCAACCAGATTACCCAGGCACCTTCCAGAGCGAAGCAGTATGGCATTAAAATGGAAGATATCACAACTTCCATCAATAATATGCAGTCTCTGAACATTGTTGCGCTGGGCGCGATGATCGCGCTGACGGGATGCGCAAGCCCCGAATCGGTTCAAGCCATGCTCGCCAAGCGCTTTGAGGGCAAACCGGCGGTTGTAAAAAGCAATGCGCAGGCATTTGACCTGGGATACGAGGCTGCGCTTAATTTCAAGTAAGCAACAGCAAAAATATGTCCGGCCGTTATCATCTGTCCGTGGGACGCCAATTGTGATTGGATGAACCCGCCTATAACCTGCCGGTATCTGCAAAAAGATTGGAGATTCTTATGAACAAAGTGTGTACGCTTTCCGAGGCGATAGAAAAGTATGTGCACGATGGCGACCATATGGCAATCGGCGGTTTTACCACCAGCCGAAAACCGCTGGCTGCCGTTTGCGAAATTATAAGACAGGGCAAAAGGGAATTGATCGGTCTGGGCGGCCCGGCAGGAAGCGATTGGGATATGCTCATCGGGGCCGGACTCGTCAAATGCTATATCAACTGCTACACGGCCAACCCGCGTTTTTCCAATGTGTGCCGCCGCTTCCGGGATGCCGTCGAGAAAAATAAAATCCAGTTTGAAGATTACTCTCAGGACGCCGTCATGATGATGTTCCACGCCAGCGCGCTCGGCCTGCCCTATGTGCCGGTTAAAATGATGCTCGGCTCCGGCATGGAAACGGAATGGGGCATCTCGGAGGCGGAGCGCCGCCTGGCAGAAAAACTCCCCGACAAGAAATACATCATTCAGCAAAACCCCTTCGACCCCGAAGAAAAGCTGCTGCTTTTGCCAACGCCGCGTCTGGACGTCGCGATCATTCACGTTCAGGTGGCCGCTTTCGACGGAACCTGTCGCATTTTCGGCGATCCGTATCAGGATGTTGATATTGCTTACGCCGCCAAACACACCATCGTGACCTGCGAGCAGCTTGTAACCGATGAAGAAATCCGCAAGGACGTCGCGCTTAACAGCATTCCCGGAATCGTCGTCGATGCCGTCGTCCACCTGCCGTACGGCGCGCACCCTTCGCAGGTTTACGGCTTGTACGACTATGACAAGCAGTTTTATCTGGATTATGACAAGGCGGGAAAAACCGACGAACATTTTAAGGTCTTCCTTGACGAATGGGTATACGGCGTACAAAGCCACAGAGCATATCTGGATAAACTGGGGGCTTCCCGTCTTTTGGACATGAACGTCGTCCCCGGATTCGGCTATCATGTTGACATGACCCACCTGGCAAAGGAGCAGATGAAAAATGACTTATTCTAAAAGCGAAATGCAGGCCTATACGATAGCGCGGATGATGGACCCCGAGCAGGTCATCATTGTTGGCACCGGTTTGCCGCTGGTGGGGGCCGTGCTCGCCAAGCGTTGTTTCGAACCGAGCTGCACGCTGCTGGTCGAAAGCGGCCTGATGGATTTTTGCCCCATTGAAATTCCGAGAAGCGTCAGCGATCTTCGCACGATGGCCCATTGTTCAGTTCAAAGCCCGCCTTACCGGTATCTGGGATTCCAGGCAAACGAGCTGCTGCATGGCAGCAAGCGCCTGGTCGGCTTTATTGGCGGCGCGGCGGTGGATCCTTACGGGAATGTTGCTTCCACCAGCATCGGCGACTATCATCGCCCGAAAACGCGTTTCCCGGGCAGTGGCGGCGCCAACGGCATCGCTTCCTTCTGCAATACCATCATCATGATGAAGCACGAAAAAAAGCGCTTTATTGAGGATGTCGGCTATATCACCAGCCCGGGCTGGATCGACGGGCCGGACGGAAGAAAAAAGGCGGGCCTGCCCATCAACCGGGGACCGATATGCGTCGTGACGGATCTTGGCGTTATGAAATTTGACGAGGGAACAAAACGGATGTATTTGGCGGGCTATTATCGTTGCAGCTCCCCCGAAGAAGTAGAGGCCAATACCGGGTTTGCGGTGGATGTCTCCAAAGCCGTAATGCTGCCCGAACCAAACGAGGATATTCTGAACGTGCTGCGAACCAAAATCGATCCCGAAAAAATTTTTCTGGATTAAACGATCACGGTATCCTTGTAAAGCACGCTCAGAGCATCTTTACCGAATGCTGTCGCGGCCAATTCAATGGCTGATTCCTTTGTTCGTGTGTCCAAAACGGGTGCTTACGCAGCAGTGTAAGCGCCCGTTTTGGATAGCCGGAAACCGGCTAACGCCATCCGCCTTTAAACCAGCCGGTCAAGATGAACACGAGCAAAGTATCGGCGTCCATCAAAGTAAGGGGCCCACCCGCCTGTGTCGCAGTCCGCAATCATGAAAGCTTTTATAAGGAAAGACTGATATGATCAAAATTTCTTTTATTCTGCCGGAAGAAAACATGAAGCAGCTCACCATTAAAACTTTTAAAGAGCACAATGCACTGGATCGTTTTGAAGCGCATGAACACGAGGAGTTTACGGGCTCCTTTATGGTCACGCTGCAACCGCAGCTTTATTTGGACAGCCTGCGCGAATCCGATATCATTGTTGCACGCGGTGTCACGGCATTAAACGTCAAGCGTCTGCTACCGGATAGCGCCGTCGTTGAAATTCCCTTCAGCGGGCACGATGTGATTTCCACCATTATTAAAATAGTGCAGGAAAACGGAAAAGTACCCATTGGCATCGTCAACTCCACGAATATGGTTTACAGCGCGTCCAACATTGCGGAGCTGCTGGGAACCGAGCTTCGCCGTTACATATTCGAGGTGAATACGTCTAATGAGATTGCGCGCCTGGTAGACAAAGCCATCCGGGAGGGCTGCCGTGCCATCATGGGTGGCATTGACACCTGTGAATACGCCCAGCAGCGGGGTGTTCCTTCTTATCCCTTCCCCATGAGCCGCGAATCAATTTGGCAAGCAATCTCTGAAGCCAAGCATAATGCGTTGATTCGCAACCGTGAACGGGCCAAGGCCGTTCAGTTTTCCACCATTCTTGACTATGCCTACGAAGGTATTATTGCCTCTGATCGGAATCGTCAAATTGTTACCTTTAACTCGGCAGCCGAGCGTATTTTGGGAATCTCCCGCTCGGAAGCACTGGGGCATTCCGCCGACACAGTTCTTCAGGGGACACATCTGGACAACCTGCTTCGCGACGAGCCGGAGTGCACCGACTACCTTGTACGCAGTAAAAACTATAATCTGACTGTCAATAAAATTCGCATGAACCTTCATGAACGCTATATCGGCGACGTGCTGACATTTCAGGATGTCGATGCGTTGCAAAGAACCGAACGGGTCGTGCGCGGTAAGATTTACTACAGGGGACACGTCACAAAATATTCCTTTGAGAATTTTATCGGCAACAGTACGGCTTTTAAAAATGTGCTGGATATGGCCAAAATGTATGCCAGCTTTAACGCGAACATCATGATTACCGGAGAAACCGGTACCGGAAAGGAGTTATTGGCGCAAAGCATCCACCGAAAAGGAAAACGGCAAAACGGTCCGTTTGTCGCTGTAAATTGTGCCGCGCTGCCAAAAAATTTAATCGAGAGCGAATTATTCGGCTATGTGGAAGGCGCCTTTACCGGGGCGGCCAAGGGCGGCAAGCCCGGTATGTTTGAACTGGCGCACGGCGGGACCATCTTCCTTGATGAAATTTCCGAAATGCCTTTTGATGTGCAGGGACGCCTGCTGCGCGTTATTCAGGAGCGGGAAATTATGCGCATTGGGGATGACCGGGTCATCTCGGTGGATGTACGCATCATCAGTGCATCGAACCGCACACTGATTGACCTTGTGGAACAGGGACTTTTCCGGCAGGATCTGTATTACCGCCTGAATGTCCTTACGCTGCACCTGCCCCCTTTTAGGGAACGCGGTGATGACGCCATTTTACTGGTTTTACATTACCTTAGCGTTTATGCAAAGACCTTTTCCAAACCGGTTCCCGCTATCAGCGAGGAGGCAGTCGATTTGTTGCGCAGTCAAACCTGGCAGGGCAACGCCCGCGAGATTCGCAATGTGTGCGAAAGGCTTATGATTCTCTGTAAAAGTGAAATGATTACGGTGGCCGACCTTCAGCGCGCGTTGGGCGGAAACATGGCACAAACCCCGGCCGGGGGGCATCTGTCCGAAGCGCCTTCGCAAAGCCAGTTATACGACGAAATTATGGCGGCATTAAAAACCAATCATGGTGATAAAACCGCCGCGGCCAAACAACTCGGAATCAGCCGCACCACATTATGGCGAAAAATAAAGGCATTGAAAATCTAGTTCAAAAATTGGTCACTTTTACAATAATCAGTTTCATGTGTTGCGAACGCGTTTTAAAACATACGGAACGTTGTTTTATTTATTATCCAATATTTTTTGGTGTTTTGTTTAATGATATTCTATAACTTTTTCGCCAACCTCTAATTTCTGCTATCGAGATTCGGGGTTGGCATCTTTATTGCAATATATATGAAGTGGAATCGGCCGAAGAAACAAATCCGATTCATGAAGGAGGAAATAATATGGAATTCAGCAATCGTGTGGCGGTTATTACCGGATGTGGCTCCACCAAGGGCTTTGGACGGACGGTCGCTCTGATGCTGGCAGAGAAGGGGTGCACCATTGTCGCGGCTGATATCAACGGGGCCGGCGCAATAAAAACAGCCAAAATGATCGAGGATTTGGGCGGAAAAGCCATTGGTGTCGCTGCCAATGTAGCCGATCTTGAAAGTATCCAGTCGCTGATGAAAGCCGCAATCGGCGCTTTTGGAAGGATTGACATTCTGATCAACAACGCGGGTATCAGCCAACAGAAAAGCACGCTCGATATGACCGCTGAAGAGTGGAACCGAATGCTTGCGATCAATCTTAACGGCGTCTTTTTCTGCATGCAGGCGGCGCTCCCCTATATGATCGAGCAGAAGTACGGCCGCATCGTCAATGTCAGCTCTATCTCCGCCAAAAATGGGGGCGGTGTCTTTGGCGGACCGCACTATATCGCGGCAAAGGCCGCCGTCATTGGCATCACCCGTGCCATCGGCAAAGAAATGGCGCCCTACGGCATCACTGCAAACTGCGTCGCGCCCGGCCCCAGCAACACCGATCTGGTCGCGACCGATTTTACGCCGCTGGCACAGAACATTCCGGCGGGGCGTATCGCAAAACCGGCTGATATTGCCGCCGCCATGACCTTCCTTGCCAGTGAGGCGGCGGGTTATATAACCGGCGTCACCATCAATGTTAACGGCGGCGCGTACATGGGCTGATTTCAGCCAAGGAAAGGAGTCTGACTGTGGAACCATCGGTATTAAGCATGATGACAACCCTCAACAATGGTGTGAAGATGCCTGTGATGGGCTTTGGCACCTGGATGATGACCGATGCCCAGGCCGCCGCCGCGGTGCGCGAGGCCATTCACGCCGGTTACCGGCTGATTGATACGGCAGCGTTTTACAACTGTGAACGCGGCGTAGGTCAGGGCATCCGGGACAGCGGTATCCCTCGCGAGGCGCTTTTTGTCACCACGAAGGTCTGGCCAACCGATCTCTATGAGAATACCGCCGAGCGCGCGTATGAAGAAAGCCTTGAGCGCCTCGGCCTCAATTACATCGACCTTTGGCTGCTGCATTGGCCGGTCGCATATGTAGGCGGTTGGAAGGTGATGGAACAGATTTACCGCAGCAAACGGGTGCGGGCAATCGGCGTCTCCAACTTCCGGGTTAAACAGCTGATGACGCTGCTCGACAACTGCGAAGTCGTACCCGCCTTTTTGCAGATGGAATGCAATCCACTGGTCACCAACTATGAGATACGGGCGCTCTGCGAATACAAAGGCATTAAAGTGGGCGGGTGGCAATCGCTTGGCAGCGGGCCCAAGGGTGAGCTGCTAACCAATGACATCATTCTTGCACTGGCCGAAAAGTACAGTAAAACGCCGGCACAAATCTGCCTGCGCTGGGCCTATCAGCTTGGCATCGCCACCGTGCCTAAAACGGTGAACCCCAGCCGGATGGCTGAGAACGCCAACATCATGGATTTTTCCCTCTCGGAGCAGGATCTGGAAATGATCGGACAGATCAGGCAACTTCCACGCTACGATACGGAGATCCGTGACGTGCCGGTGCGCATTACCGAACAGGTCAAGCGGGGTATTCGTTTTGCAGAAAAGGGATACCAGGGCAATCTTACCACCAACTTTTATCCTAAAAAGAATTAAAAATACAAGTAGGAGGAATTTACTATGAGCAGAAACAGTGGTGTTTGGCCAATCCAGTACATGCATTATATGCCGGGGGAATCTCTCAGAGTGGAAATGATGCAGGGCGCCTTCAAACTCTGTACCCAGTGCGCCAACATCAAACCGGGTGAGAACGTCGTCATCTCAAGCGATTTTAACAAGCTGCGCATTGCTGAATGCATTGCCGGCGCGGCACTGGCGCTGGGCGCCAAGCCCACCATCGTGATGATTACCCCCACGGGTGCGCACGGCGCTCAGCTGACAAAGCCCGCCGAGGACGCTGTTGCCGCCTCCGATGTGTTCTTTCTTCCTGCAACCTATTCCCAAACCCATACGGACGCGAGAGTTCGCGCGCTTAAAAACGGCGCCCGCGGCACCACGATGTGCGAGGTGACTGAGGATCTGATGTGTACCGGCGCCATGCTGGGCAATTATCTGGCGTGCGACGAACGCGGCCGCAAGCTGGGGGCGGTTATCAGCGCAGGCAAGAAATGGCGCTTTGTCACTAAAGAGGGCACCGATCTGGAAGGCGTCGTGGAAGGCCGCCCGATGCAGTATGAAACCGGCCTGTTCCGAGAGCCCGGTCAGTTTGCAGCCTGGCCGAACAGCGAAATTAATATTGCGCCCATTGAGGGGACCGCAAACGGCAAAATTGTCGTCAATGTACGCATCATGAATATCGGCGTTATGAAGGATGAACCCACCACCCTGTTCGTCAAGAATGGCCTTATTGTCGGGGCTGAAGGGGCCGGTGGCGAAGAGCTGATGAAGCTGTTGAGTGATCTCAACGACCCCACCGCCTTTAATGTCGCGGAATTTGGGCTCGGCCTCAATCCCGTCTCGCGGATGTACGCCAACAACCTTGAAGATCTGGGGAAATGGGGTACCGGTCATGTAGGAATCGGCAGCAACTATGCCATCGGCGGCAAGGTAAAGGCCCCCTGTCACGTAGACGTCTCCTTCTCGGACATTCAGGTTTACATAGACGGCAAGCTCATCTATGAAAAGGATAAGATCTACGTGTAAAACGCCACAACAAGTCGCCTACACCGGTTCCGGACGGGAACGTTCCACCAACCGGACACCCAAAGAGAGGGGATTGATTTTGAAGAACTTTTTTTCGAACATAGAAAGCTACATCTGCACCGCATTGATGTCGGTCATGCTTTTGCTGGCCTTTTCAAACGTGCTTGGCCGCTATATCTTCAAATCCTCCATTGCCTTTACCGAAGAAATCACCACGTCGCTTTTCGTGCTACTGGCGTTGATGGGAACAGCTATCGCGGCGGAGAAAGGGACGCACCTGGGCCTGACATTGCTCACCGATCGGTTCCCGGTTCACTTCCAGCGCTACATATGTACGGCAAGCAACCTGATTTGCTGTGGTTTAAGCCTTTTCCTGCTTTATCGCGGCATCCTGATGGTACAGCTTCAGATCGCCCTGAAACAGATTTCGATGACACTGCAAATTCCGGAATATGTTTATGGTCTGTTTTTACCGATTGGGACAGGGTTTATGGCGTTTCGATTTGGGCAGGCGGCATGGCGCGCATTCACTGCCAAAGAGGAGGGCTAACAAATGGGCGCAATACTTCTTTTGGGCACCTTTGTAATCCTGTTGCTCTTAAATGTGCCTATCGCAGCTTGTCTGGGAATTTCCAGCCTGGTTTCGCTGTTTGGCACCGGCATGAGCTTTAACATGGTGGCGATCAATTATTTTACCGCCTGCAATAAGTTTGTGCTGCTGGCCATTCCATTTTTTATACTGGCCGGAAACATCATGGAAAAAGCGCAGATTTCCACCAAGCTTATCGATTTCGCACAGGCGCTTATCGGCCATGTCAAGGGTGGACTTGCTATTGTGTGTGTCGCCGTTTCATGTTTTTTCGCAGCAATCTCCGGCTCAGGCCCTGCAACCGTGGCGGCGTTGGGCATGATTATCATTCCGGCAATGATAAAGTGCGGTTATAAGCCCGCTTCCGCCTCGGCACTGATGGCAACCAGCGGTGCGATCGGCTCGATTATCCCGCCTTCCATCACCTTTGTTTTATACGGCTCCATCACCGGTATTTCGATCGGCAAGCTGTTTATGGCGGGCATTATCCCGGGGCTGCTCGTTGGCCTGTTCCTCATAATCGCAATGATGCTAATTTCCCGTAAGCTCGAACTGAAAAAGCTTCCCAAATCCAGCGCCAAAGAGCGCCTTGCCTCCTTTAAAGACACGTTCTGGGGACTGATGATGCCGGTCATCATTCTCGGCGGTATTTACGGCGGTATCTTCACTCCCACCGAATCGGCTGCTGTCGCGGCTGTGTACGGCCTCTTTGTGGGCGTGTTTATCTACCGAACAGTCAAGTTCAAGGAGCTTTACCGCATTTTCGTCGATTCCTCTAGAACCACAGCGCAGGTGATGTTCATCACGGCCAACGCCAGTCTTTTCGCCTGGGTCATCACGGTGCAGGGTATTGCGGCCGCCGTCACCGACGGGCTTATTGCCTTGGCTTCGGGCAGCGCGTTTATTTATTTGCTGATTGTTAATATCATCCTGCTGATTTCCGGCTGCTTGCTTGACGGCACATCCTGCTTCTACATCCTCACCCCCATCCTGTATCCCGCCGCAATGAAGTTGGGTATCGACCCGATCGCCTTCGGTGTGGTGATGGTGGTGAATGTTGCAATCGGGCAGGTTACCCCGCCTGTCGGACTCAATCTTTACGTCGCCTGTGGCTTGGGCAAAGTTAGTCTCAAAGAAATTTCCTACGCCGTACTTCCCTTTGTGGGTGCAGCCTTCCTGGCTTGTCTGCTGGTGACCTACTTCCCTCAGATCAGCCTCCTGTTACCCGGCTTGCTTTCCTGAATCCGTCGATGCAGTTTCTCTAATATTCCGTCGCAATAACAGGGTGTATTTTTTAAATAAGAGAGGAGTTTAATAATGAAAAAGGTATTTACTGTTCTGATCAGTGCCGCCATGCTATTGTCTGTCGCCGGATGCGGCAACAGCTCAAGCGCAGCACCCGCACAGGCCCCAACCGCCCCTGCCCCCAGCTCGCCCTCCGCCCCAGAAAGTGCCACGCCCGCGGTCAGCTATCCCAAGCTGAACCTGAACATGTCATGTTCAGGGGCTGATCTGGGCATTGACGCAATCGCCGGTAAACACATGGCTGATTATGTCGCCGAACAATCCGGCGGCAATATCAAAATCACGGTTTACCCCAACGCACAGTTGGCCGGCGGAAGTCAGGCCAAAACCCCCGAGCTATTGGCTGCGGGCGGCGGTTACGAGCTGGCCTTTTGTTCGGGCGCAAACCTGAGCAGCCTCAGCGAGCTTTTTCAGACGCACCAGCTCCCGTTCCTGTTCTCTTCGTATGATGAGGCCAGCGCTATGCTTGACGGTACCGGCGGCGCATACTACGCCAAGTTACTCGACGAAAAAGGCATCTATTTGATCGGTGGTATGCATAACGGCTTGCGTCACCTCACCAACAGCAAGCGTCCGGTTAAGGTGCCCGCCGACCTTGCCGGTCTGAAAATCCGTATCCCCTCGGGTGAAGTTGGTATGCAGACTTTCACCGCCTTTGGCGCGGATCCTGTCGCCATGAACTACAGCGAAGTTTACACCGCCCTTCAGCAGAAAACGATTGACGGACAGGAGAACGGTTACCAGACCGCCGGCTCCGCCAACCTCCATGAGGTTCAGAAATATTTGACCGAGTGGGCCTGGCAGTATGACGGCTGGTTCCTGCTTGCCAACAAACAGTCCTGGGAAGGCTTTGACGATGTCACCCGTGAGCTGCTGCTAAAAGCGGGCAAAGAAGCGCTTGATTTCGGACGTGACACCATCGTTGAAGAGGACGCCAAATATAAACAAGCGTTTATTGACGCGGGCGTTGAAATTTTTGTCCCCAACAAAGAGGAGTTGCAGGCCTTCATCGATGTGACCATACCGATTCGCGAGAAGTTCGTTGAAAAATACGGAAGGGAAGTCTGCCAGGCCTGGGGCGTCATCAGCTGATTCCAAGCACATTACATATTAATTTTAAGAATCGTCAATGCCGCATAACTTTGTGCGGCATTGACGATACCTTCAAGCGCGGCGGATGCGCTTGCCTTACCGCTCCGAAAGGATTGATGAACCTATGTTTGATTTACTTTTTTCGCCGGTGAAAATCGGCGCTTTAACCTTAAAAAACCGCCTGATCACCTCGGCGATGGAATCCTGCTACTGCGATGATAACGGTAACATCACCCAGCGCTACATCGACTACGTCACAGCGCGGGCCAAGGGCGGCTGGGGCATGCTCACCACCGAATTGACCTCCGTTTCAAAAGATGGCCGGGCCTTTTTGCACTGCTGTGAATTCTGGTCGGACGACTTTATCGCCGGGCACCGCCTGGTAACCGGCGCAGCGCACCGGTACGGTGCTAAAATCTGTATCCAGCTTGCCCATGGCGGCCGCCAGACCGGGCGGGCTGTTACCGGCGTCCAAAATGTCGCTCCCTCGGCCATCGCCTGCCCGGTGCGCGCCAACACCCCCGAAGATATGCCCCGCGAACTGACGGCAAAGGAGATTCACCAGATTATCGACGATTTTGCCCAGACTGCGCGGCGCGCCAAACAGGCTGGGTATGACGCTATCGAGCTGCATGGAGCGCACGGATACCTCATCCAGCAATTTTTTTCGCCCTTTTCCAACAAGCGTTCCGACCGATACGGCGGCAGCCTGTATAACCGCGCGCGCTTTGCCTTGGAGATTATCGCGGCGGTGCGAAAGCAGGTGGGCAACGATTTCCCAATTATTTTCCGTATTTCGGCCTCTGAAATGATGGACGGCGCCCGCCTCACCATCGGCGATACCCGCGCACTGGCCGTTTTGCTTGAGCAAGCCGGCATCGACGCCATCAATGCTTCGGTGGGCGCACACGCGACCATCGGTTCGCTGCCGGTCTGCCCGGCCGCAGTACCGCACGGTTATAATCTGGATTTTGCGCAGGAGTTTAAAAAGGTTGTCTCCATTCCTGTTTTCGGCAATGGCCGAATCAACGACCCCTTTATTGCCGAATCGGTGCTGCGCAGCAAAAAGGCCGACGTCATCGCAATGGGACGCGCTTCCCTCTCCGACCCCGCGTTCCCCAACAAGGCGCAGAGTGGCCGCATCGATGAAATCATCACCTGTGTCGCCTGCATGCAAGGCTGTACCGGCAATCTCAAGCGCGGCAGTCAGCCGATTGAATGCCTGGTGAACCCCATGCTCGGTCATGAAGGTGAATATACCTTTGACCCTGTAACGCAGCCAAAAAAAATCGCTGTTGTCGGCGGCGGCATCGCCGGCGCAGCTGCGGCTATTGCCGCCGCCCGCAGGGGTCATCACGTCGAGCTGTTTGAAAAGAACGACCGTTTGGGCGGGCAATGGCTTTACGCCGCGGTGCCGCCGAACAAGCAGGAGTTAACGACCCTTGTGGCATGGCAAACCCGCCAGCTTGAGCTGTTGAGTGTCCCCGTTAGGCTAAACTGCACATTCACCCCTGAGCTGGCACAAAAAGGCGGCTATGACGCCGTCATCGTCGCCACCGGCGCCACACCTATCATCCCCCGCATCAAAGGTGCGGATGGCGATCAGGTTATGACGGCGGCGGATGTGCTTTCCCTGACGGGCAACCCCGGAAAGCGGGTTGTGATTGTGGGCGGCGGCCAGGTGGGTTGTGAAACAGCGGCTTTTCTTGCCAACCAGAGCCGTGAGGTCGCCATTTTGGAGATGATGCCGACCATTCCGGTGGAAGGAGAACCCGGCGTTAATTATTATCTGAAGCAAGACCTGGACGCACACAAAGTCGTTCAGATTGCAGGCGCAAAGGTTCTTTCGATTGAGGCCGGCACGGTCATCTATGAAAAGAGCGGGGAAAAACATACGGTAGAGCGCGTGGACAACGTCGTTCTAGCCATCGGTTCCCGTTCGGTCAACGCTTTGGGAGAAGCGCTTGTCGGACTCGTACCCAAGGTGGAAGTGGTGGGAGACGCCAGCAAACCCGGCAAGGGACTAGTTGCCCATGCGCAGGGTTTTGCGGCAGGATATTACATTTGATTTGGGTGCAAGCCTGTTTTGGCACCACAAGCCGGGGCTGGTTGCGCCGTATCTTAGGAGGTATTTATGGAGGGTTTTCTCGGACTGCACCATATCGCGCTGCACACCAGAAACAGCCAACGCGCTATCGCCTTTTATAAAGCGTTTGGCGGCGAGGTTGTCGGGCTGGCTGTGACCTACATGGCGAATCGCCCCGGTCACTTCTGGAGCCTGACTCTGCTAAAGGTTGGCGACTTTGTTCTGGAACTGAAGGAACCAAGCCACAAGGATGAAATGCTGTGGTCGGATGATGGCTATTTCAACCACATCTGCCTGGGCGTAAAAGATGTCGAAAAGGCGGTGGCCGACCTAAAGGCCCGTGGAATTGACAGCTTCATTCCGCCTGAAATCCGCACCCATACCATCTATTCTCCGGCAGGGATCAAAAATGCCTTTCTGCGTGGACCGGACGGGGAGCAAATTGAGTTATTGGCGTACTGCATAAAGCCGGACTAGGCAATCGCAGAGCGCCACATCGGTGGGTTTTGGCAAGAGTGCCGCCGGACAATGGGTGGCACGTATTCCTCCACTTGTTAACGTTGCTCCCGAAGGGTACTTTCTGCCCTTCATCCTACAATTTTGATATTCGCCTAAAGATACCGTCTGATCCGCGGTCAGCAACCACCCCATTTATAATTTGAGGTGGTTGCTGTATTATTTTGTGCAAACACGGGCATGGTTGGCAGACCTTGGGCAGAGTGAAATTTGCATAATACTATTTACCGTGGTACATGAGCTTCAAAAGAATAAGAGACTGTTCAACCACGCCAATCATATCGTTCAACTGTGCTGCATCTGTCTTTGTTTGTATTCAGAACTATAAAAATAACAACGCCTGTGCAAAGGTTTTTAGCCTCTGCACAGGCGTTGTCTGTAAAGTTAAAATAAAAATTATTCCTCGTCCGGCTCCTCCGGCATATCCCAGTTGTGGTAAACCTCCTGCACGTCGTCGTTCTCTTCCAGCAGGTCGATCAGCTTCTGCATTTTCAGCTGCATATCGGGGTCGTCGATTTTGGTATAAGTGGTGGGCACATACTCCACTTCGGCGGAAGCAAAGCTATATCCCAGCGCTTCCAACGCCATGCGGACGTTGCGCAATTCGTGCGGGTCGGTGGCAATCTCTATGCCTTCCGCCTCATATTTAATATCCAGAACACCGTCAAGCATGGCATCCTCAAAAATTTTGTCCTCTGAGATTTTTCCATCTGCATTCTCTATGGCGATAATGCCCTTCTGCTCAAACAAAAAGGACACACTGCCGCTTTGGCCGAGATTACCGCCGCATTTATCAAAGTAATGGCGCAGATCGCCCGCCGTACGGTTGCGGTTATCGGTGAGCGCCTCTACCATCACAGCAATGCCGCAGGGGCCATAGCCCTCATAGGTCATCTCCTCATAGCTGCTCTTATCACCTTCGCCCATGCACTTTTTGATCAGACGATCAATATTGTCGTTGGGGACATTATTGGTTTTCGCCTTCGCAATCAAATCGCGAAGCTTTCCATTGACCGAAGGGTCGCCTCCGCCCTCACGTACAGCCACGGCAATTTCACGGCCGATCTTGGTAAAGATGCTTGCACGTTTGGAATCGGTCGCTTCTTTCTTACGCTTTATGGTACTCCATTTTGAATGTCCCGACATAAATAATCCCTCAAATCTCAGTAAGAGCATTCTGAAAATTCCACAAAGTTGAAAAATCCTGCTAAAAAACGTGACACTGCGTTAAAAATGCCAGGAATACATTCATTATTCCTGCGCTTTTTCCTTATGCCGCCGCTCTCGCAATGAATTTTCCGTTATTTTGAATTCTTAAGAAACGCCCTAGTCATTAATAAATTTATTATACCAAAAAATACAGCTTTAGAAAAGTCCAAAAAGAGATTTTCCTGTCGAACGCCCCACCTTTTTAAGCGGCAGGCTGATGCAGTTCCAGGCGTTTGCGCCATGCGTTGGACTTCAACCGCACAATAGATGCTGCCCCGCGCACCAGCTCATCCGCCGCCTTCGCAGCCCATATGCCGGCAAGGCCGAAGCCCAGATGAACCCCCAGCAGATAACCGCCCATGACCGCGATAATCCAGCCACAACTCGCGCCGATCACCACCGGGAACACCACATCTCCGGCCGCCACAAGCGTGCGCATCAGCACAATATTAATCGCGCGCCCCACCTCTAAAAAGAACTCAATCAGGATGATGGTTTTGCCCAGCGAAAGAATATAGGGGTCCTGCGTAAATATTGAGAAAAAAGTGTCGCTGAAAAGATATATGACCCCGGTCAGGCCAACCGACACCCCGATGGAAATAAGGGTCGTTTTCATAATGCGGTTGTTTACCCGGTCATACTGCCTTCCCCCGACCAGATACCCCACCAGAATCTGCGTCGCCTGCGCCAGCGCGATGACGTAAACATATTCAATCTGCGAGAGGATGTTGCAATACACCCGGGTGGCAACCACGACGGTGCCAAAGCTGTTGACAAACCTGAGTATAAACAGTTCTGAGAGGCTGTAAGAAGCCTCCTGCGCACCGGACGGCAACCCGATACCCAGCAGCTGGCGCAGCACATCAAACGGAAACGGGCGCAAACAGGCGGGTGAAAGACGAACGGCAACCCGCCTGCGAAAGACGCGGTAGATCAACAAAAGCCCCAGCGCCTTGCTGATATCGGTGGATATCGCCGCACCAACCAACCCCAATCTCGGCGCGCCGAACAGCCCGTTAATCAAAATCGCGTTGCCGACAATATTGGTGACGTTCATAATCACCGAAACGGCCATTACGTCTTTCACAAAGCCGTGGCTGCGCAGCATGGCGGCAAGATTTGCATATAGGCCCTGTACGATGATAAAGGCCCCGACAACCGCAAGGTAAGCCTTTGCTTCATCAATGACCTCACCCGGCACATCCAGCGCAGAAAAAAGCGGCCCGCGCAGGCCAACAGCCACAGCGGTTGCAAGCGCGCCAAATGCCATGATAACAATCAGCGAAACATTACAGACCACCGTCACCCGGTTTTCATCCCTTGCACCCAGCGCCCGGCTGATCAGAATGGATGTCGCGGCGCTCATGACATTCAAAAACATGATGATGATGCCCATCACCTGATTGCCGTTGCCAATGGCCGCCACCGAGTTTTGGGAATACTGGCTGATCATGATCTGGTCGATGTTGCCGACCAGCAATTGCAGCAGCAATTCAATAAAGATGGGCAGCGACATTTTAAAGACAAGCCGGGAAGAATCACTGAATTCTGTTTGCGGCATAAATTTCCCTTTCAAATATGTATCGGACAAAAGCACGGCAAACCCTCAAACAGGCCCCAAAGCTGCCCTACCTTTCTTCTTAAATGCAAAACTTTTCTTTTGAAAAAAGTAGTGGCACTTTCAGCGCTTTATCATTTTTGGCACAGGTTCCCGTTCCGGATAAAGCGTTAAAATTCTGTGGCGCGCCTGTTCATAATAACATCGGCGATGATCATCATAACATTTTTGCCCATAAACCTATAGCTTTATAATATCTTCGAATTTACTGAAAAGCAAAAAGCCCCCAAACCACATGATTTAAGGACCTTTATTTTGTAATCACAGCGAGTGGTCAGGCAATGCCATCAACCGCTTTTATCTTCAGGTGACAGGCAACTTTAGAGCCGAAGGTGGAAAAATCGACGTCAAGGGGCATCATCGCCTATGAAAAAATCACATTTAAGCAAATATGCTTAAATGTGATTTTTTGGAGCGGGTTACGAGGCTCGAACTCGCTACCTCCACCTTGGCAAGGTGGCGCTCTACCAGATGAGCTAAACCCGCGGATGGTGCCTTCGGTCGGAATCGAACCAACGACACGAGGATTTTCAGTCCTCTGCTCTACCAACTGAGCTACAAAGGCAAAACCGGCG
>JAEWLW010000039.1 GCA_023457355.1 Bacillota bacterium | reverse complement strand
CGCCTGCGACATGTCGCAGGCACCCAGTGGGGCAATAAGAAGTACATGAATATGAAGCATCTGGAGGCGACTGTTGAAGACGTTTCCATTGCTGGATGACTTCATTCTCTCAGAGACTGCAAACCTTGTCTCTTTTTATCCTTTTTTGAATTTGCGCAATTTATTGTACCTTATCATTTATTTTTCAAGCCTATTGACAATACGTAATATTACGTATATAATAGTATTCAGAAGGTGAGGGGCATAACATGAAGACAAGCGAACTTCAAAAGCTATTCAAGCAACATGGTATCATCTTTGTGGAGCATGGCAAAAGGCATGATATGTATTACAGCCCTATCACTGGCAAGACTTTTCCTGTTCCACGTCATAAGGATGAGATCAAGATTGGAACATTAAATTCTATGCTAAAAGATGCAGGAATAAAGTAACACTCTGCATCTGGCACTACAATTAAGAGAGGATGAATTACATGGCAAAATATATATATCCCGCAGTATTTACACCTGAAGAAGATGGATATACCATCACCTTTCCCGATTTGGAATCGTGCTATACTCAAGGTGACGATTTGCAGGATGCTTATGATATGGCTCAAGATGTCCTTTGTTTGATGTTATATCACTCAGAAGAAGATCGAAAGCCCATTCCTAAAGCTTCTGATCCAAAAGCTATTCAAGTCAATTCTGACTCTTTTGTGACGCTTATCAGTTGTGATACTATTGAATACCGCAAGTTTTTTGATAACAAAGCAGTCAAGAAAACCTTATCTATTCCCTCGTGGCTCAATTCTATGGCAGAGCAACAAGGTGTTAATTTTTCTGCTACATTGCAAAGCGCATTGAAAGAGCAACTTCATGTTGAGGATCGAGATAGACTGTGATACAATATAACCAGCAACCATATTTTGGCTGCTGGTTATCTTTTTATATTATAGAGGTGACATATATGAAATTCGGGATCAGAACTCCATCCCTCAAAAAATCTATCAAGGCAAGGACAACCGGCAAGTTGAAGCGGTCAATTAAAAGCGCAATCAATCCGTTGTACGGTAAAAAGGGAATGGGGCTGCTGCATCCTAAGAAGGCTATTTACAATCGGGTGTATGGACGGACAACGGTTAGTGTGTTTGATTTGCTGGGGAAGTTGTTTAAGTAATCAATTGGTTTTTCTAAGTATCGTAAAATTACTATGATTAGGGGATATGAAAATGGACGAAATTCTAATAATGCTTAGATGCATAAAGAAACGGTACATTTTTTTAATAGTAGGCATTGTTATTTTACTATTTGGCTCTCTAATTATTAGAGAGTACAAAGAACAGCAATCAAGTCTAAGCGTAACTGTTGATCAATCTAGTTCTTCACAAAGTGAAGCAAATTTAGAAAAACAAGCCGAAGCCGAAGTGATTGAATTATTTAAGTCGGTTAAAGACACTATCGATAGTAAAGGTAGTGGTACAGCTAAGATCGAATACAAAACAATTGAAGATATTTATAAAAAATATCCCGACAATGAGACTATTTCAAACCTATATGCTTTTTGTGTATCTAATGACTACTTGTACTTTAAAGACCTTATAGATGATGATAAATATCAAAAGGCCGCAGAGGAAGAAGCCGCTAAAATCAGCGTAAATTATAAGGGCGAATATGCCGATTATATTATCTCTTATGCGAAAAATTTGCTAGGTGACTCTTATACAGCATTTAATGAAGAGGTTACAAAAGCTCAAGACAAATACAATAATATGACAACGGCTGACAAAGCTGAAGTCATTAAATATATTTACTCGCGATATGATTATTACGATAAAAAAGATGGCAAAAGTACCGGAGATAAATACAGTAATACCATTTGGTCAGAGGCCGAAAGTAAATTTGGCCTTACAGGTCAGATGATAGATCAAATTTGGATAGATGAAGATGCAACAAGATATTATGTTAATCAAAAATCAACTTCAAATACTTCTTCAACTACGACTTCTTCTATTACTGAATATGATGCCACATTAGAATACGGTGACGGTTCAGTATTAATCTTTATCAGCGAGGATGCCATGAGTAGATATATGACCGCACTAGCTGAGGGGAATAAAGGAACGATTAGTGAAATGCTCACCAATGGTCAAGTTGGCTTAACCGACAAGGGTACAAAATGCAATATCGTAAAATCTGGTTTGACAAAATATCAAGTAAAATTGTTAGATGGTAACTATGCGGGAAATACAGTTTGGGTTATTATGGAATCAGTGAAGAGAAAATAGACTGCTGGAAATAGTGTGTTATTGGGTACAGTGTGCTATTACTTTTTTCTGAGTAAGAGTACTCTATTAACCTGTTTCAAATTTGACGCACCCTTGATTAAAGGTGTGTGGATTTTTGTACACAGAGGTAACTATCGGAATTTTCCGATGGTTCAATTGTTTCAAAGGTATTGGCTGAACGTCATATTTGACGGTTAGGAGTAAGAGCTAGTGTTTAGTTTAACTTTTGCTCATTTTTGAGCGGGGAGTCCTTAGTTAGCTTATTCCTATATGCACTATATAAAATCAGCACCTAGAATCGTTTTAGCTTCTAGCCCTATACAGCGATTACTAGAGCCGTTTGAATTGATTCTAGGTGTAATTGTGTTTAATAGATATATGAGGATTGTAGAAGCTGTGAGATGGGTACATGATGGGTAAATAAAAATTGCAGAAAAAAAGCAGATACCGAAAAGAACATCTCCCCAAAAATTGGGGATAAGCAATAAAACACATATAAAAACCGACTACCCCTACCCTCAAATTTAATGGAATGGTAATCAATATTTATATATGCTCTATGCGCTTTTTTAAAAAATCTAGTGCTAATAACAGACTGCATGTTCTAATATAGTTCTAATATTTGATTTTTGAATGCGAATTTTATACAATGGCTTACATAAAAGGCTTATAAACAGAACTCGTCCTCAACCCGCATTATAACAGCAAAAACCGCAGAACAGGAGTGAATAAAAGAGAATCTATAAAAGTAGATAATATTCATATCAACCGATTCAGGTTCTAGTCGGGGCAACTCGGTGGAGGTTCAAGTCCTCTTATCCGCACCAATAAAAATCGCTTTACAAAGCCATTTTTGGCAAGTAAGGCGATTTTTTTGTTTGGTGCGCCGCTGGCGAAAAATTTGCTCATAGGAACCGGCGGTTCCCCCACACGCCCCTTCCCTTGCCGACGCATTACGAATTTTGCATCGTATTTCATTATGCGGCGCATGAGTGGTGATAAAAGCTGCTGTTAATCACATAAATAGCTCATCCGGGTTTTTTCCGGTTTTATGATAGGGCCATGACTGCTGACGACATCGCCGGTTTGCTTTTAGGTATGCGCTCTCTATAAAGATTCTGCTTTTCTACCTATTCTAAATCCCGAGGCGAAAAGCCCATGGGCAACAGTTCGCCGATCGTATGCGTTTCATAATCGGTCTCACTTTTTGCCAACAGCAGCACCATGTCCGGTGCAGCAAACTCAGCGAGTACCTGCCGGCAAACCCCACAGGGCGAAACCAGCGCCGGAAGCGGCGCATCCAATGCCGCGTTCCCGGCCACCACCGCCAACTTCAAAAGGCTGCGTTCCCCCTCGCTCACTGCCTTAAATACGGCGGTACGCTCGGCACAATTGGTCGGCGAATAGGCCGCATTTTCAATGTTGCAGCCGGTATAAACCCGGCCGCTGCCCGTTAAAAGCGCTGCGCCGACTGCGAAATGTGAATAAGGCACATAAGCATTTTTTCGTGCCAGCAACGCCTGTGCAATCAATTCTCGATCCGAAATCATGGTCATGACCTCCTGCTTATACCTGATGTTAGAATGGCACCGGTTTTCTCATCGTTGAAGCAAACATAAACCCGTTTATCGCTGATACCGGGTATTGCACACCGATAGCAGCATATAGCGTCAAAAACGCTCAGTTTGTCAAAAAAGTCTTCGCACAACTCAGTCTTTTTATGCTAAGCTTTGCAAAATGGACAACTTGTCCATTTTGTCGCCTGCGGGTGAGCAATCCGGTGCACTTTGTGCGCCTCGACGCGAAAATGGGGGCTCACCGCCCCCTGTTCACACTTTTCCCCCGGTATTTTACCTTACGTAATCCACTTCTTTGACAGCCTGTGCGGCGCGAAGCCAATTGCTTCGCGCCGCTGCCTTTTAAGCGTCATACGCCAGTTCTAAGGCAACTTTCATCATATCGTGAAAGCTCTCCTGCCGTTCAAGGGCTGAAAGGCCCTCGCCGGTGGCGACAATGTCCGAAATTGTACAGATGCACAATGCCTCTTTGCCCGCGCGGGCAGCGTTAAAATACAAACCGGCGGCTTCCATCTCGACAGCCAGCACGCCCATTTCGGCCCACTTGCTATTGCCCGTCTCACTGTAAAAAGTATCGGAGGATAAAAGGTTGCCAACCTTCATGGGGATGCCCAGCGACTTCGCAGCAGCGTCCGCTTCCTGCAGCAGGCGCCAGCTCGCAATGGGTGCAAAGGTTCCGGGAAGACCGTATTGCGCACCATAGTTGGAATTTGTGCAGGCGCCCATGCCGGCAACCAGATCGCGCACCTGGATATCCTTGCCCAGCCCGCCGGCGGAACCGATGCGGATAATGCTCTGAACGTCATACATGTTAAACAGCTCGTAGGAATAGATTCCAATAGAGGGAATACCCATTCCGCTGCCTTGTACGGAAACAGGTGTTCCATGATACTTTCCGGTATAGCCAAACATGTTGCGCACCGTGTTATAGCATTTGACATCGGTCAAATAGCTTTCCGCAATCACCTTGGCGCGTAGCGGGTCACCCGGCATCAGCACCGTTTTGGCGATGTCGCCTTTTTCCGCGGCATTATGCGGTGTAGACATCTCAAAAAGCCCCCTTTAAAATTACTGGAGTTTGTAGTTTCCCTGTGGATTATACAGCAGATAGTCGTTACCGCCTGCCGCTTTAAGCGACGCGGTCAGCGCTGTACAGTCAACTAATGTCCCGTCGGCTGCAAAGGCCGGTATTAAGCTGATCCAACCGGTATCTTGCGCGGCGGAAGATGCATTGCGCAGCGCCGAGGCCCACAATGCAGTATCCGAAGGCAGCGGCAGCATCACTCTGTTGGTAAAAAGCCCGACGGGGCTGCCGCCATAAAGGCTGCTGTTTAAGGCCTGAATCTGTTGGTCGCGCAGTGCGTCGCCGGTCGGTGCCCAATTTTCCTGAGCACAGAGCACCAGTTCGCCGCCCTTGGCCTTCACCGCGGCCGAAACAGCGTCGATAAACTGCGCTAATACCTTATCCCTGGCGATAGTCTTAGCATCTGCACCAAATCCCGCTTTATCAAGGCCCACGCCGGAGGGAAATTGTACCGAATCGAGCAAAATTACTTTGAAGCCCTGCGAACAAAGTTCGCTCGCGAGCGATATAATATACTGCTGTGCCGCCTGAGAATAGGGATTTAGCCAGGGCTTGCCGCCCAAGTCGGGCGAATTGTCATACCAGTAGACCTCGGTGTCGTAATAATGCACCGCCATGCCGCGCTCAAATAATGGCGCAATGCTGTCCCGGAAAGCGTGGATACGTGCGGCGGGGACAAGTCCCTTGCCGGTAATGGCGTCGGCTACACGCTTGGCTGAATAAGCGGTATCAGCCGAGGCACCCGCCTTTTGTGCCACTGCATTTTCGGAAGAAAACAGCACGGTGCCGGCAGCGTCCTTGGCATCGACTATCACCGTGTTCAGTTTCGCTTTCACGACGCTATCCAGCATGTTTAAAAGGGCGGTATCGTTCGTAAGCTGCACCTGCGGGAGATAGATGCCGTGCATTCCCTGCCCTTGATTTGGCGGATTGGATTTCACCGGCTCGGACCCGGGGGGTGGAAGCACATTTAACGCTTCGGATTCAGGTGCCTGAGACTGCTCGGGCGCAGCCTGTGAAGAGGCGGTTGAAACAGCGGTAGCAGAAGGCTCTGAAGGCGCCTCTGTTCCCAAGTTCATGACAAACTCATGAACCGGCGTATAAAGACTCCATCCAATAATTCCAAAAAGCAGGACGCCGAACAACATGGCAAGCACAATGGGCCATGAGCCCGCGCCCATTCCCCTGCCGTAAATGTTACCGTAGCGCTTGATTTTCGTCCCTTTTCTTGCCATTTACAACACCTCCCCGCGAAAAATCAAGTGGGCAGCTGATGGCCGATCAGGCCATATATCGCCAGACTGAGTATGCCGATATAGATCATTGTGATAGGCAGCCCGCCAAAGGATTTGGGGACCTTACACAATTCCAGACGCTCGCGCCCCGAATGCACCAGCATCATCGCAATGGTCAGGCCCGCGGAGCACCCCAAACAATAAGCAATGGTTTGCAGCAACGTATCTCTGCTTAAAATGGCAATCAGCACCGCCCCGAATGAAGCGCCGTTAAAAGCGGCCATCACGGGCAGGGACTGCACCGAGTGCAGGTTGCGCGTACCGGTTAAAACCACAATCAGAAAATAAGCTGCACTGATGCTGATCAGCACTGCCAGCCCTCTGAAAACCGGCCACCAGGCATAACCCTTTAATGTGAATTTAAAAACCCAGGCCATAACACCGCCAAGAAACGAAACCACACAAGTCATGGCACCGAGGCGTATAATGGCACGATAGCTTTTTGTGCGCTCCAGAATATGGTCCACGCCCAGCGCACGCGCAAACAGCAGGTTTTCGGTCACGGCAGCGACGATGATAACTGCCAGCATTTCATATAACGCTTTCATTCGCAGTCATCCTCTCTTTCCGCCGGTACCGGTCTGCGCGCGAGCATTCCGGTGACAACCGCACGATCCACGCTGCGACACAGGGCATTAAAAAACCCAAGCGTAATAAAGCCGAAGAAAGGCAGCGTAACACCGACCATCCGAATGGGATACAATCCGAAGGGCATGCCCCAAATTGTCCTGCTGCCCAGCACTTCACGCACAGCGCCGATACCGCAGGCCACCAATGCAAAGCCCAAGCAGATGGCTACAGCGTCCTGACAGCCGCGCCAGGGCGTTTTGCGGGGGTGCAGGGCAGAGAGATCCAGCATGATGCTGTTGACGGCAGCCAGTGGAATATACAGGCCCAGACTGTCGAGCAGCACGGCCTGCCGCCGAAGCAGCAGCTGCGCCGCAATAACCCCGGCCATTGCCAGCAGCGTATAACAGGGCACGAGATATAATACCGGGATTTTTCTGTGTGCGACAGGTGCGATAGTTGCCGCCGGAACAGTGGCGGCAAGAATAAAGACACTGATCAATAATCCGCTTTTCAGATTAAGGGTTGGCACAATGACAAAAGGCAAAGCCATGCCCAGTGCAACAACAGGATTATTTTTAATCAGCCCCGAGGTTCTCTTCAACCTCCGACGATATTTCCGAATTGGTTTTAAGTTCAATGTTCTTCCTCCTGAAAGCATGCGCGAGATGCTCTCCCCATAAATCTATAATCCATACCGCAGCGTTCATAACTAAAATGGCGAACAACAGAGAATCTTCATATTCGCCCAAATGCCGAAACGTCATACTGACAACACCGGCCAAAAAACCGTAAAGAATCTTTGGCAGCTTGCGTTTTGGGGAAGTTACGGGATCGTTTACCAGAAAAATTGCACCGATGAGAATCAGGCCGCTCATCAATTCGTAGCTGACCGAATAGAGCGGCGTCAGCATGGCCCGCGGCGCTGCGGCAGCAACCAATGCGGCGCCGGTCAAAAATGCGCCGGTCATCCAGAGGCTTACGGTTTTTCTCACCGCGAGGAATAAGAAACATGTACATAAAACTAATATGTTAGTGGCTCCCATCGGGCCTGCGAAATTGCCCAACAGCATATCTAAAAGGTCGGTGCTCGGCGCGCCGCCCAACGACAGCGTATAAGCCGGTGAATTGATCAGTTTTAATGAATCGTCCACCGCCACGGGAAGGCGGTCAAACGGAACGGGGTACAAAAACATTGCCTTGGGCCAACATACGGCGGCAAAGGCCGCGCCCGCCACAGCGGGGTTAAAAATGTTTTCCCCCGCGCCGCCGAACGGATGCTTGGCAACAGCAATGCCGAAGAGCGCAGCTGCTGCAACAACCTCAAACCGAATGGAAGCCGGCATCAAAAGCGGCAACAGCATGCCGGTAACGGTGGGAGAAAGATCCCGTATATTCGGGACGTTGCGCCTGGCGATGACGCATAGCATATCGATAACAGTTGTAACCGTCACGCTGAAAAGCCCGAGCGCGAGGGCGCGCTGGCCGTAGTAATAAGTCGCCATCGCATAAAGCGGAAGCATTGCAATAACGGCGTCGAGCATGACCGTCTGATTGCTTTCACGCGAACGGATATGCGGGGGATTTTGTGCGCGTAGTTTCACAGCGAACCTCCTTGCTGCCGGGCGCGTTTAAGCGCTGCCGCCCTGGCCATAACCTGTGCCAAATCGAGTTTGGCGGGGCAAACATAGCTGCAGGTTCCGCAACCGGTGCAAAGTTCGGCATCCGCAAGCGCCAGATTGCGTTTGCGCGGGGTCTGCATCACTTTGTAAATAAAATAAGGCGAGAGCCCCTCAGGGCAAAAATCAGTACAACGGCCACACCCGATGCAGTTGTAGCCCAAATCCTTAAATTCCTCGGCAAAGGCCAGAATCCCCCTCGTTGTTGCCGAAACAAACACCTTGCCCGGGTCTGTAATGCCAAAGCCCGTCATAGAGCCGCCCGCGACAATGCGCTTAGGGTTTGCGATTGTTCCAACCGCATAGAGCACCTGCGCAATGGAACTGCCGATGGGCACCTCATAATTGCCGGCGTTGGCGATGCAATCGCCTGCCACCGTCACAAAGCAACTGGTCTGGCAAATGCCCTCATAAGCGGCACGGCGCAGATGCATCAGCGCACAGGCGCCTATCATCAGCACGCTGTCCCGCTTCATCTGCCGCTTGGCGCGGTATTCGGCAGGGTAAGCACCGCTGATGCGCTCAACCTTAACCCCAAAAATATTATGCGGTATTCTGGTATCGATGTCAAACAGATTGCGATATATTTCTATGGACGTTTTGGATGCGCCAGTGGCTCTTTTGGCAAGCGCAAGGCCTTCGGCAAGCTGTTCGGGAAACTGCAGCGCAGGTCCGAGCTGGCTTGAAATGTAAGGTTCGTCATCCAACGCGTCGACGACGATGCCCGAAATGCCGTCCCTTGCGGCGGCGGCGAGCTTTTTCCACAGCCTGCGGCCGTCACTTTCGTCCACAATCTTCGCTTCGCGCGCAATTGAAATAATTTCATAAGGCGCCAGCAGTTCAGGCGTGGGCGAAACCGGCGTCTCAGTTCTCAGTGTTGGAATCTCCAGCCCCGGAAGCCGCCGGATCTCCCGAGACAGGCCCGGCTCTTTATTCTGCTCCAGCAAAATTCCTTTGGAAGAATGGGTTCTCATCAACCGTCCTCCTTCGCCCATATGGTCTTTCAAATTGTTAAACCAATAAGGCGGTGATGTTTTTGGTATTTCGTCTTGTTGCGCCGGACCGGCTAAAGGTGGTTTTGACGGCGCAGGATGTTCAACAGGTCGGTATTGATTGGGAAAGCCAGGATACGGCCGAGGTTAAAAAGCTGCGGCGTTATCTGCTCGGCGTGTTGGCTCAGGCGCAATCACAGACCGACTCCTCATTTTTACTGCTTGGCGATCGCCTCCTCATCGAGATTTATCCCGAGGACGACGGCGGTGCAACAGTCTATTTTGTCATGGAACAGATAGAGACACACGCCTCTATCTGCGAACCGGTTGTTTTCAGCTTTGACGATGCCGAAGCGCTGATATGCGGCGCGCTACAGCTTTTCTCGCTGCACGGGCACCGTTTGCTGCAAAGCGCGCTTTACCGGCTTGACGACAGCTGGCAGCTTATTATCCGCCCGATGGACGGCCAAAATGGCCCGGCGGTCAATCTCCTCTCGGAATACGGGCAACGCGCCGAAGGCGGCAGCGTGCTGTGCGCCATTGTTGAGGAGCACTGCAAGCCCATCATTCGCGAACATGCCATTGATATGCTGTCGTACTATTTTAGCTAGCGCTTGTCTTCAAACAGAAAAACGACGAATATAATGCGCTGCAAAGGCACAGCTTCAAGGAAAAAAGCGCAGAGATCCCGGACGATAGCAGACATTTTAGCACGGCGATATCGGAGAATTATCCCGAACCGGGATATTTAAGAATGCCCCCAGAGCACTTTTAAAGCGCGGCCTGTGCCGCCTTCCGGATATCAGAAATAGGCTCGGCATAGTTTTCATGGCGGAAAACCGCAGAGCCTGCAACCAGTACATTGGCACCCGCTTTTGCTACCAGCGGCGCCGTTTCAGGATCGATGCCGCCATCCACCTGAATGTCGACACAAAGCCCCATCTCAGTGATGCGCCGGCGAATCGCCGAAATTTTGGGCAGCATGTCCGACATAAAACGCTGCCCGCCAAATCCCGGTTCAACCGTCATGACCAGTACCATATCCACTTGATCAAGATAGGGGAACACCGCTTCGGCAGCGGTTTTGGGCTTGAGCGAAATACCGGCCCTTGCACCGCTTTGGCGAATGGCATCAATTGTTTTTTGCACGTCGCAGCCACATTCAAGATGGAATGTGATGATATCACTGCCCGCTTTGGCAAAGGCAGGCACAAAGGTCAGCGGATCGCTGATCATAAGATGAACATCCAGCGGAATGGGGCTGATTTTTTTCAGTGACTGTACCACCGGGACACCAATGGTAATATTGGGCACAAAATGCCCGTCCATAACGTCGACATGAACCAAATCGGCGCCGCCCGTGGCAATGGCGCGCACTTCGCGCTCCAAATTGGCAAAGTCGCTCGATAAAATCGACGGGGAGATAAGAATCATTAATTTACCGCTCCCTCTGGTTTTAAAATCTGTCATAATTTAATATTGTACCTTAAACGACGTAAAAGGTCAATAAAATGTAACGGTTCGACAACAGACATTCGGTATCTTTATCCAAAAAAGAAACCGTTTTAACAGCGAGGTTCACATGCCGGGGCAAGAGAGGTATTGCGGTTTTGCCCCGGCATGCCGGCGCGCATCTATGTGATGCGGCGGGTAACGCGCGCGCGGGCGGGTCTGAGGGCGCAAAACGGCTGATTAAGCCGAACTGCGCCACCCGAACGCTGCCGCCGCTTAGCCTCACTGACATGTTATGCCGCAAACAGCAAAACGCCAGAGTTGCCTCGGGCGATAAGCATAAGCACAATCGCATTTCCCCCCGCATTATCAATGGAATGGTTACTTAACGCACAGCGTATTATCATTAGGCCCACTAAAAAATTTTTATGCCCTGCTGCAAACCGGGTTTAATGGTTCGGCAGACAATATGGTGTGCGCGCAAAAAGTTTGTGGCGGCATTGTTGCCATTACCCAAACCGCCATTGTCGCCATAAGTAAAGAATTTTAGTTGCGTAAAAAGCAACACGAGAACCGCTGCAAAACTTTCAACATCTTGCAGCGGTTCCGTTATATGCGCAATTATTGGCGCGATACCAGCGTCGCATTGTCAACATCCTCCATCAGCTTCATGGTGACGCTGAAGGTCTGTCCGCTGCCCTGTGTGCCGCGGGCCGAGCGATAGAGGGTCAACGTAACGCTGTCACCCGGCACTTTCGTTTTTAAGAAAGCACTGACATCGTCAAAGGTTTCAATCTTGGTGCCGTCAATGGCGGTGATAATATCGCCCTGTCTGATATTCTTGCCCGCCAAATCGGAGGTCGGATCGACAGATTGGATATAAATTCCAACCGGAATGCTGTTGATCTGGGAAAGCGTCTGGTTGATTTCAACCCCGGAAATACCGATCTTCGTGCGGCCCTTGACATAGCCATAAGCCATCAGCTGGTCAATAACCGGCTTGGCCTCGCTGATCGGGATGGCAAAGCCGATGCCTTCATAATCGACCGCGGCAATCTTCGAGGAGTTGATACCGATAACCTGACCGTATTCGTTAACCAGTGCTCCGCCGGAATTGCCGGGGTTGATGGCGGCGTCGGTCTGGATAAAGCTGCTGGAATAGCCGCCGTCCTTAATCATGCGGTTCACCGCTGAAACAATACCCTGTGTCACACTGCCGGCCAGGGTGGAGCCGCCGGGGTTGCCGATGGCAACGACCGTCTCACCCACTTCAACCGTATCGGAATTGCCAAATTCAGCGGCGATAAGGCCCGGCGCCTCGATCTTGATGACGGCCAGATCGGTTTTGGCGTCGATGCCGATCAATCTGGCGGAGTAGGTTTCACCATTATCCAGTTCAACGTTGATGCCGGTCGACCCTGCCACCACATGGGCATTGGTGACAATATAGCCGTCGGTATTAATGACAATGCCCGAGCCCTCGCCGGACGGCGTAAAGGTATCCTGCGCGCTGTACTGCGCAATGCCCACAACCGAAGGGCGCACCTTGCTGGCAATCTGGACGGTGGTCAGCTTGCCGTTGCTCACCACGGCCAGTGAATCACTGCTGGCAGCCGGATGGTCCTTGATGCTCAGCTGCGGGGCATTGGCGTTATCCGCAGCGCTGGAGGACGCGCTTTGCTGAATCTCATCCACAATGGAAGGATGCCACAGGCTATAAATGCCATAGCCTGAAAGGCACAGCACCCCAACCAATAAAACGGTGCCTAACAGTGCGCCGATAACCCCCAAGGCACCCGGCCGTTTGGGCGGGCGCGGGTTATTTTTACCCGCGGCCTGATAGTCCTCAAATTTCCAGTGGTATTCCTGCCGATTGTTATTGGACGAAAAATTTTGCTGATAACCATTTGAACCGTATGGGTTAAAGTTATAATTGCCGTAGGCGTTGCTGTTCCCCTGATGCGGGTCCTGCCCCTGCGCGTTTCGGTTCTCAGGCTGAGCAGCATCATTCCCGGTATTTTGATTCTCCCGGTTCCTGTTTTCTTCGAACATACCCAGTTCCCCCTTCGATGGATTTTATCTTGGTTTTATCATAACTTTAAATTATTAAAATCGCGTGAATGCCTTTTTAAGCATTTTCATTTAATTTTAAAAGTTATTATGGCGATTTTGGCTGCTCTATTTGGATTTTTCAGATTTACGAAACAGCGACTGTCCGCTCTTCTGAGCCGCCGGCAGCGTGAAAGCAAACTCGGTGTATTCCCCCTCGACCGAACGCACCGTAATGGTTCCGCCCTGCAAATGCACCAGTGACTTGACAATGTGCAGGCCTAAGCCCACGCCCTTGGTATCGATGCTGCGCGAACGGTCGCTTTTGTAAAAGCGGTCGAACAAACGTGGAATTTCCTCTTTGGGAATACCTTCGCCGGTGTTGCGTATGGCAATATGCAGTTGTTTGCCTTCGTTTTTATATTCCACCGAAAGAGCGCCGTAATCCGGCGTAAACTTGACTGCGTTCTCAATCAGGTTATAGATAATCTGGTGCACCAGGTCTGGATCAGCTTCGGCAAAAACCTTTTCGGCATCCAGCCCGACCACGTCGATGTGCTTTTGCTCAAGCGCCTGTTCAAAGCCTAAAACAGCCCGCAGCATAATCTCCTGCACATCAACCGTCTGCGGCCGCAGCTGCATCTCGCCCGCTTCAATGCGCGAAATATTAAGCATTGAAACCACCATGCGCGACAGCCGTTTGACCTCGTTGGAAACAACCCCCAAATAGTGCGGGTATTTCTCCTGCGGAATGGTGCCGTCCAAAATACCGTCAATAAAACCGCCGATCGTCGTCATGGGGGTTTTCAGCTCGTGCGAAACGTTCGCCACAAAGGAGCGGCGGGTCGATTCCAACGTCGCAAGGCTTGAAGCCATGTTATTGAACGCCATCGCCAGCTGCTCAATCTCCTCGTCGCCCTCCACCGGAACACGCACCGCAAAATCGCCCTTGGCAAAGCTATCCGTCGCTTTAAGCATGGCGCGCAGCGGGCGCACCATGGCTTCGGTCGTAAAATAAATCACAATAAACGATACCGCGATAACCAGCACGGCACCGATTAAAAAGATGCGAAACACATCCTTTAAAAATCGGGACATTTCTGAAGCGCTCGCCCCGGCGAACACGACGCCGATCGCCCTGTTTTCGGCCCCGTCGGTTCCCTCAATAATAACCGGAACGCCAACAACATAGGTGGCACCGCTATAGATACCGTTCAAGCGGGTCACGCCGCGGTACCCGCCACCCAACGCCACCTGCATGATCGTCGGGTCGATAGCGTTGCTTTTGTGCGCACATGCCTGGGTGTCAATGCAAATCAGCGTGTTCCCTTCGTTGTTGGTCAAAAAAATATCTGCTTCAGCCGCAGCGGAGAGAATGGCAAAATTTGTCGTGACGACCTGCGCGTCAATATATCTTTCGTCGTTAAGTCTGTAATTTATCGCAACCAGCCGCGCGGCCTGGTCCGCCTTTTTTTTAAGCGAGTCAAGATTCTCTTCCTTAAAATATTGGGCAGAAAGCGTGACCAGCATCACGCCAAGAAGCACGATGCTGGTTAGTATTATTGACGCGCAAAGACTGAAATATCTTGAAAAAAGATTTCTTTTCATACGAAATCAGTCCTTGGTTTCAAATTTATAGCCCACGCCCCAAACAGTTTTGAGGGTCCACCTGTCGGAAACGCCTTCAAGCTTTTCGCGCAGGCGCTTGATGTGCACGTCCACCGTACGCGAATCGCCATAATACTCAAAGCCCCACACCTCGTCGAGCAGCTGGTCGCGCGTATAGACGCGGTTGGGGTTCGAGGCCAGATGGAACAAAAGCTCCAATTCCTTGGGCGGCGTATCCACCACCTTGCCGTCCACCTTCAGTTCGTACTTGGTCATATTGACAACCAGTTTATCAAAACTGACTTCGCGCACGGTGCTCTCAGGCTGAACACCATTGACCGTCCGGCGCAGCACGGCCTTGATTCGGGCGACAATCTCCTTGGCGTCAAAAGGCTTGACCACGTAGTCGTCAGCGCCCAGTTCCAGCCCCAGAACTTTATCAAAGGTCTCCCCCTTGGCGGTGATCATGATGATCGGGACATTCGATTTTTTGCGGATTTCGCGGCAGACCTGCCAACCGTCAAGCCCCGGCATCATCACGTCGAGCAAAATCAGCGCAGGCGCTTCCGCATTGAACCTGGCGATTGCCTCGTTGCCGTCGTTGGCGATCACGACAGTATACTGCTCCTTTTCGAGATAGAGTCTCAACAGCTCGCAGATATTTTTGTCATCATCCGCCACCATAATTTTTTCCAGCGACATGACCACAGACCTCCTTATTATTTTTACATTTGGCGTTTTGCAACACCGCATTCCAAGTTTAAAAATATTGCAGTTATTTCCTTATATTATACATCATTTGCGGCCCGAATCGTGAAATTTTTAGAAACTTTCTGCAACACCGTAGAAATTTTTATACGCAACAAAGCCAGATTGCGCGATTGTTGCGAAAAATAAGAACTCATGATACAATATATGTTTAGTATAACGTCTTAAAAAATCCATCATGAAACGGAGTTTATTAAATATGAAGCTTGGTATCGTGGGGCTTCCCAATGTTGGAAAATCAACGCTGTTTAATGCGATAACCAATGCCGGTGCACAGTCGGCCAACTACCCGTTCTGTACCATTGAACCGAACGTCGGCGTGGTGGCGGTTCCGGACAAGCGCCTCTCTAAGCTTGCCGAAATGTACAACCCCAAAAAGGTCACCCCCGCCGTCATTGAGTTTGTCGACATCGCCGGGTTGGTGCGCGGCGCTTCCAAGGGCGAAGGGCTGGGTAATAAATTCCTCTCGCACATCCGCGAAGTGGACGCCATTGTCCATGTGGTGCGTTGCTTTGACGACGGCGAAATCGTTCATGTCGACGGCTCGGTAGACCCTGTGCGCGATATTGAAACCATCAGCCTTGAGCTGGTATTTTCGGATATTGAAATGGTGGAGCGCCGCATCGACCGCGCCAGAAAAGCCGCCAAGGGGGACAAAAAATTCCTGGCCGAGGTTGAGCTGTTCGAGCGCCTGCACGCCCACCTTTCGGAGGGGAAATCCGCCCGCGGCATGGCCATGACCGAGGAGGAACAGGATATACTGCACGACGCGCCGCTGCTTTCGTCAAAGCCGGTCATCTACGCCGCCAATTTAAGCGAAGAGGATCTGGCAAAGGCCGGCAACGGTTATAACGCCTATTATCAAAAGGTATGCGAAATTGCGAAAAGTGAGCACGCGCAGGTCATCCCGATCTGCGCCAAAATAGAGGAAGAGATCGCCGAGCTTGACGACGAGGACAGGCAGATGTTCTTAGAAGAACTTGGCCTGCATGAATCGGGCCTTGACCGCCTGATCACAGCGGGCTATGACCTTCTGGGGCTTATCTCCTACCTCACCGCCGGTGAGCCGGAAGTGCGCGCCTGGACAATCCAAAAAGGCACAAAGGCGCCGCAGGCAGCGGGCAAAATCCACTCGGATTTTGAGCGCGGCTTCATTCGCGCCGAGGTTGTCTCATTTGAGGACCTTGTGGCCTGCGGCTCCATCGCCGCCGCCAAAGAAAAAGGCATCTACCGCTCCGAAGGTAAGGAGTATGTTTTTCAGGACGGCGATGTCGTACTGTTTCGGTTCAACGTCTAAAGCGCCAGTGAACACGGGCCGTGCGGCAGCAATTCCGCACGGCCCTCAGCTTGTCAAAAAATCCATTTTAAAGCAAAAGTTGCACAAACCAAAGGCTTTGGTCGCGCTTTTTCAAAAGCGCGCGGGGTCTTGGCTTCGCTTATCACAGCGGGCATTTATGCCGCCCGCTGTGATAAGCGAAGCCAAGACCCCGCGCGCACCTATAGGCGAGCGGTCCGGCAGCGCCCAAAAGTGCCTGATTCTGTAAGAAGCGCAGGAGCTAGCCAAAACAGTCCAGTGAACCGTTTTGGCGGGGAGAACCCTCGCCGGGGGTGCTCCCCTGTCGCGATAAGCCGCATTTGTTTTATGCAAATTGCCAAGCCCCTGTCACTTTATAGACAGCCTGCAAGGTCCGTGCGGGATTGCTGCCGCACGGACCTTTATTCAATTGTGCTTCAGCAACAGTGCCAGATAGGCGGCCGCCGCATATTCGCGCGGCAGCAACCCCGCCAATATGCGCACCGCCTCGCCGTCCTTTTCTCCCCGCAGCATCAGCTGGGTGATGGAAGCAGACATCCTGCGCGGCTCCATCGACTGTAATGCCGCCGCAAGAATGCGCTTGATATCCTCCTTGGGCTGCAATTCCAGAGCGGGAAAGGTGGCGGGTACCGCATGGTACAGGCGCAGCAGCTGGTTATTGAATTTTTTAAAAGTATACGGCTGTTCGGGGCTGATGCCGTAAACCGCACCCGCAATTTCCGCCACGCGGCAAAGTTTTTCCTGCGCGTGATTTTCCCAGTTGGATTTTAACAGGAATTCGATGGCGGCGTCTTTTTCCACCGTGCTGATGGTGCGCACCATCGGGCTTTGAGCCAGCCTGGTAATGCGCTCCTGCAACATTTGCAGGCCGTTTTGCAGCATCTCATGGTTTTTAGCCGATTCACCGCATTCAAAGGTGTAATAATAGCCGTCCAGCTTATGGAACGCTTTCATCGTATCATAATAGCCCAGGCGCCGGTTGCGGGCAAAAATGTTTTTATCAAACTCAAACACCGCACCCAGATCCCAATAAGAGCGGATACGCACGATATCCACCCCTTTTTCGGTGGCCGGCTCGCGCACGAAACCGATCCCGTCGAGATCCACCGCAACGACATAATCGGCCCCTTGTTTAATCGCCAGATTGATCGGCACATTGTCGTAATAACCGCCGTCAATATAGCGTACGCCGTCAATATCATAGGGCGAGAACACCGGAAAACAGGAGGAGGATGCCATCAGATAACGGTAAAGCATGCCCTGGGGTATCTCGTCGATCATCGGCGTAAAGGGGCGCATGGCGGGCAGTTCCACCGCAACAAGCCCAAAGCGGGTGGCCGACGCGCGCACTTTGTCCTCATTCACCGCCGTTTTGATCAGCGCCTCGAGCGAAGACGAATCGACGCTGCCCTGCAAAAGCGCGTCGTTCACCGCAAATTTAACCATATCCAACGCGCTGTTGATGGTTCGAATGTTCGTTTTACGCTCCTCGTGGAAGATGTTCTCGTACTCGATGCTGTTCCAGAGCGCGTCGGCAATCTCAAATGTATCCTGCGCCATCAGCGCGCCGTTAATTGAACCGATGGAGGTCCCTGTGATGATATCAAACCCCAGTTCCAGCTCGCGGAACGCCTGCCACGCCCCCATCTGGTAAGAACCCTTGGCGCCGCCGCCGCCCAACACCAGCGCTTTCCTGCTCATGCTCCGTCACCCCTTCAGCGTGCAATATCCAAGTAGTCTGCAAGGTTGGCGCTTCTGTCCAGAACGCCGGTAATCAGCGGCTTTTTGCAGGTCATCAGCGTGGTGATGCCCGGACCGTGCCCCATGATGGTGCAGTCGGAATGCACAACCACCCCGATGGAAACCGCACCGGTGAGATAGCCGCGCCCAAAGGTGTTGTCGCAGTTTTGCAGCAGGACAATATCGCCGTAGCAGAGCCTGTCTAACCCGCAGCGCACAATCTCATCCCAATCGGCCGTCATCAGGTCGTAATCGCCTGTGTGGCCCGAACCCATCCCCTGCCCCGCGCCCATGAGATGCGCCGGAATAATGCCCGCAACGGGCACAATAAGTCTGCCGTCCGATATGGAAAGCTTCATGCGGTCAAGCAGCGCGGGGTCAAGGTTGGTGAGCATAATTTCAGGAAAATCCAAAAGAGACAGTCCCTGTCCGTAAGCCTTGATCAGAATGCGGTCCTCCGGCAGCATCTTTTCCATATCCTCATCCGGGAACCACAAAAGCGTATGTTCAATGCCGCCGTGAAAACCGGTGACAAAACCGCGCGCGCCCTTAGCCTCGCCCGAGACAACCCGCGCGCCGTTGCCGATGCAGGTCAGCATCACGAGCGCGTCGTTTTCCTTATCATTGGGGTTGCTCATGCTCACGCCCGGCTCAACATGGTCGCAAACCTTGTCGAAGACACAGTCGCCCAGCCTGACGTTATAGGTGATGCCCCCGACGCTTGGCAGCACCTGGTTGCTGCCATCGTGGCCAAGCTTGAACGCGCCGCTGCGCCCGATGGTGGGGTGATGTATTCTGCCCATGACCGACTGCATGACCAGCCGGTCGCGGTTATCGCGTAAAATCATAATAAATACCTCCTGTATTTTGCTTTGGCACTATTTTACTATGCTTCCCCGCAAAAGTCACGCAAAACAGCGTATGGGGCGGATATCTTGCCGATACGGCGCTATTTTCGCCATAAACCGGGTGGAAAATATTTGAAATTCATGCTATGATACATGGACAAAAAGTATTCTGGCGGTGAATTTCTTCATGATGGAAAATAAGAAAAGAATACGCACGGTGTTTTGGACCATCGTCCTGTCGGGTTCAATCCTGTTGGGGGTGCTCTCCCCGGCGCTGAGTATGGCCGATCGGGCCAGAAATATCCTGCTGATTGCATGGCTTGTTTCAATTGCGGCGGCCTCAGTCGCCATTGATCTGCTGTGGTATCGCGCGTTTAACCGGCAGTTGAAAGCCTTGCAGCCCATTCTGTTGGAAGAGCGCGACCCCGACCGCTACATACAGGAAATCAGTGCGTTGTTAGAGGGCAAAAAATCGTCCCACCTGCGCGGTGTGCTGCTGATCAACCTCAGCGCCGCCTACTGCGAAAAGCGGGAATACGATACCGCGAAAACACTGCTGCTGCAAATTGAGCCCAGAAAGCTCAGCGGCATCAACCGGCCGGTGTATTGGGCCGATCTGGCCTATGTCCATTTTTACCTGCGCGAGGACAAGCAGGCCTGCACAATATTGGCCCGGCAGCAAAAGGCATTTGCCCCGTTGGCGGCCTCGCCCCAGCTGGGCGGGTTGTTGGCCATCCTGACTATATTCCAAAAGCTTTCCACCGGCGATAAAGCGGGCGCGAAGGCAGCTTTGGCGCAGGCGCGCCCCAGGTGGGAGAACGCGCATAATGCGCCGGACTTTGATTATCTGGCACGGCAGTGCTAACCTGCCGCCGATTAAATGACAGACTGCCCCCGGTCGCTTTGGCCGGGGGCAGTCTTAACGAACCTGTTTACCGCATGGATGCCAAAATGGCGTCAGTCAAATTTTCCAGCGCCGCCGTATCGCCGCCGCCCAACGAGGAAGCTATGCTGAGCCGTTCGCACAACACGGTCATATTCTTCATCTCTTCAGTGACAAACTTTTGCAGCAGGTCGCCAACCTTGCAGGCCCACGAGCCGTTTTCAATGATGGCAACCGTGCGGTTCTGAACGTTAAGAGCCTTCATGTCGGCCAGAAAATCATGCATTTTCGGGTAGATGCCTAAATTATAGGTTACCGAAGCCAGCACAAGATGGCTGTATTTAAAAACCTCGGAAATAAGCTGCGACACATCGGTTCTCGAAACATCATACATCGCCACGTTGGTCATGCCCATTTCGCAAAGGCGGGCAGCCAGTGCCTGCGCCACGCTCTCGGTGTTGCCATACATCGAGGCATAGGCAATCAGCACACCTTTTTCTTCCGGCTCATAACGGCTCCAGCGGTCGTACTTTTCGATGAAATAGTTTAAATTCTCACGCCAGACGGGGCCGTGCAACGGGCAGATCAATCGGATCTGCCCCGCAATGCACCCTATTCTTTTAAGCAGCTTTTGAATCTGCGGGCCATATTTGCCGACAATATTGGACAGATAACGGCGGGCTTCATCCAGCCAGTCGCGGTCAAAGTTGACCTCGTCGGCAAAAAGCTTGCCGTCAAGCGTACCAAAGGTGCCAAAGGCATCGGCGGAAAACAATGCCCCGTTCGTCTCGTCAAAGGTAACCATCACCTCGGGCCAGTGTACCATCGGGGCAAAAATGAACTGCACCTTGTGTGCGCCAAAGCTGTAGTGATCGCCGTCCCCAACCACAATGCATTCATGGGTTTCAATCTTAAATTCAAACTGGCGCATCAGCGTGAAAGTCTTTTGATTGCCGACAATTTTAATGTTGGGCCAACGCAGCAAAATCTCTTGGATGCTTGCTGCATGGTCGGGCTCCATGTGGTGTATGACCAGATAATCCAACGGACGTCCGTTGAGCACATAGGCGATATTTTCCAGTAGCTGCCGCCCCGCAGACCATTCAACCGCGTCAAACAAAACGGTGCTTTCATCCAGCAAGAGATAAGAATTGTAGGTTACGCCGCGCGGGACAGGGAACATATTTTCAAACAACCCCAGCTTATGGTCGTTAGCACCCACCCAAAACAAATCTTCCGTCACTTTTCTTGCACAATACATGTATTATTCCTCCCTTTGGCCTTACGGCGAAAAACGCATTCCCAACACCAGCGGTCGAAAATCAGACACCACAGGTTTGAAGATTGCGCCTATGCTTGGATTGAAACCCTGGCACCTATTCATAATCGACCGGCCGCATGGGTGACTCCGGTTCTTTTCATTCTCATCATCAATCCACTTGCGGCTGCACACCGCAAAAACCGGCATCACACAGCCTGACCGGCGCTTTAATATTGGACTGCACCCTTTGCGCAGTCGGCAGGGCGCTTCTGAATCCGACTCCGCTTCGCCAAAAACATATTTTAACCGCGAAAGGTCTTTTTATAGCATGCGCCGGTTCGCCAATAAAGTACCAGCACAAGTATAAACGACAGTGTTTGCGCAATTGAAATCCGCATAACCTGCAACACGTCCACACCTGAGGCTGAAACGATATGCAGCGTATTGATAATGGTGTTGTTTAAAAAGTGGTCAGCCATCGCTGTCCAAAGCGATCCTGAGAGCCTGGTCAACAGGCAAAATTTTAAGCCGGTAATACCGGTGGTCAAAACCAGTACAGCCGCCGTAATCGCCGCCTGCGCCGTGCCCATTTCGCCATCCAGCAGGCTGCGAACCGGCGCGGCGATATGCCACAGGCCAAACAGCGCCGAAGAAAACAGCGCCGCATTTAAAAAAGAGTATCGGCTTTCCGAAAGCCGGATAAACAGGCCGCGAAAAACGCCCTCTTCCATCACCACGTTGATGATATTGCCAATAACGCATAGGGCAACAAATATGAACCCAGTCTCGCGGCCGCGATGGCCGGCAATGGCATATCCGGTAACATAGGCCTGTAACGCAGGGGCATTTCCGGTTATCATTTGTACAAGGAGCTCTGCGCCGTAGGCAACGGAAAACGAAACCGCACCAAGAAGCAGCCCCAAGAGAAGATTTTTGGGCATCGACTTTTTGGTCAGGCCAATTTCGCGCCAGCGCAGTGCAAAATACTGCAACGCCAGCGCCAGAATCAAAATCCCTCCCAGCTTGTGAACGAAGGCTTCGCCCCAAAAGGTCTGGTCGGTGCGCAGCACCATATATTCCAGCGCCCGCAGCACCCAACAGGCCGCGTAAAGAACAAGAATGTATTGGAGTGGTTTACGGTGAAGGACTGCTTTCATAATAGACCTTCTTCCGGTATTTTCAATATTATGGTCAATCAAACAACCGGTGATTTGGAACAGGGTTAGCGACGATATTTTGTGCCCTGCAAGACGGTGGGCGCAGCGGGCCCGCCAAGAACAACAGCGCAGTAAGGCACAAAACAGGCCGCAGGAACGGTTTAATTTTTTGGTTGTATGGGTATGGACGCGGATGCAAACCGGATGCACGTCAGCGCAGACAGCCCGATGGCCTATATCAGATGGCCCGGCCTGAATGTTTACCGCAGTACCAGCCCCACCGGACAATGGTCGCTGCCCAGAACATCGGCGTAAATAACGCTGTCTTCAATGCGGTCGGCAATGCGCTGTGAGGTGATAAAATAGTCGATGCGCCACCCGGCATTCTTCTCGCGCGCCTTAAACATATAAGACCACCAGCTATAAGCGCCGGTTTTATCGGGATAAAGATGGCGGAAACTGTCGGTGAAGCCGGATTCGAGCAGCCGCGTCATCTTCTCGCGCTCCTGCGGGGTAAAACCCGCATTCTTGGTGTTTGTCTTAGGATTTTTTAAATCTATTTCCCTGTGGGCCACATTGAGGTCGCCGCACAGCACCACCGGCTTGACCGCGTCCAACGCCAGCAAATAGCGGCGAAAGCCGTCTTCCCATTCGCAGCGGTAATCCAGACGTTCCAATTCCCGCTTGGAGTTGGGGGTATAGACATTGACTAGATAGAAAGCGTCATATTCCGCCGTGATAACCCGCCCCTCGTTATCCGGCAGCTCTCCGGGACCATAAGTGACGGACAACGGCTCCCTGCGCGAAAAAATTGCGGTTCCGGAATAGCCTTTTTTCTCGGCATAATTCCAATAGGCATACCAGCCGTCAAGGTCAAGTTCTTCAGGAGGCACCTGAAGTTTCGTCTCCTGCAAACAGAACATATCTGCACCGCTGTTGGCCAAAAAGTCGGCAAAGCCCTTTTGCAGGCAGGCCCGCAAACCGTTGACATTCCAGGATATAAGCCGCATAAAAATACCTCCATCAATTTAGGAATAGAAAGATTTTACCATATGGCAAACAAGGTTGTCCACCACGCCGAAAGATTTGCCCAAAACCGCGCCCGGCCCCATGCCGGGCAGCATGGAGCCGAAGTTGGATTGACAGGCCATACGGTTAAACTGTACCTGCCTAACATTTTATACCGGTTCTTCCACGCAGTCAACCGCATCCAGCACCTTGTATAAGAGCGTTCTCACTTCTTCGCGTGTCAGCGGTATGCATGCACCCATTTTTGTGGGGATGGAACGCGCCCTCTCTTTAAACGCCTGGCCGCTTTGCGTGATCATAGCATTGACGGCCCGCTCCATCCGTCAAGATGAACTCCGTCTTTAGCCTGTAGCCCTTTTAGTTATCCTGGCATACAAATATTTTATTTTCAAGGTAATCAGCGGATTTTACCAGACAAATTTACAACTGGTCCATGACTGTGTTACGCCGCCTGAACAGGCCGTAGCCAAGAATCAAAATAATATTCCTTATAAATGCGTGTATACTATGTTCGCACTGTATCTTTAAATTTTTCCAGCAATACATGGAGGCATAGGGTACCTAATTTATAATATCTGACCCGATGAACCAAAAAAAGCAGACCGCAAGGTCTGCCGCGCATAGAATATATATGATATAATTAGATAGTATGCGATTAAAAAACCAGCATCGGCACAGTCCGCGCAGCAAGGCCCTAAACGCACATCGTCATCGGCTCATGACAAACACCTGAGACAGGCTCTGATATCTGCCGTTCTCCGGCGGCTATTTATCTTAAAAGCAGTAATAAAACCGCGGAATTCCCTGATTTTAATATCTCTTCTTTTTTTATACTATAGCGGCAGGTAAATGGCAATCTACGTAATGTATGTAAAAATCAGCACATGATGGACATTATGTCCACTTTGTGTTTGAACTTGGTAAAAATCGAATTATTTTCAAACAAAAAATGTGCAGAAAGTGCAGAAAACGCAATGAATCCAATAAAATCCTGCAAAAATCAGCGCTTTATATAAAAATATTGGCTAAAGCAAGGGCCCATAATGCAATAATAGCGAAAAATAGTGCAAAAGCCAGAATAAGCTTGACAAAGTGTCCATATGGCTTTATCATCAAAGCCATTAACGATGGCGTTTTTAGGATGTGGCGGCTATACCCGCGAAGCATCTTGTTATGCCATCGCTTTTTTATTAAGTGAAGTAAAAAGGAGGAAAACGACAACATGAAAGTAATCATCGTTGGCGGGGGCTGGGCCGGTTGTGCAGCGGCGGTTTCAGCTAAGAAAAATGGTGCGGACGTAACCCTGTGCGAGCGGACAGACATGCTGCTTGGAACCGGCCTTGTGGGTGGTATCATGCGCAACAACGGCCGTTTTACCGCAACAGAGGAAGCCATCGCTTTGGGCGGCGGCGACATTTTTGAGATTGTAGACGCAAATTGCAGGCATAAAAACATTGAATTTCCGGGCCATAAGCATGCGAATCTTTATGACATTGCAAAAACACCGATGGCAATTCAGCGCTATCTTGAAGAAACGGGTGTCAATATCCTGTTCCAGTACAGAATTGCAAAGGTACGAATGGAAGGCGACGCCATTGCGGCCATACAGGCCGATAACGGCGAATGGCTGGAGGGTGACGTATTCATTGACACCACCGGCACCGCAGGCCCCATGAATAATTGCACCAAGTATGGCAACGGCTGTGCGATGTGCGTGCTTCGCTGTCAGAGCTACGGCGGCCGTGTCAGCCTTGCTGGGCTGGCGGGCGTACAGGAAATGCAGGGCAAGAAAGCGAGCGGTGCAGTCGGCGCCATGAGCGGCTCCTGCAAGCTCTACAAGGAATCCCTGTCGCCCGAGATTGTCGCGCAGCTTAACGAAACGGGCGTTGCGGTAATACCGGTACCCCAGACGCTGATTGAGGATCATCTGGATATTAAGGCATGCCAGCAATACGCGCTCAAAGAATTCATGGAAAACGTGGTTCTGCTTGACACCGGCCACGCCAAGCTGATGAGCCCCTACTTTAGCATTGAGCGCCTGCACAAAATCCCCGGATTTGAAAATGCGCGCTATGAAGACCCCTACGCAGGCGGCAAGGGCAACTCGATGCGCTATTTTGCCATGGCGCCCCGCGATAACGCCCTCAAGGTCAAGGGCGTGGCAAACCTGTTCTGCGGCGGAGAGAAGGCCGGGTTGCTTGTGGGGCATACCGAAGCCATCGTCACCGGAACCCTCGCCGGATACAACGCTGTAAAAGCCGCCAAGGGCGAAGAGCTGCTGGTGCTGCCGCGCGAACTGGCAATTGGCGATGCCATTGCCTATGTTGACGAGCAAATGCAAACCGAAAAGGGCCTGGGCCTGAAGTACACGTTTTCCGGTTCGGTGCTGTTCGAACGCATGAAGGCGCTGACGCTTTACACCACCGACGTCGACGTTATTAAGGACCGGGTGGCAAAGCTGGGCCTCACCGGCGTATTTTCTCCGGTATAATAAATTCCGCAAAAGCACTTCATTTCCCATCCGGCACGCCTGCCGGTTTACATTGTGCATTCCGCGGACGCCACAACCACATAAACCACACAAGGAGGAAGAGGAATATGGTCACTTTGGGCGTTTTACACTACGTTTATATCATCATGACGGTCGTCATCATCGCGGCCCTTCTGTTCAAGAAGGAGATTGTATTACCCTGTATTATCGGCGTCCTGTTGATGGGCTTTGCAAGCTCGGGCAACATCATCACCACTATTCAGGTCATGTACAACTCACTGGTAGCATCCGGTTCCGAATTTCTGGGCATCATCGTCGTTATTGCTCTGGTTGTCTCCATGTCCAAATCGCTTGGCGCTATCGGCGCGGACGAACTGATGATTCGGCCGTTCCAAAAGATCATTAAATCCCAAAAGGTCGCCTTCTTTGTCGTCGGCTTTGTAATGTTGATTGCATCCTGGTTTGTCTGGCCTTCCCCCGCTGTTGCGCTCGTGGGCGCACTGCTGCTGCCTGTTGCATTGAAAGCCGGCCTGCCCGCTATCTGGGCAGCGGTTTCCATGAACCTTTTCGGTCATGGCATCGGCCTCTCAGGTGACTTCTTCATTCAGGGTGCACCCGGCATTACCGCCAAAGCGGCGGGTGTTGACACAACTGCGGTCATGTTGGCCAGTGTTCCGCTGTGGCTGGTCATGAGTGTTGTCACCATTGCCGTCGCTTTTATCATGTTCCTGAAGGACATGAAAAAAACGCCCGTTGAGCAGGTGGCAGAACAGATTGCAGAAACTAAAGCTGTTGTTGAACCGACAAAATTTGCATGTCTCATGGCCGTCATCACGCCACTTGCATTCATTGTGGACGTCGTGCTGATGATTGTGTTTAAGATCGTAGGCGGTGACGCCACTGCGCTGGTCGGCGGCACTGCGGTCATTATCATGAGCATCATCGTCATCGGCAAGGGCGATATCCTGGCTTCATTGGATGAAATTACCGACATGGTTAAGGACGGCTTCATTTTCGCCATCAAAATCTTCGCACCCGTTATTGTGATCGCCTCCTTCTTCTTCATGGGCAGCGGCGGTATGGCCGGCAAGGTCCTGGGCGAAGGTGCGCCGGATATCCTCACCGACCTGGGTATGTTCATGGCGAATCTGGTTCCGCTTGCCAAGCCGCCCATCGCCATCATGCAGATGCTGATCGGCGCCATCACCGGTCTGGATGGCTCGGGCTTCTCCGGTCTCCCGCTGGTGGGCTCTTTGGCACACACCTTCTCGCTGGCTTCGGGCTCCGACACCGCTACGCTCAGTGCGCTGGGCCAGATTATCACCGTCTGGACCGGCGGCGGCACCATCATTCCCTGGGGCGTTATCCCGGTGGCGGCTATCTGTAATGTTAAAGCGGCCGATCTTGCACGCAAAAACCTGATCCCCGTGCTGTGCGGCATGGTTGCAACACTGATCGTCGCCATATTCATGATCTGAAAAATGCTGCTACATAGCGCGTTCCTGCCCGAACACATATATAAGTCAACCCTAAAGCAGGGAAGAAGACGGCCGTCTTCTTCCCTGCTTCTGCTTGTCAAAAAAGTCTTCGCACGGCTCAGCCTTTTTATGCCAAGCTTCGCAAAGCGGGCAATTTTGCCCGTTTTATCGCCTACGGGCGAGCAATCCGGCGCATTAATATGCGCCTCGACGCGAAAGTGGGAGCTCGCCGCCCTCCTTTCACACTTTTCCCCCGGTGCTTAGCTTTACGAAATCCACTTCTTTGACAGGCTCAGGCAGGGAAGAAGACAGCCGTCTTCTTCCCTGCTTCTGTCATGTGCTGTAACTTCAGGCCGGATATTTTAACGTCCCACCTGTGCGGCGCAGCGGAGCACCTCCGCCTGCGTCGTAAATCCGACCGCCTGCCCGGCCGCCTGCCTGGCTTCCTCAATCGTTATTTCAGAAAGCCGTTGCTTGACAGCGGCGATATTGCCTGCGCTCATACTTAACTTGCGCAGGCCAAAGCCCAAAAGCAAAACAGCAGCGTCCGGGCTGCCCCCAAGCTCTCCGCAGATTGAAATCGGCTTTTGGGCGCTGTTGAACGCATCAATCGCCATCTTCATAATCCGCAGCATCGCGGGGGACATACTGCGGCAGTATTCACTCACATCAGGGTTCATCCGGTCCGCCGCGAAGGTGTACTGGCAAAGGTCGTTTGTCCCAAGGCTGGCAAAATCCACTTCCTGCGCGATGAGGTCGGCCATCAGCGCCACCGCCGGAATCTCAATCATGATGCCCAGCTTGACATCGGGATCATAAGCGATCTTCCGGGCGTCCAGCTGTGTTTTTACCGTTTCCACAATCTGTTTGGCACGGCGAAAATCCTCCAGATCACCGATCATGGGCAGCATAATCCAAAGCTTGCCGAAAACCGAAGCCCGCAGTGCAGCGCGCAGTTGGGATTCGAATACATCCGGCATATCAAAGCAAAGCCGGATAGCCCGTTTGCCCAAAAATGGATTATCTTCTTTGGGCAACTTTAAATAAGGCAGGCTTTTATCCCCGCCAATATCCAGTGTACGCAGCGTCACCGGCCTGTCGCCGGCCTGTTGCAGCACCCGTTTGTAGGCTTCAAACTGCTCTTCCTCGGTGGGCAGATGGTCGCTGTGCATAAACAAAAACTCTGTGCGGAACAGCCCCACAAAATCACAGTGTTCAAATTTATTATCCTGATCTGAACCGATATTCACACCAATATCGACTCGGGTGCCGTCGCGCGTCAGGGGCTCAGCATCCAGAAAAACAGCGGCTTGCTCCTGCATCCGGTCGAACGCCGCTTTTTTGGCCTCGTAAACCGCAACCGTTTTTTCATCCGGGTCGGTTTGCACAATGCCTTCCACAGCGTCCAAAACAGCGAACAGACCGTCCCTGAGCAGCCCGGTTGCATCGGGGATACCGAGCACCGCCGGAATGCCGTAGCTTCGCGCGATGATTGCCGAATGAGACGTTGCACCGCCCACCTCGGTAATAAGGCCCCTGATGTGGCCGCGGTGGATGGTGGCCGTGTCACTGGGCAAAAGGTCGTGCGCTACCACAATCACCGGCTCCGGCAGCCTGGAAAGATTTTTTTCCGGCACACCGTGCAGAATTCTGAGCAGGCGGTTGCGGATATCCCGCAGGTCCGCGGCCCGTGCCGCAATCAGCGGATCCTTGACCTTTTCCACCATCTTAATAAAATCGGTAATGGTCTTGTCCACCGCATAATCCGGCATGGCATGATTGTTTTCTATTTCGTCACAGACCAGCTCATTAATTTCTTCGTCATTGAGCATGTCGATATGCGCTGCGAATATCTTCGCTTTATCCGCCGCGCCTTTTTGCAAAAAGCCTTCAGCAATGGCTGTTAACTCATTTTGCGCAGCCTGCCTGGCAGCGGCCCATTTCTCAAGCCACTGCACTTTTTCTTCCTGCTTTTCATAATAGGCCTCCTGCACATCGCAGGAAAAAGCCTTGTAGAGATATAGCTTCCCGATGGCGATTCCACCGGAAGCCGGATTCCCTTTCAGGCGCATTGTCAGTCATTCCCTTCCATTGTGGATGGTTGCATGGCTTATTACACGAATACACCACTTCAAAAGCGGATGTGCCGACGGCGGATTTCCCACCTGTGCCATGCCTTAAAGCCGGCGCAAAACAAGCCGCCGTCCGCCGCGTTGCTACCGGAGAAAAAATCGGCACGCCGATCCATTCAATCTTAATGGCCCATATATTGGGGGCACCCTTAAAGTGCCTCACTTTGGCGGATTCCACTGAAAAGCGCATCACTGCATTGAAAATACGCGGCATACGTCGGTATTGCTGCCTTTTGATCTTGCACCGATGCGCTTTCAGTCTCCTCGTAGTTTTTGGCTTTTAAGAAACGCCCTGATTATTCACCAAAGCCGGAATCAATCAATTCAATCAGGCTATCCACCGCCTGTTGTTCATCGTCGCCCGATCCGGCGAGTTCAACCTCTTCGCCAAAAGCGAGCCCGGCCGCCAGCAGGCGGATGATCGATTTTGCATTGGCAGCATCCTCTTCGCTCGTGCGGCGTATGGTCAGGCGGCATTTGAATTTTCCGGCAGCAGCCACAAATTCGGCTGCCGGCCGTGCATGCAGCCCGGTCTTATTCTTAATCGTGGTCACTCTTGAATACATAACATTGGCCTCCGTTCCTCTTATTATAACAGATCATTCCCAATGGGAAAGCAGATATTTTTCTGCCTGAGCACACCACAAGCCGTTGTTGGCCGCCACAATATCCGCAAGCGCTTCAAACCGTGAATCTTCCTGAGCCCTGACACGGAAATCTGTAATGGCGGTCAGCGGCATCGAAATGTGATTGTAAATCAGCTTTTTCCCGCCGCCGAGCTTCGGCAGTTCCAAAATAGCCTGACTCGCGGCATCCAGTCCCCCGATATGGCTGATCATAACAGCCGGATTAATGCGCCCCTGTTCGGATAGCGCCAGCGATTCTTTCATATCTTCGGTGTTGCCGCCCGTTGTTCCCATCACATGCGCAGAATTATAGTGCAAATCATAGCAGTTGATTTTCCCCATCAGCTGCGTATCGGTCGGGCCTGCAAAAAAGTTGATGCAGCCATCCCGCCCTAAGATCGCGCTGGCCAGCTCCATCAGCGCACCGACCGGCGCAAAAACCATCACGTCGTCAAAGCCGCCGCCCGCCATGGCTTTTAGCTGTTCCGCGGTGTTTTCCATTCCGGCCGTGTTGACAAAGTGCGTCTCAACCCCATTCTGCGTCCCTTTTTCAGTGAAGAACTTTTCGCATTGTGCCAATCTGTCCGAATCAAGATCGGTCACGACAATCACGCCGGGGCGTCGGTCACAGCTGATCGCATACTCGACGGCCCCCATTCCCATTGGGCCGGCCCCGGCCAGGATGGCTAACCTGCCGCCCTCTTTAATGCCCATCTCATGGGTGTAAACACCCATTTTGGTGTGGTAGGCCGCGTGGAATGCGCCGATGCAGCAGGACATCGGTTCCGCGAGTGAAGCCTCAAAATAGGCCTCTCCGCTATAGGGTAAAAAACACCCCAGTTCCATCACTTCAGGCGGCATGACGCAATAGGTGGCATTGCCGCCGCACCGGGTGTAAGAATAACCGGGTGACCACATGGTGCCTTTGTAGTTGAGCGCCGGTTGCATGGTGAATTTGTCGCCCTCTTTAAACTGCCCTTTGTATTTGGCACCAACCTGCACAATATTGCCCGCCATTTCATGGCCCATGATGGTGGGATTCTGTGCGACATCCTTCGGGACGCGCTTGTGGGCCGGCCCTAACAGCGCACATTTGTACGTCGACATGCAGATACTGTCGGAAATCACCTCCACCAGTATCTCGTCATCTTTGATTTCCCCCAGTTCAAATTCCTCCAGGCGCAAATCACTTGCGCCGTAAAGTCTGACCGCTTTCGTCAACATGCATTATCCCTCCGTCTTCTCTTGAAATGTGGACACTGAAACCCGGCGCGCAAAAAGCTCAATTTCCGCACGTTCGGGTGGGCTGCTGCCCTCCCGCGTGACCTTTGCGGTTGCAGCGCCAACCGCAAGACGCGCGGTCTGCGCCAGTGTCATGGCGTTTTCATGGGCAAAAAGCATGCACGCCGTTACGGTGTCGCCCGCGCCGACAGTGCTTTTAACCGTGACGTCGGGGCCCTTTGCCAGCAGAACACCGCCTGAATCCACAAAAAGCGCCCCGCGTGCGCCCAGCGACACCACCACAGTCGCTATCCCGCCGCGGCAAAGCGCCCGGGCGGCCTGTGCCAGCGTGGGGATTTCGATATCGGGCAGTGCCAAAAGCTGGCGCAACTCCTCGTCGTTGGGCTTAATCAGCCAGGGCTTCTCCGCGATAACCCCGCGCAGGCGCTCGCCGTCCAGGTCGGCCGCAACATGGGCGCCCGCTTCTTTAAGGCGCTTGGCCCATGCCGCATAGATATGGTCGGGCACACCCGCCGGAACACTTCCGGCCAGCAACACGGTATCCCCCGGCAGCACCCGGGAAAACAGGCGGGCCTCCATCCGCGCCAGGTTATCGGCGTCAATCGCCGGACCCGGCTCATTTAAATCGGTGTAGGTGTTATTTTGCGGGTCTACAATCTTCAGATTGGTGCGCGTTTCGCCGGGCACCTGCACAAAGTCGACCGAAAGTCCCATTTCGGCCAGAGACCGCTCCAGAAAAGCGCCGGCCGCCCCCCCGACAAAGCCCATCGCAACCGAGCTGCCCCCCAGCTTCTGAATCACCTTGGACGCATTGATGCCTTTTCCGCCGGCATCCAGCCGGGTGCCGCTCAGCCGGTTGACATGACCCACGCGAAGCCCGGGCGATAATGCCGTTTTATCCACAGCCGGGTTGAGGGTCACTGTAATAATCATGATTCCGACTCTCCCATGGCAAGCTTCCGGTAAATATATTCTGCGTCGGGGGTTGTTTTCATCTGCTCAAGCAGCGCTTCATCCAACATGATGTTGGCAACCGCGCGCAGAATCGGCAGATGTTCATCATTGAGCCCCGCAATGCCGATCACGAGCTGCGCTTTTTCATCCCCGAAGGCCACGCCTTCCGGGAACTGCAACACAACCAGCCCAGTCTCCCTGATCATTTTTTTGGCTTCGCCGACGCCGTGCGGAATAGCAACGCCTTCTCCGATATAAGTTGTCACTGTGTTTTCCCGCGTGATCATCGCTTCAATATAATCCGGCTCAACGCTGCCGCGGTCCACCAAATATTGTCCCGCCATGCGGATAGCTTCGAATCTGTCCTGCGCTTTGCAGCCGACATGGATATCCTGTGGCCGCAAGCATTTGAAGCTTTCAATAATCTGTCGGCGTTTTTCTTCCTTTTTTCCAAAAATGGGCATTGCGTTGTCCTCCTAATGCTAACGTTTAGTAATTGTAACGCTGTGATAAAATGCGAATAAGATTTTTTCCACTGCCGCGTAGCACATCACACTGTCGCCTGAGCGAAGGGTCTCAACAAACCACGGCTCTTCCACAACGGCACAGCTGACGGCACTGATTGCTTCAATCGCCTGTTTGGGGCAATCTTTGGGCGCCACCATCACCAGAATGGTCTTCAGTCCAATCTCCTGCATGTTGTGGGAATGCACGAAGTACTTCGGCGTCACGACGCCCAGCCAGAGTCTGTCGACAGCGGATGAGCGGCAATGTAAAAGCATCGTCTTGTTGTTTTCTGTAATGGTGCTGCCGAAGCGTTCGCGCATGAACAGGTCTTTTGCCAGCATACCCCGCTGTTCGGTCGCAGTGGTCATATGGGCCGCCACCTTTTGAACCAGCTCATTCACGGTTGTGCAGGCATCATTCTTCCAGACAAATAAATTGCCCATAATTTGCAGAATGGCATCGATATAGGCCTTTATTTCGGTGAGCACCGCCGCAAAATTGGAAAGCGCCATATAATTTCTCTCGCGCGGCAGCTCCATTTTGCACGCTTTTAAAATATTCCAGATATTATCCTTTTCATTGTCCTGCAAAAAGGGCGAAACCACTGCGCAGGGCAAACCGGCGCTTTCGATCGGCACGGTAGAAATAATCATCTCAACGCCGTTTTCCAGCAGGCGGTCACAATCGATATTAGAAGTCGGAATTTTATTGACAATTTCAATATCCGGGAACTCTCTGTTCACCCGCAGCGCAAGCAGCTGCGCAGTGACAATGCCGCTGGGGCAGCAGACAACCGCACGACATCGTCGGATATAGGAGCTGCGGCTGTCTTCCAGCGCAACCCCGAGATGCAACGCGATATAGCCGGTCTCTGAATCGGGCACAGGCATCGTCAATTCGTCTTCAATAATGGCGGCACAGCTTTTTGCCAGCTCGTAAAGCGACGCATAATGGGTTTGAATTTCACGAAGCATCGGGTTGCGGATCGGCATATTCATATTAAGCCGTTCAATAGTGGGCACGAGGTGCTTGACCAGGGCGTTATAAAATCCGCTTTCCGGCTCAATGAGCAGCCCTGTTCTGGCCTCCGCAATCCGGATTATTTTATCCGCAATGCCCCTTGCCCGCAGAATACTGCTTTCGCTGCCGAATCCGCGCAGTCCCTGCGCGGCCATCAAAATAGCGGTGAGATAACCCGTTTCCCCCTTTGGAATCGCCGTGCCGCAGTACTGTTCCAGCCTTTGAATAATCCGTTGGGCCAGCTGCCGCGCCTCGCCGTCGCTGCTGAGATTCGGAATAGGCTCGGTGATACCCGCCCCGTCCCGCACGCGGCGCACAATCAGATACAGGTGAACGAGCAGGGCGGCACGGCTTCGGTCGTTAAGAACCAGCTTTTCTTCCTGATCGGTTTCATCAAGAACCTGTTTGATGTTTTCCATCAGGTCATTTTCAAACAGGGCGTTTATCGAAGCATTTGGTTGGCGAAACGCGTGGTCAAGCGCACCGTTTTCTTCAATACGGCTGTAATACAGCCCCATGAGTGCACGGCGCCTTTGCCATTCATCCGCGTCGATATAAATGCCAACGCCGGGCTTTCGCACCAATGCCAGTTTATTGTCCGCCAGCCACTTTTCACATTTATCCAGGTCCGTGCCTATGGTCGCGTCGGTCACGCCTAATTTTTTTGAAAACGAATATATTTTATGGGGTTCGCTGTCGGTTAGCAGGGAATATAAAATAGCCGCTGTGCGCTCGTTCTGCGAATAGGATGGCCGGAGCTCCGTGCGGCAGGCGAGCTGCTTGCGCAAGGCCTGGCGCTGTTTGGCATCCCCACAAAACCGCACCCCATTGGCACTTTTTTTCTCAATCAGGCGTGTGGATGCGCCAAGGCTTTTTGAAATATCCCCTAAATCGCGTTGAACCGTACGCGTACTAAGCCCAAGGGAATCCGCAATGCTCCCCAAGGTTATAAACCCGTCGGCGGCGAGTATCAATTCAAGTATTGCGCGCTGTCGCGTGGTAATGTCCACGGAATTCCCTCCAAATTAAACCCCATCAGGGAGGACGGCCGCAGCAACAAAACGACCATCCCCCCTGATGCTATGCAGTTAATTACAGCTTCGCCATTAACGATTCAATAAAAGCGTCATAGCTCTTGGCGTCCATAAAGTTGTCAACCGTAAACAGCTGGGCTTTGGGCGATTTTGCTTTAGCACGGTCCGCGAGCACCCGCTGGGTCAGAACATAGGAGGCCTCAGGCGGAATGTCCTCTATTGCAGCGTGTATCACTTTGATATCCAAACCCACCTCGTTGAGCTTTTTACGAAGCATGGTAGCGCCCATTGCGCTGGAACCCATACCCGCGTCACAGGCAAACACAACGGTTCCCGACAATTTTCTCAACTGGCCCTTACTCTCCTTTTTCATCGACTGAACAGTCTCCTGCGCCATCTCAATATCCATGTCGCCTTCCTGGGCAGCACGCTTTTTGACAAAGATACAGGCAACCAGGAACGAAACTACGCACGAAATCAGCACACCAAGCAGCACCTTGAAATGATCACCCTTGGGTGTCATGGCAATCAGCGCAAAGATACTGCCGGGGGACGGTGTGGCAACAAGGCCCGCTCCGGTAATAACAAAGGTCAAAACGGCGCTTGCGCCGCCCGCGATAACCGCCAGCACAAGTGCGGGGTTCATCAGGACATAGGGGAAATAAATCTCATGGATACCGCCGAGGAAATGGATGATGGCCGCGCCGGGTGCGGAGCTCTTGGCACTGCCCTTACCAACCAGCCAGTAAGCAAGGATGATGCCCATGCCGGGGCCCGGGTTGGTTTCGATCAGGAACATGATCGACTTGCCGGCCTTGGCCGCCTGTTCAATGCCAATCGGTCCCATGATGCCGTGGTTAATTGCGTTGTTGAGGAAAAGGATTTTCGCAGGCTCCACGAAAATGGAAATCAACGGCAAGAACCCCATGTTGTAAATGGCGTTGGCACCGGTGGTTAAAATTACCGTAATTGCGGTGACAACGGGGCCAATGACGTAAAAGCCCAGAATAGCCAGAAGCGTTCCGATAATGCCGACGGAAAAATTGTTGACCAGCATTTCGAAGCCGGCTTTAATTTTGCCCTCCACCGCAGCGTCAAACTTCTTGATAATCCACGCTGCCAGCGGCGCATACATCATAACGCCAAGGAACATTGGAATATCGGAACCAACAATAATACCGATAGCTGCAATTGACGCGATGATGGCACCACGCGGGCCACTCACATTTTTACCGGCTGTGTAGGCAATGAGCAACGGAAGCAGGTATGTCAGCATTGGACCTACCATTGTGGACAGTTGCTCATTGGGGAACCAGCCTGTGGCAATGAACAGCGCCGTAATCAAGCCCCATGCGACGAACGCGCCGATGTTTGGCATTACCATTCCACTCAAGCTGCGTCCAACACGCTGAACCATGGCCTTCGAGCTGCTTTTTTCAGACATAATCGGTTACCTCCCCAAATTTTAATGTAGCGTTTCCTCCAGTGACTTTATCTTCGCCTGTACCTATATTTTATATATTTTTAATTGATTTGCAAACAAAAGTTGACTTAATTTAGTCAAAATAAATTAACGACAACATTTTATTTCCTAAGTTGTGTCCACAATATTCATGGCACTTTACAAAGCAACTTCTTGAAAATGATGCACCTGTGCACCTCATAAAAAACGTGAAAACATTTACCGCGTTACAACGTTTGTGGAATTTAAATAAAGCGCTTGTGCATTTGTACAAACTTTTGGAATCATCTTATTTTGGCAGCATGATTCCGGCATTCCGTTTTAACATGCAAAAATCGCCCCTGTCCGTATAGGAAGGGGCGGTTCTTATAGCTCATTCACCGGCATTCGCCGCGAAATATTTAAAAGTTTAAAAGCTGCCAGTTCTGCACAAGTCTTATAAAACAGCACCGATCTAAATTCTGATCTGTTTGGCTTACCGCCTGTCTTATGGCAGCGGGCAGTAAGAAGAATTTGATTCGCCGGTGTCCGCGTTTTCCACAATCAGCAGTTTGGACCGGGGCTCGGTGAGCACCGCATGCCACAAATTGCGGGGTACATTATATAACTGGCCGGATTCCATGGGGAGTTCCTCAATTTCCCCCGGCAGTTCCCCAGCGCCGGCCAGCAAAAGCGCGGCGGGGCCTTGCAGCAGTATAAAAACTTCGTCTGTCTGGTGATGCCGCTCCACAAAGGGTACCATTCCCCGCTCCTGCGACGGCTGATGGTTCAAAATGGCAACCCGCCATCCCCCAAAGAAAACCAGAGGAGAAAAGCCACACGCTTCATGGGCATGAATTTCTACGCCAAACTGCTTCATCACGCAACCTCCACTAAAGGAATATGTCCGTTTCTTCTTGATAACAACCGCATTTCCTCATGTTTGGAATTCGCCTTATCTGTGGCCACATTATAACGGCTATCGCAAAGAAACGCAAGATTCGTGGTTAAAGTAAATAAAAAATACACCAAAAACAGAAAAATATGCCCTTAAATTCCACAAATGAATGCGCTATACTAACCTCAGAGCTTTAAGCAGCAAAGACGGGGGATGAGCGAATGAAAGAGACCATCGTCTCCATGAAGGGGATTTGCAAAAGCTTTCCTGGCGTAAAGGCACTGGATCATGTTGATTTTGAACTGCGTGCGGGTGAGGTCATGGCCTTATTGGGCGAAAACGGGGCGGGAAAATCCACTCTGGTGAAAATACTCAGCGGCGTCTACACCCGCGATGCCGGCGAACTGAGCATTTTGGGCACGCCATATGGCAACCTGACCCCAAAACAGGCGCAGGCTGCGGGCGTTGCGATCATCCACCAGGAATTGAACATGTGCAGTCATCTTTCGGTGGCGGAAAATATTTTTCTCGGGCGCGAGCTGATTAAGGGCGGCTTGCTGGCCAATGCGGAAATGGAGGCTGAAGCGGCGCGGATTCTGGGGGAGCTGAAAATAGATATCCCGCCTCATCAGGTGGTGGGGGAACTGAGCATCTCGCGCCAGCAAATGGTGGAAATAGCCAAAGCGCTTTCCACAAATGCGAAGATACTGGTGATGGACGAACCCACCTCTTCCCTGACCGCCAAGGAGATCAACGATTTGTTCCGCATTATCCGCACATTGCGGGAAAAGGGCTGCGGCATAGTGTACATCTCCCACCGGCTGGAAGAATTGCAGCATATTGTGGACCGGGTCACCATTATGCGCGACGGCCAGTACATCACCTCTATGAATTATGCCGACACAACCATTGATGCGATCATTACCCACATGGTGGGACGTGAGATCAAGGAGAAGTTCCCGCGTGTCAGCTGCCCAAAAGGCCGCGAAATTTTTACGGTTAAGAACCTCAACGCCGGGCGGATGGTGCGTGATATCAACTTCTCCCTGCACGAAGGCGAAGTCGTCGGTTTTGCCGGCCTGATGGGTGCGGGGCGAACCGAAACCACACGCGCCATCTTTGGCATCGACCCCAAGGACGGCGGCGAAATATATCTCGACGGAAAGCAAGTTCAGATTAAATGCCCCGAAGACGCGATCAGGTCGGGGGTTGTTTTAGCGCCTGAAGACCGAAAAAAAGACGGCCTTTGCACCAAGCTGAGCATCCGGCATAATATTTCGCTGCCCAATCTGGATTTAATCTGCAACAGATTTGGCGTCATTAACCGCAGAAAGGAAGATGCGCTTTGCGACTGGGCCATCAGCAACCTCGCCGTTAAAACGCCCGGCATCGAGGTGGATGCGGCCAACCTCTCAGGCGGCAACCAGCAAAAGGTTGTGGTGGGAAAATGGCTGGCACGCAACAGCCGGGTGGTCATCTTTGACGAGCCCACCCGCGGTATCGACGTCGCGGCCAAGGTTGAAATATACAACATCATCAACCAGCTCAAAGCGCAGGGCATTGCCGTGATGATTGTATCCTCCGAAATTCCGGAAGTTATGGGTATCGCCGACCGAATCCTTGTGATGTGCGACGGGCGGATTACCGGCGAGGTTATGGCCCAGCAAACCAGCCAAAACGAAATTCTGACCCTTGCCACCCGCTTTGAAAGCAAGGTGGCGGGCGCTGTTTAAGAAAGGGAGTAGGAAGGATGAAGCAACAATCCGCTCTGATGCGCTTTTTTAAGATCAGGGGGATGGGAACCGCCCTGACCGCCTTTGCCGGACTGATCATCATTTATCTGGCCTTCGGCATCATCAACCCCACGGTGTTTTCCTCCAACAACATGATGAATCTGCTGCGCTCGATGTCCAAGTACCTGCTGATCGGCATCGGGCAGAGCTATGTGCTGATCACCGGCAATATCGACCTCTCAATCGGATCGGTCGTGGGCATGAGCGCCATGATTTCCGCCACGCTAATGACCAAAGGCATTGCGGCGCCAATCGCCATTCTGGTGACGATTGTAAGCTGCCTGATTGTGGGCGTGGCCAACGGGGTATTGGTCGGAAAGTTTAAGCTGCCGCCCTTTATTGCAACGCTGGGCACCATGTTTGTGGCCCGCGGCGTCGCCTACATGGTAAACGGCAACCGCAACACCGACGCCATCGCCTCGGGCATCGGCAAAGGGCCGGCGGACCAGCTGCAAAGCTTCTTTTATTACGGAAAAACGCTTGGCGTTTACAACACGTTTTGGATTTCCATTTTGTTGTTTGCGGTTTTCTTCTTCCTGCTGTCCAAAACGCGGACAGGGCGGCATATCTATGCCATCGGCTCCAATGTGGACGCGGCTAAACTTTCGGGCGTAAACGTCGAAATGACCACGACTAAAACCTATCTGGTCAGCGCCTTTTGTTCCTGTGTGGTGGGCCTGATTCTATGCGCGCAGGCGGGCATGGGCAATATGGAAGCGGGCACGATGTACGAAATGTACGGCGTGGCGGCCGGCGTCATCGGCGGTATATCCCCGCTGGGCGGCACCGGAATTTTGCTGGGCACATTGGCGGGCGCCGCTGTGTGGCAGACGCTGGAAAACGGCCTGAACATGATCGGCGCGCCGGTTGGTATTCAGCGGATTGTCATCGGTGTGATCGTCGCGTTCTCGGTGCTGTTGGATGTTGTGTTGCGCCGCGGCAACTCGTTCAAGAAAAAGACGCCGGAAAAGACGGCGGCAAACGGGTAACAATTCCGCAGCAAAACTGCGGTTGTTAAGATAAGCTAAACGAAGGAGGAATTGTTTTGAGTAAAAAGATCGTGGCAATTCTCTGCACATTGGGTCTTGTGGCTTCGCTTATAACAGGATGCAGCGGCGGTGCGCAACCCAGTGTCAGTCAGGGGGCGCAACCCCCGAGCAGCAGTAGCGGCAGCGAAAGCCAAAGCGAGAGCACCGGCAATATCAAGATTGCGCTGATCACCATGGACTCCATCGACCAGCACTGGGTCACCCTCAACGAAGGCGCGCAGAAGGCGGCTTCGGAGCTGGGTGTAACGGTGCAGTTCCTCTCCCCGAACACCAAGGACGACGCGCAGCAGATTGAATGCGTGAACAACGCCGTTGCGGGGGGCTATAACGCCATCATCGTTGCGGCCAACGGCCCGGACGCCATTTCTTCGGCGCTGAAAGAAGCGGCGGCGGCCGGACTGAAGATTGTCTATGTGGATTCCCCCGCCAACGTACCGGCTGAGGCGACCTTCTCCACCGACAACAAGGCGGCGGGCAAAACCGCGGGCGATGAAATGCTCAAAGCCCTGACGGCGGCGGGCGTCACCGCGGGCAAGATCGGCATCGTCAACGTCAACGCGGCCACCGACTCCTGCGTCAAGCGCGAAGAGGGCTTCCGCTCGGCGTTTGAGGGCAAGGGCTTTGATATTCTTGAAACACAGTACGGCGAAGGCGACGCGGCAAAGTCCCAGTCCATCGCGGAAAATTACATCACCCAGGGCGTTGTGGGCATCTTCGGCGCCAACGAAGGCTCCACCACCGGCGCCGGTAACGCCATCAAAGCGGCGGGCAGCGGCAAAGTCATCGGCGTGGGCTTTGATAAATCCGACGCCATCCTGAACCTGATTGAAGACGGCCATATTCTTTGCACTATGGCACAAAACCCCGATGTAATGGGTTACGAAGGCGTCAAGGCAGCGGTTGCAGCCATCAAGGGCGAATCGCTGGGCGGAAAAGTGACCGATACCGGCGTTTCGGTACTCGTTAAAACGGGCGGCAGCGCAGTGGCAGCCTCCACAACCGCCAGCAAGAACTGGAAAATTGCGCTGATCACCATGGACTCCATCGACCAGCACTGGGTGACGCTCAACGAAGGCGCGCAGAAGGCGGCTTCGGAACTGGGTGTGACGGTGCAGTTCCTCTCCCCGAACACCAAGGACGACGCACAGCAGATTGAGTGCGTGAACAACGCCGTTGCGGGCGGCTACAACGCCATCATTGTTGCGGCCAACGGCCCGGATGCCATTTCTTCGGCGCTCAAGGAAGCGGCGGCGGCCGGACTGAAGATTGTCTATGTCGACTCCCCCGCCAACGTACCGGCTGAGGCGACCTTCTCCACCGACAACAAGGCGGCGGGTAAAACCGCAGGCGACGAGATGCTCAAGGCCCTGACGGCGGCAGGCGTCACCTCGGGCAAGATCGGCATCGTCAACGTCAACGCAGCCACCGATTCCTGCGTCAAGCGCGAAGAGGGCTTCCGCTCGGCGTTTGAAGGCAAGGGCTTTGAGATTATGGAAACCCAGTACGGCGAGGGCGACGCAGCGAAATCGCAGACCATCGCTGAAAACTACATCACCCAGGGCGTTGTGGGCATCTTCGGCGCCAATGAAGGTTCCACCACCGGCGCGGGCAACGCCATCAAGGCGGCAGGCAGCGGCAAGGTTATCGGCGTGGGCTTTGATAAGTCCGACGCCATCCTGAACCTGATTGCGGACGGCCACCTGCTTTGCACCATGGCGCAGAATCCCGACGTGATGGGCTACGAAGGCGTTAAGGCTGCTGTTTCCGCGCTGGACGGCACAAGTCTGGGCGGTGTTGTTACCGATACCGGCGTTTCGGTTCTGACCAAATAAAATTCATTAATCGCGGGCGGTGCGGGCAGAACACTTCCACGCCTCACCGCAAAATGTAAAAGACGCCGGTTGTGATGATCGGCGTCTTTTTCTTGAAAGGCCTTATCCAATGTGCTATCATCACTAATAGAAATATCGGAGGACTGCCATTATGAAACGCAGTGAAATTAACGCCGCGCTTAAAGAAATGGAAGCATTTATCCAGGAATACCGCTTCGCCCTGCCCCCATTTTGCCATTTCACCCCCGCGGACTGGCAGCAAAAGGGGCACGATTACGATGAGGTACGCGACAATCTGCTCGGATGGGATATCACCGACTACGGGTTGGGCGACTTTAACAAGGTCGGCTTCTCCCTTATCACAATCCGCAACGGCAATTTTGCCATGCGGGAGAAATACCCCAAAACCTATGCGGAAAAGCTGTTGTATCTGCGGGAAGGGCAATATTCCCCCATGCACTTCCATTGGAACAAAATGGAGGACATTATCAACCGGGGCGGCGGCAATGTGCTGATCCGGGTATACAACGCCACTCCGGATGAGGATCTGGACAAAACAGGCGACGTTTGCGTCCATCTCGACGGGCGGGAATTGACAGTGCCCGCCGGAACACAGGTGCGCCTCGCCCCCGGTGAGAGCATCGCGATTCAACCTTACTTATATCACGACTTTACGGTGGCAAAAGGCGGCGGCCCGGTTCTTCTGGGCGAGGTCAGCCAGTGCAACGACGATACTTCCGACAACCGCTTCTATGAGCAGATTGGGCGCTTCCCCACCATTGAGGAGGACGAAAAGCCCTACCGGCTGCTCTGCAATGAATATCCGGCTGCAAAATAGAAAAGAGGGTGCCTTATGTACGATGTAACGGCCATCGGCGAGCTGCTTATTGATTTTGCGACGCTTAGCACGGACGGGGACGGATACCCGACCATGGCGGCCAAGCCCGGCGGCGCGCCGGTTAACTTTCTGGCTGCACTGACCACCTATGGCCGGAAAACGGCATTCCTCGGCAAGGTGGGCACCGACACCTTCGGCAAACTATTAGTGGAAACCGTCAAAAAGGCGGGCATTGAAACCGGGGGCATCCTTCAGGACCCCGCGGTGTTCACCACGCTTGCTTTTGTGACGTTTGATGAACAGGGCAACCGCGCATTCAGCTTTGCGCGCAAGCCCGGCGCGGATACCTGCCTGCGCTTTGAGGAGATGGATTTATCTTTTATTGATGCTGCCCGGGCGTTCCACTTTGGAACGTTAAGCCTCACCGACGAACCGGCACGCACCGCCACACAGCGGGCCGTCGCCTACGCCAAACAGCGGGGAAAACTGATCACCTATGACCCCAACCTTCGTCTCTCGCTCTGGGAAAGCCCGCGGGCGGCCGAAAAACAAATCCTCTGGGGACTTTCGCAGGCGGATGTTGTTAAAATCAGCGATGACGAGGTGCGCTTTCTCTGGAATTGCGATGAACAAGCGGGTGCAACGCGCATTCTGGAAGAGCACGGTGCCCAGCTTGCCATGGTGACACTGGGGCCGCGGGGATGCTTTCTGAAGAACCGGCAGGGCGCCGTGTTCTGCCCGAGCATCGACGTTAAAACCATCGACACCACCGGCGCGGGGGATATTTTTGGCGGCAGCGCGGTCAGCCGCATTCTGGAGACCGGCAAAGCTCCCGGTGAGCTGACCGCTTCAGAGCTAGCCGGTATTGCCCGTTTTGCCAGCGCGGCGTCCAGCCTTTCCACCCGCAAAATGGGCGGCATCCCCAGCATTCCCCCCATGCAGGAGGTGCTGGAGGCCATGGAGAGAAACTTTAAACCCGAAAAAGCGCACAGTGTTTGACAACAGGCAAAAGCAGGAGGTGGCACAAGTGCTTCAAGTGGTCATTGCGGATGATGAGGTAAGAGTCTGCCGTTTGGTGCAGATGCTGGTCGATTGGGATGCTTTGGGCATGGAACTGGCGGGAATCGCTTCCAACGGATTGGAGGCATTGGCGCTCGTGAAACAGGCCCGGCCGGATATCCTGATAACCGATATCCGCATGCCGGGCTGCGATGGGTTGGAGCTGATTGAGCGGGCAAGGCAAATCTTCCCGGAGCTGGAGATTGTCATCATCAGCGGCTACGCGCAGTTTGAATACGCGCAGAGCGCCATTCGTTACGGCGTGGGCGATTATTTGCTTAAGCCCATTAAGCAGGACGCGCTTAACGCCACGTTAAAGAAGCTGGCCGAGCGCTGCCAAAACCGCGCGGCTACCGTCGACGCTCTGGAGGATTTGCGGCAAAACAGTCAAAAGGGTCATGACCTGCTGCGAGGACGCCTGTTGGAGGATCTGCTACAGGGACGGCTGGAATCCCCCACCGCCGAGCAGCTCCGGAACGACTATGATTTTCCGGTGGGCACGGGGCTGTTTCAAGTGTATATCCTTAAAATGGACTATACGCCCGAGGCGGTGGAAAGCGCATCACTTCCAGCACTGCAAAGCAAGGTGGCCCAGGTGCTGGAATCGGCGCTCAGGCCGCTCTATACCGTCGGGCTGCTGCAATTTTACCGGAGCACCGGTTACGGCGTTCTCCATTTTGAGCCGCTGCAAAAAAGCGCCGTCCGCCGCGCGCTTCGGGATTGCCTGAACCAACTGGTAGCGCAGCCGTTCTTCTTTGGCTCGGTAGAGTTTTCGCTCGCCATTGGCCAGGTGGTAAAATCGCCTTTGGCACTGCCGCAATCGATGCGCAGCGCCAGACTGGCAATCTGTGAACGGCTGGTTGAAGGAACCGGGCGGCTGTTGGAATCGGCCCCCGCTCCCTCCCCGTTGCGGATGCGGCAGGTGCTGGATAAATATAACCACGGCATGGAGCATGCCGTGGATGCGCTGAGCGCCGACGAGGCGGATAAGGTGGCGGAAGAACTGCGCCGCGCCGCAGCGCAGGTGCCCGATGTGCGCGGGTTTGAGCTGCTGGAACTGGTGCTGGCGGCCGGGCGGATGTTTGCTGTCCGCCTGCACCTGCGGGATGAATCCGACCCGCTAAAGGAATTTGCAGAGCACTGTGCGCTCTGCGGCAACGTGGAGCGGCTTTTCGACTGCCTGCGCCGCTTCCAGCGCAGACAGCTCAAGCTGTTGTGGGAACAGCAGGAAAATGAGTCCATCCGCCCGATCCGCATCGCCAAGCAGTATATTCAGCAGCATTATAACGAATCCATCTCGCTGGAGGACGTCTGCGCCGCCACCGGCTTCAGTGTCAGTTATTTCAGCACCATGTTTAAAAAGGAAACCGGCGAAGGGTTTTCAAAATATCTGGCCCGCATACGCGTTGAAAAGGCCAAGGCCCTGTTGCAGGATTCCGATTTGCCCATTGCGGAGGTGTGTGACCGGGTGGGGTATAATGATTTGAAGCATTTTACCAGCACCTTTAAAAAGGTCACCAGCCTGAACCCCGGACAGTACCGCAAGCTTTACGGATAAGGCACAGACCTACACCAAAGGAGGATGACGGCATGAACCGGGTTAAAGTCGGTTGGGGATATCTTTCCTGCCGCCTGGCTGTGCTGCTGGGTATCGGAAGCCTGGCGGCACTGCTGGGGGCCTTGCTGCCCATCCCCCCTGTGCTGCTTGTGGCAACCTGGCTGGCCCTTTCGCTGGCAGGCTGGATGCTGGTGCTTCGCCCCTATTGGCGGATAGAGCGGATGCTGACTTTATTTTTGGAAGGATATCCGATTTCTGAAGCCGAGGAAGTGCGCGACTGCGCGATTTCGCCCGCCAACAAACGCCTTTTTGACCAGATGCGGGAGCTGTTGAGCCCCATGCAGCTTTTTCACATGAATAAGCGGCAGGCGCAATATCTTGCTCTGCAAAATCAGATTAATCCACATTTTCTTTACAATACGCTTGAGAGCATCCGCAGCGAGACATTGCTGGCCGGCTTAAAAGAGGTGGCCGAGATGACCGAATCGCTGGCGACCTTCTTCCGCTACACCATCACCAAGGTGGAAAACCTGGTGTCGGTGGAGGAGGAGCTTCAAAACTGCGAGACCTATTTCAGCATTCAGCAGTACCGCTTCGGGGATCGGCTTAAACTGGAAATTCGCTGTGCGCCCGAGGAGCGGGAAGAAATTTACCGCTGCCGCCTCCCCAAGTTGACGATGCAGCCGATTCTGGAAAACAGTATTATCCACGGAACCGAACTGAAAGTGGGGACAGGCCATCTGATTATTCATCTGGAGCAAACTGAAAAACGCCTGCTCATCCGCATTTCCGACGACGGCCTTGGCATGGACGAAGAGACGCTGGCCAAAATTAACCGGCGCATGGGTAAAGGCAATTTTGATATTGCCTGGCAGGAGAAGGAAAAAGGCGGCCTTGCCCTCGCCAATGTGAACAACCGTATCCGGTTGCTGTTCGGGGAGGAATATGGCCTGCATGTCTTTTCCATCCCCGGAGCGGGAACCGACGTCGAGATCACGCTGCCCGCCATCAGCAGCGACCGCGAGGTTCAGAACAGCGAGGTGCTCTCATGAGGCGGGAGGTGTTGCGGATGGAGCGGGTCAGCTGTCTGGAACAGGACGTTGTTCAGTTGGAGGATTTTAACCTGAGCATTTTTTCCGGTGAGATTATGGGGTTACTGCCGGTAAACAACCACGGGCTGACCGCGCTGCTCAAGCTGCTGCAATACAATACGCCGCTGCGCTACGGCTACGTCTATTACCGTGAAGAACAGGTGAACACCTGGCGAACCGCAACCTACCGGTACAACCGCATCGGGCTAATTCAAAGCGAAAGCTGCCTGGTGGAGGATCTGACGGTGGCCGACAATATCTTTGTCCTGCGGCGGGGATTCAAACCGTGGCTGGTGCGCCCGTCCATCCTGCGCAGGCAGTTGCTGCCCTTCTTGGAAAGCATTGATATTTTTATTTCGGCCGACAGTTACGTGGGCGACCTATCCCCCTTTGAGCGCGTTGTGGTCGCGGTGCTCAAATCGGTGGTGGCCGGTTACAGGCTCATTGTGCTGCGCGATATCAGCGCCAACCTCTCGGAAACCGAATTGAGAAAGGTGCACCGCCTGCTGAAGCATTATGCCGTGCAGGGCTTTTCTTTTTTGTATGTCGATTATCATTTTGAAGAGCTCTTTCAGGTCTGCCACAAGGTCGCTTTGATGTCCAACGGCCGGATTATTAAGGTCCTAAAAAGCGGCGCCGACTCGCCGGAGACCTTTCAGCATTACACAAAAGTGTACAGCGGCAAGGTTCAGCAACAGATGATCAAAGACACAACGGCGAATAAAGCCTGTGACCCCGTTTTTGAAATGGCGCATATACAGGGGCAATGTATCCGTGACTTAAGCTTTCAGGTGGCGCCGGGGGAATGTGTGGTGCTTCAGGACGTGGACCATCAGATTTTTGACGAGCTGCTTTCCATCATCAACGGCAAAACAAAGCCTAAAAGCGGCGCTATCCGGCTGGCCGGAAACCCGGTGCTGCCCCGGCCGGGCAAAGAGATTGCAATCATTCAGGAACTGCCGACCAAAACCATGCTGTTTGATGAAATGAGCTATCTGGATAACCTTTGTTTTTCACTGGACCACCGCCTGCCCGAGGTTTGGAGCAGCGTCGGCGTGCAGGAAGGCATTCGGCGGGAGTATACACCGCTGCTTGGCAGTGCAGTGTTTGACCGGCGGGTGGATTCGCTCAGCGAAATGCAAAAGTACGAGCTGGTGTACCACCGGGTTGCCATCCAGCGGCCCAGGGTAGCATTCTGTATTCAGCCCTTTCGCCGGGCGGATATGGAGCTGCGCATGCACATTTGGGAACAGCTCAAGATGTTGCTTGACCAGGGGATCGCCGTCGTCATTCTGGCGGTTACACTGGCGGACAGCCTGTCGCTGGCCAACCGCTTAATCCGCATCCAGAAAGGGAAAAACGGGGAGATTTACGAACGGCACAATTTTCACACCATGTCCATCAGCGCGCCGTGGCTCAAACTGTATCAGGAGGCCTATCCGCCAACCGAGGATACGTTTTGAAGGTTTGGCGCCCCACCATAGACCGGTATCACAAATTTGGCGTCTCAAAAAGCAATATGAGCCGGAAGACCAGCAGCTGGTCTTCCGGCTCTTTAATAACTGCGCTTTTAAAAAGGCCGTGGTATTCGCCGAACAATCCGCACGCATTTAACGCCATAAAGGCCTTGCCGGCAAGGATATAGCGATCTCCGGTAAAATGATGGGCAGGTTGGCGAGACGCTTTTTCGCCAGTCTGGGAAGAGGATGCAGGTGGGCTGGCGCCCGCCAAAGATGACAACGAATGGCGAAAAAACACCGGTTAAGGTGTCCGCTGTTCTATTTGAGATTCGTATAATTACCCCAGTATCGCATCCAGCGGCATCTCATTTAGCACCCAACGGCCTGTGACAGGGTTCCTTTCCTCGGGAACGTAATCCACCCAGCAGGCAGCCTTTGCGGCATACAGCAGGGCGACGCCGCGACGCACACCCTTTTTCGGCGCAGTTTCAGGGTTTCCCGAGAGGCGCCTGATCACCTTCGCCAGCTGGGCATCCCGCCTGTAAAGACAGGGCGGCAACCGCCCCGTTGAATTGGTCAAGAGTCGGTCGCGCACCAGAAAATCGCGCAGCGTTTCCTCATCAACACCCCGCAGCGAAGCGCAATACGCCTGCAAAACAGCGGTGTAGTCATCCAGCGAAATGCGCCAATGAACCCCCGCCTTATGCGCAAAAACGCCAAGCCCGGTGTAAAATTCAAACGGTGTTTGTCCGCCGGCCTTTAGCACGTAAGCCGCCGTCAACCAAAAGCGCCCGCTGTTGTATACGCGCTCCACGGCATCCTCCGTGTGGTGCAGCAGCGCAAAATCCCCGGCGGAAAGCCATGGCGTTGTGCGCACCTCATAGGGCGCTTTTCCGTCAAACGCGCATGGGTAGTCCTGCGGCAGGCTGCGCATGGGGCTGCCATACAATAATTTTAAAAACCCAAGCTGCAACATTTGCGCCCTCAGGGCATACCCCTTGTTGAAGCTCTCGGCAAACACAGCCAAATCCTCATAGGGCAGCCCGGCGATAAGGTCGACGTGGATGTGCATATTCCCCATAGCAACAAGACGAAGAATATTGGCCTGCAAAACAGTGGTATCGGTTTTGCGGTGAACGGCCTCCAGTGTTTTTTCACAGAAAGACTGCATCCCGATTTCCAGCTGCACCGCACCAGCGGGCATTTTGGCCAGCAAGGCAAAAGTGTCTTCCCTTAAAATATCGCCCGCAATCTCAAAATGGAAGCAGACGCCGGACGGAATTACTATTCCGTAATGCGTCAAGATAAACTGCAAAATCCTGTTGGCATGGGCAGGGTTGGCATTGAAGGTTCGGTCAATAAATTTGACGGTGCGCGTGCCGCTGTTTGCCAGACGCAACAGATCCTGCAAAACGCCATCCAATTCAAAATAGCGCGGGGTGCCGCAGCGCCCCGACAAGCAAAACGCACAGGCGTACGGACAGCCGCGGCTCGTTTCAAAATAAGCGATGCGCCCCCGCACAGCCTCGGCATAACCCGCTATAAGCGGCGAGGATACCGCGCCGCCCAGCACACAAGGCGCACTTTCGTACACGGTGCCGTCCGCACGTCGTCCGCAAAGACCGGCAACCGATGCCTGCTCCGGCAGCGGGCCGGGCCGGTTCCGTTTAAAAACCGCCGTTAAAAAGGCCGGCAGGCTCTCTTCACCTTCCCCGGCGAGAATATAGTCTATCTGCGCATGGTTTTGCAACACCTCTTTGGCACAGTAGCTGACCTCCGGTCCGCCCAGCACTGTAATCACATACGGCAGGGCTTGTTTTAGCGCTGTGCAAAGGGCCAGTGTGTGGTTGATGTTCCACAGATAGCACGAAAACCCCACCACGGCAGGTTCAGCGGCCACAATGCGCGCCAACACGTCGACAACCGGCTGATTGACGGTGCCTTCCACAATATGCAACCGGTTGTATAAGTCCGGCGCATACGCCTTTACACCTGCCGCCAGGCACCAGGGCGCCGGCGACGCATGGATATATTTTGCATTGAGCACACTCAACACCACGGTGCCTTCCACAGCATTTCCCCACTTCTGTAATAGGATGTCGTCCCCCGCCCGGATTGCAGGAAATTGCAGTGAATCACAGGGCCGTCAGCATCCCATATAATTTTTGAACGGTGTTCCAGTTGCGCACGGTGGCTGAATGAAACACTTTCGCGGTATGAATGGCCAGCTTTGACTGGCGTATGCTCCGGTGGCAGAGAAAATATAATTCCCGCTCCCCTGCCCGCAGAATATCCGGGCCGGTATACCCTTTGCAGATCGCGTCAAGCTGCGACTGTTCTGGTGGAAAATCCAAAAAGTAAATGTAAAGATGCTCAACATGTGCATCCGCAGCTTCTGCGGCGGCAATCTCCGCCCCAGAAATCGGAAGCTGATCGATCAGGTTTTTAATTTCATCTTCACGCCGTATCATAGCCGCGCATTTAAACCCAAAGCGTTCCATAAAGCCATTATCAATCAACGCCCGCAGGCGCGCTTCATCCAGATGGGTTTCAAAAACCGCATTGCCGCTCTGGATATAGGTTTGAACCTTGTTCAGTCCCAAGCCGAGAAGCAGTTGCCTTAAATCGACCATTTTAACAACGTTTTTCCCACCGACGTTGATTCCCCTGAAAAGCACCGTATACTTCATGTTTTTCTCCCCGCGATCAGACTTCCGTATTTAAATTATGCGCTTTGACTGGTTCGGGCCATCACCAGCAGATATTCCGATGATTGCCGCTTGGGCGCATTTTATGCTTCAATCATTATATAGCTCCGCGGCGCGTATTGCAATGCAATCGTGCCTGACCAACATCGCGGCATCATAATATCCCCGCAGGTATAAAACCTGCGGGGATATCGCTGCTAAAACCCGTTTTATTTCTTCCGCACACCGTTTTCTTCCGCCGCATCGCCGCCGATGCCTGGAAGGCAGGGAAAGCGTGCTGGCGGAATGTGAAAACGTCCTTTCGGAAAATTATTTCCGGTCACCCATGGCACAGGAATAATCGGCTTGGACTACTTTTCTGCCGCTCTTGATCGCTACATTTTGCAGCCCGCTGTAAATGGTAATTGCATCGGGAAGCTCCTGTGCGCTGCGGTACGATTGCAGCATTCTGCGGAGAATCTGCACTTTTTCCAGCAGGAAGTCGTCCTCTTCCTGTATGCCGTTTCCAATCCACTGGATAATAACATTGACATAGGCATGGGTGAAAAATTTCAGGATAAAGTCCTTTTCTTCCATCTTTATATAGGAATCTTTACAGGCGTCATCAAAAACCAGTACAAACAGCTGGTAAATAAACGGGTATAAATATTTTTCTATCGTTTCCTTACGCAATGACCGATTGGTGTTCCTTAAAAAAGACTTGTTCTTTTTGGCATATTTTATGGTATCCAGCAGAACATTCTGCCAGTTTTTAGTCGAAATCTCGTGAAATGCGCAAAAAATATCATTTTGATAAATCCATTCCAACAGGTCGAACATATCTTTAAAGTGGTAATAGAAAGTCTGGCGGTTGACACCGCAATGATCCGCAACATTTTGCACCGTAATGTTATGAAAAGGCACCTTCTTCATGATTTCCTTCAACGAATTTGCAAGCTGCATCTTGGTTTGAGACGTGCGTACCATGAAAATCCTCCCTGTCAAACTTGTCGCTTCATTTTGATTTCACATAAAACAGCCCATCGGCATGGGACGGCCCGGCCGGGCCTTGTTATAAAAGCCGGCCGGGACATCTATAGTCGATTAACTTAAAAAATGGCCCGGCATTGCGAGATTATTTTTTTGCGCTGCAAGGCGGACGACGCAGGCAGGCTGCCGCCTGTCAAGGAGAACAACGCAGCAGCGCGCAAAACAGGCCGCAAGGATAGGCTTTTCAGATTAATCAACTATAATAGTGCGGTTGGATATTCATTGTCCTGTGAAATCAGCGCTGCACAAGCGCCGGTGTATCCGCCTGAGCCAGAAGCAATTCCTTCAGCTCTGCATCCAGCTTCACGACTGAGATCGAAAATCCGCCCATTTCAAGCGACGTCATATAGTTTCCCACATACGTTTTTATAATGTGGATGCCCTTTTCAGCGAATACATGCGCGACCCTGCGGTTAACCACAAAAAGTTCCATCAGCGGTGTGGCGCCAAGGCCGTTAATCATGACGGCGGTTTCGTCCCCGCTACCCAGCGGCAGATCGGCGAACAGTTTTTCCAGCAACAGGTCGGTGATTTCATCCGCCGGGCGGATGGCCTCGCGATGGGTTCCGGGTTCGCCGTGAATGCCCATGCCGATTTCCATTTCATTTTCGGTCAGCTCAAAGCTCGGTTTGCCCGCTTCCGGCACCGTGCACGGCGAAATGGACATGCCCATAGAGCGCACATTGGCGATCACCTTTTCGGCAACTGCTTTTACTTCCGCCAGCGTTGCGCCGCTCTGCGCCTTCGCGCCCGCAATCTTATGCACCAGCACGGTGCCCGCAATGCCTCTGCGCCCGCTGGTCCAGGTGCTGTTTTCCACGGCCACGTCGTCGTTTACAACGACCTGCGCCACCTCGATGCCGTCCGCTTCGGCCATCTCCGCCGCCATCTCAAAGTTCAGCACATCGCCGGTGTAGTTTTTAACGACCAGCAAGACGCCCTTTCCGGCATCAACCGCCTTAATCGCTTCATAAATCTGGTCGGGCGTCGGGGAGGTAAAAACCGCACCCGCAACAGCCGCATCCAGCATTCCTTTGCCAACCCACCCGGCGTGGGAAGGCTCATGGCCGCTGCCCCCGCCGCTGATCAGCGCCACTTTATCGCCCGGGGCATCAGCGCGCACGATGACATTAAACCCTTCCAGACGGCGCACATATTGGGGATAAGCCAGCGCCAGCCCCTCCAGCATTTCGTCAACCACATTCGCCGGTTGATTGATTATTTTTTTCATAACAGATGCCTCTCTTTCGTTTTTCATTTATGAGCAGCAAGTCGCTTGCTTCCGTACCCATTCCTGTTCTTTTTCAGGGCGCCCCGTCGCCTTTCAGATAGGCTTTCACCCGATCCGCCGTCGCAAGGGTGAGAGCCGCGTCGGCCCAGTGCCGGTCCGTTTCACACGCGAGAATTACCTGTTTTATCAATGGAATATGGGATAATCCCATGCTCAACTCGTCTATTCCCCAGGAGCACAGCAGCCGCGCCGCAGCCGGGTCGCCCGCCATTTCGCCACACATGCCCACCCACTTCCCCTGGCTGTGCGCCTGTTGAATGACATGGCGGACCAGCCGCAGCACTGCCGGGTGAAAGTAACTGTATAGCCCGGAGACGAGGGGATTCCCCCTGTCCACAGCCAGCGTGTACTGTGTCAGGTCGTTGGTTCCGATACTGAAAAAATCGCACTCTTTCGCAAACTGTTCCGCCATAATCGCCGCCGCAGGGGTTTCAATCATGATACCGATCTCAATATCCTTTGCAAAAGGAATGTTCTCTTTCTCAAGTGACGCCATCGCCCGCGCGATCAAAAGCTTCGCCTGACGCAGTTCCTCAACGCTGGAAATCATAGGCAGCATCACCGCCGCCTTTCCGAACACACCGGCGCGAAGAATCGCGCGTAGCTGGGTCAAAAACAAATCCGGTTGCTTTAAGCTGATTCGAATGGCCCGCCAACCTAAAAACGGGTTTTGCTCCGGCGGAATTTTTAAGCAAGCAAGCGGTTTGTCCCCGCCGATATCCAGGGTGCGAATGATGCAGCGGTGGTTTTCACACCGCTCAACAGCGCTTCGGTAAGCGGAAAACTGTTCCTCCTCGGAAGGCAAACCGCCTTTTCCTAAAACCAAGAATTCCGTGCGGAAAAGCCCGACCCCCTGATACCCATAATGCTTCGCCTGTTCAAGCTCCTCCGGATACCCGATATTGGCGGCCAACGTGACTTCAAATCCATCTTTTGTGCGCGCCACAGCAGACGCAAGGCGACGGTATTCCCGCTCCTTCTGCGCCTGCGCTTCTATTTGAGACTGGTATCGCCGGTCGGTATCCGCATCGGGGTTCACAATCAACAGCCCTTCCCCGCCGTCCAGAATAACCGGTGCGCCGTCCGCAACCTCTCCGCGCAGGTCAGGCACCCCCACCAGCGTGGGGATACCTCTGGATCGTGCCAAAATTACCGCGTGCGAGGTGATGCTGGCGCTGCCGATGATGAATCCGGCCGCCTTCTGCGAAAGGCCGGCAATCAGCGAAGGGTCGATCTCCTCCCCGAACAAAATGGCGGGCGCCCTGAATTCCGCTTGCTGAACCCCGAGCAGAATTTCAGCAATCTGTGCCCCTGCGTTTTGAATGTCGGCGGCTCGTTCCCTGAGATAGGCATCCGCCAGCGCCAAAATCGGGCCGGCCATTTCTTCACTGCTTTGCAGCACAGCCACAGGGGCTGTAAAGCCCAAAGCTTGTATTTTTTCGCACACCAGCGATTCAAAGTATGTATCCGCGAGAATCAGGCTTCGCGCCTCCAGGATGGCCGCCTGTGCATCCTGATGTTCTTCCCGCAATATTGCCGCCAGCCTGTCGGTTTGCCCAACCGCAATGGCACGCGCATCATAAAACCGCCGCACTTCCTGCGGTGGCGCCTGCTGACGGTAACGCGTCAGTTCCTTGTGGATATCCCGGCGCAAAAAATGAAGATAACCCCGGGCAACACCGGGAACGGCACCTGTTGCCGCCATTATTTTGCATTCTGTCACGGCGCGACGTTCCTCCTATTCATGAAACCGCTGCTCCACCAGCTCTGAAAGCATCTGCACAGCGGCTTCCTCGTCCTCGCCCTGCGCACAAATAGTGACGGCGTCGCTTTGGCGCAGCCCTAGGCCCAGAACCATAATAATGCTCTTGGCGTCGGCTTTTCTGCCGTTGCCCGCCAGTGTAATTCTGCTTTTGAATTTGGCCGCCGCTTTTACCATTTCCGCCGCGGGCCTTGCATGCAGCCCTGTCGGATTCGTGAGGGTCAATGTACGTTCTCTCATTTGACGCACCTCTATTCCTTATACTAATTCCGCCCAAAATTGCAGAATTAAGAGCCGGTATTACAATTTACGCAATGTGTGTGCCCGCTCGGCCGCGTCGGCAACTTTTTCAAGCGGTGAACCAATGGTTGCCTGAATCGCCGCGCTCACGGCCCCTTCCACTATGGGGGCATCCACAATGCGCACCCGCTCACGCGCCGCTTGTGTCAAAAGCGCCATCGCTGTTTCCGTGCTGAGCACCGCGCTTCCCAAATCCGCCAGAACGACCACCCCGTCCCCGGCATCCGCCTCTTCAATCGCACGACTGATTCGCATGGCATCGGTGCCAATCTCACCGTTTGCCAAGCCGCCTGCCGCAACCAGTTTTAGTTCACTGCCCGCCATTTGGGCTGCAATTTCCGCAACCCCTTCGGCAAGTTTCGCGCTGTGGGATACAATAACAAGTCCTACCATAAATTTCTCCGTTCCGCCGACCTTCGCCGGCATTTGATACCTTTAAGCCGTTTGCGCGCCTGCGCTGACGCGGGCAAACAACGGTCAGCCTGATTTTCTCGCTTCGGTTTAAGTGCTAAAGCGCCTTATAATATTCCGTCAGCGCGGTCAGGATAAGCCAAACAGAAGTGGCGCCCGGGTCCTGATGCCCGATGCTGCGCTCACCCAGATAACTTGCCCTGCCCTTTCTGGCTGCGATGGTTCTGGTATAGTCGACACCGGCTTGCGCTGCCTCGCAGGCCTCTTGCAGGCATTCCAAAAGACTCCGGTCCTGCTGTGCGGCGGCGGTAAACGCGTCGTAGGCGGGCTTGAGCGCATCAAGCATGGTTTTGTCGCCGGGCTGCGCTTTTCCGCGGCTGGCGATGCCCTCTATAGATTCTGCCAAAAGCCGTGCGGCATCGTCCCTTTCCAGTGTTTCTTTGTCCTGCATCGCTTTTGCACAGCGCAAAAAAGCGGTGCCGTAAAGCGGGCCGGATGCACCCCCGACGGTTGAAATCAGCGTCATAGCCGTTGTTTTCAGCCCGGCAGAGAGGTCAGCCGGCGGCGAAGTCTCCAGTTTTTCCATAACGGCATTGAATCCGCGCGCCATGTTATGACCATGATCGGCGTCTCCGATGGCTCTATCCAGATCAGTCAAAAAGCCCTTGTTGTCATTGATTGTTTTCGTGATGGCGCCCATCGCGCCCAAAAAGGTTTTGTCCATAATTCTGCCTCCCGTTTTACCGCCTGTCACGCCAAAACCGGTCATCAGGCCCGGCTGTCCATAAAAAGGATGTCCGAAAATTTTCTACAGACCAAAACCGAATCTGGCTTTGTTCTAATTCTATTCGGAAAGATCAACCGCTTATGCTACTATTTTCTGTTTGTGAACCTATAGCCAAACATTCCAACATAATACAAAGAGCCTGTTCATGGGATTTTTCGTTCAATGGTTAGACAAAACGCAAAACTGTATAGACAAAACCGCCGGATTGTTCATTTACAGCGATATTGAACAGTGATACGATACCCCCGTAAGATATTTTGTATCAATTGTACAAAATGTTGGATCGATCCTGAAAAATTACTTTAGGAGGAATTAAAGTGGGACAGTACATTATGGCTTTGGATGCAGGAACCACCAGCTCACGTTGTATACTCTTCAATGAGAAGGGGGAAATGATCAGTGTAGCCCAGAAGGAATTTACACAATATTTTCCCAAGCCCGGCTGGGTCGAACATGACGCCATGGAGATATGGTCCACGCAGATCGGTGTGGCACAGGAGGCCATGCATAAAATCAACGCGTCCGCCGCGGACATTGCGGCCATCGGTATCACCAACCAGCGTGAAACCACCGTTGTCTGGGATAAAAACACCGGCGAACCGGTTCATCACGCGATTGTATGGCAGTGCCGCCGCACGTCGGAATACTGCGACAGTCTGAAAGAAAAGGGGCTGGTCGACAGTTTCCGCCAAAAGACCGGCCTTGTCATCGACGCCTATTTCTCCGGCACCAAGCTCAAGTGGATTCTTGACAACGTCCCCGGCGCACGCGAAAAGGCTGAGGCGGGCGACCTTCTGTTCGGAACCATCGACACCTGGCTCATCTGGAAGCTGACCAAGGGCAAGGTTCATGTCACCGATTATTCGAACGCCTCCCGCACGCTGCTGTTCAACATCCAGACGCTCCAGTGGGATGAGGAAATTCTGGAAGAGCTGAATATTCCCGCCGCCATGCTGCCGGAAGTCAAGCCCTCCAGCTACATCTACGGGGAAACCGAAACCACCCTGTTCGGAAGCCCCATCCCGATTGCGGGCGCTGCGGGCGACCAGCAGGCCGCGCTTTTCGGCCAGACATGCTTCAACCCGGGCGAGGCGAAAAACACCTATGGCACCGGCTGCTTCCTGCTGATGAACACAGGTGAAACGCCCGTATACTCCAAAAACGGATTGGTCACCACCATTGCATGGGGCCTTGACGGCAAAGTCAACTACGCGCTGGAGGGGTCGATCTTTGTGGCGGGTGCCGCAATCCAGTGGCTGCGCGATCAGCTCAAGCTGCTTGACAGCGCGCCGGATTCAGAATATATGGCGACGAAAGTAAAGGACACGAACGGCGCGTATGTTGTTCCGGCCTTCACAGGTCTTGGCGCCCCCTATTGGGATCAGTACGCCAGAGGCACCATTGTCGGCCTGACCAGAGGCGTGAACAAATATCATATTATCCGTGCCACCGTTGAATCGCTGGCTTATCAGACATATGACGTGCTAAAGGCAATGCAGCAGGATTCGGGCATCACGCTCAACGCGCTCAAGGTTGACGGCGGCGCTTGCGCCAACAACTTTATGATGCAGTTCCAGGCGGACGTTATCAATGCGCCGGTGCACCGTCCGGTGTGTGTTGAAACAACGGCAATGGGCGCCGCCTATCTGGCCGGTCTCGCCGTAAAATACTGGGCAAGCAAAGAGGATGTTATCAAAAACTGGCAGATTTCCCGGATTTTCAAGCCCTCGCTCGAAGAGGCGGAACGCACGAAGCTGGTCGAGGGTTGGAGCAAGGCGGTCAAGTGTGCTTTAGGCTGGGCAAAAAATTAGGGCGTTTCTTAAAAAAGGCAGAAACAGCGGAAAATTCGCTGAGAGCGCGTCAGTGCAGAACAAAAGGCCAGAAACGTCGGATATGTTTCGGGTTTTTCAGACACAGTTGCGCTTTTTCAGCAGGCTATGCAAATGGGGGACTCCGGTCGGTCAAAACACATATATTTAAGAATTGGGGTGTAATCGCATGCTGCCATATGTTGCGGAATTTATAGGAACAGCTCTTCTGATTCTCCTTGGTGACGGTGTTGTTGCAAATGTTACGCTGACAAAGTCCGGGATGAAAGGTGCCGGCTCCGTCCAGATCACCTTTGCATGGGGCCTTGCCGTCATGCTGCCCGCATTTATCTTTGGGGCGGCGTCCGGCGCGCATTTTAACCCTGCGGTAACCATTGCGGTCGCCATGAACGGCGGCATTACATGGGGTATGGTGCCGGGCTACATCATTTGCCAAATGCTTGGCGCTTTTTGCGGCGCGGTTATTGTCTATCTGCTCTTTAAGGATCATTTTGACGCGACGGAAAACCCGGGAACCATTCTCGGCGTCTTCTCCACCGGTCCGTCTATTCCAAACTTCTCCCGGAACTTCTTCTCCGAATTGGTCGGCACCTTTGTGCTGGTGTTCGCCATTCTCGGCGTTGGCAACGTCATGGGCGCCGGCACCGTTGGCGTAAACTATCTGCTTGTGTTCGGCATCATCGTATCGATCGGCATGTCTCTGGGCGGCTTGACAGGCTATGCGATCAACCCGGCGCGTGACCTCGGCCCCCGCCTGGCACATGCTGTGCTGCCGATGAAAAACAAGGGCAACTCCAATTTCAGCTACGGCCTGATTGTCCCGGTGTTCGGCCCGATTGTGGGTGGCATTGTCGCGGTTCTCTTATTTAACGCCATTCCCTGGTAAAACCCAGGGCGACTCGGAATGCAGGGGCAACATCGTCTTTGTATGCCCCTGCATTCTTATGGAATTTTTTGATTCGGATTGCCCTGCTCCATTAAAACAGGGCGTCAAAAGGTGGTGTTCAAGAAGATGCTGGATGTCATTGTGATTGGCGGCGGCGTCATCGGCTGCTCGGTGGCGAGAAGTTTGGCCCGATATGACCTGCAAATTGCCCTGCTGGAAAAGGCCGCCGATATCTGCGAAGGGCAAAGCAAGGCGAATACGGCAATTGTGCACGGCGGCTATGACGCAAAGCCCCACACGCTGAAAGCAAAGTATAATGTGCTTGGCAACCGGATGTTCCAGACGCTTTGCAGTGAACTGGATGTTCCGCTCAAATGGAACACGTCACTGGTCGTCTGTTTCTCAGAGGATGACATACCAAAGCTGGAGGAACTGAAAAGCCAGGGCGAAATCAACGGTGTGCCAAAGCTCAGCATCATTGGCAGCGAAGAGCTGCAAAGGCGGGAACCCGCCCTCAGCCAAGATGCCTGTGCCGCTTTGCTGGTGGAAACAGGGGGCATTGTCTGCCCCTATGAGCTGACAATTGCCAACGCTGAAAACGCGGCGGAAAACGGTGTCCGGTTTTACCGAAATGCCGAAGTCACCAAAATTGAGAAAGCAGGCGGCTGTTGGATTGTAAAGAGCAAAGCGGGAACCTTTAAAACAAAGGCCGTCATCAACTGCGCGGGACTTTATTCGGACGTCATCAACAGCATGGTTTCCAAAGACGATTTCAAAATCCTGCCCCGCAGGGGAGAATATTATATTCTGGATAAAAAATATGCCGATATGTTCCACGCCTCGGTCTTTCAGCTGCCAACAGCCCTCGGCAAAGGGATTCTCGTCAGTCCCACCGTCGACGGAACGGTTTTGGTCGGCCCCACAGCGGAGGATATTGAAGACAGGTCGGACAGCCGCACCACGCCGGAAGGGCTCGCCAAAGCGCTGCGATTCGGCCGCATGACTTGGGAGAATATCCCGCTGCGCGACGTGATTACAACCTTTTCGGGAATTCGCGCCCACAGCGACAGGAATGATTTCATCCTGGGGGAGGCGAGAGATGCGCCGCTGTTCTTCAACGCAGGCGGCATTGAATCCCCCGGTCTGACCTCCTCGCCCGCCATCGCGCGCGATCTGGCCCAAATGGTTGCCGAGCGGCTGGGGGCCAAAACGAGCCCCCGATTCAACCCCGCCCGGAAAGCGATTCCAAAATTCCGGGAGATGGACGATATCCAGCGCGCCAGAGCGATTGCCGCCAACCCGGATTACGCCAAAATTGTGTGCCGCTGTGAAACGGTGACCGAAGCGGAGATTCGCGAAGCCATCCGAAGGCCGGTGGGCGCCCGAACCATTGACGGCATCAAACGGCGGACACGCGCCGGAATGGGGCGTTGTCAGGCGGGCTTCTGCACCCCGAGAACCATTCAGATTCTGTGCGAGGAATTGAACCTGTCGCCGCTTGACATCACAAAGTTTGGTGCGAATTCCAGGCTGCTGCACAGCTATCTGTTTGAAAAGGGGGAACAGGGCCATGCGTAATGTGGATCTTCTGATTATCGGCGGGGGGCCTGCGGGCCTGGCTGCCGCTGTTTCCGCCTTCGAGCAGGGTTGCCGGGATATCCTCATCCTTGAGCGCGAAAATACGCTGGGCGGCATCCTCCGGCAATGTATTCACAACGGGTTTGGGCTGCATACGTTCCAGCAAGAGCTGACCGGCCCCGAATATGCGCAGAAGTATATCGACCGGGTGATCGCCTGCCAAATCCCCTATCAGTGCAGTACCATGGTCATTGAAATCACAAAAGACAAACAGGTAACCGCCGTCAACCGCTCAAACGGGTTGCAGCATTTTCAGGCGAAAGCAATTATTTTGGCCATGGGCTGCCGGGAGCGTCCCCGCGGTGCGCTTGCCATCCCCGGCTGGCGGTGCGCAGGGATTTATACGGCGGGCACCGCGCAAAAGCTGGTGAACCTGGAAGGCATCATGCCCGGAAAACGCGTTGTGATTTTAGGCTCCGGGGATATCGGCCTGATTATGGCAAGAAGAATGACGTTCATGGGTGCAAAAGTGCTTGCGTGCGTAGAATTGTTGCCATTTTCCTCCGGGCTCAAGCGCAACATTGTGCAGTGCCTTGATGATTACGATATCCCGCTTCTTTTAAACCACACCGTGGTGGATATTTTCGGACGAGAACGCCTTGAAGGTGTGATGGTGGCCCAGGTGGACCCCGAAACCAAGCGACCGATGGACGGCACCGAACAATATTATGCCTGCGACACGCTGCTGCTCTCGGTCGGCCTGATTCCGGAAAACGAGCTCAGCCGAATGGCCGGAATGGACCTGAGCGAGGCGACCGGCGGCCCCATTGTTGATGAGCACCTGCAAACCTCTGTGGCGGGCATTTTCTCCTGCGGCAATGTGCTGCATGTGCATGATTTGGTGGATTTCGTATCGGAGGAAGCCGAAAAGGCCGGCGCAACAGCATGGCGGTATATTACCGGTGCATTAAACCAAAATCTGAAAGCCGTGCCGGTCATCAACGGATTTGGCGTATCGGGCACCGTGCCGCAAAAAATCCATGTGGAGCAGGCCGACCAGCCGGTCACGCTGATGTTCCGTCCCAAAAATGTCTATCAGAACGCGAAAATTTGTGTGACAGCGGGCGAAAAAGAGATCTACAGGCGCACCAGCCGCATCCTCACCCCGGGCGAAATGGTCAGTCTGAAGCTTAATTCAAAAGCGCTCAGTCAGATTGCAGGCGCTGATAACCTTACCGTGAAAGTGGAGGCATCATAACATGGTGAAAGAAATCACTTGTATCGGATGTCCGATCGGCTGCCGTATTACGGCGGTTGTGGAAAACGGAGAGATTCTTTCGCTCAGCGGGTATACCTGCAATGTTGGAAAAAAGTATGCACAGGAAGAATTGACCGCGCCAAAAAGAATGGTTACAGCGCTTATGTCGGTCAGGGGATGCCCCCGCCCGCTGTCGGTCAAAACCTCCGAGCCGATCGATAAAAGCAAAATTTTCGACTGTCTGGCGGAAATTTCAAAACATAGGGTCTCCCCGCCGGTGCATATCGGAGACACTGTAATTCCCGGCGTATGCGGCTCTTCGGCGGATATTATCGCGATAAAAGAACTCCTGTAACAATGAAAAAGCGACCTGCATTAAAAATACAAGCCGCTTCAGGCTGTCAAAAAAGTGACAGGGTCTTAGCAACCTGCATAAAACAAATGCCGCTTATCGCGACAGGGGAGAACCCCCGGCGAGGGTTCTCCCCGCAAAAACAGTCCACTGGACTGTTTTTGCACCCTCTCCTGCGCTTCTTACAGAATTAAGGCAC
>JAEWLW010000038.1 GCA_023457355.1 Bacillota bacterium | reverse complement strand
ATTGGTCGTCGTGGGGGTCGGGCATGTCGGCTCGTACGTTTTAGCAGACGCGATGAAAACCGGCCTGTTTGCCCAAATCGGCCTCATTGATATTTTAGAAAACGTCGCCTGCGGCGAGGCGCTTGATCAGGCACAGGCGACGGCGCTAACCTATATGAACCATGTCGACGTCAAAAGCGGCGAGTACGCGCAGTGCGCCGACGCCGATGTGATTATCGTGGCCGCAGGGCCCAGCGTTATCCCCAATCCAAACGACCCGAAGGGGGAGCCGGACCGCACGCTGCTGACCGCCACAAACTGCGAGGTCATCCGCGAGGTGATGGCCGGTATCACTCAATATACGCAGGAAGCTGTCATCATCCTGATCACCAATCCGCTGGATACAATGGTCTATATTGCCGAAAACGAATTCGGCTATCCGGCCGGGCGGGTGTTTGGCACCGGGACAATGCTCGATTCCGCACGGCTGCGCAGGCTGGTGGCCGATACCTGTAACGTCGACCCTAAATCGGTGACCGGCTATATGATGGGCGAGCACGGCGGCACGGCCTTCCCTGTTTTGAGCCACTTAAGCGTCGGCGGCATCCCGTTTGACGCGCTGGATCAATATTTTGAGGCGGCGGAGCATATCAAAGACCCTGAGCGGGTCAGAGCGCTGGTTATCAGCGCCGCCTATAACGTGCTTAATAACAAGGGCTGGACCAACGCGGGCGTCGCGCAGTCGGCCATTACGATGGCCAAGGCCGTTTTGCTCGACGAAAGAAGCGTTTATCCGGCCTGCACCACGCTGCGCGGCCAGTATGGGCACGACGGCGACGTGGCGTTGAGCATGCCCTGCGTCATAGGGCGCGAGGGTATTTTAAAGCGGCTGCCCATCAAGCTTAACGCGTGGGAGACCGAGCGCCTCAACGCTTCGATCGCGTTCATTCAGGCGACGATGCGCGACGCTAAAACCGGCCCCGGATTCACACGATAAAACGGCATACCGGCCGTTGGCATACCTATTTATACAAGGGGGAATCAGACATGGATGCATTTGAAAAATATCAACAGTGGAAAAATACCCCGCTGGAGGACAACGACCTGACCGAGGAGCTTACCCGTCTTGAGGGCGACGAAACGGAGATTTACGAGCGGTTTTATACCGATCTGACCTTTGGCACGGCGGGTTTGCGCGGCAAGCTGGGCGCCGGCACCAACAATATGAACATTTATACGGTGCGCCGGGCGACGCAGGGCATCTGCAGCTGGCTACGCCGGCATAAGCAAGGCGGCTCGGCGGCGATCGCCTACGACAGCCGCAATAAATCTAAGCTGTTTGCCGAGGCCACCGCCTGTGTCTTTGCGGCCAACGGCGTCAAGGTCTATCTCTATTCCGAGCTTACCCCCACCCCGATGCTGTCGTGGGCGGTGCGTTACTACGGCTGCGATACCGGCGTGGTCGTCACCGCCAGCCATAACCCCGCCGAATATAACGGCTACAAGGCGTATGACAGCACGGGCTGCCAGATTGCCAGCGACATGGCGGACGGTATTCTAAGCTGCATTTTAGAAACCGATCTGTTCACCGGCGTTAAAACAATGCCCTATGACGACGCTGTCAAGGCAGGGCTGATCGTTATGGTGGACGAGGACGCCATCAACGCTTATTTTAACAAGGTGCTCTCTTACCGCTGCTTCCCTGACGCGGTGCCCGGGTCGGGCCTAAAACTCGTCTATACGCCGCTCAACGGCGCGGGCAATCTGCCGGTGCGCCGCATTTTAAAAGAGATCGGCGTCACCGACCCGCTTCTTGTCGGGGAGCAGCTTTTGCCGGACGGCAATTTTCCCACCTGCCGCTACCCCAACCCTGAGTTTCAGGAAGCGCTGGCGCTGGGCTTAAAGCTGGCCGAAGAAACGCAGGCCGACCTGCTGATCGCCACCGACCCCGATGCCGACCGCGTGGGCGCGGCGGTGCGCCATAACGGCGCGTATGTTCAGCTGGGCGGCAACGACGTGGGCGTGCTGCTCACCGAGTACATCGCACATGCGAAAACGGTCAACAAAACGATGCCCGCGCGCCCGGTCATGATCAAGTCCATCGTCACCACCACGCTGACCGACCGGGTGGCCAACAGCTACGGTATTGAGGTGCGCGACGTGCTGACCGGTTTTAAAAATATCGGCACCGAGATCGCCAATATTGAAGCGGCGGGCGAGCTTGACCGCTTTATCTTCGCCTACGAAGAAAGCTGCGGCTATCTGGCCGGGCCTTATGTTCGCGACAAGGACGCCGTCGTCACGGCCATGCTGGTGGCCGAAATGGCCGCCTATTACAAAAAGGCCGGCAAAACGCTCATCGACGTGATGGAGGATATTCATCAGCGCTTTGGCTATTTCTGCAACCATGTGACCAATACCGTGTTTCCGGGCGCCGACGGCATGAAGAAGATGACCGAGATTATGGATACGCTTTTTGCCGCCCCCCCCAAGGTATTAGCAGGCTACAATGTGGTGACCTGCTGCGACTATCGCGCGGGGATCTGCGCCAAGGGCGGGCAGCCGTTCCCGACGGGGCTGCCGCAGTCGGACGTGCTGTCGCTGACGCTTGAGGACGGCAATGTGGTGGTTATCCGACCCTCCGGCACCGAGCCGAAGCTCAAGACGTACTATATTGTCCGGCGCGACACAATGGCGCAGGCGCAGGCCGTTTGCGAAACGCTTGTAAACGCCGTGTACGCACTGCTCGGTTTTTAAAAAATTCGTTTAATCACTTGAAAAAATAGCTTGCAATTGGACAAACGGTATGTTATTATAATATACGCATTTGTAACAGGTTTTTTGAAAGAGGTGACAATTAGTGAAAGAGGGAATTCATCCTCATTACGAAGCGACGACCATTCGTTGCGCATGTGGCGAGGTCATCGAGACCGGCTCGACCAAAAAGGATATCAGAGTGGAAATCTGCTCAAAATGTCATCCTTTCTTTACCGGCAAACAGAAGCTGGTAGATACCGGCGGACGTGTTGACCGCTTTAACAAGCGTTTCGGCCGCGATAAGTAATTTTAAGCAGACAATGAGGGCGATGCGCACGCATCGCCCTTATTCGATATCCGCCTTGATTATTTTAATATTATAGTCGGTTAATCGACTGTGTTTTCCGGCAGCCTTGCTTGAAAAGCTTTGATGAGCTGGAAAAATGGCAGAAAAGTATCGGGGAGGTGGAAGAAAAATGACGCAATACAACACTGTTTTGGCAGAGGCGGAAGACGTGTTTGAGATAAAGCGGTCGCGCTTTATCTGCGCCATTGCGCCGGTACAGACAGCCGAAGAGGCACTGGCGTTTATCGCCCGCCGAAAAGAGCGGCACTACGACGCCCGCCACACCGTTTATGCCTACATATTGCGCGCGGGCAACGCCCAGCGCTATTCCGACGACGGCGAGCCACAGGGCACGGGCGGCCAGCCGGTGCTGGAGGTCATCCGCCGCTCCAACCTCACCGATGTGTGCGTGGCAATCACGCGTTATTTCGGCGGCATCCTGCTGGGGGCAGGCGGACTGACGCGGGCTTATTCCGGCGGGGCCGCGCTTGCCATTGCGGCGGCGCGGCAGGTGACCATGTGCCCCTGCACCGATTGCCGGCTGGAGATGGATTACGGCCAGTATGGCATTATCAGCCGTCTGCTGCCCGAGCACGGCGCGCAGCTGCTGGAAAACGACTTCGGCGAACGGGTGGCGCTGACGGTTCGGTTGAAATCAGAGGCGGTTGCAGCCTTTGAAAAAGCGCTGACAGAAGCGACGCGCGCGACGGTCGCGCTCCGGGTACTGGGCGAAGTTTTTTCGGACATGGCGCTTTAAACAGCGCGAAATTAGTCGAAACCGCATAAAAACACAAATTTGCAAGAAATCTTCGTCAACAGGCAGGAATTATTTTGTTTTGCCGGTATAATATTAGTATGACGCCTAAAAAAGCGCAGGAGGGTAAATGACCATTCGAGAAAAGACTGAAGCGATTGAAAAAGAAATTCTCTCGCCGCTCGCCAAACTCTCAAGCGAAGCGGTGCGTGAGCAACCCATGGAGCCGTGTGCGATACGCACGGCTTTTGGGCGCGACCGCGACCGCATTCTGCACAGCAAGGCGTTCCGGCGGTTAAAGCATAAAACACAGGTGTTTCTCTCACCCGAGGGGGACCATTACCGAACCCGCTTAACCCACACGCTCGAAGTTTCGCAGATCGCGCGCACCGTCGCGCGCGCATTGCGCTTAAACGAGGACCTCACCGAGGCGATTGCGTTGGGGCACGATTTGGGACATACACCCTACGGCCACGCGGGGGAGTACGCGCTCAACGAATGCTGCCCGCACGGTTTTCGCCATGCGGAGCAGAGCGTGCGGGTGGTGCGCTTTCTGGAACACGACGGCAAGGGCCTGAACCTGACAACCGATGTTGTGGACGGCATCGCCTGCCACACCGGCGGGCAGGACGCTAAAACGCTTGAGGGCCGGGTTGTGCGCTACGCCGATAAAATCGCCTATATGAACCACGATTTTGAAGATGCCGCACGCGCGGGCATCATCGGCGAAAACGATATCCCGTGGCAGGTCAAATATGCGGTGGGGCGCAGCAAGTCCGAGCGCATCAACAGTTTTGTGCAGTCGTTGGTTGACAACAGCGGAGAAGATATCCGGATGGCACCCGCAATTCAGCAGGCGTTCCACACATTGCGCGCCTTCATGTTCGAGGCGGTGTATAAAAACCCGTTGGCCAAGGGCGAGGAAACCAAAGCCATCGCCATGCTGCAGGGCCTTTATAAACATTTTGTGGCGCACCCCGAGCAACTGCCGCCCGAATACCGCGCCATGCTCGAGACGGCCGATGTGGACCGGGTGGTGTGCGATTACATATCCGGCATGAGCGACGGGTATGCCGTGAACATCTACCAAAACATTTTCGTGCCCCGTTCCTGGGGGTTTTAGTCGGCATTTTAGTCCAAGGGGGTGTGCGCGATGATTCCGGAAAGCTTTATTGAGGAACTGAAATACCGCTCTGACATCGAGCAAATTGTGTCCCGCTACACCAACCTGAAGCGGTCCGGGCGCAATCTTTCGGGGCTTTGCCCGTTTCATTCCGAAAGAACGCCCTCCTTTGTGGTCTATCCCGAAAACAATTCGTTTTACTGCTTCGGCTGCGGTGCGGGCGGCGATGTTGTCACCTTTGTGCGCATGGCCGAGCACCTGGAATATATGGAGGCGCTACGCTTTTTAGCCGAGCGCGCGGGCATGACCCTGCCGGATGAGGTTGAAAACGACAGCGCCGCCAAGCTGAAAATGCGTCTGCTGGAGCTCAACCGCCAGGCGGCGCGGTTTTTCAACGGCGTACTCAATGCCGCAGAAGGCCAACGCGGCATGGATTATTTACAGGCGCGGGGGCTGACGCCCAACACTATCCGCAAATTTGGCCTGGGCTACGCTCCCGATTCATGGGACGCGCTGAAAAAGCATCTGCTCGGCAAGGGTTTTACCGAAGCCGAAATGACCGCGGCCGCCGTCATCCGGAAAAACGACAAGGGCGGCAGCTACGACCAGTTCCGCGACCGTGTCATGTTCCCGATCATCGACCTGCGCGGCGGCGTCATCGGTTTTGGCGGGCGGGTTTTGGGCGACGGACGCCCCAAATACCTCAACAGCTCGGATACGCTGGTCTTTAAAAAGTCCCGCGGGCTGTTCGCCATGAACTTCGCCAAAGCCACCAAACGCCCCCGGCTTATTCTGTGCGAAGGGTATATGGATGCGATTGCGATTTATCAGGCGGGGTTTGACAACGCGGTGGCGACACTGGGCACGGCGCTGACCCCCGAGCAGGCGCGGCTGATCGCACAGTATACACCCGAGGTGGTCATTTCCTACGATTCCGACGTGGCGGGCCAAAAGGCAACGCAGCGCGCCAACCAGCTTTTTGCGCAAACCGGCGTCAAGGTTCGGGTGCTTTCGATGAGCGGCGCGAAGGACCCCGATGAATATATTAAAAAATTTGGCGCGGCGCGCTTTTCCCAGCTGATTGAAGGCAGTGCCAACGCCATCGAATATGAGATTTCAAGGCTCAAAGACCGCTTTGCGCTGGATACCGACGACGGAAAGGTGGGCTTTTTAAAGGAATTCTGCACGCTGATGGCGCGGCTGCCAAGCGCAATTGAGGCAGATATTTACACCAACCGCATCGCGTCGGAGCTTAATGTCTCGCGCGAGGCCATTATTGCGCAAACGACCGCACTGAGAAAACGCGCGGCGCGCCAGCAGGAGAAAAAGTATGACGCCAGCCTTAAGCTATACGCACAGGAGGTGCCGAATCAAAGGCACGACCCCCAACGCGCAGCCAATATGCGCTATGCGCTGGCCGAGGATAAGCTGATTGCAGCACTGATGAAGAACCCCGATTACGCCAAACCCATCTCCGAAAAAATTTCGCCGGCACAGTTTGTGACAGACTTTAACCGGGACATTTTTTCGATGTTGATAAATAGACTTCTGGAAGGGCGCAATATTGATATGATGGGCCTTTCGGCCCAGCTTTCGGTCGCGCAGATGAACTGGCTCTCGCATTTACAGGCCACCAACCGTGAGAACAGCTTTACACTGGGCGATACGTTGGATTACATTGCGGTTATTCGCGAAAAGCAACAGGAAAAAACGACAGAACAGGTGGGCTCCATGAACCTTGACGAATGGAAGGTATTCATGGGCAAAATCGCCGCCAAAAAGAACCCCAATAAGAAATAGGAGGACACACCGTGGCAGGGCAGGAAAAAAACACCGTTAAAGATCTAATAGAACAGGGAAAGGCGAAGGGCAAGCTGACCACTACCGAAATAAACGACGTGCTCGAGGAGCTCGATTTTGACGTCGAACAGGTGGAAAAGCTTTATGAAACGCTCGAAAGCTGCAATGTCGAAATTGTCGAAAACTATGCACAGATTATAGAAACTGATTTTCCGATGCCTGCCGAAGAAGAGGTGGAGGCCACCCTTGCGGTGGAGGGCATCAATATTGATGACCCCGTCAAGGTTTATCTCAAGGAAATCGGCCGTGTTCCGCTGCTCTCAAGCGATGAAGAAGTCGATCTGGCCGTGCGCATGTCCAGCGGCGACCCGCAGGCGAGAAAGCGCCTGTCGGAAGCGAACCTGCGTCTGGTCGTCTCAATCGCCAAGCGCTATGTGGGCCGCGGCATGCAGTTTTTAGACCTGATTCAGGAGGGCAATCTCGGCCTGATTAAAGCCGTTGAGAAGTTTGACCACACCAAGGGTTTTAAATTCTCCACCTATGCCACCTGGTGGATTCGCCAGGCCATCACCCGCGCCATCGCCGACCAGGCGCGCACCATCCGCATTCCGGTGCATATGGTCGAGACCATCAACAAGGTAAAAAAGGTATCTTCCCAGCTGCTGCACAAAAACGGCCATGAGCCCACCGCTGAAGAGATTGCGGAGGAGATCGACATGTCGGTCGATAAGGTCCGTGAAATTATGCGGGTCGCGCAGGAGCCGGTGTCGCTTGAGACACCCATCGGCGAGGAGGAAGACAGCCACCTTGGAGATTTTATCCCGGACGACGACGCGCCCGCCCCGGCCGACGCGGCCTCGCATATTTTGCTGCGGGAACAGCTTTCCGAAGTGTTGCATTCGCTGACACCCCGTGAGGAAAAAGTGCTGCGCCTGCGCTTTGGCCTTGAGGATGGCCGCTCAAGAACACTTGAGGAAGTCGGCAAGGAATTTAACGTCACCCGTGAACGCATCCGCCAGATCGAGGCAAAGGCGCTGCGCAAGCTGCGGCATCCCAGCCGCTCCAAAAAGCTGCGCGATTTCCTCGACTAACTGTTAAGGAGTAGGACATGCATATTACCCTTGAATCGGACTACGCGGTTCGCATCGTAGATTGCCTTTCAACACAGGAGGCCAGACTGGGCGCGGGCAGTATTGCCGAGCAGACCGGGGTTACGCCGCGGTTTACCCTTAAAATTTTGCATAAGCTTGTTTCCAGGGGGCTTGTTCGGTCGTACAAAGGTGCAAAGGGCGGCTATGAGCTGGCGCGCAGCCCCAGTGAAATTACACTGCGCGAGGTCATCGAAATTTTTGAAGGGCCGTATACCTTCTCGCGCTGCCTGGACCCCGCCCATGTCTGCAAGTGCGACATCCCGGTTTGCCGCAGCGGCAGCTGCCGTTTTCAGCGCGCTTATGACGAAATTTCAGAAATGGTGCGCGCCAAGCTGGATGAAACGACCTTTGCCGGCTAAAATGGGCCCGGTGGCGGCGGGCTGGGGCGTGCCTTTGATGCGGTGAATATACATATTTTTAACCGGCCGAGAATTTTTGTGCTTAAATATCCAAGCTGCAAAAAACGACTTTTTGTATTATATTGAACGAATATAACAGAAAGTGTGCCGATATTTTTTTAAACACTGTACTTTTATTGCAGTAAAAAGACAATTGTGCTTAAATGAGTTTAATTTTTCAAACATTTTGTATTTATTTGAGATCATATGACATTTAGTATTTGAAGCTGCTTTATTGGGTGATATTGGGCCGAATTTTAAAACAATCATGCGTTGTTGCGTTTTTGCAGGCTTGGCTGCACGAAACCGATGGCTGCATCATATTCCAGAAACAGGTGCGGGCGGCGTGAAAACGCCTTTCCGCTCAAAAAGGAAGCGGGTGCGAACCCCGCGCAAAGCCGTTGCTGTGTTTGATCTTAATGGGCGAACAGGTTCTAATACGGAATTACCATTAAAACGTTTGATTTTCCGGCGGCAGCTTTTCCGCCCTGCGTCATCCCTGCCGGCGGTGGGCATCAACGCGCTGGCCGCCGCGTTCTCGCAGGAAAGAAAAGCGGTGTGTCAAACCTTTTAATGGCCTTAATCTGTATAAAGCCGAATCACTGAGAATATCGGGAAGATGTTTGCCAAAGCCGTTTTAAGCGGCGGGTCATAAGCCAGAAGACTTGCCTGTAATCTGATTGCCCGCTTCTTGCGGGGGATGGTTAAACTGTTCTGCGGACGTTCGGAAGGTTTAAACGGGAATCTTACATGCCCGCGCGGGGGAACCCGATGCGGAGCGGTTTGATTTATCCTTTACTTCAAAGCCTGCGTTGTGGAACCGCAGGCTTATTTTTTCTTATACAAATCCGGGAAACAGCAGATTGGCCCGTTAAGATCTCTGTCGCTTTTTTAAAGATTTGTATTAATGCGAAACACTGATTAAAACAAAAAGGATTGGCGCAGGCAATTTTGCGTCTGCCAGGGCAGACGACGCAGATGGGCTGGCGCCCGTCAAGGAGGATAACGCCGGCAGCCAATTGGCCGCTAAGATAGTGCGGTTTTAATCGCTGCTTCGTATAACGTTGGAGGTGTTCAATGACCCGCGATTTGCTTGTGCTTTACCGCAGGCAGCGTAAAAAGGCGCTGCTTTTTGCGTGCTTATTAATTGCGGCGCTTCTGGCGCTGCTGCTTTTTGGCGTTAACACCGGCGCAATGGCCATTTCAACCGGTGACGGCGCCAGAATCATACTATCGCAAGTCACGCGCGACGTCCGCTGGCTGGGGGATATTCAGGAAAACGCCGTTGCCGTGATCTGGCGCATCCGGCTGCCGCGGATTTTATGTGGCATGCTGGTGGGCATGGCGCTGAGCATGTCGGGCGTTATTTTTCAGTCTATTCTGCAAAACCCGATGGCGGACCCCTACACCATGGGCGTCTCGACCGGCGCCGCGTTCGGGGCCAGCTTTGCGTTGCTGCTCAACATGACCTGTGGCCTGATGCTGCCGGTGACGCCCACCGGCCTAATTTTTGCACTCATCACGCTGCGCGTTGTAATCTATCTTTCGGGCCGGGGCGGCGGCCTTGTGACAGGGAACATGATTATTGCGGGCATGATTGTCAGCGCCTTTTTCTCCTCCGGCATCAGCTTTATTAAGATGATGGCGGGGGAGAATGTCAGCACCATTGTGTTCTGGCTTATGGGCAGTCTTTCGGCCAAAAAATGGGATGATGTTCTGCTGCTGGCGCCGGTGGTACTGGTTTGTGCCGGGTTGGCAATCTGGTTTGCCGACCGTTTAAATATCATGAGCCTGGGCGAACAGCAGGCGCTGAGTCTGGGGGTCAACGTGCGCCGCACACGGCTGTTGTACCTGCTGCTGGGCGCGTTTATGACGGCTGTCTGCGTTTCGGTCTGCGGCATAATCGGGTTTGTAGGGCTGATTGTGCCGCACATGCTGCGGTTTTGGCTTTCGGCCGATAACCGCCTGCTCATGCCGCTTTCCGGGCTGTTTGGCGCACTGCTGTTGGGGCTGGCCGACAATTGTGCCCGCCTTTTGGGCCGGGGCGATATTCCGGTGGGCGTGCTCACCACGCTTCTGGGCGGCCCGTTTTTTATCTACATCTTCATCAAGCGTCAGGGGGGTGCTAATCTTGGCTGAGTTGCTTGGCGCCCAAAATCTGACGTTTTGCTACGGGCCGCAAAAGGTGCTTGAAAAGGTCACTTTTTCGGTTGACGCGGGCGAATATCTGTCGATAATCGGCGAAAACGGCAGCGGCAAATCAACGCTGATGCAATTGCTGAGCGGTTATCTGGCGCCCGCATCGGGGCAGGTGCTGTACCGGGGCGACAATATAGCCCGGCTTTCGGTTTTGCAGCGCGCCCAAAAAATCGCGATCATCGGGCAGAATATCCCGGCAAATTTTCCGTTCACCTGTTTTGAATTCGTCATGCTGGGGCTGCATCCCCATCGCGCGCGCTTTGAACGTGTCGACGCGCAAAGCCTTGAGCAAATTAAAGCCGTCATGGCGCAGACCGATACCCTGCCGCTGGCTGAGAAGCCCATCACCAAATTGAGCGGTGGCGAATACCAGCGGGTGCTTTTGGCGCGTGCATTGGCACAGCGCCCCGGGCTGTTGCTGTTGGATGAAGCCATGTCCGACCTGGATGCCGCCGTTAAAATCAAGATGAATAAGTTGTTAAAAACGCTTGTTAAACAAGGCCTTTCAGTGATTGCGGTCAACCACGACCTTTCAACCGCCTATAACTGCAGCGACCGTATCGTTGCACTGCATAACGGGCGGCTGGTTGCAAACGGCAGCCCGCAGGCGGTGTTTACCGAATCGTTTTTAAAGAACATTTTTGGCATTAAGGCGGCGCTTGTGCCCGGAAAGGGCCTTTGCGTTTACGATATAGTCAATTAACGCCAAAAGCGCCCTTGTAAGGCGGACAGACCAAGGCAGGCTGCCGATGGGAGGACGCACGCTACGGAAAACCAACCGCAAAGGCTGGTGCCTTGCGTGAATCGGCTCCCAAATATAACGAAAAGAGGACGTCATCATGGAGAAAAATAATACCCTGCTGTTTATAGAACCGGCTTTGGCCGCCGGGGGTTGCGCCTGGGCCGAAGCTGATAAAAAGGCTGTTTTGGCAGTGAGCTTTGGCACCAGCTATAATGAGAGCCGCACCGCAAGCATCGGCGCGGTGGAATCGGCCATTGCGGATGCCTTCAAAGAATTCGAGGTGCGCCGCGCTTTTACCAGCCAGATGGTGATCAATAAGCTTAAACGCCGCGATGGCGAGCGGATTGATAATGTTGAAGAGGCGATGAAGCGGTTGGTGGCCGATGGCGTCAAAACGCTGGTGGTGCAGCCCACCCATGTCACGAATGGCTTTGAATACGAGAGAATGACGGATGCGGTGACCCGCTTTGCAGAGCAGTTCGACGCGCTGGCCCTCGGAAAGCCGCTGCTGACGAGCGACGAAGATTATGCGCAGCTGGTGGATATTCTTCTTGAAGAGACGGCGCCATACAATAAGCCCAAAACCGCTGTCGTCTTTATGGGCCACGGCACCGGGCACCCCGCCAACACAGCTTATGCCAGGCTCGGCGATATTTTTAAGGCGACGGATGGGGCAAAGAACTACCACATCGCCACGGTGGAGGCCACCCCGACACTTGCGGATGTTCTGGCTGAGGTTGCCCAGACCGACGCCACCCGCGTCGTGCTGCTGCCGCTGATGATTGTAGCGGGCGACCACGCCAACAACGACATGGCGGGCCACGGGGAGGATTCTTGGAAAACCCAATTTGAAAATGAGGGCTATGCGGTCGAATGCGTGATCAAAGGGCTTGGCGAATATCCGGGCATACGCCAGATATTTTTATCGCACACGCGGGATGCCATTAACACACTGGAGAAATAAAACGATGAGCATTATGGATAGAATTCAAAAAAGTGCGGCGGCTGCGCTGGCGCTGCTGCTTTGCGCCGGGCTTGCCGCATGCAGCGCTCAACCACAGGCCGTGCCCGTGCAGTCCGCGCAGGAGGCGGCATCGGGCGATGGCGTCATTCAATTCACCGATGACACAGGGCGAGAGATTACACTCAACGGCCCGTGCAGCCGCATCATTTCGCTTTATTCTGCGCATACCGAGAATCTGTATGAAATTGGTGCGGGCGAGAAGCTTATCGGCGTCTACACCGGCACCGTTTACCCGCCCGAGGCCGCACAGCTGCCGTCCTACGACTATAAAGGGGACCCGGAGCAGGTCATTGCCGCGCAGCCCGACCTGGTGCTGATCCGGCCGGTTATCGCCCGCAAGGCGCCGGATTATGTCGCGCAGATTGAAAGCGCCGGCATACCGGTTGTTTCACTTTATCCCGACAGTTATGAGAAGTTTGCGGATTATATCGCCAGGCTGGCGCAGCTCACCGGAACCGAGGCGGCGGCACAGCGCCGCCTGGCGGATTTTTATGCCGCGATCGATACGGTCAAGTCCGTCACGGCCCGGGTGACCGAAAAGAAAACCGTCTTTATGGAAGCGACTGAAAGCGAAATGCGCACCGTCACGCCCGATTCGATGCCCGGCCGTGCCATCGTATTTGCGGGTGGCATCAATATTGCGGCCGATGCGCAGCCGGTTGAACAGGGCAGCGGCATTGCGGCATACGGCATCGAGAAGCTGCTTGAAAATGCCAACCGGATTGATGTTTATGTCACGCAGCTTGGCCCGATGAACGCCGACGCCAATCCGGCTTCAATCGGTGCGCGGGCGGGCTTTGACACCATTAAGGCGATCAAAGAAGACAGGGTTTATTTTATTACCGATAAGCTGATTAATTCCCCGACCTTCCGCTTTCAAAAAGGCGTTGCCGAAATAGCGCGTTTTCTCTACCCGGATCTGATGGATCGGCTTTCGGACTATGAAAATAGCAAAACCGCCACCCGCCTTGATCTGGCGCAGATCATCGTAAAAGTGCGGCACCTGCCGGTTTATGTGCCTTCCTCCTCCAAATATTACGAAACCGGGCAAAAGGGCCATATCTTCGGCTTGTTTGAGGATGTCCGCTGGCATGACGCGGGCTTTGACGCCGCCGAGACGGCGGTGTTTGGCGGCTATGTGGATTGGGAAAAATCCGCCGACGGACGCGAATATTTTCATCCCCAACAGCCGGTTACCCGCGAGGCGCTGGCTAAAGCGGCGTTTCTCATCGGCGGGCTTACACCCACTGCCGACGCAGCAATCGCCGACATCAATCTGTGCCAGGCACCCGAAGCCGTTCAAACGCTGGTGGATCAAGGGCTTTTTGTACTTGAGGACGGCCGTTTTAATCCCGGGCGAACCGTAACGAACAAGGACATACTGGCAGTGCTTAAGGCGGTCGCAGGTTAGCGTGCCATCTTGATTTTAATTTAAACAGGCATTCCGCTTCTGGAGCGGGGTGCCTGTTTTTGATGCCATTTTATCCTTTCGTTATTCCAACGCGGATGTGGGTCACGCTTAAAAGAAAATATTCAAAAATTTACATGGCATCCAAGGCCGACAAGACGGTTCTGCGCCGTATATGTGGCTAAAATGACGTCATATTATAAAGAGCAGAATGGAGGCGAACAAATTTGAAAGGTTACGCAATGCTGAAAATTGGCGAGACCGGCTGGGTTGAAAAAGAAAGGCCAATAGCCGGCCCGATGGATGCCATTGTGCGTCCGACCGCCGTTTCCCCCTGCACGTCGGATGTGCACACCGTCTGGGCCGGCGCACTGGGGGAACGTACAAACATGATCTTGGGGCACGAGGCGGTTGGCATTGTCACGGAAGTCGGCAATTTGGTCAAAGACTTTAAACCCGGTGACCGAGTGGTTGTTCCGGCCATTACGCCGGACTGGAATTCGCTTGAGGCACAGGGCGGCTACGCCATGCACTCGGGCGGCATGCTGTCGGGCTGGAAGTTTTCAAACTTTAAGGACGGCGTATTCGGTGAGTATTTTCACGTCAACGATGCGGACGGGAACATGGCGAAAATCCCCGAGACCATTGACGACACAACGGCCGTTATGCTCTGCGACATGATGCCGACCGGTTTTCACGGTGCAGAGCTGGCGGATATCCAGTTTGGCGATAAGGTACTGGTCATCGGCATTGGGCCGGTGGGTCTTATGGCGATTGCGGGGTCTGTTTTGCGCGGCGCGGCGGATATATTTGCCGTAGGAACCCGCCCGAACTGCATTAAGGTCGCGAAAAAATATGGCGCCACAAAAATCATCAGCTATAAAACCGGCGCCATTGAGGAACAGGTGATGGCGCTGACCGGCGGCAAGGGTGTGGATAAAGTGATTATCGCGGGCGGCGACAGCGCTACTTTTGCGTCGGCTGTTAAAGCGCTGCGTCCCGGCGGAAAAATCGGTAATGTCAATTATCTTGGTGAGGGCGAGACAATCAACATTCCACGCGTAGAGTGGGGTTTTGGCATGGGGCATAAACAGATAAGCGCGGGACTGATGCCGGGCGGCAGGCTCCGGATGCAAAAGTTGCTGGCGCTTGTTGAGACAGGCCGGGTGGACCCCGCCAGACTGATCACTCATGAGTTTAAGGGCTTTGATAAAATTGAAGAAGCGCTGATGCTTATGAAGGAAAAGCCCAAAAATTTAATTAAGCCGGTGGTTCTCATCGGATAGCAAAATGGCCCGGTGCTTCAGAGCACCGGGCTTTAGCTTGCTAAAAACCTGTTCCAAGAAAAAAATTCAGTTTTGATCGAGTTTTTGGCCCACATTTTCAATTGAGCGCTTTTGCGTTTATTGATATCTTGGTCGTTTAAAAAGCATGGGCGGGGAGCCAAAACAAGTCCTGTGGACCGTTTTTGCTCCCCGCCCGCAAGCACTTCCCCAATGCCGCGTTAAGCGGCAGCAGCTTTGCTCAGATTGACCTGCGCTAACCTTTTTTGACAGTTTGGGTTCGGTGTTTAGAGCGCCGGGCTGCCGACCAGGCGAAATCCCCTGTTTAGACAGAATCTTTTTGAAGCAGCTTAATGAAAAGATCAACGATAAGCGGCGAAAATTGCGTTCCGGAATGGACCTTCAACTCTCTGATCGCGTCCTCAAAGCTGACCGCTTTTCGATAAATGCGGTCGTTGCGCATGGCATCAAACGCATCCGCCACTGCAAGAATGCGGCAGCATATTGGAATTTCGTTGCCCTTGAGCCCCTTTGGGTAACCGCCGCCATCCCAATGCTCGTGATGGTACAGGATATACTCCGAGACCAGCGACAGCTCCGGTGTATTTTGTGTAATGCGATAGCCAATTTCGGGATGCTTTTTCATCTCGCTCCATTCTTCCGGCGTCAGGGGGCCCGGTTTTTTAAGGATGCTCTGATGAATGCCCACCTTCCCGATATCGTGCAGCATCGAAAGAAGCGACAATTCATTCATTGCCTGATCAGAAAGCTTTAATTCTCTGCCTAGCATTTCACAATACCTGGAAAGCCGTTTTGCGTGTTCCTCCGTTTCCATGCTTTTTTCATAGAGTGTCGCAAGCAGGGTGCTGATGATGGTATTTCGGTAGCTTTTGCCGTCCAACAGTTTTTGATGGTACATCCATTCTTCCGCCTGCCGGATAACATCCTCCATTTCCTGTGCGGTGCTGCTCCGTTCGGCGCAGCCCAGCGAAACGCTTAACTGAAGCGCCCCGACTCTCCTTTTTAGCAGGTTCTTTTTAAGGTCCTCGACGACTTTTTCGGCATATTCAATTTTTCGGTTCGGCAGAATCAGTAAGAATTCATCGCCGCCCCACCGCGCGACAATGTCGTCGGGCGTGCATGTTTCTTTAAAAACGGCTGAGACCGCTTTCAGAAGCTCGTCCCCCGTGGTGTGTCCAAAAACGTCATTCGTAATTTTCAGGCCGTTTACATCGCCCATGACAACCGAAACCGGAACATGTTTATCAACGTTAAGCTTTTTAAGCTCTGTTTCGACAAAGCGCCGGTTATACAAACCGGTGAGCGCATCATGGTAGCTGAGAAATAAAATCTCATCCTGATGCGCCTTTTCTGAACGGACGTCACGAAAAACCATAACGACGCCAAAAATCTTTCCGTCTTCGTTTTTAATGGGCGCGGCGCTGTCGGCGATCGAAATTTTTTCACCAAAGCGATTGACGATGACAGTATGATTGGCAAGACCAATGATTTTTCCTGTTGATAATACTTTTTCTATGGGGCTGTCGACGGGCTCTTCGGTTTCCTCGTTTTTCAAGATGAAGACGTCAATAAAATTCATGCCTCTGGCTTCGTCATTGCACCAGCCCACAAGCTCTTCCGCCACGTTATTCAGCGACGTAATTCTCCCTGCGTTGTCGGTCGTTACCACGCCGTCACCGATGGATTTCAACGTTGTATTGAGCATTTCTTTTTCATAGAACAGGTTTTTCCGGTAGGTTTCGCGGTCGGTTACATCAAAGATGATGGAGAAAAGCTGCGGCGCTTCTTTTTTGCCTATGGGGCAGGAATAGACTTCCACAATTCTGATTTCGCCACTGCTGATGCGATGCGGGAAGATAAAATGTCTTTTCTTTCGTTCAAAGGCCATGTTGCGCTGTTTAGCGGTCTCCTGCGGCGGCAGCATATTAATGTCCTGAATGCGCATGCTGAGAAGCTGCACCTTCTCATAGCCGTAGAATTCACATGCGGCGGGGTTGGCGTCTAAAATATCACCTGTGACCGGGTCTATAATCAGCATGTTGGCAATATGGTCATTGAACATCGACTGCAGCCGCTGCAAAAGGACGAGGTGGTTTGCTTCCAGCTCTTTATACCGCGTAATATCCTTTCGTGAGACAATGATATACTGATGCCCGTCTTCAACCGCCAGGGATAAACTTGTCAGGAAATGATAAGCCTTGCCGTCAATATCCAAAAGCTCTTCATAGATTTGATTCTCATTTTGGTAAATGGCCTGTGAATAAAATTCAGCCAGTTTCTTTCCCTGCGCATCGCCCCAAACGTCTATGGGGGTTCTTCCGGCAATCATCTCGTTCTTAAAGCCCGTCAGTTTCTGGTGCGCAGTATTTAGAAAGATATAATAGAAACTGCCGTCTACATATTCGGCCATAAACATGCAATCCTGCACGCTGTTGAACAGGAAGTGGAGGTCAACGTTGCCGCTGTCGCTTTTTTTGCGATTAAGAAGCCGGTTTAAGCTCAGCTTTTCACCCGATATATCCTGAAATTGCAGCGCGAAAACATCGCGGTCCAACGTGAAAGCTTCCAGCTTAAACCAGCCGCAGCTTTTGCAGAAAACATATTCGGGTTCACTACGTTTAGCGTTGGTCAGCGTTTGGAAGAACGGGGCGAGTTGAAAATCAAATTCAAAGTCAGCAAAAAAGGCGGATATGCTTTTACCGGTTAAAGTCGCGGGCGCCACGTTAAAGGCCGATAAAAACTTTGGGTTATACTCCAGAAAAGTACCGTCAACAATATCCCCCGATCCGTTTAAAACAAATTTGCAGCATGCGTATGCATAGGGTAACGACTCAATAAACTTTTGGGCATAAGAATCCGACATGGTTGACCATCCTTTCTGTTAAAAACTTAATAACCGCTGTTGGCCGCCCGGGTATTCAGTGACGCTCACGCTTTAGAACGGCACTGCGATGCGGCCAGGTCAAACGGTTTTCATTCCGCTGCATGGGAGCCAGCTTTTGCCGGCAAAAATTTCCGGGCCGAAACACCCGTGCCGGCGGCTGCCGCCAGCCGGGCATCCGGCGGTTGATGAAGCTGTCGCTAAATTTTCAAATTGCAGGGGTATTTATAGATTCTTCTGCATAAGCTATTTGGCGGGTATAAACGATTGCCGCTTTACTGAAAGGGGAGAATATAACATGGACATGCATTTTGATGCGGTCTATTACGAACCCGCCGCATTGGATTATGCGTTGGGGCAAATGCTGCAGGAAAAATTCAAACAGCTGCCATGGTTCCCCATACAGAGCCACAACCGAATTCCTGAGATGACGGCGGCTGAGAACAAGGCGTTTCCGGCGCTTAAACAGCACCTGATTGTGGGGGTGCGTAAAACCCATGTCTATACGCCGAACCATAAAGTCTCCGACTGGCTGGTGCCCTATACCTCCTCCGGCTGCCGGGCCATGTGCCTTTATTGCTATCTGGTCTGCAATTACAACAAGTGCGCTTATTTGCGCCTGTTTGTTAACCGTGAACAGATGATGGAAAAAATTCTTAAAAAGGATGCGTCCGCCTCAGAGCCGCAAACCTTTGAAATTGGCAGCAACAGCGACCTTCTGCTGGAAAATACCGTCACCGGAAACCTGTCGTGGACCATTTCACACTTTGCGCATAAAGGCCGGGGACATCTGACCTTTCCGACAAAATTCGACTTCGTAGAGCCGCTGTTGGACCTTGACCACGCGGGCAAGACTATCTTTCGAATGAGCGTCAATCCGCAGACGGTGATAAGCAGGGTTGAACTGGGCACTTCGCCGTTGGGTGCGCGCATTTCGGCGGTAAATGCGATGGCGAAGGCCGGCTATCCGGTCGGGCTGCTGATTGCGCCGGTGATTCTGTTGGCGGATTGGCAGCAGCTTTATGGCGCGCTTATCGATCAGCTGGCTGAAAATTTATGCGAGGAGGTCAAACGCACCGGCTTTATTGAAATTATTTTGATGACCTACAGTTATGTTCAAAACGCCATCAATTCCGAAGCTTTTCCCAACGCCGTGCCGCTTTTAGACCGGGCGCTGATGACCGGGCGCGGGCGGGGAAAATACTGCTACCGCAACGAAGTGCGCGAGATGGCCGAGCGTTTTTTAAGAGATCAATTATCGCAAAAACTGGGCACGATGCCGATCTTATATATTTCTTAAAGGCCGGTGCGGGGGCGGAGCGCGCACCGGCTTTCTCACGCTTTTGGCCACTTTAGCAAAACGGCTTCAAAAACGGCGCCTTCGTCGGATGGCAAAGCACGGAGCGATCCGCCCATATATTCGGCGCAGGCCCGGGCAACCGAAAGGCCAATGCCAAAATTCCCGCCGGTACCCTTGTAAAAACGGAGAAATATCTTTTCCAGATCGGCTGCTGCAATCGGCGCGCCGTCGTTTTTGACAAGAACAATAATTTTTCCTTTATTTTCATATATTATAACCGAAATTTTCGCTTTTGCATATCGAATTGCATTAGAAATAAGATTATTGAAGATATTTGAAAGCAGATTCTCATCGGCTTTGACCAAAAATTGACCTTCATCGCCTGAAAGTGTCAGGAGAAGGTCCTTTTGTATGGCCAGTGCCTCAAAACGTTTTAAGCAACCGGCAAGAAATGCGCTGATGTCGATTTTTTGAACATCCACTTCCTGCCTTTGATTATCCATTCGCGAAAGACTCAGGATATTTTCCACAAGGGCGGAAAGTCTCGCACATTCCTGCAAGATAATCTTGCCCGCCTCCCGGTCATCTTTGAACAAACCGCATTCAATGCCCTCGGCATAGCCTCTGATGGACATAAGCGGCGTTCGAAGCTCGTGCGAGGCATTCTGGAAAAACGTTTTTTGCGCCACGTCGCTTTTGTCAAGCTGACCCGACATGGCATCAATAGCCGAAGCGATTTCTGCAATTTCCCGGATGCCGCTTTTAACCTCTGTGGAAATAAAATGGCCGCCGCCTATCTGCTCTGCCGACTTGCACAGGGCTTTAAGCGGGCGGACAATGCTGTTTGAAATGATATAGAGCACCGCAACGGTGAGCACTGAAAAAAATGCCGTGACCCAAAACGCGATTTTAGCGGCGGAATGCTTAATCTGCTCGATATTTTCTATCGGGTGGTACATGATGAGATACCGGGTTTTAATCTTTTCATATTTGCCGAGATGGCAGGCGATGGCCAGGCTGTTCCCGGAATCGGCTGCAACCTCTGTAATATTTTTGGCCTTGAACGCAGCGGCAGGGCCAATTTCAGCTTCGCGGCTTTGAAAATAGGACAGTATCTCAAAATCGGCAGTATCCGTTTCGGCAGGATAGGTTATTTTCCACTTTGCGTTGACCACCAGCACGCGAACGTTGAATTTGCGTGCTTTGATCATTTCTTTAACAACCGCCGCAAATTCCTTGATCTGATCTTTTATGGCGGTTTTGTCGGAATCTTCGATATCAGCATCTAAAAAATTGCTTTTCCCGGCGGCGTTTATAATCGCCTGCGCCGCCTGCGCCATGTCCTGATAAGATTGGCTTTTGACATAGCCCTCCATGAGGCGTCCAAAGAAGAGGTAGGTTGTAAAGGGCAGGATGATCATTAAAATGACAACCGGCAGAATGATGGCGGTTCTGACAGATAACTTTTTCAAACTATTTCTCCTTCTTTAAACGAAAGCCGAACCCCCAGACCGTTTCGATCACAACGGTGCTTTGCGCATTCAACAGTTTTTTTCTCAGGCGTTTTACAAGGTCGTCCGCCACGCGGGTGTCCGTCTCAAAATCAAACTGCCACAGTTCCTTTAATAGTTTTTCCCGGCTGACGGCGTTGGGGTAGCAGGCGATCATATAGTCCAGAAAGTCGAATTCAGTGGGCGTTAACGAAAGGGGCGCCTGTTGGCAAAAAGCTTCACGCGCCCCTTTCTCAAGGGTGATATCCCCAAAGGCGATGCTTTCCGGGCGCTGCTGTACCGCCGTATAGGCCGCCCGCCTTAAGAGGGCTTTCACCCGGACAACCAGCTCAAGCGGGGAAAAGGGCTTGGCAATATAGTCGTCGCTGCCCAGGGTGATGCCGGTGATGCGGTCGGTTTCATTGCCTTTTGCCGATACGATGATGATGGGTACGCGGCTGTTTTCCCGTACTCTTGCACAAAAGCTCAGCCCATCTTCGCCCGGCATCATGATATCCAATATAATCAGATCCGGCATCATTTGCTGCATTCGGGCCCAAAGCGCCTGGGCGTCGGAAAATCCCTCGGTCCGGAATCCTTCTTTTTCAAGAAACATCTGCATAATGTGGCGGATATTCTCTTCGTCATCCGCGATATAAATCAGCTTGCTCATCGGTTGTATCCCCCTGACTGGTTTAGCATTATCACTATAGCATCAAAAATTACCCCCGTAAACGATTGCCACAATTTTGCCGCATTTTAACCGTGGAAACGCATCAGAGGGCTATGCTATGCTGTTTTCAGCAAGAGCAATGCCAAATTTGAAAGGAGTTATAATATGAAAAAGTTCTTGTCAGCCGTTGTTGTGGTTGCAGCAATCGCCGCAATTTCAGTGACATCCCTTGCCGCCGAGGCGGATGTTTCCGCCGCGGACAAAGCCGAGCGCAAAGCATTTAAAGAATCCATTTCTCAGCAGATTTCGGAGGTTAAAGAAGTGCGTACGGCACTAAAAACGCAGCGTGCGCAAAACAAGGAACTGGCTTCGGCGGTTAAAACTGTGCTCAAGGAAGACAAAAAGTCTGAAGAGCCCGCGATCAGCAAAGATACCAGAGCGCAGATCAAGCTTCTTTTAGAGGAAATCAAGGGCGTTCACACCGAGCTGAAAGCAACTAGGCCGGACGTTGAAGCGGCACGGGCCGCTTTAAAAGAAGCGATTCAGGCACTTGACGAAGCGGACGCCACTGCCGCCTGTGACACACTGGCAGACCTGCTTTCGGGTAAGCTGGAGCTTCGGGAAGATATAACCGGGGTGCTCGGCGAAATTGACGCGCTGATGGACTGATCGGCAAAAAGTGCAATAAAAGCGAAAAAGGGATTTTCACCCGCGTGAAAATCCCTTTTTTAGTTTGGCGTACCGGCAGTTAATCAATCCTTACCGGTACCAATTGTGTGTACTTTTAAGCTTTCCACAAACCGTGGATATTGCAGTATTCATAAACTTCCTCAACGGCGTCCCCTTCGCACAGGGTAAAACATGCCTCAGGCTTTTCGCCGGGATTGAGATATTTGAGCTGGGTGCCCTGCTTTGTCAGGATGCAGATCCATTCAATGTAATGCGTTTCAAGCATCGGATGCTCAACGGAACCAACGCTGACAATAACCGTGTTGCCCTCCGTCTTAACGACAGGAACATGCTTTTCTTTGGAAGCATCGACGACACCGGGCACAATTTCCTTCATCTTTTCTCCGCAACATACCACCGGAACCCCGGAACTTTTGATGTGGGTGATGATGTTGCCACAATGTTCACACTTGAAAAATTTCATTTCCATTCAATCTCCTTCGCTTTATATTTTATTTAGCCGGCCTTCAGAATTTCATTCCCGATCAGCTAAATATTTAGCTATGCTATAGTCAATTCGCATCGTATTGCTGACAAAACCACCGGATTTATTATATGAAAATTGCAAAAGATGCTAATCAATACTATCTTTATACTATGTTAGCACGACGATTCCAGAAAAAGCAAGCGTTTTGTGTAAATTAAGTGGGGTTTGGAGAAAAATCTTACCTGGGAATTTGTAAAATTACCTCCACGCTGTTATAATTAATAAACCATCAACAGTAATTTGAAAGAGAATCATTATAACTTGCAGGAGGTGGCTGCCATTAATAGCGTCATAGACACAATACTCCATCGGCGAAGCGTCAGGAGCTTTCTCCCCCAGAATATCCCGCCCGAATACCTGGAGGCAATAATTAAGTCGGGCATATACGCGCCCAGTGGCCATAACCGTCAACTGGTCAGACTGTTCGTTATGCAGAACCCTGAAAGAATAGACGCATTAAACCGGGCCCTTGTGGATGTTTTTTCAGCCATGAGCCCCGATCCGGAAAGTCATTTGAACAGCATGATCTTGCGTGCCAGACAGTCTGGGCACAACTTTTTTTATCACGCGCCGGTGGTCATTTCCGCCATCGCCCCCAGAGCGCATCTTAACAGCATGGCGGACAGTGCAACGGCCTTACAGAACATGCAGATCGCGGCCGCCTCTTTGAAGCTGGGCGCCTGCTGGATTAACCAGCCCCACTGGTTAACGGACAAAACGCCGGTTCGCAAAATTTTTGAAGAGCTTGGCATGACCGGGGATGACGATATCTTTGGAAGCCTGAGCGTGGGTTATCCTTCTGCTCCTTTGGCGGAGCCATTGCCGCGTAAAGCGGGCCGGGTTATCTACGATCTTTAGCGGTGCGGCAAGTGGAGGTTTAAAAGTGCCCCATGTTAAACAGCATGTCCCATAAAAATGCGGCAGAGAATTTGATGTTCTCTGCCGTACTTTTTTTACGATGCATTATAAATTTATTAATGAGCCTGTCAGCCGTTGATAAGTGCCGTGAAGTTTACAATTCCCGGAACTGGGCGGGCCGCCCAATTACCTGCTTGGCAATCTTAGAGATAAGGCACCATCAATCCTGCTATCAGGGCGCCAAGGGCATTAAAAATCATGTCGTAATCCGTGTCGGCAAGGCCGTGCTGGCATTTGGCTTTATTGGATACCGTATCATGAATAAATTCCAGAATTTCAAAAAGCGTACCGATTGAAATACCCATTGTTATCACAAACAAAATCCGATAGAGATTGTTGGCTTCAAATGGGGTTATTCCATTTAAAATGAAATAGACCAGCAATGAGAAAGAAAAAGCGCCGAACAGGTGAAGCCCTCGGTCATAGCGCTTTGATCGATGATAGTAATCCAGATAATTGCCTAAAAGACAATGCCCAATGACGGTAAGAACAGTGCAGGTGACGATGAATTCGGGGATATTTAATCGAAAGTAGTAATCGTAAAACAGAAACGCAGCTACAATGGCCCAAACAAAGAAATTGGATACCGCTTTTTTCGAACGTGCGCTTTTAAAATATTGAAACATAACATAACATTGGGAAAGCGTTATTAAAACGACGTTTAGAACCAGATAACTTCTTTGCGACATTTTTTTTACTCCTTAAAGCGGGCCTGTTTATTAATATTATAAATGGCCACGCCAAAGGCGCATGGCCGGTTTAATAAAACAGCAAGCTGTTTTATTAAAATATCACAGATGCTTTTAATTCGGCATCGCCAATAGGCGGCGCATTTTAGATTTATTAAATATCAATTGTGCTAACAGGCTTTTAAGCCATCGCCACATTTTCAATATTATGATAATTTGAAGAACCATTATGCGCGGTCTTAAGGAATCGGTTGAAATGCCAAAAGAAGCCCGATTAAATCCGCCTGTAAAATCGCTGTATTTCAGGTGCGCTATCTCGGCTTTTTAAAAATCAGCGCGCATAAAGAACGCCTGTCCCATGAGCGGGCAGGCGTTCGCTGTTCAGCGTTTACAGCGTCATGCGTCTTGGCCGTTACAGTACAAAAAGGAAAAAACGCAGTACTTCCATATAATCGTCTGCCTCAAAGCAGACGCTTTTCATGCCGGACTGTCTGGCGCCGGGGTAAAAAGAGCCCTTATACGCCCTGAAGTGCTCTCTGAATTGAATTTCCACCGAAAAATGTTTGGGCAGTTCCAGTAAACAATCATGGATATTTTGGCCCAAGGCCGTTTTTATTCCCTGCCTGATGAGGGAGAGCGCTTTGGTTGGGTGAATTGATATCGACGCATTGCCTAACCCTTCGCTGACGGGAATCGCTGTTATCGCCGGTATTAAGGCTTTAGCGGTTTCGCAAAGCATTTTATCGCCGCTGACGAACACCACCGGCACCTTAAAATAAGCGGCAATATAAGCATTCATCTGGAATTCGCTGACGAACTCGCCGTTTATTTTAATAAATTCGTTCTGAAGATCCCACGTGTGTGCCAGGGGGCTGCCGTTGCTGCCGGCTGCGGCGTGGTAACCGGTCATGGCCACGGCATCAAAGCTGCCGTCTAAGCCCGCCATCATGCCAAAAGGATTTTTGGCCCACTCGCGAATGATTTTCACGTTTTCGGGAAGCAATTCCGGGGCAATATTTCTCGCGGAGTCATGTGCGTCCTTCAATAATATTTCCACAGTGCCGGCTTCGTTGGCGCCTTCACAGACAGCCTTGACCTCCTGTATCATCTGGCCGGCGAGCCGGGCGTAATCAGGATGGCCTTTTTCGGTTTCAACCCAGGCGGATATTCCGGTTGTGCCTTCCATATCCGCACTTATAAACAGCTTCATGATTTTTCACGCTTTCATGTTATTTGCGAAGGAGCTGTTTGTAAATTCAATACTTCGTGCCATTCTGCTGGAGATGCAGCGCCTGTGTCAAAAATGCTCGGAATACATGCAGTGTTCCTGCGCTTTTTCCTTGAAGCGACGCCTCTACAGCGAATCATCCGTCGTTTTTTCTATTACAAACAAGCCTAGGCATTTAAGATGGACTTTAAAAATGACTTGGTTTTCTCGTGCTTCGGGTTTGAAAACATCTCTTCCGGGCTGCTCTCCTCCAGAATTTCGCCGTTATACATAAAAATCACCCGGTCCGCCACTTCCTTGGCAAAGCCCATCTCGTGGGTAACGCAGATCATCGTCATGCCCTCCGCGGCCAGGCTTTTCATAACGTTGAGCACCTCGCCCACCAGCTCTGGGTCCAGCGCCGAAGTGGGTTCGTCAAAAAGCATTATTTTTGGCTGCATCGCCAAAGCGCGCGCAATGGCAACACGCTGCTGCTGCCCGCCGGAAAGGCGCCCGGGGTATTCGTCCACCTTTTCGGAGAGGCCCACTTTTCGCAAAAGCTCCCGCGCAATTTTTTCCGCTTCTTCTTTGGGCGATTTCTTGACATGGATTGGTGAAATCATCACGTTTTCCAAAACGGTTTTATGCGGGAACAAGTTAAAGCTCTGGAAAACCATGCCGATTTCCAGCAGTATTTTTGCGCGCTCCTTTGCCGTCAGCTTTACCTGATTGACCGAATCAATTCTGTCGTCCAAAAGCTGTTCCTCAATCCAGATCTTCCCGCTGTTGATTTTCTCAAGGTGATTGAGCGAACGCAGAAAGGTCGATTTGCCTGCGCCGGAAGGGCCGATTATCACCACGACTTCCCCCGGCCTGATAGCCAAAGAACAATTCTTCAGGACTTTCAGATCGCCGAAGTTTTTACAGACATTCTCTGTTTTTACCATCAACATCATTGCTTCTCCTATTCATAAACAGAATATTTCTTTTCTAATTTATGGATCACGTAAGTAAAGATCGCCGTTATGATCAGGTAGAGGATCATGGCGGGTACATACGGCCATGGGGACGCGGTTGTGGATGATAAAGACTTGGTGACCTTTGTGATATCCGTTAAGGCGATGATCGATACCAGCGACACGTCCTTTAGAACCATGATAAACTCATTGCCCAACGGCGGAATCAGCCGACGGATGGATTGCGGCACAATAATCAGCCGCATCGTTTGCGCGTAAGTCATACCCAGTGCCTTGGCGGCCTCCCGCTGGCCTTTGCCAATGGACTGGATGGCGGCGCGGATGATTTCGGCCGCATAGGCTGCATTATTTAATGCGAACGCAATAAAAGCGGCCGTAAAGCCATCATTAATGGTCAGGGATTTGTGAATCTGGGGCAGGGAGTAATAGACAAAATAGAGCTGCATCAGAAGGGGCGTGCCGCGAAAGAAGAAAATGTACCCGGCACAGAATTTACTGAGCGGTTTTTTCTTGGACATCTTGCCCAATGCCAAGAACAGCCCCAGGATTATTCCGGCCGCGACCGATAAGAGCGTGAGCATAATCGTAATTCTTGCCCCGCGCAGCAGCGACGGAATCCAATTGAGCATATTATTTAAAAGCGCCATAAGGAGGTCTCCTTTAATATCTTTTTCTGGGGGCCGGGTGTACAAGAGCCCATATAAATAGGGTGAAGTTTCTGGACGCATTAATTTTGAAGGCCCAATAGCGGCAGAAGGCATTCTCCGGCGACTGCAGGAATGCCGCTTTCCATGGCACTTATTGTCGGGTTTACAACTGCGCCCGAATAGATATAGCTGATTAATTATAAAATGCGAAACTTTACAGGATAAAGTTTCGCATTTTAATGGACCGGTTGACAAGTGGCAGGTTTGCAAATGCCGGCCCGAAGAACCGGATCAGCACGATGAACTTGTCGGCAGTCCCTCCATTTGATGCGCTCAGATTATTCTGAGAACCATTTGGCCATAAAGCCTTCCAGTGCGCCTTCGCTCTTAAGCTTTGTCAGGCCTTCGTCCAAAGCGGTTTGCAGGGCGGTATCGCCCTTCTTAACCATAATGCCGAACTCCTCAGGGTTTGAATCCTGCTGCCACACGAGCTGATAGGGGGTATTCTCCTTATGTAAGTAGGGGTAGGTGACGGTGCTGTCGCAGACGACGGCGTCGATTCTGCCCGCGGCCAGATCTGAGAAGCACTCGAGAATCTTTTCGTATTCAAACGGCTCCGCCTTCAAGCCCTTGTCGATGAGATCGGTGACATAAATATCGGACGTGGTTTCCGACTGATAGCCAACCTTCAACCCAGTTAATTCCTCCGGCGATTTCGCGGCCACATTGCTGTCCTTTAAAGTGACCATGCACTGGAAATTCTGGATATAGGACTGTGTGAAATCATACTTCGCCTTACGCTCATCGGTGATGGTCACGCCCGAGATGATGCAGTCGTACTTCTCGGTATCCAGGCCAGCGAAAATGCCGTCCCAAGCTGTGTCCACATATTCCACCTTCAGTCCGATATCATCGGCGATGGCTTCAATAATGTCGCAGTCATAGCCGACCGGCGTAATGCCATCTGCAGCGTACTGCTCAAACGGCGGATAATCAACCTGCATGCCCACCAAAAGCACGCCGTCCTTTAAAGTTTTTAATGCTGCGCCGGATTCCGATGCGGCAGGCGCAGAAGATGCCAAAGGCGCCGCCGGAGCAGGCGCACTTGAACCGGTGCCGTTCCCGCAGGCCGCTAAGGCAAATACCATTATACTGGCTAATAACAGTGATACATATTTCTTCATCATTCAACCTCCATAATTTTTTATAAAAAAGCGCAAAAAGGAACAAAGCCGAAACGACTTTGTTCCTTTTTTGTTATTGTAATTCGTGAACTGTCAATTGTCAAGGCAATTCGGGGAATTTAGAGGCCCGCAGGTGAAATTTATGAAAGTTGTCTTCAATATTCCTGCAAAATTAATCGGCGGCATGTGCCGGATTTTTTGAAATGGGACTTGGATTGCCGGTTTGAATCAGCGGCGGCCAGAGCTGTTATCGTAAAGACAACCTGAGAATCGGCGCAGGACTGTCGAGGATATTTTTTGCCCTGCAAGGCGGCGGGAACAGGCCGGCACCCGCCGGGGGCGGCAACACAGCCGGGCGCTAACAGGCCGAAAACAAGGTGGTAAGCGTTCTTCAGGCCGGGTAAAAATTGATGATGGCAGCCTTGAGCATCTCGCTGCCGCAGGCGGCATAGGTGTGTTCCTCAGCCGCCACAAAGCTGATGGCGTCGTCCTGTTGTAATGTGTAGGTGCGCGTGCCGACCGTCAACGTTAGGCACCCCGAAAAAACCATGATGAATTCCTGCCCCTTTTCGGGGTGGCCAATGGACTGATAGCTGTGCCCGGGGTCCATCTCAAGCTGAAAAAGTTCGAAATTGCGGTCGGGCGTGTTGGTGTAGTAGCAAAAAATACGGTAGTGGATGTCGTCGCCGTGCTGGGTAGCGAGGTCGGCTTTTTTGAGCACTACCGCTGATGGAACCTGCTGCTCCAGCAATGCGGTGTAGGGCACTTTAAGGCCGTTGGCTATTTTCCAGACGGTGTTTATGGTGGGGCTGGTGTCCCCTTTTTCAATTTGCGAAAGCATCATCTTGCTGACGCCACACAAGCCCGACAGGGCGCCGAGGCTCAGGTTACGTTCGGCGCGCAACCGTCTTAAATTTTCAGCAATTATTCTATTCACTTCCATGATGTGCTCCTAAAAAGAATTGACAAATATATCAAACAAATGTAAATTATAAATTACACCCGGATTTATTGATCTTATCATACCGCATGGGTTAAAGGAGCACAAGGACAAAAATGAAAGAATTAAAAAAAGCGCTGTTGGCTGCGTTCCCGCACACCATACCGGTGCTCACCGGTTTTTTGGTTCTGGGGGCGGCCTATGGCGTATTGATGCAAACCAAGGGCTATGGCGTGGTTTGGGCCGTGCTGATGAGCGCCGTTGCCTTTTGCGGAAGCATGCAGTTTGTCGCCATCACGCTGCTGACGGTGGCGTTCGACCCTCTTCAGGCGTTTTTGCTCAGCCTTATGGTCAATGCACGCCATCTGTTTTACGGCATTTCAATGCTGGAGAAATACAGGGGCCTGGGCGCTGCCCGCCCGGTTTTAATTTATACGCTCTGCGATGAGACCTTCTCCATTGCATCCGGTGTGGCGCCGCCGGAGGGGGTCAGCCGCAAGTATTTCTATCTCTCAATTTCGTTGCTCGATTACATATATTGGGTATCCGGCACCTTCCTGGGCAGTGTGGCGGGCCGTTTTTTCACCTTTGATACCGCCGGACTGGATTTTGTACTGACCGCGCTGTTTGTGGTTTTGTTCATCGAGCAGATGAAAAAGCGAGACAACCGCCTGCCGGGACTTATCGGGTTGGCCGCAACAACCGTGTGCCTGGCCGCTTTTGGCGCGACGCGGTTTGTTATTCCCGCTATGCTGCTCATCCTTGCCGTCTTATTGCTGGGGAGGAATAAATTATGCTGCTGACGCCACTGCAAACCCTTGTGATGATTCTGGCGGTTGCCCTTGGCACCATCATCACCCGTTTTACACCGTTTTTGCTGTTTCCTGAAACGCGGGAGCAACCTAAAACGGTGCTCTATCTGGGGCGGGCGCTGCCCCCGGCCATGATGGGGCTGCTGGTGGTCTACTGCCTAAAAGGCGTTTCGTTTGTTCAGGCGCCGCACGGTTTACCGGAATTGATCGCCATTCTGGTAACGGCTGTGCTGCACCGCTGGCGGGGCAATGCGCTGCTGAGCATTTGTGTTGGCACCATGGTCTATATGCTGTTGTGCCAAAAGGTATTCTGATGGCGCCGGCGCCGGGAAGGGTCGGCCGCCAACAGTTTTTTGACAAGCCGAGGGTTCTGTAGCTGCTGCTGCGGAACCTTTTGTGTTATCTGTTTGGGCCTAATACTGTTTCAGGTTAAAAACAACGACAGCTTTACGGCTATTTTTTGGCCGTCCATCGTCGTCGTCTTTGATGGGCGTCAGCCCACCAGCATCCTCTTCCCCGGCTGACAAAAAATCTCGCAAAGCTTGTATGCCGATTTAACCTGAAACAGTATGAAGCGCCAATATAGACGAAAAAATGTCTGTTTGCCCAAGCTGCCCATGGCACTTTTGGGCGTTGTATGGTAAAATAACAATATCAACAACAGGGGAGGGCGCAATCATGCAGGAAGAGCCCAAGATGGACGGCCTGACGGCGCAGGCGGATGACGAACAACAGCGGCGGATGGACGATAAGCGCAAAAAATATGCCGGCAACGGCATGGCTGTCGGCATGTGCGCCGGTATGGCCGGCGGCGTCATTTTTATGGTGCGATATGGCTTGCTGACACTCGTAGCCGGTGCGCTGATAGGCGCCGTTCTGGGCCTGCGCGCCGGACTGGAGCTCTTCAAAAGACGGCGGTAAAACTTGGGAACCTCTGATTTAATCCAATGCACGGTTTACCGACGGCTAGTTTTGCGCCTGACTGCGTTAAAAAATAGCCATAAGCGCTAGCTTTATGCCTGTTTTCCGCGCTGCCGCGTTTCCTCCCTGACAGGAGGCGGCAGCCTGCCTGCGTCGTCCGCTTTGCAGCGCAAAAAATAATCTCGCACTGCCGGACCATTTTTCAAGTTAATTGCAACTATAAAGCCCCGTCGGTTTTAGCCTCGGCGTAATTGATCAGCCCCAGATTTAAATCCACGGCATGCGGGATGCCGTCAATGGTGCCGCGCGAGGTATATTGCCATATTGAAAAGGCATAAGGGAAAAACGGCTGTTTAAAATACTGCGCGAACCATTTGTCGTAGGCCTCCAGCCGGGAGAGGTCGAGATGCATCACCATCCAGCGGATGTTTCCATACACCATCGGTGTGTAGCCTGCGGCCCTGATTTTTTCACAGAAGGCAATGGTGATGTCGGTGCGCTCGGCCCGGGTCAGCGGGTTGGTGCGCGCTTCCTCATCATCCACCTCTTCCATGTCGAAAACCACCGGATAAGTAATGTCGTAGCCTGTCAGGTTTTTAAGCACAAAATCGGCTTCTTCCTGGGCCTCCTCCACGGTGATGGCCTGGGAATAAAAGTAGACGCCCACCGGAATGCCCGCCGATATGGCGCCTGCCATGTTCGCATTATAACGTTCGTCAAGGCGGATGGTGCCGGTGCCGTACCCGCGGTAGCCCAGCCGGACAATGGCATAATCGACGCCTGCGGCTTTGACCTTATTCCAGTTGATAACCCCCTGGTAGCTCGAGACATCAATGCCCAGCAGTGAAATATCCTCGCCGTTCGGTTCGTAGGTACGGATGCCGTTTTCCTGTGCAACAATATGTTCGGCGTAAAAGCTGCTTTTTTTCAGCGCACCGTTAATGGGCACCGTTTTAAGCTTGTTATCGTCCCACAGCACAATTCTGTCGGTGAAAAACCGCTGCAAAAACTCAATAGAAATGCCGTCGCGCTCAGCGTAATCCAGCATGACCGAGACAGGAATGCTGGGCTCGGCGTCTTCGGCCTCCTCAGTGTCGGAGACGATGGCCGCGGCCGCTATGGCGTCCTGAAGTGCCGCGCCGGTGCGCAGCAGCAGCGCGGCAGTGGCAATGTTTGTCGTAACAAGCAGAACGATTATAAACGTCACCAGTACTTTTTTGGCGGAGCAGCCGCTTTTTCTTCTTCTTTCAGTTATGTAGGGCATGGTGTCCTCCATATTGAACTCTGCCGGCGTGCGGCAGTCTTTATGTTAAACTATAGCATATTCTGTGCCGTTGCGGCAACGCCTGCGGTTAAATGCGTACAAAACAAAAATATGGTAAAGAGCCTTAAAATAGAAGGCATCTTAAAAATATATCCAAACCGATTTGTGGTATGATAATACTGATCTTCCATTGGAAGGCTGCGGATTTTTGGCCCGCGCGGACGAAGCGGACGGCGGACTTTTTTTCACACACCGGCGGCAAGGACGGTGTTGGACGGAAAATTTGCCGCCAGGATATGAACTTTCAGTGCGGATTCATAACGCAATGACGGCACTAAATCGGCACAGGAGGACATTTGAACGCATGGGAATTTTACTCAAAGGCGCCGAGACGGCAGCGGCCTTGACCGAAAACGTCAGGGAACGCGCGATGCAGCTGCATTTAAAGGGAATTGAACCCACACTGGCGATCGTGCGCGTGGGCGAACGGGAAGACGACCTGGCCTATGAGCGCGGCGCTTCCAAAAGATGCGCACAGGCCGGTGTGGCGGTCCAGCCGTTTGCGCTGTCGCAGGCAGCAACGCAGCCCGAGCTGCTGGCGCTCATTGAAAAACTTAATAAAGATCCTTTAGTCCACGGTGTGCTTTTGATGCGTCCGCTGCCCGCACAGTTTGACGACGCGGCCATCTGCCGCGCACTCTCCCCCGAAAAGGATGTGGACGGCATCACCGAAGGTTCGATGGCCGGCATTTACGCCGGCAGAAAAACGGGCTTTGCGCCCTGCACAGCGCAGGCCTGCGTCGAAATTTTGAAGCATCATGGCATTCCAACCGCGGGCCGCCGTGCGGTGGTGGTCGGGCGCAGTCTTGTCATCGGCAAGCCGGCTGCCATGCTGCTGTTGGCCGAAAACATGACGGTGACGGTTTGCCACACCCGGACGGAGAATCTGCCCGCCGTCTGCAAAGAAGCCGATGTTCTGGTTGTCGCCGCCGGCAAAGCCGGTGTGCTGGGCGCTGAATCGGTGCGTCCCGGCCAGGTGGTGCTGGATGTGGGCATTCACGTCGGTGAGGATCAAAAGCTTTGCGGCGATGTGCGAACCGCGGAGATAGAAGCGATTGTACAGGCGGCAACACCCGTTCCGGGCGGCGTGGGGACCGTGACCACCTCGGTTTTGGCTTCTCATGTGGTGGCAGCCGCTGAACGTAACATTAAGGAGGCATAATAAATGAGACTGACACAAAATAATTGCTGCGCGCTGGTCGTTGATTTTCAGGAAAAGCTGATGCCCGCCATGTATGGCCGGGATGAGCTGGAAAAAAATGTGGTTAAGCTGCTTAAGGGGCTCTCGCTGTTGGAAATCCCGATGCTGCTGACTGAACAGTATCCCAAGGGGCTGGGCGCCACGCTTCCGGATATTGCCGAGGCGGCGCAGGGCGCGCCCATCATCGCCAAGACGGCGTTTGGCGCGCTTGGCAGCGACGACGTGCTGGGGCACCTGGAGCAGTTGGAGCAGTTTGGACGCAAGCAGGTGCTGGTGTGCGGCATCGAGGCGCACATCTGCGTGCTGCAATCGGCGCTGCAACTGCTGGATAAGGGCTTTTCGCCCATTTTTGTCACCGACTGCATCGCGTCACGCCGCCAGCCTGACCTGATGGCGGCCTTTATGCGGGCCGAACGCGAGGGTGTGCAGTTTGTCAGCACCGAGATGGCGCTGTTCGAAATTATGGGCGCCAAGGAGCACCCGCAGTTTAAGGCCATCTCGGCGCTGATAAAATAGCAGCCGGATCCATGCGTTAAGGTCAGAAGGGATACGAACGAAGCATGAAAACACTGTTGCATATCTGCTGCGCGCCCTGCTCAATTGCGTGCATTGAGACTTTGCGGGGCGAAGGCATTGAGCCAACCGGCTTTTGGTTAAACCCGAACATTCACCCCTTCACCGAATACCGGGCGCGTAAGAACACCCTTGTCGATTATGCCGGGAGCATCGGGCTGGACCTGGTGTTGCAGGGGGAATACGGGCTGCGGGCGTTCATAGCCGGGGTGTCCCCGAATTTTGATAACCGCTGCGGTTATTGCTACCGCGTACGGTTTGAAGAGACGGCGCGTTATGCGGCACAAAACGGGTTTGGCGCTTTTTCCACCACGCTGCTGATCAGTCCCTATCAAAAGCACGAGCTGATCTGTAAGGTGGCCAACGAGGTGGCCGAACAGTACGGCGTCCATTTTTTGTACCGCGATTTTCGCCCCTTTTTTAAAGATGGCCAGCAAAAGGCGCGCGATCTGGGGCTTTACATGCAAAAGTATTGCGGCTGTATTTTCAGCGAAGAGGATCGCTATAAAAAGAAAAAGAAAACGCAGCCCGCGGCAGGGCAAAAGCCCTGACGGGGAAGTTATCGTCAAGCTTTTGACTACATGTGTAAAAAAATGCCACGCTGAAGAGTACTTCGGCGTGGCATTTTGCGTTTTGCAGAGCAGCAACATAAAGTTCGTGGAGGGTGCATCAGCACAGGGCGAAATGCAGGAACATCGGCTATATGCCGGGCTTTTTCAACCCAATGCTACGCTTTTCAATAAAATGCCCCAAAGCTGGGAATTTTTAAGAATGTCCCTGAGCGACATTTTAAAAACGGCCGCATCAAAAGCTTAATTGACGTTACCGGCGCGGGCGGCGACCGGGGTATGGATAAAATTATCCACCGAGTAGGCAAACAGCACATGGTCGTAATCGTCCGCCACCAGGGATGCCAGCATATCGTCCGGACAGTTTTCAAGGTCGATCATGGTGATGTTGCCGTAATGCACCACAAGAAACGGCAGAAAGGATAACGCCGTCTCATCCGCAAAAATCAACAGCGATTCTTCAAACGGCGACACTACCGAGATATCCATACGCTGCCCAAAACCGCCCAGCAGCACCGATTTAGGCTGCCCCAGCTGGGCCAGGTGGGTTGGGAACAGCGTGTAATAGTTTTTTTTCTCACTGTTGTTGGTCACAGAAAGCTGGTATTGTCGCGAGTAGCGTGAAAAGCGGTAAAGCGTCAGCAGGTCGGGGTCGGTGCCCTTATAGCTGGACCGCTGATAAAGCGCGCCGTAATAGTCATCGGCAAGCTGTTCAACCGCAAACTGGTCCAGCGCGCGCGCCGTATAGCCCATGCGCGGCGCCAGCGCCGTGTAGACATAGTAGCCGCCGAGTCCGGTCAGGTTGGTTTCGGTGCGGCAATACGTGTACTGGTCCTTGGCCGCGAACAGCTTGCCGTAAGCATCCGCCGTGCCGACGCTGCCTGAAAGGCGGGTGTAGCAGTCAGCAATCAGCGCCTTTTGGTTATACAGCTCGGCGCGGGCCGGAATTTCCTGCTGTTTGATGGCGCAGGCAGTCGGAATCAGCAAAAAGGTTGCGGGAATATTATGCGCCTTCAGGAAGCTTTCGACACCGGTCAGATTTTGTTCCAACAGGGCGGGGTCTTCCGGCGCAATATTTTCAAGCAGATAATTTTTCGTGATAAAAATGCCGTCCTGCTCTTTGGCACCGCCCGCCAGCAGCATATAGGGGGCCAACTGTTGCAGCCGGTCGGAATCTTTAAGCCGAAGCTTGACGGCGTGGTCGGCCCAGTTGCCAATATCCTGCAAGGAGGACGGCAGATAACCGCGGCCGATCGCTTTTGCGGCGGTATACGCCCCAATCGTGAGAATCAGCCCGACCATCAGGAAGGAAATCAGTCGTTTTGTCAACATAAGCTCACCTCACATTCCAAAGCAGAAAGGATGTGGCAATGACCAGGAGCACCAGATGGGCCAGCGACGAGCCAACCCACCAGAGCCTTGGAAACTGCCGCTCGGTGGCGCGGCCCAGCAGGTCGAAGATGTTCGAGCAGGCCAGCACCCCAACGATAATCAGCACAAAGTTAGAAGAGACCAGATAAATGACTGCGTCATTGATAAGCGGAGCGCTGCCCAGGCCCAGCATCGCGGCAATCATGGCAAGGCGGTTGCCCAGCGTGGTGGGCAGCATAAGCACATACGCGGGCAGCGTGATGACAAAGGTTACAAGACGCGCTACAAAGCCCAGCGGCGCCGGAATGTGGCGCAGCACCAGCCAGTCCAGCAGCACCAGGCAGCCCAGATAACCGCCCCACAGTAAAAATCCGCCGGAGGGCGAAAGCCACAGGCCCAGAAGCAGCGGCATACAAAACGAGACCAAATAGGCCCGGCCGTCGTTGGCACTGCGATCGTGGCCCGGAAAGAGCAGCCGGAAAACGGTATCCTCCAGCGGCATGTTCAACCGGTAGACATATTCGCGGATGCTGGGCGCCTGGAAGGGATAATAGAGCATGCGGGGCAGTTTTATTGAAAAGACATCGCCGATGCCCCTGGCGATGTTGCTGAAGGCGGAAAGCGAAAAATAAAGCCCCAGTGCACTGCAAAGCGCGCTTAACCAGCTGAGCGCGACCGAAAAACGCTCCGGCGGCAGGCGGGATATCGTTTTTAACAGGGCAAAAAACTGCTCGGAAAGCACCACCTGCTTGGCCACGCCGGTTATCAACAGCATAATGCCCTTGGTGATGCGCGAAAGCGACGGTGCAGGGGCATCCAGCTGCGCGGTCAGGTCCGGTGCGGCGCCGACAGGCCCGTAGTTAAAGCGCGCAAAGAACAGGGCATTGCCGGCGGTTTTGACAGGCGAGGGGGATTCGGCGACGCCCCGGTGTTGCAGCACGAGCAGCTCGGTCAGCGAAAGCGAAATGACCATGATGCCCACCGGCGCAGGCGCCTGACCCAGAAGAGGCCGCATCACCCCGAAAACCAGCATGACGATGAGGTTCTTAAGGACGCAGATTCTGAAAAGAAAGTCACCTTTTTTATCTTTCGCTCCACTGCGGCTTTTGTGTGCCAGCAAAAAAGAATCGGGCGCAACGGTGAGCAGCAGCCAGATGGAATCCGGCTGCATCAGGTAGTAAAAGCACACCGAAAGGCCCAGCAAAGCGGTGGGTTTATATTTGCCGGGAACGCAGTAGTAGACCGCCGCCGACATCGGCAGCAGCAAAAATAAAAACCCGAGATCGACAAACTGCATGGCGTTCCCTCCTTTTTGGGTTATTCCAGGTCGGACTGCGGCAGCGCGGCGGCCATCTCAAAAAATTCCTCGCGCGTGAGCAGTGTGTTGAGCATGGTGAGCATGGCCGAATTAGAAAGCCGTTGTGGCAGATGCAGCAAACGCAGCAGCGCACGCCTTCGGGCGGCGCTTTCAGGCTTGCCGGTCAGCCCGGCCTCAAACAGGTCGGCTGTGTTCAGATTGCTTTTTTTCAGCACCGCCTCGCACCCGACGCCCGCCCGTTCAAACGCTGCGCGCAGCGTCCGGGTGTCCATCCCTTCAACGCCGAGCAGCCCTTCGGCCGAGGGCGCCTGCTTGCGCCGCTCAACGCCCTTGATGCCGGGAATGTAAACCTGTGTCAGCTTTGCTTTGGGGCCCAGCGCACTTTTTATAAAATTGCGGATGCGAAACCCCGCCTGATCCGAATCGGTGAGCAAAATCACCCCCGTGGTGCCGGCGATGTGCCGCAGCGAATCGAGCAGCGCCTTATCTTTAAAAATGCGAAAGCCGCCGGTCTCAATGATGACGCCGTCGATGAGCGCCGAAAGGCGGATGCGGTCGTACCGCCCTTCGACAATGATGGGCTGCCGTACCTTGATCAGCATATCGGCCCACCTTTTTGCAGCGCGCGCATGGCGCGGATGATAACGGCTTCGAGCACGATGCGTTCGTCGGCGTTGCTGCTTTTAAGCGCGGCGTCGGCCTCGCACAGCAGCTCGCACACCGAATAAACGGCGGCGGCGCTGAGCCGGGCGCAGTCCCGATAGGCATTTTGGGCGCGCCAGGCAAAGCGATAAGAAAAGTCGGCGGTTAAATCGGCCGCCGTGCGCCCGTTTGCGCGGGCGGCGCAGGCGCGCGCCAGATCGCAGAAAGCGCCGCTTAAGTTTGCCAGAATCAGGATGACCGGCTGGCGCAGCCGCAGCAGCGCATCCACCTGAGAAAGCACCGCCTGCAAGTCGCCGCGCAGCATTAGCCGGGCAAGCGCAAAAGGGTCGGCTGAGAGTGTTCCGGAACAGATGCGGCGTATCATATTGCTGTCGATTGCCGTTTTGGTCTCGGCGGCGTAGGCGCTCAGTTTATCGCACTCGTTTGACAGGGTGCCCATATCATCGCCGCAATGCGCGAGAAAAAAAGCCGCCGCTTCGTTTGACAAAACCGCGCCTTGCGCCTTGCACCGGGCGATGGCAAAACGGCGCAGGTCGGCGTCGCCGCGCCGGTTCAGCCGGGCGGCGACGCCTGCTTTTTCAGCCGTAGCCAGCAGCTTTTTGGCGCATTTGCCTTTTTTTTCATCGACGCTTTCGGCCGCTGTTGTCAGGATAAGCACGGTGCCCTCGGGAATTTCTCCTAAAAAAGCGCAAAGGGCTTTGCAGTCGGCGTCGGGGAGCTGTTCGGGCTCAAAGTTATCAATGGCGATAATCCGCCGTCCGCCGAACATTGAAAGCAGCAGCGCGGCGTCAAACAGGGCGGAAAGATCCAGCGCCTTGCCGTCCATGAACTCAATCTGGTCACCGGCGTGCTCAAACATTTCCAGCAGCTTTTGCCGGTAATGGCGCAGTAGCGCCGGTTCGTTGCCGAACAACAGGTACAGCGGCGCGATGTTTTCAGTTGTAATCTGTTCTTTAAGCTGTTTTTCGGTGGCGCAAAGCATCCGGGGCGCTCCTTTATGTCAATTTTGTTCGGGCGCGCAGAACGGTTCTGGAAAAGGGAAGCGGTTCTGCATACATTCCTATTATAACACAATCTCCCCCGCTTTTTAACAGCCTGGCCTCTGAAAAGGTCAGCGTTATTTCGCCGTCCGATTTCTGGTACCGCACGGCGTTATACAGCAGGGTATCCTGCGGCAGGCTGCGCAGCGGAATACCGGCGGCGTGGGAGAAAGTGACGGCCGCGCGCGAAGGCGGGCAGCACAAAACGGCATCGGGATATTCCCACGCCAGCGCGGCGGTGTGATAGCCGGCCTGTTCGGCTGAATCCAGCACGATGGCGTCAAGCGTTTTGACGCCGCAGCGGTTGAAGGCGGTTTGAATTTCCTGTAGCGCGTAGTTGCTTTGCGGCGCGCCGAACAAAACGGCGCGGTTGCCGCAGATGACGGCGGCGCCGCTGTTTTTGAACAGAAGAACATCAGCTTGTGCGCTGTTAACAGCGGAGAACAGCGCCGAGGCGGTCAGCCCCGCCGCCAGACAGCCCAACACGGCAAATCGCCCCACCGGTGCACGCGGGCGTTTTGTAAGCACCAGCATGACGAGAAACAGGCTGCCCAGCAGCCAGAGGGTCTGCCAGCGCTCGGTAAACCCAAGCTGTGCGCCCGGCAGGCGCGAAAACCCGCGCGCAATAAAAAGCAGCAGCCGCAGCAGCATGTTGCAGGGCAGCGCAATGATGTTTGCCAGAAAGGGGAACACAAAGCTGAACCCCAGTGCGGCCAGCCCCAGAAGCATAATGGGTTCGATCAGCCAGACGGCGGCAAGATTTGCGATGATGCCGAGTAGCGGCACAAGGCCAAAAAACCAGACAAGCACCGGTGCGGCGCCCGCCTGTGCCGCCATACCGACTGAAAGGCTTTGCAGTAATTGTGCTGTGAACCCGATGTGCGGTTTTCGTCCCTGCAAGAGGCTGAACACCGGATTTTCAAGCGTGGCCAGCCCCGCCACCGCGCCAAATGAGAGCAAAAAAGATACCGAAAGCAGGGTGTAGGGGTTTTGCAGTCCCATGAGCAGCGCAGCTATCATCAGCGACGTCAGGGTGTCGCTGTGGCGGTTAAACAAGCCGGCCAGATGCACCAGCGTCAGCATGACGGCGGCGCGGATGATGGAGCTGCCAAGCCCACTGACAGCCGCGAACAGCCAGCAGAACGCCAGCGAAAACAGCGCGGCGCGCCGCGGTTTGAGAAGACGCAGCAACAGAATGCCTATAAGGCGGCTGACCAGAATCAGGTGCAGGCCGGAGACCACCAGAATATGCGACAACCCGCTGCCGCGAAAATCGGCGGTGACGTCATGTGGCAGCCGCGTGCGGTCGCCGGTTAAGATGGCCGACAGCACGCCGGATAGCCGGGCATCCTTTGACAGGGACGCCGCGTTTTCGGATAAGGTTCGCTGCCAGATTAACCGCAGCCGGGTAAGGGGGTGGGGCACAGTCTCGGGCGGCGGCAATAGCCTGACCAGCCTGAAAGGCAGTACATCGCCCGAGAAGGGCAGGGACAACCTGGCAGTGGCCCGCAAGACGTCGCCGGTGGCGGTTTCCGCCTCGGTATAGCCGCTTAGGGTTACGGCAAACGTGCGGGAGACGCCGCTTACCGTTACCGTCCCCCTGCCCTGCCATTGGCAGTAGCTGCCGCGGGACTGTTGTTCGGTGACGGTCATCACCACCTCCACCGGCTGTTCGCCCGCCGAGAGAACCGGCGACAGATAATAGCGTACCCCCGCGGTGTACAACAGGGTAAAGATTGCGCCCAACACGGTACAGGCGCTAAACAGCAGCAGCCCCGTGCGCAGCCGGGCGCCTGAGAACAGCAGGGCCAAAAGCGCGATGCCGCCGCATAGAAGCGCTGCAAAAGCCGATGAGAAACGCAAAAAGACCGCAGCTGAGGAGAGGAAGGCAAATCCCATCCAAAACAGCGGTCTTCTCATAAGGCATATCTCCTTACGCGGTTCAATAGCCTGTGTTACAGCTTAAGACGAATCTCCGGCGAAGCCGTAAATTGGTGCGGCATTTTTGTCATCCCCGGAAGAGGGCGCGGGCAGGCCGGCACCCGCCCGGGGCGATGACGACGAACGGCGGAAAAAGACCCGTCAGAATATCGCCGTCATCGGATATCCGCATTAGCGGGGAAAAAGCGGCAGCGGCTCCAGAAAGATGATATCTTCGCGCTTGGCAGCGTCGCCTTCAGCCAGCACAGCCGCGCAGGCGACAATGTTGCCGTTGCCCTTTTCCACCAGCATTTTAAGCGCGTTGAGCGACTCGCCGGTGGAGATGACGTCGTCCACGATGAGCACCCGCTTGCCGGAGAGCGCTTCAAGGTCGTTCCTGTCCATATAGAGCGTCTGGATATTCGCCGTGGTGATGGATTTGACCGCCACTGCGACGGGGTCGGCCATATAAAGCTTTTTGCTTTTGCGGGCGAGGTAATAATTCTTGCCCGACTGGCGGCTCATCTCATAGGCCAGCGGAATACCTTTGGATTCGGCCGTGATGATGACGTCGAAGCGCGGCACCTTTTTAAGCAATTCGGCGGCGCAGTGAACGGTTAGTTCCACATCGGAAAACATGATAAAGCCCGCGATTGAAAGCTTGTCATTAAGCGGGCAAAGCGTCAGATCGCGCTCTAAACCGGCAACTTTTAAACGGTAGGTTTCAGCCATGATAAAAGACTTCCTTTCAGTTATCGCAATTATAGTTGATTAATTTTAAAAATGCCCCGACCTTACGAGACTATTTTTTGCACTGCAAGGCGGACGACGCAGCGGCGCGGGAAACAGGCCGCAAGGGCGCGCCGGTTTTCAGGTTAATCAACTCTATATAATGCCATCAGCCGGGAGGCCATCCAAGGTTGCGCCCGGCCAGCAGATGAAAGTGCAGGTGGCCGACGGTCTGGCCGCCTTCCTCGCCGCAGTTGTTCACAACGCGAAAGCCTTTTTCCAGCTTTTCGCGCCGGGCAATCTCGGCGATGACCTCAAAAACATGGGCGACCAGCGCGCTGTTTTCAGCGGTGATTTGAGCGGCCGAAGCGAGGTGGGCCTTGGGGATCACCACCGCGTGAAACGGCGCTTTGGGGTCGATGTCGCGAAATGCCAGCACGGTTTGGTCCTCATAGACTTTTGTGCTTGGAATCTCCCCCGCGGCAATCCTGCAAAACAGGCAGTCCATAAATCTTCCCTTCTTTCATAAAATTCAAAGCGCTTGGCGGCAAACGCAAATTCGCGCTGCCGCCGCAAGCACGTTTTCAAAGCTACTTGGTCAGCATTTCCTTCAGCAGGCTTTCCACCTTGGAAACCGCCTCGTTAAGCTTGGCAATTTCAGGCGCGCCGCCCATGGCGGAATCGGGCTTGCCGCCGCCGGAGCCACCCGCCATCGCGGTGAGCGATTTTATCAGCTTGCCCGCGTGCGCGCCCTTCTGGGCCGCCGCCTTGCTGACAACCGCCAGAACCGAGGCCTTGGCGCCGGTGGCGGAGGTGAACACGGCCATGACCGGCTCGGTGTATTCCTTGACCTTGTCGCCGAGCGCGCGCAGCGCATCGGGCGCCATATCGCTGAAGGAGGCGGTCATCACGCGGACGCCGTCGATCTCCTTGGCGTTTTCAAACAGGCTTTTGATCTGGGAAGCGGCCATGCGCTGGCTCATCGAATCGATTTCGCGCTCCTTGGCTTTGAGCTCGGCCTGAAGCGCGCCGATTTTGCCGACAAGGTCGGCGCCCGAACCGATTTTTAAAAGCTCGGCTGCCAAGGCGATCTGCGACTGAAGCTGGTTGATATAGCGGAGTACGCCGTCGCCGGTCACGGCCTCGATGCGGCGAACACCCGCCGCGACGGAAGATTCCTTCAGGATTTTAAACATACCCAGCTTGGCGGTGTTATCCACATGGGTGCCGCCGCAAAGTTCAATGGAACGCCCGCCGACATCGACGACGCGCACGGTGCTGCCGTATTTTTCAGAGAACAGCGCCATGGCGCCTTTCTGCTTGGCTTCGTCCTGCGACATTTCGGCGACGTTGACCGGCAGGGCGGAGAAAATCATATTGTTGACCAGCGCCTCAATTCTGGCGAGCTCCTCGGGGGAGACGGCGGCAAAATGCGTGAAGTCAAAACGGCAGAAGTCGCTGTCCACCAGCTGGCCCGCCTGATGCACGTGGGTGCCCAGCACCTCGCGCAGCGCAAACTGCAAAAGATGCGCGGCGGTGTGGTTGCGCATGATGGCGCTGTGGCGGGGTTTGCCGACGGCGGCGGTGACTTCACTGCCGGAAAGCAGATTGCCTTCCACCATCTCGCCGATGTGCAAAAACTGGCCGGTGGGGGATTTTTTGCAGTCATGGACGTGGAAAATGGCCTTGCCGTCCGAAATGATGCCGGCGTCGCCCACCTGGCCGCCGCTTTCGGCGTAGAAGGGGGTCTTATCGAGTACGATGGCGGCGTGGTCGCCCGCACCGATGGCATCTGCCAGCGCGCCGTCGGCAACGATGGCCACAACCTTGCACTTGATATCGCCGGTGGCGTAGCCGACAAATTCGGTCTTGTTTTCCAGCGAGGCGAGCACGTCGTCCTCCCAGCTTACATCGCCCATATTTTCGCGGGCCTTGCGGGCGCGGTCGCGCTGTTCGGCCATCAGTTTCTTAAACGCCTCTTCATCCAGCCCGATCTGCTTTTCCTCCAGAATTTCGCGGGTGAGATCAACCGGGAAGCCGAAGGTATCATAAAGCTTAAACGCGAGGTCGCCGGGCAGCACGCGATTTTTGCTGCTGGAGGCTTCGCTCTCGATGCGGTCGATGATGTTTGAAAGCAGCTCCATGCCAGAATCGATCGTTCGGGCGAAGCGCTCCTCCTCCATCCGGACGACCTTGACGATGTAGTCGCGGTTATCCACCAGATTAGGATAGGCGATTTTGTTTTCGGCAATGACGGTGTCCACCACCTGGTAGAGGAACGGCTCCTTGATGCCCAGCAGTCTGCCGTGGCGCGCGGCGCGGCGCAGCAGACGGCGCAGCACATAGCCGCGGCCCTCGTTCGAGGGGACGACGCCGTCGCCGATCATCATGGTTGTGGAACGCACGTGGTCGGTGATGACGCGCAGCGAAATATCGGTTTTGGCGTCGTCCTTATAAGTGACGCCGGCAATCTGGCTGATGTGGCCCATAATGCGCTGAACGGTATCCACTTCAAAGAGGTTGTCAACGCCCTGCATGACGCAGGCTAAGCGCTCCAACCCCATGCCGGTGTCGATGTTCGGGTGATCGAGCGGCGTGTAGTTGCCGTTGCCGTCGGAATTAAACTGGGTGAATACGAGATTCCAGATTTCGATATAGCGGTCGCAATCACAGCCGACCCCGCAGGTGGGGGAGCCGCAGCCGTATTTTTCACTGCGGTCAAAGTGCAGCTCGGAGCAGGGGCCGCAGGGGCCGGAGCCGATTTCCCAGAAGTTATCCTCCTTGCCCATGCGGATGATGCGCTCAGGCGGTACGCCGACCTCGTTTATCCAAATATCCCTGGCCTCGTCGTCATCCTCGTAGATGGTTACCCAGAGCAGCTCCGTGGGGATTTGAAGCTCCTTGGTCAAAAATTCCCATGCCCAAGCAGTTGCCTCGTGCTTAAAGTAGTCGCCGAAGGAGAAGTTGCCCAGCATCTCAAAATAGGTGCCGTGGCGGGCCGTTTTACCCACGTTTTCAATATCGGGGGTGCGAATGCACTTCTGGCAGGAGGTTGCGCGTTTTCTGGGCGGCGTCTCCATGCCGGTGAAGTATTTTTTCAGCGGCGCCATGCCGGAGTTGATGAGCAACAGGCTATTGTCGTCGCGCGGGACAAGGGGAGCGGAGGGCAGCAAAATATGCCCCTTGCTCTCAAAAAAATTCAAAAACTTACTGCGCAGTTCATTTAATCCGGTCCATTCCATTAAATTTGTCACATCCTGTTTCTATGAATTATTGATAGGCGGTTTTAAAATCTATATTTAACAGGTATCGCATAGCGATACGCAGCCGGAACAAAAATAGGGACGTCGGGCGGTTGGCAAAAGGCACAACAAAAAACACTTCCGCCCGCTAAATGGGACGAAAGTGCAGCATTTCCGTGGTACCACCCAAATTGCGCACCGTTTACACGGCACGCCACTTTAGCCCGCTTAACGCGCGGGAATACGCCGCGGTTCCTCACCGCGGTGCTCCGAAACGGCCCTTGCAGCACTTTTACGGGCGGTTTTCAGCACCGCCGCCCTCTCTGTGGAAAAAGCAGCACGCAATTCTTTTCTTCAAGGCATCGTCTTATTAAAATATCTTCTTTATTATAAAAAGATGTCGCGCCGATGTCAATAACAAGGTCATTTCATGCTGATTATTCAAAATTTTAGTTAGAAACGGGGATGAAAAATTAGATAAAATGCGATATAATAGCCACAAAGCAGTTGTTTTATGCCGATTTTAACGCTTTTTTCTCAACGTCTTCGTTTGACTTGACATTTAGATAAAATGTGGTATTATATAAAACGATAATTCTTATTATTTTTGTCGATCCTAATTTAATATAGAAGGAGAATTTTAAGATGAGCGAATTAAAAGGAACCAAGACTGAAGCTAATTTGATGGCTGCTTTTGCGGGCGAGAGCCAGGCCAGAAACAAGTACACTTATTATGCTTCCGTGGCAAAAAAAGAAGGCTATGTACAGATTGCAAATCTCTTTGAAGAGACTGCAAACAATGAAAAAGAACACGCAAAAATCTGGTTTAAGCAGCTGCATGACGGTGGCATCCCCGACACCGCGACCAATCTGCTTGACGCGGCTAACGGCGAGAACTACGAGTGGACCGACATGTACGCCAAGTTTGCCAAAGAAGCCAAGGAAGAGGGCTTTACCAAAATTGCCTATCTCTTTGAAGCTGTCGGCAAGATTGAAAAAGAGCACGAAGAGCGTTACCGCAAGCTGCTGGCCAATGTAGAGGGCAACGCTGTTTTCATCAAGGGCGAGAAGGTTATCTGGCAGTGCGCCAACTGCGGACATATCCACATCGGTGAAAAGGCCCCCGAGGTATGTCCCGTGTGCGATCATCCCAAGGCTTTCTTCCAGGTTCTTGCTAAGAACTATTAAGTTTAATAGAACCCAAAAGCCGGCTGCACCCAGCAGCCGGCTTTTCAGGCTGTCAAAGAACTTTTTTTGACTAAAAAATTGCACAAGTTAAAGTTTTTGGTCAAGCTTTTTTCAAAAAGCTTGCGTACTTCATTCGTCAAAAAAACGCAGGAGAGGCAGCCAAAACAGTCCCCCGGACTGTTTTGGCGCGGGGCCCCCCGCAAGGTGGTTCCCCGATGGCGCGTCAAGCGGCATGAGGCTTGTGCAAGCCGCTAAAACGCCTTCGCTTTTTCGACAAGCTGAAACCGGCTGCATCCAGCAGCTGGTTTTTTTATTTTTTCTCTTTGGCCGGTTTAGGACTGCTTTTAACCGTGTTCTCGCCCGTTGAAAAACACTGTGCGACCATGCGCTCGGCCAACTGAGAAAGCGCCTCAGACATGGCGCACACCGCCATCAGGGATGCAAAACGGTCCGGCGAATCGGCGTCATCCAACAGGTGGGAAGACCCGAGCAGTTCTTCAAGTGATGCGACAGCTTTTTCCTGCTTGTCCAGCGCATTTTCATAGCTGTCAAACAGCGCCGTAGGCTCAAAACCGGGCAGAGCATAAAGGGTATCCAGCACATTTTTAATTTCGCCGATGGTAAGCGTTCCTTTGAGTGCATAGATAATCAACATCTGCACAATATGCTCCCGAGCGTATTTTTTGCCCTTAATTGGGCGCACCAGTCCCGCCTTGCTGTAATTATTGATCATCATTTTGGTCAGCGGCTTTTCTTGCGGTGTGCGCCGGTTGGCGGCGTACCCCTGCTCGATGAGCGTGATAACCTGGTCGATGTAAAGCTCCAGCGCCGGTAAATCTGAAACATGGATTGCGGCCTTCTGCAAAGAAGGTTCCATCGGTTGCGTCAGTTCCCTGTTCATAAAATCACTCCCTATATCGGCATCATATCAAAAAATTGTTTTAAGTTCAAGAATAAGTATTGAAAGTAGTTTAAATAATAGTATAATGATACATATAAAATAGTTTTTAAAACTACATTAAACGGTTTTAGGGAGGCTATGCACCATGAGCTATTTCTACACCCACGCCAGAGACCCCATCAGCAGTTTTACCCATTACATCGGCATGTGCTGTGCCGCTTTAGGCTGCTTTTTGCTGGTTTTGCGCGCCAGGGCGCTGCAAACCAATACGGGTACGTTGGTCAGCGCCGTTATATTCGGCATTTCGCTGATCGCTCTGTACGCCGCAAGTACGCTTTATCACTTTTATAAGGGAAGTGACCGTGTGCTGCTGCGTTTAAGAAAACTGGACCACGCCATCATTTACGTGCTGATTGCCGGCACTTACACGCCGATTGCCGCGCATTGCATGGCACACGCCGCCGCCTTGCGCTTTCTGTTGGTGATATGGGCGGTGGCGGCGCTGGGCATTGTTGTTAAACTCTGCTGGCTGATGGCGCCCCGTTGGCTTTACACCTCGCTTTATCTGCTGATGGGCTGGGCTATTGTGTTCGATTGGCAGTCCTTTGCCGTCATGGAGCCCGGTTGCATGTATCTGGTGGCGGCAGGCGGCGTTTGCTACAGCGTGGGGGCGGTTTTTTATATATTAAAACGTCCAGCCCTTACAAAAAACTTTGGCTTTCATGAAATTTTCCATCTGTTTATTTTGATGGGATCACTGCTGCATTATTTGGCGGTTTTTTTCTTCGTGTTGCAATAATAAACGCGCAATTCTGAATTTTTTGTGATAATGTGTCACAGCACTCTTTGCTTTTTATCAATAATAAGCTATAATATCATTATTATAGTATTAAATTTTGATAACAGGGGGACGGTATTTATGAAAAAGCTGCTGACCGCGCTGCTTGCGGTGGCCATGGTTTTAAGCGTTGCTTCAGTATCGGTGTTTGCGCTCGATCGCGACGAAGAGGCTGAAGATAAAGATGATTACGACAACCAGGATGTTTTTTCAATTAAAGAGGATACCGGCGTATTGTGGCCCGGAACCGATTATTACTTTGACTGCGAGTGGCAGGGCGGCCCCATTACCGACGATTTTTTTGAGTTTTACAGCGTGTCGGTCAGCGTCAGCAGTTCCGACAAGGAGGAGCTCTCTTCAAGCACGGCCAAAAAGCTTGTGGAAAAGGCGGAATTTGTCAAGCTTAACAATCAGGACAAATATTATTTTCATTTCAGAGCCAAGGCCAATTATTCCTATGCCGACGACGCCGAGGTGCTTATTTATGTTTTAGCGCGCGATAACAGTCGCGATAAAAAACGTAAGGACTCCCGTTCGTGGTATGAGATGGATATTGAGATCGGTTATTATGATAAGGAAGCGAGCGAGGAAGTCGACGATACGCAGTATGATGTCGATTCCGACGCGCCGATCGTTGAATTTGATGAAGATCTGGACTATTGCCGGCTGGATTTTGAAGACGGCAGCTATTATAACCTGAAGCTGGCCAGGGTAAAGCGGTTTAATCTCGGCTACAACACCACTGAAAACAGCGCCATCACCCGGGCGTATCCCAACGCGACCTTCAAATTCCTGTCGTTTTATGCGCATCCCAGCTTTGCCTATGAGAGCGTGTTGAAGGTTCAAGCGCCCGCTGCCACAAAATATCTGTATGAAATTGGTGACGATAATAGCCTGACGCTGATTTCCGATGTGAACAACGGCGGATACTTTGGTTATACAACCAGCAGGCTGGGCACCTATGTGGCTTCCAGTGTACCGCTTGACGCCAGCAAAATTTCAGTAGACGGCGGTACTTTTGTCAACGCCGGACAGAATGTTTCCCAGACCGCGTCCGGCAGCACCACTTCCACAACGGCCCCTACAACCGAAAGTGGCACGACAGCCACGGAGACGGGCGGCAGCCAGACCCCCGCTCTGGTCAACCCGCCGACCGGCGCCGCCGCGTGATCTATATACCTATGTGCCATCAATTTATTGATGCGACATTTTGATTCTCAGCGCTTAAAGAGACACACGTTACAATCGCTTTTCGATTTGCTTTGCTTTGACGTTTAAAGCATAGAATAAGCTTAAAAAACCGACCGGATATTTTTCCGGTCGGTTTATTCGTTTGCGGCAAATGTTTATTGTTGGCGGCAAATGTGCCAAGCAAAGCAATAGTTACAATTTGTAACTATTTAGGTGCAATAAACTTTGGATTTTTGCGCTTATTCGCCCGATTTTTAATCCAAATTTTAGAAATTAAAATTTAATTGACGATAAAAATTACAAAATGGTAACAAAAACCGATTGCTTTTAACGAATAATCACGATATACTTTGACATGTGCTCAGCAAGAGCAGCACAACACACAGCGCAATCATGCGCATTCCAAATTATCAGGAGGATTACACATGAAAAAAACCCTTTCTATTCTGCTTGCGGTTATGTTGTCTCTTTCGGTTGCAGCAGTCGCTTTCGCAGTAGATCCGAAAAACGATATCATACTTGGCACGGATGCTGACAGCGGCCTGACACTGAAAAACAGCTTGCTTGAACCTGGCGAAACCTACCGTTTCCCTGTTTCTCTTTCGATCGCTGGCGCGGAGGCTACCCCCCTGACGGAAGACCTGCTTGATGAATACAGCTTCAAGATCAGCAACACCGGCGAAGGCAATTCCCTGTCCGAGTTCATCCTCGACAGAATTGGTGGCGTCTATTATATCACTGCCACCGTCAAGGCCGGCTGGCCCTCAGTAACCACCGAAGAAGAGTACGCCATGAAGCTGACCGAGAAATCCGGCAGCAAAAACGCTGTTGAGGTTATCGTCGCGTTTGAGACCGGCTACAAGACTGTATCCGACGACTACATCGCATCGCTGAACAAGGAAGACGAGATCAAGGTCGACAACGACACCCCCGTTTTCACCAAGTCCCAGCTCAACAGCATCTCCGACCTGAACAACAACAAGAAGGTTACCTTTACCGACGACAACTGGAACTACACCGTCATCGTTTCCGGCATGAAGGACATCAACATGCTGCACAACAGCAACGCCATTGCCGAGATTCTCAACAAGTATGAGAATAACAACTTCGCGTTCCTGACCTTCCCGGCAGGCACCAAGTTCTCCACCAACGGCGCCATGGAAATCGACGTTTCCGACTACACCGATGACTTCGGCGGCAAGTTCTTTGTCTACCGTTACCTCGATGGCAAGCTCTCGCTCATCAACTCGAGCTACGACGCCGACGATGAAGTCCTGAGCTTCACCACCAACACCCTCGGACGTTTTGTCATCACCGACAAGGCTATCACCGACGCGGTTGTTGTTCCCCAGACCGGTTCTAATGGCGGCAATACCCCTACCGCCCCCAGCAACCCCAACACCGGCGCTGCTATCTAAAGCATAAATAAAAATATCGGAGCTGTGCGAAGCAGCTCCGATATTTTCTGTTTTCTAAAAAAAGGCTTGCAAAAGTGGAAACAACATGCTATATTAAATGTACTATGATAACTAGTACAGATAAAACTTAGCCCACTGTTTTCAACGCTATACGAAGGAGGCAAGCCATGTTTTCGATAGATACACGCAGCAGAGTGCCGATCTATGAGCAAATTGTACAGAATATAATCAGTCTCATCAGCAAGGGCGTTTTGGTGGCGGACGATCAGCTGCCAAGCGTACGCAGTCTGGCGCGGGATATCGGCATCAACCCCAATACGGTGCAAAAGGCCTATCAGGAGCTGGAGCTCCGCGGTTTGATTTATCAGGCCGCAGGACGCGGCAGCTTTATTTGCCCGGGCGATAATTTGACAAAAGCCGTGTTGGAGCAGCATTTAAAGGCCATTGAAGAACCTATGCGCGCCGCAAAAAAGGCAGGCGTTTCCAAAGAGGCGGTCATCAAGCTGACCGGCGAAATTTACAAGGAGGAAAACTGATGATTAAGATCGAGAATGTCACCAAACGATTTGAGAGCAGCACCGCGCTCGATCAGGTCAGCTTCGAAATCCAAAAAAGCTGTATATACGGTTTGGTTGGCACGAACGGCTCGGGTAAATCGACGCTGCTGCGCCTGATAGCAGGCGTTTATTCCCCCGACGGCGGGTATGTTGGCATCGACGGCGAACCCGTTTTTGAAAATCCCGAAAAAAAGCAGCAGGTGTTCTTCGTCTCCGACGACCTGTATTTTCACCCGCAGGCCACCTTGCAGGATATGGCGGATTTTTACCGCGCCGCCTACCACCGCTGGGATGAAAACCGCTACCACAAGCTGTGCGAGCTGTTTCCCATCGGCACCCGGCGCAAACTTTCAAACTTTTCTAAGGGCATGCGCCGCCAGGCCGCGCTGATTCTGGCGCTTTCCTGTGCGCCGGAATATCTGCTGCTCGACGAGGCATTCGACGGGCTTGACCCGGTTATCCGCCATGCGGTGCGCCGGATTATTTCGGATATGCTTTCGGAATATAACATGACGGTTATCATCTCGTCCCACAACCTGCGCGAACTGGAGGATTTTTGCGACCGCGTCGGCCTGCTGCACCATGGCGCGCTCAAGCTTGAATGCGCAATTGATCACATTCAGCTGGGCTTTTGCAAGGTACAGGCGGTGTTTAAGCCGATGCCCGAAAATCTTGAGCTGGAAAACGTGCCGGTCATCTCCAGGGACATTCGCGGCAGCGTGGCCACGCTGGTGTGCGCCGCAGGCGAAAAAGAGGCGCTGGCCGCCGTCTCAAAACTTTCCCCCATCCTGTGTGAGGCGGTTAGCCTGACACTTGAAGAGGTATTTATTTATGAAATGGAGGCGGTCGGATATGACTACAGCAAAATCATCTTTTAGCATGGCCCGTTTTTTGCCCGTTTATAAAAACCTTCTGCGCCGCAACCGTGGCAGCACGCTCTTTTATGGCGCCTTGGGCTTTCTGTTCTTTAGCCTGCAATATCTTTTAAGCTTTTTGGAATATCTCCGTTACCCGTATGCGGAAAATGCGGTGAGAACCTTCCAGCTGGTGGGCCCCGCCAATATCTATAACGGTTTTGCCGTCGTGTTTTTTACGGCCATGTCGCTGATCGTTCCGGTGGTTGTGGCGACAAACCTGTTTGGCTATATGCAGAATAAACGCTCGGTGGACGTTTACCACGCGCTGCCGCTGACGAGAAGTGAATTGTATCTCGCGACTTCGGCCGCGGGCATTACGATGATTTGGATTCCGTTGATTTTGAATTTTCTCATTGTCGCGGGCTGTGCACTGCTTGTGGGCGGTCAATCCATGGGCATGATTTTTCTCGAGCTGCTTTGCTGGATGATCGTCACCTTTGTGATATTTGCCCTGACGGCTTTTTCGGCGGTGAACGTGGGCACAACTTTTGACACAGCGATCTTTTCGCTGGGGCTTAACGCGTCGCTTTCCGCTGTTTATGTGACCGTTATCGCCATCGGCAGCGCGTTCCTCTACGGCTTTTACGATCTTGACAATGGCATTGAAGTGGCTTACCGCCTTTCGCCGATTTCGCTTATGATCGGCCGCCAGGCCTTAAACGGCGCCAACTTAGACAAGATGCTGATGGATAATAATATCGCCATTGCGCTTTGGCTGATAGCGGGTATCATCGTGTTCGTAATCGGCATGTTCATCTACAAAAAACGCCGTTCGGAACAGGCTGAATCGGTTGGTAACTTAGGGCCGTTGCAGCTGTTTTTGCGCAGCGTGGGTACGCTGGTGGGCGGCGCCATGCTGGGCGCGGTGTTCTGCGGCGTGTTCGGTTTTGAAACCTCCAAACTGGTGTTCCTGCTTTCGGTTGCCGTCGGCGCGCTTATTACGTATTTTATCGGTGACGTCATTTTGACCCGGACGGTTCGTTCGATTCCCCGTGCGCTGCCCGCGGCCATTGCGACAACGCTGGGCGTCTGCCTGTTGGTGGGCGGCGTGATGTACGGCGGTTTTGGCTATGAGACCCGCATACCGTCCTTGGAGTCGGTCGATTCGGTTGTGCTGGAAAGCTATGATTCACGTTACAGCAACGAGCCCTCGCTTAAGGAAGATTATAAAAGAAATTACCGCTTTACCGAAGCGGATTCCATCAAGCTGATACGCCAGGCGCATGCGGCCCAGATTCAGGGGCATGTGGAAGCCCCCGCTGCGGACGCGGATTATGATGCTTCGTTGCGTGTCAACTACACCCTGAAAAACGGCAAAACGCTTTCGCGCAGATACTACGGCCTATATCCGGACGCGCGAGAAGCGCTTGTCGAGCTGGAAAGCCAGCCCGAACTCATTCGCCAGACACATGCGGCGTTTAAGGCAACGGCGGATATGCTGTCGTCGGTTACAGTGACCAATGCGCTGGGCAACGACAGCAAAACCCTGACCCTGACTGATGTGCAAAAGCAACAGCTTTTGGAGGCTGTGCGAACCGACCTGCTCAACCAGCCGGTCGACGAACTGAAAAACGGTGTGCAGGCGCTGGGCCATTTAGAGATGGAGTACCGGTATGTCCGCGAGAACGACGGCAGGGTTGTCACCACCCAGTACAAAGGCGGTATGGCGGTGGCAACGGAAGAAACGGTACTGACCAGAGCCGACGACGAACCTGTGCAGGAATATTCCATCGCCACCAGCGCGCTGCTCATCACCGAAAGTTTTAAGAATACCCGCGGACTTCTGGAGCAGTTTGGCGCGGTTGAACAGCTGCAGAACGATTTTTCGAAGGTTCAAACCGCCTATGTCGGCGTGATTGGGTACAATTTGCGCAATCAGGGCGGCGTTGTGCAGCAGGCGTCGGCCGACCAGCTCATCAACCTGAACGACGCTGTGATGCATGCCGATTACGGCAAAGACTATAACGGGGCAGATGGCGAAAAATCCAAGGCTTTTGTCGAGATGGATCCGGCACAGCTGACGGCTATCCGCAAGGATCTGACCAGCATCTATGCGCCGCAAGCAGGCAACCCCTATGTCATTGTCGGCATTTCCAATATGGAAGGCGAGAAAGAGGTTATTACCGGCTGCTATTATGTGCCCCTTGAAGCACTGCCTGAGCAGATGAAATACAAAGTGTGCGAGAGCGCCCGCGATGAGTATGGCGAAGGTTATTTGATCAATATGGGCTACCGTTATTTTGGATAGCGCTCCTGAAATAGAAGCGGGGCTTGTGCAGTAAGAGGAGAAGAGGCATGGTTCAGTCGGTAAAGATGAGCAAATCGGAATATGCGCGCTGCTATGACGAACTTGCGGATGCGCTTTACAGGCTGGCGCTCTACTTGCTGGGGGACGCGGCCGAAGCCCGTTACGCCATGGCGGAAGTGTTTGTAGAAGGGTATGTCACCCTTGCCGGGCAGAGCTTTGAACAGCGGATGCTCTCAGTACTGTGGCAGGTCGTCAAAGGGTGCGAGCCGGTCTGCGGCGCGGGCTACCGCCGCAATTTGATGGCGGTGGTGGCGCTGACGCCGGATGATACCGACAGCGCCCGCCTGCTTGAGATATTAGGTGAAATGCCGCTGCCGGAACGGGCGGTGCTGCTCCTTTCCGTTTTACAGCGGCAGCCGGTCGAAACAATTGCATGGCTTTTGGACCGCCCGCAGGGAGAGGTAAGCCGGGTGCTCAAAAAGCTTTGCGAGAAGGTTCGCCAGACGATGGCGGCATAGTGGAAAACCAGTCCTCTGCCCAAGGCGGGCAAGGGGACTGGTTTTTCGCATAATGGTGGAGAAAAGCGTGACAATGGAGCGTGTGACATGAAAAAATATTGCATGGTTCTCCTGATGCTTGTTCTGTGTTTATTACCTTCCTGTGGTGGACAGCATAAGGTTTTAAAAGGGTACAGTGCATCCAGTGAGCATTTTGAAACAGGAGGATTCAGGGATTACACCGACTATTGCGAATATTATTATGATGAGACAGCAACCGGGAAATTTAAGAATAGCGCTTACTACAACGCCGTTACCGAAGATGGTATCGTGCAGTTAAATGCATTTTTTACAGATTATTATAAGTGGATTGTATTAAAAGATGGTTACGAAAACTGGTTTAGCTTTAAAAGCGCACAGATGCGCACGGAAGATTATTTTTCTCTTGAAATTATTGACCCGATGGCACCCTATGGTCAATTTCATAACTACAATATTTATTATTATGACACCGATAAATGCACGCTTTATTATTTTCATAACAGCTGTTAGATCTTCATACACATGCAGCTACGGAAATGGCGATCTGTTTCCGTAGCTGTTGTTATCTGAAGGCGGCACAGAAAAGGTCTGGAATTAGAACAGCGGTGCGAAAGGGCGCAGCACGGCGGCCATGGCGCGCTGCCAGAGCGGGAACCGGCGCGTATCGCCGAAGGTGATTTCGCGGCAGCGGTTTAACGTGCTTTGCACATCGTCAACAATGCTTTTAATCGCCGTGCTGCCGTAAAGGCAGACCGCGCACTCAAAATGCAGATAGAAGCTGCGAAAATCGAGGTTGGTGGTGCCCACCATGGCGGTGATGTCGTCGCTGACCAACTGCTTGGCGTGAATGAAACCCGGCTGGTATTCAAATATGCGCACACCGCACCGCAGCAGCGCCCCATAATAACTGCGTGAAATGACATGAACATACCACTTATCCGGAACAGCCGGCGTGATGATGCGCACATCCACCCCTGAAAGCGCCGCAGTACCCAGTGCCGAGACCATCTCATGCCCCAACACCAGATAAGGCGTAGTGATATAAATATATTTGGTCGCGCGCGCAATAGCTTGCAGGCAAAAAGCCTCCGCGACATAGAGGTTATCCAGCGGGCTGTCGCCAAACGCCTGAACAAAGCCGTCGCTTTGACAGGTGACGGTGGGGACAAAGGGCGAAAAATCCGGCAGCTGTTCACCGTTTGAAAAGCCCCAGAGCCCCAGAAACAGCAGCGTGAGGTTCCAGACGCCATGCCCTTTTAGCAGGATGCCGGAGTCCTTCCAGTGGGCGCAGCGGGGCAGGCGGTTGATATATTCGTCTGCGAGGTTGGCGCCCCCGCAAAAGCCGACATTGCCGTCGATGATGCAGAGCTTGCGGTGGTCGCGATAATTCATAGCGGCGTTGATATGAATGCGGCAGGGGTTGAATACGGTGACTTCGATGCCCTTTTTGCGCAGCACCCGGTCATATTGCCGCGGCAGGGTGTTGATGGTGCCCACGTCGTCGTACATTAGCCGGACCAGTACCCCGGCACGCACTTTTTTTTCAAGGATGCTCAGAATGCGCTCCCACAGCACGCCGGGGGCAATGATAAAATATTCGAGAAAAATAAACTTTTCAGCCGCTTCCAGCTCGCTGCACATGCGGGAAAACAAAGCGCTGCCTGAGGAAAAAAATTCGCAGGCGGTATGCGGCCATGCCGCAAAACCGGTACAGTTTTTCAGGTAGACGCTCTGTGCGGCCAAATGTTTATCCAGCGCGGCAAGCGCCGTCCCGCTGCCGGAATCCATGCTGATGGGCGACAGGCTCTGCCGATAGAATGTCACCAGTTGGCGCTTTAAACGCCGCGGCAGACGCTTGTTTCCAATAAGCAGGTATATCATACCGCCTAAAATGGGCACCATGAGTATCAGGACGACCCAGGCCAGTTTATAATAAGGGTTGTCATGTTTTGAGACAATATACAAAACCGCCGCCATGCTTATGGCATGCAGCAGCAGTGCCAGAAGCGGCGACCAGCGCGCCAGCAGCCAGACAGCGGTGATCAGCAGTGCCGCTTCCAGCAAGACAAAGGCCGACAGCAGTATGGCGCGGCAGCATAACAGGCGCATAAGTCGTGGTGGCTTCATAATTTCTCCTTACAAACGCGCGATTGCAAATTTAACATCCGCGCGCTATACTGAAAATTGTATGAGAGAGCAGAATAAAAGAAAACAAGGGAGAGACCCGAATGGTGACTTATGGGGAAGTTTCCAACAGTGAAGAAATTAAAGCCTACATCCGACAGGCGGACGCATCGCTTTTAAGTATGGGCTATACCGAGCACAGTTTTGCGCATGTGGTGCGCACCGCCGCTGTGACCCAAAACATATTGACCGATTTAGGGTACGACGTGCGCACGATTGAGCTTGCAAAAATAGCAGGGTTTATGCACGATATCGGCAATGTGGTCAACCGCATTGACCATGCGCAGTCGGGCGCGGTAATGGCTTTTCGCATTCTCGATAAGATGGGCATGGATCCCGTGGAGGTGGCGCAGGTGGTATCGGCCATCGGCAACCACGACGAGCATACCGCCCACCCCGTGAACGCCCTGGCCGCCGCGCTGATTCTGGCAGACAAGAGCGATGTGCGCCGTTCGCGCGTGCGCAACCGCGACGTCGCCAGCTTTGACATCCACGACCGCGTGAATTATTCGGTGGAACAGTCGTCGCTTAAAATTGACAAGCAGTCGCGCACCATTACGCTTGTGCTGACCATTGATTCGAATTTAAGCACGCTGGCCGACTATTTTGAAATTTTTCTGGAACGCATGCTGCTCTGCCGCAAGGCGGCCAAGTTTTTCGATTTTCAATTCCACCTTTGCATCAACGGTGTTGCGATGATGTAATACATTCCAGATAAAAATCGGCGGACAAGCTTTGGAAGATATTTTTTGTCAGGCAAGGAAGAGGATGCCGGCAGGCTGGCGCCCAGCAAGGACGAGGACGGTGGATGGCGAAAAGAATAGCCGTATAGCGGTCGTGGTTTTTAGCTGAGCAGTATAAGATGTCATTGTCTACTGTAGCCAGATTGGGGCGCGGCTATTCCATGCGTCGCAAAAAGGGCATGGCAGTTTTTTATTGCAGTACTGCCTTAAAACGAAAGAATTATAAAACAGCCGACAGGCTGTCCGTGAGGGCAGCATATCGGCTGTCAATTTTTTAAGGCGGTCTGTTAGGACGGTTATTCCGAAACCAAAATCCCCGCTTTTTTCAGCTGGGCCTTTATACGTTCAAAACAGGCGCGGTCGGGGCAGCGCAGTGTGTGCAGGTGGATGCCGCCGGTAAGTTGTGAAAGGGGCGAAGCCGCTGAGGCGGCCAGCGCCCTGATAAAACGGTCGGCCTCAAAACGGGAGCTGATTTGAAGCTGGCCGGTGAGCTGCCCGTAAAGCGGGTGCTCCACAATGACGTCCCGGACGGTCGCGCCCTGATCCACGGCGATATACAGCTCCTGCAAAAGCTGTTCCGCGCTCTCATGACGACAGGCGACGGTGTAGTCCTGCGTTGTACTGTTCTCGGCGGTGCACTCCATCAAATAACCGCGCGGGGTTGCCACCACCGGCGCACCGGAAGCGCGCAGTAGCGCGATATCGCCGACGATAATCTGACGGCTGACGCGAAATTTATCGGCCAGCGCCGAAGCGCTCAGCGGTTCGTTGGCCTGTTCCAGCAGCTGTGCGACCGCGCTTCGGCGCGATGCGGCACCCAGACGCGAAAGCCGCTCTGAAACAGCCTTGCGCCTGCGGCCGGTCTCCCGCACATCCAGCCGGTAACCGTTTTCGGTCTGGCGGAGAATATCGCCCTCTCCGGCGCCCTCGGGCAGCGCTGCCAGCGGAATCTGATGCTGCTGCCGCTGCTCATCCTCACAGATGGCGAAGTTACCTTCGATACGGTCGATGGATAAGACCATTATTTATGCCGCCTCCTTTGCGCTGACTGCGTCGTTAATGTTGTTTGCGGTAATCCAGATAGCGTTGCCGTCGGTTGAAAAGGTGACGGCGCCGTTTAAGTCGGTGCGGTAAACCGCCCCAAAAGCTGAGAGCCGGGCCAGCGCCTTGGCGTTGGGCAGGTTATACGCATTATCCCGCCCGCAGGAAATGACGCTGGCCGCAGGGCTGACGGCGTTTAAAAATTCCTGTTTGTTTGAGGTGTTGCTGCCGTGATGGCCCGCGACAAAAATATCGGCGGAAACCGGCGCTTTGTTTTCAAGCAGCGCCTGCTCCACGGCGGATTCCCCGTCGCCGGTCACCAGAAAGGAAGCGCTTCCTGCGTCAATTCTCATGCACAGCGACGTATCGTTCAGGTTATCCGGGTCGGGGACAAAGGCGTCGAGCAGCTGTAATGTGACACGGTCGCCCAGTGCCTCGGTGCGCGGCGCTGTCGGCTGCACAATCTCACAGCCGTTTTCCTCAAGCGCATCGAGGAAGCTTTCAAAGGTACTGTTGGTAGGGGCCAGCTTTTCAGGGACGGCGGGCATCCAGAGGGCATCCACCCGGTAATTTTCCAACACTGAAATCAGGCCGCCGAAATGGTCGGTATGCGGGTGGGTCATCACCACCAGATCCAGGCGGGTGATGCCGGCGGACTCCAACGCGTCACAAACAGACTGGGAAGCGGAACGTTCGCCGCCGTCGATGAGCACGGCGTAGCCGTTTTCGCCGCCCCCGGTGCGCAGCAGCAGGCTGCTGCCCTGCCCGACATCGAGCACCTGCACCTGGGCGATGACATTTTCGGCCAGTGCGGGGACGGCCTTCTGCGTGGGCTTATATTCAGTCTGATACCACGAAACGGCGCTGAAAATCGCAATAATCAAAATTGCCAGCGGGGAAATGCGCTGGCTGCGCTGTTTGCGGCTTTTGGATTGTTTCATCGCCTGCCCCCCGGTTTGTTGCCGGCGGCGCGGCGCAGGGGCTTGCCGCGGCTGCCCAGGTGCTGCTGGGCTGTCCGCTTTTCGGCCAGCTTTTGCTGATATTGCCGGTCTGGCGCGACCAGACAGTCCGGGCCGGTGCCGATGAGGTCGGTTCGGTGAATTTCTTCAAGCGCCTCAATGACAATGCGGCGGTTTTCGGGCTTAAAATATTGCAGCAGCGCGCGCTGACGCTGTTTTTCACGGTCGGTTTTCGGAACATAAATTTCCCGGCCGGTCAGGGGGTCGACACCGGTATAGAACATGCAGGTCGAAATGGTGCCCGGCGTCGGGTAAAAATCCTGAACCTGTTCGGGACGCATATGGTTTTTCTTCAGGAAAAGCGACAGTGCCACCGCGTCGCGGATGGTACTGCCGGGGTGGGAGCTCATCAGGTAGGGGACGAGGTACTGCTCCTTGCCCGCCTGCTTCGTGCACTGATAGAACTTTTTGACAAACCGCTCATAGACTTCCACATGGGGCTTGCCCATCGCGTCCAGCACGGCGTCGCTGCAATGCTCCGGCGCGACTTTGAGCTGCCCGCTGATATGGTTGGCGACCAGTTCCTTTAAAAACGTGTCGTCCTTGTCCAGCATGATATAGTCAAAGCGCAGCCCTGAGCGCACAAACACCTTTTTAACGCCCTTAATCGCCCGCAGGCGGCGCAGCAGCTCAAGGTATTCGCCATGGTCGACCCTTACAGCGGGGCAGGCTGGGTTGCCCAGGCACTTTTTATCCTTGCACAACCCCTTTGTCTCCTGCTTTTGACAGGACGGATAGCGGAAGTTGGCCGTGGGGCCGCCCACGTCGTGGATATAGCCCTTAAAGCGCGGATTGCCCACAAAGCTTTCGGCCTCTTCCAAAACCGAACCGACGCTGCGCGAAACGACCTGCCGCCCCTGATGCACCGCGATGGAGCAGAAATTGCAGTGGCCGTAGCAGCCGCGGTTGTGCATAATCGAAAACTCGACCTCTTCAATGGCCTTGACGCCGCCAAGCGCCTCATAGCTGGGGTGGTAGGCCCTCGCGAACGGCATGGTGAATACGGCGTCGAGCTCCTCGCGGGTCAAAAGCGGCATGGGCGGATTTTGCAGCACATAGCGCGCGCCGTGCTTTTGCAGCACGGGGCGGCCGGTGACGGCATCCTGCTCGTCCAACCAGAGCTTGAAGGCGCGCACATAGGCGGATTTATCGCTTCCCACCTTTTCAAACGAGGGGCAGCTCACCGTGCCGTTGGGGATTTGATCCGGCGTGATATAGCAGACGGTTCCCCGGATATCGGTCAGCGCAGAAACAGGCTCACCGGCCGCCAGCCTTGCGGCGATGATTTCAGTCTGTTTTTCGCCCATGCCGTAGGAGACCATGTCCGCACCTGAATCGACAAGAATCGAGGGCATGACGCAGTCCGCCCAGTAGTCGTAGTGGGCAAAGCGGCGCAGAGAGGCTTCGATGCCGCCCAGAATAACCGGGCAGTCGGGATAGGCGGTCTTGGCTGCGCGGGAATAGACCGTCGCGGCGTGGTCGGGCCGACGGTTTTGCGCGTCGGTCGGGGAGTAAGCGTCCTGCGTGCGGCGGCGCTTGGCAACGGTATAGTTGGAGACCATCGAATCGATGTTGCCCGCCGTAATCATGAAGGCGTATTTTGGCCTGCCAAAGCGGCTGAAAGCTTCGGCGTCGTTTAAATCGGGCTGGGAGAGAATGGCCACGCGGTAACCCAGCCGTTCAAGCAGACGGGAGATAATCGCAATGCCAAAGCTGGGGTGGTCGACATAGGCGTCGCCGGTAACGCAGACAAAATCCGCCTGCTGCCAGCCGCGCGCGCGCATTTCTTCAGCTGTGATGGGGAGAAAACGAGTTTCCATGTAATCCTCTTATTTTATTGACCGGATTGGGCCATCCGGTTTAATTTCATTTCGATCCAGCGCTCTTTTGAGATGAGCACCGCGCGGGGTTTGGAACCTTCGTAAGGGCCGATGATGCCCCGGCCCTCCATGTCGTCGATGATGCGGGCCGCGCGCGCGTAGCCGAGCTTCAGCTTGCGCTGCAACAGCGAGGTGGAAGCCATGCCCGCCTCGATGACGCATTCAATCGCGGGGGCCAGCATTTCGTCCTCGTTGCCGCCCTCGTCGGAGGAAGCGCCGGCGGCATTGCCCTTGCCAACAGGGGTATGCTTGTCTATTTCTTCAAGCACCTGGTTATCATACTGGGGCGCGCCCGCGCTGTTGATGTAGGTGACGACGCGCTCAATCTCCTCGTCAGAGACAAAACAGCCCTGCACGCGGGTGGGCTTGGAGGAGCCGACGGGCGAGAACAGCATGTCGCCCATGCCCAGAAGCTTTTCAGCGCCGCCCATGTCCAAAATGGTTCGGGAATCAATCTGAGAAGAAACCGCAAACGCGATGCGCGAGGGAATGTTTGCCTTGATGACGCCGGTGATGACGTCCACCGACGGGCGCTGGGTTGCGATGATGAGGTGCATGCCTGCGGCGCGCGCCATCTGCGCCAGGCGGCAGATGGAATCCTCAACCTCGGACGGGGCGGCCATCATCAGGTCGGCCAGCTCGTCCACCACGATGATGTAGTGGGGCAATTTTGAAAGCGCGGGGGGCGCGGGCTCGTTTTCCGCCGGAGGCGCCGGGTTTGCCGCCGCGTTTTCAACAAAGCGGTTGAACGATTCAATATCGCGCACATTGTGCGAGGCGAACAGCTTATAGCGGTTGAGCATTTCGGTGACGGCCCAGCCAAGCGCGCCTGCGGCCTTCTTCGGGTCGGTAACGACCGGAATGACCAGATGCGGCAGGCCGTTATAGACGCCGAGCTCAACAACCTTGGGGTCGATTAAAAGCAGCTTAACCTCGTCGGGCTTGGCCTTGAACAGAATGCTCATGATGATGGAATTGATGCACACCGATTTGCCCGAGCCGGTTGCGCCCGCAATAAGCAGATGCGGCATCTTGGCAATGTTGGCCAGCATCAGGCTGCCGGAGATGTCGCGGCCGAGCGCAACGGTAACCTTGCTCCTCGCGTCGGAGAATTCCGGTGAATCGACCACTTCGCGCAGCGTCACCGGTGTGACCTTGCGGTTTGGCACCTCGATGCCCACCGCCGCCTTGTTCGGAATGGGCGCCTCGATGCGAACACCCGCCGAAGCGAGGTTTAAGGCGATGTCGTCGGCCAGATTGGTAATCTTGGAGATTTTGACGCCCGCCGAAGGCTGAAGCTCATAGCGGGTGACGGCGGGCCCGCGCGAGATATCGATAATGCGGGTCTGAACGCCGAAGGATTGCAGCGTATCCACCAGCCGCTGCGCGTTCTGGCGCAGTTCGTCGGCGGTGACGCCCTCGGCCGTTGCGGCGGGTTCGCGCAGCAGCGAAACAGGCGGCAGCAGATAAGCGGGCGGCGGCGGTGGCGGCGGCAGCGGCGCAACGGGTTCTTCGGCTTTGGTCTGTTGGGCCGCCTTCTGTGCCTTGTGCGCCTGCACCTGTGCCACGCGGCTGATAATATCCTCAATAATCAACTGCTGGCCTTCCTCGTCGGGCACCACGGGGGCGATGGCCTCGCCGCTTGGGGTGACGGGGTGCGCTTCCGAAACCGGCACCTCGGCGGTACTTAGCAGCTTTTCCTTGGCGCGCAATAATTCCGGCGAGACCGCTTCCTCCGAAACCGGTTTTTTGCGCCGCTTTAAGAGGGGGACGGGCTCATCGAGCGAAATGTCGATCACCGGCTTTTCAGCCGGGCTGTTCGCAGCGGGCTTTGCGGCAGGCTGCGGCAGCGGCATGGCGTTCACCAGCTCGTGATAGCCATTTGACAGTTTTTCCATCGGCTTTTTTGCCGAGCGCAAAACGCCTGCAATGGTCGATTTTGTGATGATCATCGTCAGCAGGAACAAAAGCAGCGACACGGCGATGCGGTCGCCCGGCTCACCCAGCTGCATCAGCGGCAAGCCGAACAGCGCAGCGATGATGCCGCCGCCGTGCAGCGTCTGCCCGTCGGCGTAAAGCTGGCGGACAACAGCTGCCACTGTTTGCGCCTCAGGCTTGCCGGCCAGAAAAATCTGAAACGCGGCCGAAATGAGGCAGAGCAGCACGCCGGTCAGCGTGGCGCGAATCGGCAGGTCGTCGACGAGCTTATCAAAGGAGGACATGACCGATATGTAAACAAACACAGGGCCGATAAAGAAGGCCGACCAACCGAAAAAGCCCAGCAGCACGTTATGCGCTGTCTGCCAGCCCTCGCTGCCGCGCACAAACGACAAAAACACGAACAGCAGGCCCAGGGTGAAAAGCACAACAGCAAGCAGCTGGTTTTGCGCATGCAGCTGCGCTTTTGTTTTGCGGGGGGATTTTTTTTTGCGTTTGGCAGCCAAGGTGGCGACCTCCTTGCTTTAATTTGATGTCATTTGAACATGGCGATGACCATGTTTTGCAGCGCATGGTGGGAGATGGCGTCGTAAATGCCGGCGCCAAGGACAAAGATGCCCAGCACGAGCGTATAATAGCCGAACCATCGCAGCTTCTGTGAGGCGACCAGCCAGCGCACCATGCCGATAGCCATCAGGCCGAACACGGCGGAAAAAACAAGGCCGATTAAAATCACCGAAGCGGGGAGATGAAGCCCCCCGCCGATGATATCCTTTGCGTCGAGCAGCAGCGCTGCGCAGACAGCCGGGATGCCCATGATAAACGAAAAGTTGACGGCAAAGCCGCGCTCCAGCCCGAGCATCATTCCGGCCGAAAGGGTGGAGCCGGAACGTGAAATGCCGGGCAGCGGCGCAAACGCCTGAACAAGGCCAATGGTGACCGCGGCGCGGTAGGTCATGCCGCGGGCGGTTGTGCGCCCATTGCAGCGGTCTGCCATCAAAAGCATGGACGAGGTAACCAGAAAGCAAATGCCTTCGACAATGATATTATTGTCCTCCGCGACGCCGCGTAACACATCTTTGAGCAGCAGCGTCAAAAATAGCGGAAGCAGCGACACGACCAGCAAAAAGATCATCTTGCGCCGGGGATTCACCTTTTTAAAGGAAAGCTTGCCGTGGAACAGATCGCCCGCCATATTAAAGAACTCCATAATCAGTTCCTGTATAGTGCCCCAGAACGCCACAACAACCGCAATGAGGGTACCGAGATGCAGCACCAGCGAAAAAAGTGCGCCGCTCTCACCGCTTTGCCCGGTGAAATATTGATACAGCGCCAGGTGGCCCGAGCTGGAAACAGGGAGAAATTCGGTCAGGCCCTGAATAATTCCTTGGATAATCGATTCTGTAATTGTCAAAATAAACGCCTCCGATATCGTAGTGTCACAACTAAAGTGTATGGAAAAAGGAGGGTTGTTGCAGTCATAACCCGTCGAGCGGGAAATATTTACCGCCTGCTCTCCGGTGGGTTTGCCTGCTGCTCTTCGATGAGGGCGTACAGGCATTCGATGGCGTCGCTGAGACCGCCCAATTCGTCAATCAGGCCCTCGGCCACGGCGGAATCGCCATCCAAGGCCGTGCCCATATCCATGACCAGCTCACCGGTGTTCATCAGGTATTTGCGAAAGCTCTCCTCAGACATGTGGGAATTTTGAACTACAAAGTCAATGATGCGGTCCTGCATACGCTGAAAATAGAAAAGCGTCTGCGGGACGCCAAGCACCATGCCGTTCATCCGCACGGGGTGGATGGTCATGGTGGCGCTGGGCACAATAAACGAGTGCTTGGCGCTGCATGCCAGCGGCACGCCGATGGAATGTCCGCCGCCGAGCACCAGCGAGACAGTGGGCTTTCTCATGCCGGAAACGAGCTCGGCCAGCGCCAGACCCGCTTCGACATCGCCGCCCACCGTGTTCAGGATGATGAGCAGCCCCTCGATGCGGGGGTCCTGCTCAACGGCCACCAGTTGCGGAATAACATGTTCGTATTTGGTGGTTTTGGTTTGGGGCGCGGCATCGTAATGCCCCTCAATCTGGCCGATAATGGTCAGACAATGGATTGCATGCTTGCCGCTCATGGGGGTTATGGAACCGGTTTGCTCAATTTGATCAATCTGCTTGTCCTGTGCCTCGTCCATCTGATGCTGTTCATTTTCATTTTCGACCGGTTGATTATTTGAATGCTGTATTTTATCTGACATTTGGCATCCTCCCATAAAAATGTGGATGCCTTCATCTTTTCCGCAAATGTGCAAGGATATTCAATGAAGGCGTTGCACAGGGAAGGAATGCTGCCGCACAACGCAAAATGACGACAAGGAGAAAAAGCACGGATGCGGCTGCCGCGTTAGCGGTGAGCCGTTGCGCATTGATTTGGGTATAATAGCCGTTTGCGGTTATTATACCATGAACGCAGTGAATAGTATAATTTGCGCATCAAAAGGCGGTTGCCCCGCAAGGGGCGAGCCGTTGCGCATTGATTTGGGTATAATAGCCGTTTGCGGCTATTATACCATAAATACCAGCCGATTTAACAGCGCAAAATGAAAAACCGGATACGGCAGACCGATTAAAAATGCAGATGCCCTTGTGGGCACCTGCATCTGAACTTTAATAGCCGGGTTTTAAATCAAGAGTTTCGTCATCGAGCACCCATTGGTCATAGACCCGCATGACACGAAAATCCTCTTTGCTGTTGCGAATAACCACCGTTGCGATGCCGGCGTTTATAATCATGCGCTTGCACATGGCGCATGAATTAGCATCCTGGACATATGTACCGGCGGCGACTTCCTTGCCGACAAGGTAAAGCGTGGCGTCGAGCATATCGGTCCGCGCGGCGTGAATGATGGCGTTGGCCTCAGCGTGAACCGAGCGGCACAGCTCATAGCGTTCGCCGCGTGGAACGTTGAGCTTTTCGCGCGCACAGTAACCCAAATCGGAACAGTTCTGACGGCCGCGGGGTGCGCCGACATAGCCGGTGGAGATAATCTGGTCATTTTTGACGATAATGGCGCCATAGTGCCGGCGCAGGCAGGTGCCGCGTTCGGCCACTACCTCGGCAATATCAAGGTAATAATTTATTTTATCGCGTCTGGTCATGCGCTTACCTCCCGGGCACGTTTTTTATATCATAAAATAAAAACGAACAAGTTGCAAGCGGTTTGCATCACTTTTGGTCTTTGTGTGGCAAAATCGGTCGGATTTATGCTATACTTGTTAGCGCATGATTTTACATCATAATTTTGATATCCGCCTGCCATGATGCAACTGTCAAAACCCGTCGGATATCGTTATTGAAGGAGGGCTTGGCTTGGCGCTTACCGACAGGGCGTATCTGCGCGGCCTGCTTGAACGTTACGGCTTTACCTTTTCGAAAGCCATGGGACAGAATTTTTTAATAAACCCTTCGGTGTGCCCCCGCATGGCTGAACAGGGAGGCGCCGCTCCGGGACGCGGCGTTCTGGAAATAGGCCCGGGCGTGGGTGTGCTGACTGCCGAACTGGCCCGGCGTGCCGAGAAGGTGGTGTGCATTGAGCTGGATGCGCGTTTAAAACCGATTTTGGCCGAAACGCTGGCCGAATTTGAAAACGTCCAAATCGTTATGGGCGACGTGATGGAAGCCGACCTGGAGGGCATCCTTGCCGGATATTTTAAGGGGATGCCGGTCAGCGTTTGCGCCAACCTCCCTTATTATATCACCACGCCGATTCTCATGCGGCTTTTAGAGGCGCGGCTGCCGGTGGAGGCGATTACCGTCATGGTGCAAAAAGAGGCGGCTCAACGGCTTTGTGCGGCCCCCGGCACGCGCGAATGCGGCGCAATCTCCGCCGCCATTGCCTATTACAGCGCGCCAAAGCAGCTTTTTTCGGTGTCGGCGGGCTCCTTTATGCCGGCGCCGAACGTCGATTCGGCGGTGATCCGGTTGGATATTCTGAAAACGCCGCCGGTGCAGCCCCGTGATGAGACGTTTATGTTCACTGTGGTCCGCGGCGCGTTTTCTCAGCGCCGCAAAACAGTGTGCAACGCGCTGAGCTCGGCGTTGAACCTGCCCAAAACAACGGTGGCCACATGCCTGGCGCAGTGCGCACTTAACCCAAACGCCCGGGCGGAGCAACTGACGCTGCCCCAGCTGGCCGCACTTTCGGATGCGCTGCTGCCGCATAAAGCACCGTGAAAAAAACAGGGGAGCCGGCTTGGCTTCCCTGTTATTGTGTGCGCTGAAAAAATCAGTCGCTTTTTTTCAGGTCGTTAATCATATAGCACAGCGCCATAAGACCGTCCACAAGATGGGCGTTTTCAACAATTGCCTCGGGGTGGGCAACTTTAATGTCGAAATGCGTAAAGTTCCAGAAAGAGGTGATGCCGCAGGCGATTAAACGATCCGCCATGTTCTGAGCCGCATCGCTCGGAACGCAAAGGATGGCAATATCAACGGTGTTTTCTTTGCAGAACTGCTCGAGATCGTCAACGCTGCGCACGGGCAGCCCTCTGATGGTGCGCCCCGAAGCAATCAGGTCGGGGTCCTTATCAAACAGACCGCATAAGTGAAAACCGGCATTGTCAAAGTCTATGTTGGTGGCAAAGGCGCGGCCCAGATTACCGACGCCGATCAGGATGGCCTGAAAATTTTGGTCGAGGCCCAGAATTTTACGAATTTCAGAATGCAGAAGGGCAACATTGTACCCGTACCCCTGCTGTCCGAAACCGCCAAAGCAGTTGAGATCCTGACGAATTTGCGAGGCTGTAAGGCTCATCAAATCTGCAAGCTCTTTAGAAGAGATGCGGGAGACACCTTTTTCAAGCAATTCTCCCAGGAAACGGTAATAGCGGGGCAGCCGACGTATGACGGCGCTGGAAACATATTGACTTCGCGGCAAGGGCAAACACCTCCCGAAAAAGATTACCGCAATATATAAAATGATTGTATACCAACAAAGACTTCTAGTCAAGGATTTGACACTTAGAATCCGCAGAAGTTTGGAAATAAAGAAAACTATTCTTCAAAGAATGAAATTCCAAAACAGAAAATTATTAATAATTTAAGCTAAACTTAACAGAAAATAAAGAATTAATAAAAAAAATATGCTATAGTATAAACATAGGAGGTGGAGCAGTGTCAATAAACGATGTACAGGAGCGCATCTCTGGTCCACGGTCAAAAACGGTGGTTTGCGTGACCGACCAACGGCGGTGTGACCGTATTATCCGTGCAGGCAGAACGCTGGCGAACCTGTCAGGCACTGAACTTTCAGTCATCAATGTTGTTCGACCCGAAACGGTTCAGGACCCCGAATCTATGGAATATCTTTTCTCGGTTTCCAAGGAAAACGGCGCGGAAATGGCTCTTTTATACGGAAATGATGTCGCAAAGGCCATCATACACTATGTTAAGGATAACAAGGTTTCCTATTTGCTGACCGGTATTCCGCAGGAGGGAGATTCGGTCACCACGAAGATCTGGAGCAAATTTACCCATGTGGCTTTCTTTGTGGTTGAGCAGGACGGGGGCCTTCGCGAGGTGGGGCATCCGGTGCGCGCCGCGCGGGCTTTATGTGAAGCGCGTGCATAAATAAAATTTGATAAAAAACGGACGGGTTTTGTAAAATGTTGAAATCATTTTCCACAACCCGTCTCTTTTTGCGTTATAATTCTTCACTGGTGTTGATAATGCCCTTGAATAGAGTGAGCAACAAAATTTTGATATCCAGCAGGAACGACCAGTTCTCTATGTAATACATATCACATTTGATGCGCTCTAAAATGGAGGTGTCGCCCCGCCACCCGTTGACTTGCGCCCAGCCGGTGATACCGGGGCGGACAAGATGCTTGAGCATGTAAAGCGGCACCTCGTCGCGGAACTGCTCCACAAAAAAGGGGCGCTCAGGCCGCGGGCCGACCAGGCTCATATCCCCCTTGAGCACATTATAAAGCTGCGGCAATTCGTCAATTGAAAATTTGCGCAAAAAAGCGCCAAAGCGGGTGCGACGCTTGTCGTCTTTCGTGCCCCATGTGGTGGTGTCGGCATTGTTTTCAACGCGCATCGAACGGAATTTATACATGGTGAATTCCCGGCGGTTTTTGCCGATGCGCACCTGTTTATAGATTACCGGACCGGGTGAGGTCAGCTTTATTCCGACAACCGTTGCCAGAAGCAGCGGGGAGAGCAGCAGGAGGCCCAAAAAAGAGGCGGCCATATCAAACCCCCGCTTTAAAGCCGATAAAAACAGATTATCCAGCGGGGTATGCCGCAGGTTGATGATGGGGATATCTTCAAAGACTTCCACCTTGGGCTGTGTCGGCAGATATTTGCTGTAAAACGGCAACAGCGAGGACTTGACACCCTGTGTTTCACAGGTGGAGATGACCTGCCCCAGCAGCGGAAACTGGTGGTATTCCAATGAGATCAGCACCTCGTCCGGATGATGGGTATTAAGCACTTCGGCCAACCGGTCGATGGCCCCAAGGTATTCCGCCTGCCAGCGGTAGTCGGAAGGGCAGTCATTCAGGTAGCCGTCCACCACATAACCGTAATTCCTGTTGGCAGCCGCCTTGCGGTAAAAATCCGCCGCGGATTCGTTGCTGCCCACAATCAGAATATGCTTGATATTATAGCCTTTTCGCCGCATGGAACGCAGAAAAACACGCCCGACGGCGCGGGTGGCGGCGGAAATGGCCGTGCTGAAAATCGCAAAAATTAAAATCACCAGTCGGGAAATGTGAACTTCCTTGATCCAGAAAAAGGCAAGGAAAATACCCACAAGGCCATAAAAGTTTGCGGCGATAATCTTGCCCGTTTCAGAAAGGATGGTCCTTCTTCGAAAGGGATCGTATAAACCGCTGGCCTGATAAAGCACCATATAGCCGACAATAAGCGCCGGCATGGCGCGCAGATAGTAAAGCAGGTTGATATTGTGATACGCCTCATGCGGCAGCAGATAAAAGCGCAGCATGTAAGCACCCGCTATCGCGACCAGCCAGGTGCAAATATCCACCAGCCGCAGCAGCAGGTTAAACAGGCGCTGATTTTCTTTGTCCATTTAAATTCACATCCAAAAAGGTGTATACGGCACCAACAGCAACCGGTTGGCATACAGCAAAAAGAGATACTCTATAACAACCAAAAACATTAGCAGGCCCATAATCGAATAATGCATTCTGACGGCATCTTTCAATTCGCGTTTGAGCGACGCAACCTGCTGGCCGTTAAGCTTGCTGCCTTTGACGCTGTCCAGTGTATTCAACCGGTCAGGCTTGGGCAACAGGCACTGCACCATCTCGGGTATGAGCATAACCGAAAAGGGCAAAAAGATTAACGCCACGCGCTGGAATACAAAATGCTTGACGGTTAGCGACATAATCAGTGTGCCATAGAGAAAAAGATTAAATAGCACCAGGTTGCTTTTGTCGCGTTCCAAAAGCTTTTTATAAAGCAACGCGGCAATCAGGAAGATAATAATCCAGATGATGACGGTGTTGACATCCCGGCCTTTTAGGTAGTAAGAACCGGGGGTGTAGATTGAAAAGCGGGGAACCAGCTTTACAACCCACGCCAGCAGCACCTCTGAAAAGAGGATGACCGCCAGCGTGCCCACCGAATAGAGGCCGATCATCCACTTGTTGGGCGGAATTACGACGAGAAAATAAACCGGCAGCAGGATGAAAAGGCTGCTGTGGCACAAACCGGCCAGCAGAATAATGACAAAATAAGGCCATGGCTTACGTTTTTGCAGATAGGGCAGCGCAAACATGGCGACGGAAATGCCAAGCTCCTGCCTAAGGGTACACAGCGCATAGGTGAAAAAGCCAAGCCCGATATAACAAAAAATGCTCAGCCAAATCTTTGAGGAATACTTCCATATAAAGATGATTCGCAGCAGGATGATGACAATCGACGCTGTCCACCACAGAACAAGCGGATTATCGGTGAAAAGCGCCACGGCCTGATTAAGCAGCCCGTAAATCGGCTCGATCCGGTACGGATTCTCAGCGGAGAGCATAAATGAAAAGCCGTGCTTGCTAACCGTTAAAAAATAATCGCGGTAGACCCAGTCATAATCGACGCCAACACTGCCGCTGCGCAACGCAGCCATTGTGCACATTAAAAGTGTCGTGATGCCCAGGGTGAGCAGTTCTTTTTTTGGCGACGGGTTGCGCTCGCAAATAACAATGCCCAAGACACCCGATATCATCAGCAATATAACATATGGCAACAATTTTATCTCACACCTGCTTTCGAATAATTTCCTGAAGCGCCGGCGCTTCTTCACCCAAATAAATACGCATAATTTCAGGCAGCACCTGCGGCAGCATCAGGTGCGACACATCGGCAGAACAGGGCGGGGCCGGGGCCTGTCCGGCGGCAACCAGCAGTTGGGTCAGCGCGGCCGTTGTCTTAAACAGTGAAAAGCCCGTGCTGTGCGCGGCCAGCTCGCGATGGCCCTTGATGTCGCTGGCGATCACGGCAAGACCGCTGGCCATGGCCTCCATCACATTAAAAGGCAAACCTTCTATCCGGCTGCCGGAGAGGCAGACGTCGCAGCCTGAAAGCAGCGCGGGCGTGTCGGTGACGTAACCCAAAAAATGAACCTGACTGGCGATGCCGAGCTGTACTGCCAGTCTGAGGCAATCTTCAAACAGAGCACCGGTTCCGGCCAGCAGCAACTGCGCATGGGGGATTTGGGGGGCTGCGGCGGCAAAGGCGATAAGCAACTGCCGGTGATTCTTGCGTTTTGAAAATTCTGCGGTATAAACAAACAGAACATGCTCCGGCGAAAAACCCAGTGCCTTTTTGGCGGCGGCGTGTTGCTCGCGCGTCGGCGGGGCAAAACGTCCGGGAATAAGGCCCATGCCGTTTATGTAATGAATATCGCCTGACAGGTGATAACGATGCGAAATGCGCTCATCCTCGCGATTCATCACCATCAGCACATTGGTAACCCTGGCGCAGAACATTTCAGGCAGCAGATATTTTAAACGCGAAAGGCCGTCATTTTCACCGAACAGATAGCCGTGGCAAGTGTAAAACACGCGGGGACGCTGCCGCTTGGGGATGGTGAGCAGCGCCGCGCGCAAAACCGCTGCCGCCAGCGTGGTGTGCAGGCTGAGAATATCAAATCTTTCGCGGCACAACAGCCGGCGTGCCGCAAAGATCGCCCTGATATTTTTAAAACTGAAAAAACTTTTATGAAATGGCAGCTTGAAGCATTTTTGGGTACCGGCTACGGTCTCGCTGTCGCCTGTGGCGACCGACACCTCATAACCGCAGCTTGAAAACATCGCCATGTAAGGTAAATGGAAGTTTTTGATGTGTGAGGCGGTCGATGCACAAAACAGGATTTTTTTTTGCAAAACGGTCACCATCCTCGATAAAAAGCTTTAAATACAACGGTTTAAAGCTTATAACTGTTATTTTATCCTATTACACATTAAAAAGCAAGATAGCCCGCACAGAAGCGCCGACCGGCGTTTGGCAGCAAGCACGATGGCTTTTCTCCAAACGTCGGCCGGCGTAAAAATGGCGGGATAACAACGCTGCATCGTCTGCGTGGCGCCGTGCAATCAGCAGGCGCCGCCGACCATTGTTTCGCTTTCCAACGGGAAATAGGATACATTTGGCACTTCGGCAAAAAGCAGGCCGTAAGGCGCAACATCGTTTAAAAACAGCGCAAGGCCCTTGGGGGATGCTTCCGTCTCAATAGTCATTTCGCGGTCGGAGCGGCCGGAGATGAGCGCGTTGTGCCGGTCACAAAGGCGACAGGCTTCGGCGTGGCTCAGGTTATTGCAGCAAATGCGTACTTTTAATGGACTGAGGTCGCATAACGCACTTTGCGAAACCAGCTGCAGGCCGGTTACCTGTTCCAGACGGGCGGTTTGGTTTGCGATGCGGGCAGCCTGATAGGAATCGCTGTTAAAAACGCAGGTCAGGCGGTTGAGGCCCGGGGTGCAGTCCTCAGAGACCACCAACGTTTCAAGCGTGCAGCCCCAGCGACCCAGCACACCGGTGAACCGCGCCAATGTTAAGGCGGCGTCATCGGTGAGCATGGTGACAAGATAGCTTCCGGTTTGATTTTTCATAATAACGATTCTCCTGTCATTTCCGCCGCAAATTCGGTTTCAGAGCTTTGTAAAACAAAAAAGCCTTCGTCTCCTGTTTTTCAAGAGACAAAGGCATTTAAAATGCACTCTGCGGTACCACTCTGATTGCCGCTTGCTGTTTAAGCGGCCGCTCATTCAGGCATCGGGCAGATAACTGCCGAATACCGAACACAATAACGCGTGTTAGACGTCCGAGTCTACTTGCCGTCGGGCGTTCGATCGACTGCTCAGGGAGGATATTCACTGCGTTTGCATTGCTGCCTTGCACCGGGCGGCAGCTCTCTGAAAATGCGTCTTTTCGCAGGTACTGTTCCCTTCACCGCATTTGGGCGAATTTATTTAATTTAATCTATTATATGTATTTCTTTAAAGATTGTCAAGCACCGTTGGCTTAATAAATGGAATTTGGGCGTTTCTATTACAGAAATACACATGATTGTTTTTGATTTTAATATAATGTAACGAGAAGGGAGAGGTTACGGTGGATTTTACTTTACCACAACGACTTCAGGCTTATATTGAATCTGAATTAAACCTCCATGCGCTTTATCATGCCATGGCCGAGGCTGCACCGAGCGAATATGAGCGGCAGATATTTTTGGAACTTGCGAATAATCAGCGCCACCATGTGCAGTCGTTTGAAAACGTTTATGCATCTATTATTGGGGGGTATTATAATCCCGAAATGTATCCGGGAAAAATGAACCGGCCCTATCAATTTGCATTGCGTCAATTGGTAGTAAGCGAGCGCGAGAAACTGCATGAATATTATGACCAATCCCTCAAGACGAGCAACTACGATCTGAAAAGGGCCTGCAATGAGGCCGCCAGCAATAAAACCGACCATATTAACAAATTGATGAAGCTGATGAATAACTCGGACTAAGCTTACCGTCCTGCGTCAACTGGCAATGCAAAATCCGGAAGCTTAAGGCGCAGGCGGGGCGGGCCTCATTTACCGCAGCGTAAAACGCTGCCCTTACGGCTGGTGCTCTCCAAATGCAGACAAACCGGCAAGGGCGCCATTCGTTTAGAAAGCAATTACTTTATTGGTATGCCTGCATAAGGAGGGGCAACGATGGACCTTTACCTGCCGCAGCAGCTGCAGCATTACATCAATTCGGAATTGGCAAGTGCAGCGCATTACAGGGCAATGGCGGAGATAGCGCCTGGCGAGAAAGAAAAACAGCTCTTTTTGGAGCTTGCGGATAATGATCAAAAACATGCTGAGATGTTTAAGGAGATACACCAACAGATGGCGGGGCAGTACTATGAACCGCCCGAATATCAGGCGAAATTAGAGTCGCCCTATCAGATCATGCTGCGTCAGATGCTCAGCAGTGAAAACACCGCGTTTCAGGAATATCACAGCCAATATTTAAAAAATCCGAATCTCGCGGTAAAAAGCACTTGCCATAAGGTCAGCGCAAACAAAAGCGAACATATCAATAAATTAATGGCGATCATGGTCGACTGAGCACCCTGCTATACCGATTTCGGATAAGGGTCCGGCAGGATGGCTGCCGTATTGTAGATTCGTACCGACCGTCTAGTCAAACAAACAGGAATGTGAGACGGAGTTGATGGAGTTATTTTGTAACCGGCAAGGACGACAACGCAGCCAGACCCAATAACAGACCGCCAATACGGCTCGATTTTCAATTGGTTTGTGACTATTTTGCCACAACGGAAAACACCGCCCTTGCGGACGGTGTTTTCCGGATGCAGACAAACTAGAAAAGGAGTAATCAAATAAGAAAAAAGTGGATATCTTAATAATGGACAGGCCGGTCTTAGATGGAAAACAGCAGCTGGCCATAAGTGGGGAAGGGCCAGGCATTTTCATCCACCATGGATTCCAGCTCATCGGCGACCGCGCGCAGCTCCTGCATCATGGCAAAGAGACTGTCGTGGTGGAATTTGGCGCATGCATGAATGTCGGAGAAATCCTTTGCCTTGAGCAACAGAGAATCAAGCTCGTCAATTTTGCTGCTCAGAGAAGCGGTGCGCAGGGAGAGCTTGGCAACCAGCGCTTCCTCGGTCTTGCAGGAAATCTCAGACGAAAGGGCCTTCTTGGCGGCAGCGCCTTCGGCAACCTTTCTCGTATATTTAAGTACGGCGGGCAAAATATTTTTGCGGGCCATGTCCAGCATGGTATAGGCCTCAATATCGAGGGTCTTGCAGTAGCTTTCAAGCAAAATCTCGCAGCGGGAGTGCATCTCGGTCGAGGTGAACACGCCGTGCTTCTCAAACATTTTAATGTTCTTGTCGGCGATGAAATAGGGGATGGCTTCCGGCGTGCTCTTGAGGTTCAGGAGACCGCGGCGCGCCGCTTCCTTCTGCCATTCATCGGAATAGCCGTCGCCGTTAAAGATGATGCGCTGATGGGCTTTAACCGTGCTTTTGATGAGCTTGTTGAGCGCGGCGGTAAAGTCTTCCGCTTTTTCAAGCTCTTCGGCAAAAAGGCTGAGCTCTTCAGCAACAATGGTGTTGAGTATAACGTTCGGGCCGGAAATCGAGAAGCTGGAACCGGGCATACGGAACTCGAACTTGTTGCCGGTGAAGGCAAACGGCGAGGTGCGGTTGCGGTCGGTCAGGTCCTTGGGGAAACGCGGCAGAACGTTGACGCCGATTGTCATATCCTCCGCGGCGCGGCCGTTGTAGGCGGAGCCGTTGGCAATGGAATCGAGAATAGCGGTGAGCTGATCGCCCAGGAAGATTGACAGAATCGCGGGGGGCGCTTCGTTTGCGCCAAGGCGGTGATCGTTCCCGGCCGAAGCAACCGATACGCGCAGCAGGTCCTGATAATCATCAACAGCTTTGATGACCGCGGCCAGGAACAGCAGAAACTGTGCATTTTCTTCGGGCGAATCGCCGGGCTCAAGCAGGTTGACGCCGGTTTCGGTGGAAAGCGACCAGTTGTTGTGCTTGCCGGAACCGTTGACGCCCGCAAAGGGCTTCTCGTGCAGCAGGCAAACCATATTGTGGCGCAGCGCGACCTTTTTGAGCATCTCCATGGCCAGCTGGTTGTGGTCGGTGGCGATATTGGTGGTAGAGAAAATCGGTGCAAGCTCATACTGAGCCGGTGCAACTTCCTTATGTTCGGTTTTGGCGAGGATGCCAAGCTTCCAGAGCTCTTCGTTTAAGTCCTTCATGAACGCGACAACGCTCGGGTCGATGGCGCCGAAGTAATGGTCCTCCATCTCCTGGCCCTTGGGCGCCTTTGCACCGAACAGCGTGCGGCCGGTGTAAACGAGGTCGCGGCGCTTGTGGAACATCTCCTTGTTAACAAGGAAGTATTCCTGTTCGGGGCCGACGGTGCTGGTCACGCGGGAAGCGGGGGTGTTAAACAGCTTAAGGATGCGCAGCGCCTGTATGTTAAGCGCTTCCATCGAACGCATGAGCGGTGTTTTCTTATCCAGCGCCTCACCGCCGTAAGAGCAGAACGCGGTGGGTATGCACAAAGTGCCGTCCTTGATAAAAGCGGGCGAGGTGGGGTCCCAGGCGGTGTAGCCGCGGGCTTCAAAGGTAGCGCGCAGGCCGCCGGAAGGGAAGGAAGAGGCGTCCGGCTCGCCGCGAATCAGTTCCTTGCCGGAGAAATCCATAATAACCTTGCCGTTTTTCATCGGGGAGATAAAACTGTCGTGCTTTTCAGCCGTGATGCCGGTCATGGGCTGGAACCAGTGGGTGAAATGGGTTATGCCCTTTTCCACCGCCCAATCCATCATGGCGTTTGCAATCACGTTTGCCAGGTCAAGGGTGAGGGGCTTGCCTTCCTTGATGAGCTTGTGAAACTCCTTGTAGCTGGCCTTGGGCAGTTTGTTTTGCATGACGCTGTCATTAAAAACCATACTGCCGAAAATTTCCGGTACGTTTGTCATCATCAGTTCCTCCTATCAATGGGGATTTCACATGCAATATAAAAAAATAAAAGACACCATGGGCCTTGTAGCCCACAGCGTCTTTGCTGGTATGCCGTAATTATAGCGGTAATTTTGTTATTTGTCAACAGTATTTTTGAAATTTTTTATTGATAATCCTGCAAATACCAACTTGCGCGAAAATTGATATTTGTGTTACAATACCACACATTAGGGGGTGCTTTAGTTGAATTACACCGAAAATGAGGTTCTGGAGTACGTCAGGGAAAATGACGTCAAATTTATCCGTCTGGCATTTTGCGATTTATTTGGCGCCCAGAAAAGTATTTCTATTACAGCCGACGAGCTCCCGCGTGCTTTTGCGGGGGGAATATCCTTCGACGCCTCGGTGGTGGAAGGCTTTATGAACGCCGACAAAGCCGATTTGTTTTTGTTCCCGGATCCCGCGACGCTGGCGGCAATGCCCTGGCGGCCCAGCCGCGGCGGGGCGGTCAGCCTGATCTGTGAGGTACGCCATCCCGACGGCAGCCTGTTTGAGGGCGACAACCGCGCGCTGCTTAAAAAGGCGTGTGCGCGTGCGGACGCGCTGGGCTACAGCTGCCAGGTTGGCCCGGAGTATGAGTTCTATTTGTTTGAGCTGGATGAGCGGTCCAATCCGACCCGCCAGCCGATAGACCGCGCCGGTTATATGGATATTCCGCCGGCCGACCGCGGGGAAAATATCCGCCGGGACATCTGCCTGACCCTTGAGAAGATGGGCGTTATACCTGAGAGCTTCCACCATGAGTCGGGCCCGGGCCAGAACGAGATCGATTTCCATTATGCGGACGCGCTGACCACCGCCGACCAGTTTGTCACCTTTAAGGGCGTGGTCAAGGAGATGGCGGCGCAAAACGGGATGTATGCCTCGTTTATGCCAAAACCGCTCGAAGGCATGGCGGGCAGCGGGCTGCATATCAATATGTCGCTGGTCAAGGATGGGCGCAACATCTTTGTTGGGCGCCAGTACGGGCACTGCGCCGAAGCCGAAAGTTTTATTGCGGGCATTTTGGCGCATGTCCGGGAGATAACGGCGTTTTTAAACCCGACAACCAATTCCTACAGGCGGTTTGGTGCGTTTGAGGCGCCGCAATATGTCGCCTGGTCGCATTCCAACCGGTCGCACCTCATCCGCATTCCGTCGGTCGACGGCGAGAGCACGCGCATGGAGCTGCGTTCCCCCGACCCGACCTGCAACCCTTATATCGCGTTTGCGCTGCTGATGCACGCCGGATTCGACGGCATTGAGCAGGCGCTCTCGCTGCCGCAGGCCGCGGCGGCCAATGTGTCCGCCACAACGCCCGAGGCGCTTACCCAATATGAAAAGCTGCCCGCCAGCCTGGGCGAGGCGCTGGATTTGGCCGAGCAGAGCAAATTTGTTAAAAGCGTGCTTCCCCAAGCGACGCTGCAACGGTTTGTGGCGGCCAAACGCCGCGAGCAGGCGACGCTGGATAATGCGGAATACAAGAGCAAATGCGAGCAGCAGATGTATTTCGAGCGGTATTAAACCCGATGGAAGTCAGGCATTATGAAAGAGGGTGGGCGGCATGGAAAGGGTTTTGATTGTTTCATCGTCAGAAAGCGGGCAGCATTTTATTGCTGAACTGCTGTCCCCGCAGGAGCAGTCTGCTGCAACCGCCGCCGCCAGCGGCGCGGAAGCCAGACGGTTGCTGGCGGATATGGACTATGATACGGTTATCATCAATGCGCCGCTGACCGATGAATACGGGCATGAACTGGCCTGCCTGGCTGCACGGCAGTCGATGGCGGGGGTGCTAATGCTCGTCAAGAACGAGCGGGCCGACGACGTTGCGGCCCGTGTGGAGGATTATGGCGTTTTTGTGATACCAAAACCGGTGTCGCGCCCGTTCTTTTTTCAGTCGTTAAAGCTGTTGCGCGCGTCGCGCCGCCACATGATGGGGCTGCAAAAGGAAAACCGCAAGCTTCAGACAACCATTGAGGAGATACGGCTGATCGACCGCGCCAAGTGCGCGCTGATTCAATGCCTGCTGATGACCGAGCCGCAGGCGCACCGCTATCTGGAGAAACAGGCGATGGATTTGCGGCTGACCAAACGCGAGGTGGCGGAAAACATCTTAAAAACCTACGAGCTGTGATGCTGCCGTCCGGCCGGTCATAAATTGTCTGGAAGCGTAAGAAATTTCCATTTAAATATTTTATATAGCCTGCTTTTTTGTTGCAAAATTCTTAAAAAAGTGCTATAATTTCCGCATTATTGTTCTTGGACAATGACGTCGGGAGGGATTTTTTTGGTGACCTCAAAAATCTCTGCCGGCGTTTTTCATGTTTTGATAGACAGATGTTAATAATTGTTTTTGACATACAGAAAGGATGAGAAAGGTATGCAGACAAAAAAGCTCCGGTTCACCAAGATGCATGGCTGCGGTAACGATTATATTTATTTTAATTGCTTTACCCAGCAGGTGGACGACCCCGAGGCTTTGAGCAGCCGCCTTTCCGACCGCCATTTCGGCGTGGGCGGAGACGGTGTGGTACTGATCTGCCCGAGCGAGACGGCGGATGTGCGCATGCGTATGTTCAACGCCGACGGCAGCGAGGGCAAAATGTGCGGCAACGCGACGAGGTGCATTGGCAAATACGCCTATGAGCGCGGTCTGGTTAAAAAGCCGGTGATGACGCTGGAGACCTTAAGCGGCATTAAAACGCTTAAGCTGACGGTGGAAAACGACGAGGTGACCGCCGTGCGGGTGGATATGGGCAAGCCGGTTTTAAGCCCGGCCGATATCCCGGTCAGGCTGCCCGGCGAGCGGGCCATAGACGTTGAACACGTCCTAGCCGGGGAGGCGCGGCGTTTTAGCTGCGTTTCGATGGGCAACCCGCACTGCGTGATTTTCACCGAGAATATCGACGCGCTGGACCTTGAAAAAATTGGGCCTTCCTATGAGAATGACCCGCTGTTCCCTGAGCGGGTGAACACCGAGTTTGTGGAGGTCATCGACGGCCACACGCTGAAAATGCGCGTTTGGGAACGCGGAAGCGGCGAAACGCTGGCCTGCGGAACGGGCGCCTGCGCCACAACGGTGGCGGCGGTGTTGTGCGGCCACTGTAAGATGAACACCGATATCACCCTGAAACTGCGCGGCGGGGATTTGACAATTTGTTATACGGGTGAGACGGTTTTGATGACGGGCCCTGCGGCTGTGGTATTTGAAGGAGAGGTTTGTTTATGAGTAAATATGTGTTTGTGACCGGCGGTGTTGTTTCCGGTTTGGGAAAGGGCATTACGGCGGCTTCGCTGGGGCGCCTGCTGCGCATGCGCGGCTTGAAGGTGGCGGCGCAGAAGCTTGACCCGTACATCAACGTCGACCCCGGCACCATGAGCCCCTACCAGCACGGCGAGGTGTTCGTCACCGAGGACGGCGCCGAAACCGACCTCGATTTGGGCCACTACGAGCGCTTTATCGACGAAAACCTGAACAAATACTCCAATCTGACCACCGGCAAGGTGTACTGGAACGTGCTCAACAAGGAGCGCAACGGTGATTACCTTGGCGAGACGGTGCAGGTTATTCCGCACATCACAGGCGAAATTAAAAACTTCATCTACTCGGTGGGCAAAAAGACCGACGCCGATGTGGTTATCACCGAGATCGGCGGCACGGTTGGCGACATTGAAAGCCAGCCTTTTTTAGAGGCCATCCGTCAGGTTTCGCTGGAGGTTGGGCCGCACAACTGCATGTTCATTCACGTGACGCTGGTGCCTTACATCAAGAGCTCGGGCGAGCACAAGAGCAAGCCGACCCAGCATTCGGTGAAGGAACTGCAGGCGATGGGCATCTCGCCGACGGTGATCGTCTGCCGCTGCGACGAACCGATTGAGCCCTCAGTGCTGCACAAAATCGCGCTGTTCTGCAATGTCAAGGAGGACTGCGTCATTGAGAATATCACATTGCCGGTGCTGTATCAGGCGCCGATGATGCTTGAGGAAAACGGCCTGGCCAGAATTGTCTGCCGCGAACTGCAGCTGACCCTTGCCGAACCGGATATGACCGAGTGGAACCAGATGCTCACGCGGATTGAAAACCGCACCAGGGACGTGAATATTGCCATTGTGGGCAAATACGTACGGCTGCACGACGCTTACCTTTCGGTGGCTGAAGCGCTTCAGCATGCCGGTTTTGAGAACTCCGCCCGCGTGCACCTGAACTGGATTGAGGCCGAGGATGTCACCGATGCCACCGCGCAGGAGCTGCTTGGCGGCTGCGACGGCATTCTGGTGCCCGGCGGCTTTGGCGACCGCGGCATCGAAGGCAAAATTGCGGCGGCCAGGTACGCCAGAACCCATAACGTTCCTTATTTTGGCATCTGCCTTGGTATGCAGATTGCCGTTATAGAGTTTACGCGCGATGTGCTGGGCATGGAGGGCGCCAATTCCACCGAGTTTGCCCCCGACGGCAAATATCCGGTCATCGACCTGATGCCCGACCAGCACGGCGTTGTCATGGGCGGCACCATGCGGCTGGGGGCTTACCCCTGCAAGATTGCCGAGGGCAGCCATATGGCCCGCGCTTACGGGCAGCCGCTGATTCACGAGCGCCATCGCCACCGCTATGAGTTCAACAACTATTATCGCGACAAAATGGCGGCGGCCGGCATGCGCATCACCGGTACTTCGCCGGACGACCGTCTGGTTGAAGCGGTGGAAATACCGGCCAACGACTTCTTTGTGGGCGTGCAGTACCATCCCGAATTCAAGAGCCGCCCGAACCACGCCCATCCGCTGTTCAGGGAGTTTGTTGCGGCGTCATTGGCTGCCAAAACGCTTTAAGCGCCCGTTCATCGCATCAAAAAAGACGAAGCTCTGTATTCACCGTTCAAAACGGCATTTCCTACTTGTGAATACAGGCTCTAAAGCCGTGCTTTCGCCCTTCATCAGGAAAGCACGGCTTTTTTGTGCGCAACGGCCCATGTACAGGCTGTCGGCGGGCAACCGGCCACGGTACGCTACACATCCGCGGGTTTTAAAACATATGATGTTATAAAACACTGAAAGGGCGTGGCATATGCATGCAGCAGAACAACATGAATTCCAGCGGGAACCCGCTGCTTACCGATTATGGCCCCAGACCATTTGTGATTAACATCGACCGGGCCACCAGGCAGAACAGCATGTTCCGTACGGCGCTTTGGACCGGCGAAAATCTCCAGCTTGTGCTGATGAGCATCAGCCCCGGCGAATCAATCGGGCTGGAGGTGCACCCGGAGCATGACCAGTTTATCCGCATCGAGCAGGGACAGGGCGTGGTGATGATGGGGGACAGCAGGGAAAATCTGACGCTGCGCCGCAACATTTTTGAGGGCTTTGCGTTTATTATTCCGGCGGGCACATGGCATAACCTGATCAACACCGGCACCCGGCCCATCAGGCTTTATACAATATATGCGCCGCCTGAACATGCGCACGGGACTGTTCATGCCACAAAAGCGGACGCGGCAGCACAGGAAAAGCCCGAATAACGCAGGCTTTCCCTGCTGGACAGTACATAGCGGGATGGGCGGACCGGCGCCTCTTGTAAGGTGCCGGTCCGCCCATCTGTTTTTAGGACGCACTATCCTGCGGTTTTTGGCAGGAGCTTACAACTTGCATAAAACAAATGCCGCCTGAAGCGCGGCATTTGAGCAGCCCTCGGCATAGGTCCCCCGCGCCAAAATAATCCGCCAAACCGTTTTGGCCCCCTGCCCTTTTAACATCATAGGACTAACATTTGGGCACTGTCCCCGGCCGCTCGCGTATAGGCGCGCTTGCGGCAACCTGGCTCCACCAAGCCCCGCCAGCGTTTGATTACGCTAGGGAGCCTCTGATTAATTCAGGGGCGGGTTAACGGCGAGAGAATTTTGTGGCTGACAAGGCAAAAAGCGGACATAAAGCTGGCGCTTATGGCTGTTTTTTAACACAGTCAGACGCGAAATTAGCCGCTGGTAAACTGCGCATGGATTAAATCAGCGGTTCCCTAGTATGGGACGCGTTATGCGTTTTACCCATAACAGCACAGCGTGGCTGACTGGTTTTGAATTAAGTATATAAGCGTTCATTGAAAATGCGGACCAAAAAGCTGGGCCAGAATCTTTTCTTTAGAACAGGTTTTTGCCAAGCTGAGCGAGGCTGGGAATCAACCAATAAAGGCGGGGAAGTTAGATCGCCCATTCGCCGGCCCGGGTTTGCAGCGTCCAGAGGTGATTGTACAAGCCCTTTTTTGCAAGCAACTGGTCGTGGGTGCCCTGCTCGGCCACGCCGCCGTTTTCCAGCACCACAATTTTATCGGCCCCTGCAATGGTGCGCATGCGATGGGCGATGACCAGCACGGTTTTGTTCTTGACAAGTTGGGCAAGGGCCGCCTGGATGTAAGATTCGTTTTCGACGTCGAGCGAGGCGGTGGCCTCATCCAGCAGGATGACCGGCGCGTTTTTGAGCAGCGCCCGGGCGATGGAGATGCGCTGGCGCTCGCCGCCCGAAAGGGTGGAGCCGTTTTCGCCGATGAAGGTCTGATAGCCCTGCGGCATACGCCGGACAAATTCGTCGCACTGGGCGGTCTTCGCTGCCGCCAGTACCTCGGCGTCGGTTGCGTTGCGCCACCCCAGGCGAATGTTCTCCATGACGGTGTTGTTGAACAGCACAACGTCCTGAAACACGATTGAGAAGTTTTTGAGCAATACCTCGGGGTCCACCGTGTTGATATCAACGCTGCCCAGCGTAATTTTGCCGCGGGTCACATCCCAAAAGCGCGCCGCCAGTTTGGTGGCCGTACTCTTGCCGCCGCCTGAAGGGCCGACCAAGGCAGTAATTTCGCCCTGTTTGGCTTCAAACGAGACGTCCTGAAGAACCGCTTCACCGTCGTTGTATTCAAATCCGACATGGTCAAAGCGGATGCTGTAGTCCGAATAGGTGACGTCATCCCCGCCGGTCTGGACGGGATGCGCTTCTATTTTTTTCATGCGTTCCACCTGCAACAGGGCATGAAACATCGCCGCGAGGTTAATCAGCGAGGCCGAAAGTGGGTCGAACACGCGGGAGGCCGCGATTAAAAAGACCAGAAACACCATAAAATCGAGCTGACCCTTTGCCATAAGCAGGCCGCCGGTTGCCACAACGGTGGCAATGCCGATGCGCAGCAGCATCTGGGCCGTCACCACAAACATGGCGACATGCAATTCGGTTTGAATGCTGACCTTTTCGCCATATTGGAGCTTTTCGTCAAATTCGGCCAGATATTTGGCGGTTTGGTTGCTCGCCTTGATCTCCCGCGCCGTTTCGATAAACTCCTGAATGGTGTCGGCGCGGCTCAGCTGCACCTGTATATTTTTGGCGTTCACCTTATCCTGATGCGCTTTGCCACCTATCGTGATTAAAAAGGCGATGGGCACAACCCACAGCAGCGCGGCCGCCATGCGCCAATCCATCGCAAAAAGGCCGATGCTGACGATGACGATGGAGAGCGCCGCGCCGATGAATTCGGGGATGTAGTGCGAAAACGCCGTCTCAAGCCCCGCGCAGTCGCCCATGATGGTGGTGGTCAGGTCGGATAGATCGCGCTGCCCGAAGAAAGAAAGCGGGAGCTGGCGCAGCTTTTCGGCCAGCGAAATGCGCTTTTCGGCGCTTTCCTGATAAGAGGCAAGGTAGCATTTATTGTATTGATAGTAGTTGAGCACAAACAGGACGAGCAGGATAACCGCCGAGAGGCCGATATAGGTCGAGAGCTTCGGCGCGGCAGCCCCGCCGCCCAGCAGCGGCTGCGACAGGGTGGTGAGCAGCATATAAAGCACGCCCACCGGCAGCATCAGCGCGATGTTGGTGACGGTGCAGGCGAGGCTGGCTTTCAGCAGGTCTCTGGCGCCCTGTTCGCTGAGCGCCATATGCTTTCTGATGGTGTTAACCATTGACAGGAACCTCCTTTCCAACTTTCCAGGTGATGGCGGACTGATAATCTGCCCACATTTTGGCGTACAGCCCGTTTTGCCTGAGCAGTGCATGATGGTTACCCTGCTCGGCAATTTGTCCCTCCTTTAGCACAACGATGCTGTCCGCATTGCGGATTGTGGAGAGGCGGTGGGCGATTATAAGGACGGTTTTGCCCCTGGTCAGCGCGCGGAATGCCAGCTGAATCTGATGCTCGTTTTCGGGGTCCGCAAAGGCCGTGGCTTCATCCAGCACAATGATGGGCGCGTCCTTTAAGATGGCGCGGGCGAGCGCGATGCGCTGCGCTTCGCCGCCGGAGAGGTAGATACCCTTTGCGCCCACGACGGTATCCAGGCCGTTGGGCATTTTTTGGATGATCTCTTCGCACTGGGCGGCCCTGGCGGCGGCCAGCACCTGTTCGCGGGTGGCATCTGGGCGGGCGGCGCGGATGTTTTCAAGCAGGCTCTTTTTGAACAGGTGGGTATCCTGAAATACAAATGCGACGCGGTTCATCAGGTCGGGGGTGGCAATGCTGCGCACGTCCGCGCCGCCAACCTTGACGCTGCCGCTGCCGACATCCCAGAAGCGCGGAATCAGGCTGGCGGCGGTGGTTTTGCCACCGCCGGAGGGGCCAACCAGCGCGAAGGTGGCACCCTGCGGCACATGAAACGACACGTCGCAAAGCGCCGGGCGGCTGGCGCCGTTGTAGGTGAAGGTGACATGCTCAAACGTCACGGAAGCATCCCCGGGGGAAACGGGCTGCGCCGGTTCGGCCAGCGGCCGCTCGTTTAAAATGCTCATCACCCGTTCGACGGCGTCGCTGGCCAGCATGGCGTTGTGGCTGGAAAACAGGATGCGCGTCATCATGACGGTGCAAAACGGCGTAAACAGCACGTAGAAGAGGAAGTTGAGCAAAAACGTCTTATAGTCGGGCGCGGTGGCAATCAACAGAATGCCCGAAACCACAAGCACCGCAAAAATGCCGTTGATGCACACGGTAAAGCAGGTCATCGGCAGGCGCAGGGAAACGGTGTACGACACCACCCACTGCTTATACTGCATGATGGCGGCGTGGAAGTTTTTAAAGGAGTAAATGCTCTGCTGGAAGGTTTTGACCACCGGAATGCCGCGGATGTATTCCACCGCCTCGTTGTTCATGTTTTCCAGCGCTTTCTGATATTCGGCCATGCGGACCTTCATGGAAGGCCCTGCCATCCGGAACATCAGCACAAACCCGATGACCATCGGGGTCAGGCTTAGCAGTCCCAGACGCCAGTCAAAGACGAAGAGCATCACCAGCATGGCCACCGGCGTAACGTAAGCGCCCGCCATATCCGGCAGCTGGTGCGCCAGGTACGTTTCGGTCTGGCCCGAGGTTTCGTCGATGATGCGGCGCAGCTTGCCGCTGCCCTGACCGGCAAGATAGCCCAGCGGCAGCTTGATGATATGGTGCATGGCCTTGCTGCGCATCGTCTTTGCGACGCGAAAAGCGCAGAGGTGGGTGCACATCAGCGCCGCAAAATAGACCACAATGCTGGCCGCAGCAAAGAGGACGGCCAGCCAGCCGTAATAAGCGAGGTTCTGTGCGGACGAGACATCCGGCAGAACTAAAAACACCGCTTTGACGATGCGCCAGATGAAGAGAAACGGCAGAAGGGCGAGCACCGCGCTGATGCCTGACAGCGCGCACCCCAGATAGGTTAGAATCCGAAAGCCGCCGGCAAAGGCAAGAACGTCCGAAACGCCGTATTTTTTGCTGTTCAAAAGAACACCTCCTGAAATATAAAGCAAAATATATTAGCTGGTTAGCTTTAACTAACCAAAAGCTATTATAAGCCTTGCGCCAAGGCTGCGCTACTCCATGCGGGCGATTTCAATCCATTTGGACAAAAATTTGTGCACGGCTGCTATCATCAGCCGTCTTATAAAACTTTTCAGGATGCTGATAAATCGGGATTAAAATCCGGAAGAAAAGCGAAATAACGCCTTGGGGCAAGAGTTAGCAGAGGATAACCATCGCCGCGAAAAAAACGCCGCTTTTTATGATGCAGCGCAAGCGGACGCCATATGCGATGATGCCGGTATTGCCCCTCAGGGTGCTTTGCCAAGCTGAGCCTTCCGGCGATATTTAAGCGGGGGCAGGCCGATCGTCTGTTTAAAGGCGCAGGCGAACTTGCTGGCGTTTGAATACCCCACCCGGTTGGCGATTTCGGTGACGCTGTCACAGCTTTGCGCCAGCATCAGCGCCGCGGCCTGCATGCGGTAAGAACGGATGAAAGCGTAAATGGAGGTGCCGTAAACGCCCTTAAAGCACAGCTTCATGGTGGTCAGCGGAATGCAAAACCGGGCGGAAAGCATTTCAAGCGTATAGTGGCGTTCCATATTTTCGGTGATATGCCGCTTGATGCGTTTGATAACCTCCACCTGCTCTTTGGGAAAATACAGCCGCTGCTGCTGGCTGCCCGAGATATCGGCGATGCTCAGAAACAGCAGCAGTTCCAAAACCTTCAGCTTGAAATAACCGGGTTTCACGGCATCCGGCACGGTGTAAAGCTCGGAAAAAATATGCTGGACCGACTCGGTCGCGCGCATGATAAAGCAGCAATTATCGCCGCAAAGCCTCTCGCGCAGACCGTAAAGGTCGATGCAGATGTTCTCAAGCGCCGAAGAAATGGCGTCGGCCGCCTCGGGGATATCAATGAGAACCGACACCCCGTCATAATGCTCCAGCGGAAAGCAGGGGTTTTTCGAACGGTTGCTCAAAAGGTTAACCGACAGGTCGCCCGCCTCCAGATAGGCGCAGGTGCCGTTGTCAAATTCGCATTCAAAGCGCCCCCGGCGGCAGTGGTTAATCTCCATGATATTGGGGTGTGCGCGTTTGTTGGTAAAGCAGCTGCCCATGCGAAAATCGTTATACAGCAGCTCAATACCGGGAAAAACCCGGTATCCGGTGATGATGCCCTCGCCGTCCGCGCCGGTGAACCGGTAAACCGTGCACGCGTCCGATTGCGCCACCACCTGTACCTCCGGGCCGTAGAGGCCCTTTTCTACAGAGAAGATGCCGATGGATACCCCCTCCTTTCGGCCGCCGGTTTTCTCAAAAGTCCAGCTTCGGGGCATTCTGCTGAAAAGGCAACACGGCGTTAAACATGCGCCGGTGTTCCTGCATTTTTGGCCTTGCGCTGATGCATCCTCAGCAAATTTCCCCCATTTTTGACTTTTAAGAACGCCCTAACCCAATGCGACGTCTAAAATCATCATAATCAAAAAGCCGCCCATGACGCCGAGCGTGCCGATATTTGAATGCTCGCCGAGGTGCGCCTCCGGAATCAGCTCCTCCACCACGACATAGATCATGGCGCCCGCGGCAAACGAAAGCAGCCACGGCATATAAAGCGTGATGGCGGACGCCGCCAGCACCGTTAAAATGCCGAACACCGGCTCTACGAGGCCGGAGAGGCTGCCGTACAAAAAAGCCTTTGCCGCGCCGACGCCCTCCTGCCGTAAGGGCAGCGAGATGGCAGCGCCTTCAGGGAAGTTCTGGATGCCGATGCCCAATGCCAGTGCCGCGGCGGCCGCATAGGCCGAAGGGTCGGCGCTGTGTTGTGCGGCCAGCGCGAAGGAAAGGCCGACGGCCATGCCTTCCGGGATATTGTGCAGCGTTACCGCCAGCACTAAAAGCGAGGTGCGCTTCATGGTGGAGAGGGGGCCCTCGGTCTGGTTGGTGGCGGGGTGCAGGTGCGGGATGAGCTGGTCGAGCCCGTACAAAAACAGCGCGCCGAGCACAAACCCGCCCGCGGCCGGAATCCACCCGATCTGGCCGCTTGCCTCGGCCTCTTCAATAGCCGGTATTAAAAGGCTCCAGACCGACGCCGCGATCATGACACCGGCGGCAAAGCCCAGGAATATTTTTTGAATATGTTCGTTGTCGGCTTTTCGGAAAAAGAAAACCATTGCGGCGCCCAGCGTCGTCATCAGAAAAGTAAAGCCGGTTCCGCCGGCGGCCCATAACAAAGCTTGCGACATATCTTTTCACCTCATTATAATTCTTAAAGCGCAGTTATTCCGGAGAGAAATGGTGCGGGTCTCAGAACCGGGGGCAAATATAGGGCAGGATGCCTTCTCAATGGCTCAATATCCGCTTCGATGCAGGCCAGCGGGAAATCAGATTCTAAAATTTTAAACGGCCGCACCTGAAATGCCCAATCCCCTGCCCCAAAAAAGCAGGCTGTTTTTGGGGGCCATTTCGCTGCCCTCCGTGTCGTCGTCGGGCGGCATTATTCCCACATTTCGTACCGGACCAGGCTTTCGAGCGGTTTTCGCGGGTGCGGTGCGGGCGTTTCAGCCGGATAGCCGACCGTGACGATGCCGCAGACGTATTTGTCCGCCGGAATCGCTAAAACGGGGCGGATTTCCGTTTGCCTGTACCATGCGACCCAGCAGGCGCCAAGGCCCAGGTGATGCGCTTCCAGCAGCAGATTTTCCACCGCGATGGCTGTATCGCGGATAACCTGCTTGAGTTCCTCCTCCGGGCTTTCTTCGGTGAGGAACACCTCGACCCCCTCGGGAATTCTGCAACGGATATCGGCAAGGCAGACAATGAACACCGGTGCGGTCAGCATCCATTTCTGATTATGCGCAACCTCTGTGAGCCTGCGGCGGTTTTCCGGGGAGCGGACGACAATGAACTGCCAGGGCTGGTTGTTGCTGCCGGAGGGCGCGAGGCGGGCACTTTCCAGCAGTTGCAGGATCACCGCATCCGAAACCGGCTTATTCAGGTATTTTCTGATGCTTTTACGCATTCTGATTGCTTCCATGCTTTGCAGTTCCTTCCTCTAATTTCAAGGCGGATTCATAAGGCGTGGCCTGTTCTATTAAAATATTATAGCATTTATTAATTTTGAATGCACTATGTTCTCGTGGAGAAAAACACTTTATGGCCTTAAAGGATGACTTATAGCCGATTAACTTAAAAACCATCCCGCCCTTGCGCCCTGTTTTCCACGCTGCCGCGTTGGCTTCCTCGCCGGGCGCCAGCCGGCCTTCCTTTGCCTTGCAGCGCGAAGACGGCTTGGAAGATGCAGGCCGCTTTTCAGGCGAATTGTTTTAACATTGGGGGAAGGGATGGATGCGGCTGTGGTGACGCGCCGCTGGGGCGGGGGGGATATTTATGCGGGCGGGCATGACTTTTTCACAGCGGGGTGGTATAATCGCTGTAACAATGACAGCGGCCGGTTTGTGCCGCCGTTAAATTAACGGCAAAGGAAGTTTAACGTGATACAGGATATTGCACCCAAGAAATATGACAACACCTTTCAATGCAAAAGCCCCCGCGAGGCGGATACGGTTTTTGTCTTTGACCAAAACGCCGTGCTGTGCCGCAAAAACGGGACGGCGGTTTGCTACCCGACACTGGAACAGCTTGAAGCCGCGCCCGGCGACTGCACATTTTTGTTTTCAATTGATGACGTGGACTATTTTCTGCTGCGTTCGGCGCGCTATCATGTACCCGACGGCTTCAGCCTAGAAAATATCACGCTGTTCCGCACGGCGCTGCCCGGTGACTTAGCCTTTGCGGGCTTTGTTGCATGGCAGCTATACAATTGGTATAATGATAATAAATTCTGCGGGCGCTGCGGGCAGTTGCTGATACCCAGCGACAAAGAGCGCATGCTGGCGTGCCCAGGCTGTGGCAACACGGTTTATCCCAAAATATCCCCCGGCGTCATTGTGGCAATTACGGCGGGCGACCGGCTGCTGATGACCAAATATGCCGGCCGGACCTATTCCAACTACGCGCTGGTGGCGGGCTTCACCGAGGTTGGCGAGACGGTGGAACAGACGGTTGAGCGCGAGGTGATGGAAGAGGTTGGGCTGAAGGTTAAGAACATCACCTATTATAAAAGCCAGCCCTGGGCCTTTTCAAGCTCGCTGCTCTGCGGCTTTTTTGCCGAGGTGGACGGGGATACCGCCGTCACGCTGCAAACCGACGAGCTGGCCTCGGCCGAGTGGTTTACCCGCGACCAAATTGCGTTAAAGCCCGACCGCTTAAGCCTGACCCGCGAGATGATGATGGTTTTTAAAAACGGCGGTAAGCAGTAGCGCCAAAGGCCCGTGCCGGGCGGCTGACGTCTGAAAGCGTCTTACATAACCGCCTTTTGATGCTGCCCGTGCCGTATGTTTAGGCCGCTTGCGGGCGGCGAGCATTCTGCGCCCGGGCCAATTTATAGCCGATTAACTTAAAAACCGCCCAGCCCTTGCGCCCTGTTTTCCACGCTGTTGCGTTGCCCGCCTCGCCAGGCGCCAGCCTGCCTGGGTCGTCCGCCTTGCAGCGCAAAAAATAGCGCCGCAAATGTCAGGCCGTTTTTAAAGTGAACCCACTATATTGACAGCGCCATGTTGCGCCGAAAGGAAGGTTTGATTTTGCCGGTTTATCTGTTGTTGGCCGCCGTCGTCTTAATCACCTGTGTGGGCTTTAATAAGCTCTCCAGCAAGCTGGGCATTCCGGTGCTGCTGGCTTTCATCCTGCTGGGGATGCTTTTTGGCGCCGAAGGTGTGGTGAAAATTCCTTTTGACAACTATGCTTTCGCCGGGCAGATTTGCGCCGTCGCACTGATTTTTATCATGTTTTACGGTGGGTTTGGCACCAAGTGGAGCGAGGCGAGGCCCGTCGTGGCGCAGGCGGTACTGCTTTCTTCCGCGGGGGTGGTGCTCACCGCCGGCATAACCGGACTGTTCTGCCATTTCGCGCTGCGGATCGGCTGGCTTGAAAGCCTGCTTATCGGTGCGGTTATCAGTTCGACCGACGCGGCCTCGGTGTTCTCAATTTTGCGCTCCAAGCGGCTGAACCTCCGCTACAACACCGCTTCAATGCTGGAGGTTGAAAGCGGCAGCAACGACCCCTGCGCCTATATGCTCACGGCCGTTATTCTTTCGATCATGAGCCAAAACGTCAGGGGCGGGCAGATTGCATACATGATTTTCGCGCAGCTGACCTATGGCGCGTTGTTCGGCGTGGCCATTGCGGCGGCGGCGCTGTGGGCGCTTAAAAAATTTCAGTTTGCCGCCGACGGGTTCGACGCCATTTTTATCCTTGGGGTGGCGATTTTCTCCTATGCCGCGCCCGAGGCACTGGGCGGTAACGGCTATTTAAGCGCTTACATCGTCGGCATTATGATGGGTAACCACGAAATTAAAAACAAAAAGGCCATCGTGCACTTTTTTGACACGGCCACCGGTCTGATGCAGGTGGTGCTGTTCTTCTTGCTGGGCTTGCTGGCCACGCCGTCCCTGTTGCTGAATGTGGCTTTCACCGCACTGGCTATCGCGCTGTTTTTAACTTTTGTGGCCCGCCCTGCGGCGGTGTTTGCCATTCTGTCGCCGCTTGGCGGCACCTTTAAACAGCAGCTGCTGGTCTCGTGGGCCGGGCTGCGCGGCGCCGCATCGATTGTGTTTGCGGTTATGGCGGCCATCAGCCCCGCCTACACCAGCACCGACTTGTTCCACATCGTGTTTTTCATCGTGCTGCTGTCTATTTTGTTCCAGGGCGCGATGATTCCGCTTGTGGCCCGCAGGCTGGATATGATCGACGAGAACGCCGATGTTATGAAAACCTTCACCGATTACAGCGATGAGGTTCCCATCCAGTTTATTCAGTTTTCGGTGCCGGAACAGCACCCCTGGTCCGGCAGCATGATTCAGGATATTCTGCTGCCCGCGGAGACGATTCTCGTCCTGTTGCTGCGTAGCGGCAAAAAGATTGTCCCCAATGGAAAAACAGTGCTGCAACCGTATGATAAGCTTATTTTGAGCGCGCGGGCGCCGGGCGATATCGAGGGTATTTCGCTGTTTGAAAAACGCATTGCCAAGGGCGACAGGTGGGAGAACAAGCGCGTCGCCGAGATCTTTAAAAAGCCGGATATGCTCATCATTATGGTGCAGCGCAAGGGCCGGGTCATTATCCCGCAGGGTTCGACCGTCATTAAGGAAAACGATGTGCTGGTGATCAACCACTCAAGCTGACGGGTATAATCGGTAGCCCCAAACAGGCGGCTTTAAAGGATAGTTTCAGTTTTTAAAAGCCTTTCAATCAGCCATGATTGAAAGGCTTTGGCGTTATTTGTCCGTATCTTCCCGGCGCGGCTTGATGAGGTTAAACCCGATGGTGCCGGTTAAAATGGCGATCATACCGATGTAGTGATAACCATAAAGCGTTTCGTGTAAGAAGACCGGCCCGGCCAGAATGGTGACGATGACGGACATATTGTTAAAGAGCCCGACTTTGGTCGCCTCCAGTTTGCCCAATGCATATGTGGAAAGCAGGGAGGTTACCAGGGACGAAAGCACCCCCAGATAAAGCATTGCCCACACAAAGGAAAGGTCTGAGAACGGTTTAAAATAAGCGGCGGCATTGCCGTTTATAATATGTTGCGCAATGGAAACGGCGTTAAAAACAACACAGCCGGTTATGCTCATCACATAGACAATTGAAAGAACGGCGTATTGCCTTGACAGCTTTCTGATTAACACATAATAGATGGCAAAAGATACCGCGGATATCAGGATGAACAGAAAACCGGGGTAACTGCCGCTTCCAATGCGAAACCCGCTCATGATATTGATATAGATGACGCCCGATACCGACAGGGCCAACAGAAGTTTTTGCAGGTTGCCAACCCGCTCTTTTAAGATGATTCTGGCGGCGATAAGCGTCCAGACAGGCGCTGTGGCGTGGATGATTCCCGCCTCGGAGGAGGATATTATTTTGAGCCCGAACGTCTGGAAAAAAAAGAATGCGATGGGATAGGCGATGCTGTAAGGAACGATCTTCAGCCAGGCCGAAGTGCCGATATTGATCCTGGCCGGATTTAAAAGCCTGTAAATGACAATACAAAGCGCCGCCACTGTAAACCGATGCGCCAATAACGATACGGCGTCGGCACTGCGCAGCGCAATTTTGACAAACAAAAAAGAAAAACCGACGATCAACGTCTGAAATGTTACGGCTAAATAGGCTTTTGTCGTATTTTTCATAAAACCACCCGACAGGTTTTTTGACAGGCCGGAACCTGCTGTTTTTTTAACCCGTTTTCTGCGCAGGCCGTCACATTTTGCCCGCGCTGCCCAGCATGTCTATTTTATGGCAGTAAAGCTCCTTCAATTCCGGACGCACCTGCAAGGAATAAATACGGCCGTCAATGGCCGTCGGGTTTTCGGCCAGTACCTTTCGGGTCAGGGCGAGCGACGCCAGCCAGCCGTCGGAGGCGATGTTGACCATGCACACCGCCATCTTTGCGGCGTTGGCAATCTGATATTCGGGTATGCCGGCGGCATGGCCGATCTTGCCGCCGTAGCGGTTGATCATCTCGATATATTTATAAGGCAGGCAGGAGGCGCCGTGCAGTACAATGGGGAAATTGGGCAGCAGCGTTTCAATTTTATCCAGAATATCATAACGCAGCTCAGGGTAGCTGCCGTCCGGGTTGGGCAGGTATTTAACCATGCCGTGGCTGGTGCCGATGGCGACGGCCAGGCTGTCCACGCCGGTTTTTTCAACAAATTCGGCCGCCTGATCTGGGTCGGTGTAAAGCCGCTGCGGAAAATAGCTCTGCGCGTTGGCCTCGCTGTCCAGCACGCCCAGTTCGCCTTCCACCGTCACGCCGTAGGCGTGGGCATATTCCACAACCTGCTTGGTCAGCGCCACGTTTTCGGCAAAGGGCAGGGCGCTGCCGTCAATCATCACCGAAGAAAAACCGTTCTGGACGGCGGTGACGCAGTGGTCGTAGCAAAGGCCGTGGTCCAGATGCAGCACGGTGGGAATGTCCAGCCCCAGCTCAAGCACGCGTTCGTGTCCGGCCTGTGCCATGCGGGAAAGCATGCGCGGCTCAAACTGGCGGCACAGCTTTGGGGAACCCAACAGAATAACGGGTGAGCGTTTTTGGACGCACGCGTCAAAAATGCCGTTGAGTTGCTCGATAGAGATGAAGTTGAAAGCTCCGACGGCATAATGCCCTTCGTGGGCTTTTTTCAGCAGGTTTTGTGCATTCTCCAACCCGAGGGCCTGATATGACAGCATAGGAGATCGCCTCTTTCTTCAATAGATATAGTTGATTAACCTGGCCAGTCCACCCTTGCGGCCCGTTTTCCGCGCTGCCGCGTTGTCCTCCCTGACAGGTGACAGTCCGCCTGCGCCATCCGCCTTGCAGCGCAAAAAATAATCTCGCAATGCCGGGCCGCTTTCCAGCGAATCAACTATAGCGCACAACGCCATGGTATTCTATAAAAGTATATCATAACGCCGGTCTAAATCAATAGCAACGGGCAAAAACGCCCGGTGGTCCGGCCGATGAATAAAGGCCGGCGGATGTTTGACTTTTAAAGCCCTTTATAGTAAAATTCTAAAGATAATGGCATGATATTGCTATCCCGCTGAAAAATTGATATTTTGCGTCGGATTTTTCCCCATTTCGCCGTCGGCGGGCGCCGGCTGCCGCGTCCTTGCAGGGTGAAGCTGTCGCTTAAACCGTTTCAACTTTTTAGCGGGATAGCAATATAAAAATACGCATGCGCACACGCCCCTGGATGCGGCTTGCGCGTGCTTTGTATTTGCAGTGAAAGGGATGGTCTGAATTTATGCATTGGTCAGAAGCAATCGCCAATGAAATTATTGCCAAAAAGCCGAATAAGGAAGAGTATGTCTGCGCCGCGGGCATCAGCCCCTCGGGCTCGGTGCACATCGGCAATTTCCGCGATATCGCCACCAGTTACTTTGTCTGCCGCGCGTTGCAAAAAGCGGGCAAGAAGGCAAAGCTGCTCTTCTCGTGGGATGAGTTTGACCGCTTCCGCAAGGTGCCCAAAAATGTGCCCGAGACATGGAACCACCACATCGGCAAGCCCTATGTGGACGTGCCCGATCCTTTTGGCTGCTGCGAAAGCTATGCCAAACACTTTGAGCAGGAGTTTGAACGCTCGCTTGCCAAATTCGGCATCGCGGTTGATTTCCGCTATCAGGCGGCCGAATACCGTTCGGGCCGCTACAACGAGAGCATCATCCATGCGCTGCGCCATCGCGGCGAAATTTTTGATATCTTAGACAGCTTCCGCACGCAGGAGGCCGCCGAGGGTGAGCGCGAGGCCTACAGCCCCGCCATTGTTTACTGCCCGGCCTGCGGCAAGGATACCACCACTTTCACCTCTTTTTCAGAGGATTGCACGACCGGCCACTTCACCTGCAAATGCGGCTATGAGGGCGATTATGACTTTGCCAACGGCGGCAGCGCCAAGCTGGCCTGGAAGATTGACTGGCCGATGCGCTGGAAGGCCGAGGGTGTCGATTTTGAACCCGGCGGCAAGGACCACGCTTCCCCTACGGGCAGCTATCAGACCAGCCGCATCATTTCAGATAAAATTTTCGATTACGCCGCGCCCTACTTCACCGGTTATGAGTTCATCGGCATCAAGGGCATGACCGGCAAAATGTCCGGTTCGTCGGGCTTAAACCTCACGCCCGAGACGCTGCTAAAAATTTATCAGCCCGAGGTCATCCTGTGGCTCTATTCCAAGACCGAGCCGCTTAAGGCCTTTGATTTTTGCTTTGACGAAGAAATTCTGCGTCAGTACTTTGAGTTTGATAAGGCGCTCAACGACTACCGCGCGGGCATTGGGGACGAGCGCCTCAACGCTATCATGTATAATGTCGAGGTGCCCGGCCACGAAGTCAGGACCGTTCCGATGGGACAGCTTGTGCAGCTTGGCAGCACCGTGGATTTTAACCTCGATGCGCTTGAGACGGTGTTTGAAAAGATCGGCACCCCCTTTAAGCGCGAGGAATTTGCCGAGCGCCTGGCGCTGGCGAAGTTCTGGCTGGAGCAGTGCTCGCCGGAAAACGCCTACAAGCTGCGCAGCATCCGCGACTTTGCAGTTTTTGATGCGCTTTCCGATGATGAAAAGCAGGAGATCAGGCTGCTGTTTGAGCACCTTTCGACGGTGGACGACAGTCTCGACGACCTGAACACCTTCCTTTATTCGGTCTCGCGCACCGTGTTCCCGGGCGGGGATGATAAGGCGATTAAGCAAAAGCAGGGGCGTTTCTTCAAGAACGTTTATCAGCTGCTGCTCAATAAGGAGAAGGGCCCGCGGCTCTATCTTTTCCTGCACGCGATAGACAAGGCGCGCTATCTGCCGCTGCTCGATTTTTCCACCCCCGCCACCGCCGAGGAACTGGCCGCGGCACAGCCCGAAGCGCCCGCAGAGGCGCAAGCCGCGCCCGAAACAGCGGCTGCACCGTTGAAAGCGGAGGTAGCAATCGACGATTTTGCCAAGCTCGACTTCAGAGTGTGCAAGGTGCTCGCATGTGTGGATGTGCCCAAGGCGCGCAGCCTGCTGAAGCTGACCCTTGACGACGGCATGGGCGGACGCCAGATTGTCTCCAGCATTAAGGGCGAATATCAGCCTGAAGCGCTGGTCGGGCGCAAGATTATTGTTGTGGCGAATTTGAAGCCCGCCAAGTTTGCCGGCGAGAAGAGCCAGGGCATGCTGCTGGCCGCCACCAGCGAGGAGAGCGGCTGCAAGGTTATTTTTGTGGACGACTCGGTGCCCTGCGGCACCGCGATTGGTTAAGCGTTATTGACATTGAAAATCCCGCCGCACCTTCCTGTGCGGCGGGATTTTAAGGTTGTCGAAAAAGGTTGGCCGTGCTGTTCATTTGCACAAAGCTGATGCCGCTTAACACGGCATGGGGAAAACCCCCGTCGAGGGTTCTCCCCGCAAAATAGTCCCCCGGATTATTTTGCGCCTTCTCCTGCGCTTTTGACGAATGAAGCACGCAAGCTTTTTGAAAAAAGCTTGACCAAAAACTTTAATTTATGCAATTTTTTAGGGCTTGTCTGTAAATAGAAAAAACGACGAATAACGCGCTGTGAAGGTTCGTCTATAAGGAAAAGAGCGCAGGAATACTGGATGTATTCCGAGCATTTTTGACGCGGAAGGCGGTCTTTACAATAGAATTAGACCAAGTATTTGATTTTCTAGGCTGTCAAAGAAGCAGATTACGTAAGGCAAAGTACCGGGGGAAAAGTGTGAAAAGGGGGCGGTGAGCCCCCTTTTTCGCGTCGAGGTGCACAAAGTGCGCCGGATTTCTCGCCCGTAGGCGACAAAATGGGCAATCTTGCCCATTATGCGAAGCTTGGCATAAAAGGCTGAGCTGTGCGAAGACTTTTTTGACAAGCTAAAACCCGGCCAAATGTTTTCTGGTGGCGCGCGATGGCGGGTTTATTCAAACCGGTGCAGCGAACAGACCGGCTGGCTCTGCACAATCTCAATGATGCCGTAACCGCGTTTGCCGTCGCGGGGTTTGCCAAGGCTGCCGGGGTTCATCAGCTGGACGCCCAATTCGCTGCGGCAAAGCTGCCGGTGGGTGTGCCCGAACAGCGCAACGGCGGCGTCTTGCCGCCGCGCTTCGGCGGCCAGCCGTTCGGTTGTATAATTGACATCGAACAGGTGGCCGTGCGTCAGCAGCAGGCGCGTGCCGTTTGCTTCCACCAACGCCGTGTCCGACGCGGTGGAGACATAGTCGCAGTTGCCGCGCACAAAACGCACCGGCAGCAGCGGCCAGACGGCGCGCAGATCGTCAATATCCTGTGCGCCATCGCCGAGGTGCAACAGCAGGTCAATGGCATCCTTTTCGCGCAGCATCAGGCGGTAGAGCGTGTCAAAATCGTGGTGGGTATCCGAGACAACGAGAATTCTCATCAAAGGTTCCTTCTGTCAGAAAATTATTTTTGCGTGTATTGCAGATTATCAAAGCCGGTGGCCTCCATGATCGGCTGCGCGTTTTGTTCATCCCCCCAATAGATGATTTGGACGCGGTCCCCCTCGCGGGTGAGCGCCAGTTCGGAAGACAGGCTGGCGTTAACGGTGTAAATTTTGTTGCGGTATTCCGACAGAATGACGTAATAAATCGTATCCTCGCCGTTATACTGGCTTGCGATGCGCTCCACGGTTCCGTTAAGCTTTTGCTCTGAGCCGGACGAAGGCAAAAGCTGGCTGCTGTCGCCGTTTTGGCGCAGGACGGTCTGATAGTTGCGATAGGTTTGCGATATCGTCTCGCCGACCCCGACGGTGGAATAATTGGTCACCGAAACCAGCGCATACTGTTTAATCAGCCCCTCGCGGTCCTTGAGCGTCATAAAATAGGTGGGGACATTGTCGGCGTTGATGATGAGCGGGAAGGAGGCGTAATAATTCAGGTGCTGAACCTTGCCCTGCGCCGAGCCCTGCGCGGCGTATTCGGTAGCGCCGTTCATCTGGTAAAGCAGCGGCTTTTTGGTGACCATATCCACCATCATGAACCCGATGGCGCTTTCATCATTGCCCACGCTGGTCAGCCCGGTGAACAGGTAACAGCGCCCGTTGTTGTAAACAACCGCCTGGCCTTCCGAGGGCTGGAACTTATCCTTGTCGGCAAAGTTGAAGACGCCGTGGACATATTCGCCCTGGTTCATAATCTGCCTGCGCAGGAAATATTCCGGCTGCACACGGTCCACCCAATCGGGAACATTTGTGAGCGCATATTTCTGGCTTTGGCCTGTTGTGGCATTGACGATAATGACGCCGGTTGCTTCCGGCAGGGCAAAGCCGCGCAGATTCCTGTAGGTGGTGACAATCCAGTACGGAACGCCTGCGTCGTCCAGCTCGAAAGAATAATCGGTGATGCCGTCAAAAGGGGCGGCGGTGAAGCGCGTATGGCGGCCAATGTCATACAGGAGGTGGGACTGGGGCTGATATTTGATTTTGTGCCCTTCCACATAATCGACATCGTTGACATTGGTGGCCGATACCACAATATAACCGGGTGTGCCCGAAAGATTGGTCAGCCATTTGAAAATGCCGGAATGATAAAGCGGCACCGCCCAGATGAGTTTGCCGTTGTTCATCTGTATGGTCGGTTCCCCAAGGACGACCTGGCTGCCGAGCGAAGCGCGCTCACCAAGCTTTTTATCCGCCAGCTTCCGGGCCAGTTCTTCGTCCACAATCGGTATCTGCGAGAGATCCACCGCCTGCATGTCGCTTGAAAACACCTGTTGGTTCACACTGCCAAGCTGGTCGCGGTAAGCCTTGTAGTGGAACAGGGGCATCGAAAACACGTTGATGCCCACAAACAGCACCCAGGGCACGATTAAAAGCAGCTTTGCCGGTTTGGGGAATGCTTTGAACTTTATTGGGTCGAGGTTTAACTGTGCGCGGCCGGGCATCGAAGTCGATTCCCGAACCGAAAAGGCGCCGCCCAGCTTAAAAATACTCCAGGTCAGGACGTAGGCGCTTATGACGACACACCAGAAAAAGGCGCCGTCGCTGTATAGCGGGTTAAAATTGACGGCGCTGCTAAACGCATAGAGCATGAGCAAGACGGTAACGGCCATATAGATAAAGGGTTTTGACTTTCTGATCTTTTTCATTGCTTTCTTCCTTTCCGCTGAAGCCTGCTATCATTTCTTTTTGTACATCAAATGCCATATTATGCTCGGGCATTCAAAATTTCTCCAAGTATATCAATAAATGATATAAAAAGATTACCATTGCGGATGGCACTTGTCAATCATGCGCAGCCGTTGTACAAATAATTTACCGCCGATGTGAATAGCTATTGATGAGGCGGCATCAAAACACCGGCCGCCGTGAGGGAGTGAGGCGCTGTGACGCAAAACACCATGATACCACTGGTTTTAAGCACAGCTGCCGGTGGCGCCACCATTCTTGGCGCCCTGCTGGCGGTTGCGGTGCGGCGTCCTAAAACATCACTGCTGACGCTGGCACTGGGCTTTTCGGCAGGGGTGATGCTGGCGGTGTCGCTGATTGACCTGCTGCCGCAGGCGACTGCGGTGCTGCTTTTTGAGATGTCGGGCGTGGCCGGAACGGCCGTGGCGGTTTTTTCCTGCGCAGCGGGTATGCTTTGTTCGCAGCTTTTGGATTCGGTTCTGCCCGGCGGGTTTGAGAAGTGCGATGCGCACCGCGACCAGAAGCTGCTGCGCCTGGGGCTGTTTTCAATGCTGGCGCTGATGCTGCACAACCTGCCCGAGGGAATGGCCGTATTTTTAAGTGCGAGCCAGAACGTCAAGATGGGGTTAAAGCTTTGCGCCGCCATCGCGCTGCATAATATCCCGGAGGGGATATCGGTTGCGATGCCGGTCTATGCGGCGTTGAACCGCCGTGCGCCCGCGCTGCTGCTGGCGATAATTTCGGGCGCGGCCGAGCCGCTGGGCGCACTGCTGGCGCTTCGTTTTTTGCAGCCGGTGCTCACCGAGCGCGGGTTGGCCATGATGTTTTGCGGCATTGCGGGGCTGATGAGCGCCATCGCCGTGGCCGAATTGCTGCCCGCGGCGCTGTGCGGAAAAAAAGCGGGCTTTGGGGTAGCGGGGGCCTTGCTTGGCATTTTGTTGATGTTGGTCAATTGCTGCCTGTTTTAAGCGCCAATTTTGCGGCAAAGCCACTTTGGGGGTCGTGTTAATCATTTTGATCGGTCTGCGGTCCGGCGTTTGAAGAACGCGGGCCGTTTTTATTTTTACAAGCTGAAACCAATACCCAAAACGGGGCAACCTAAACGGTGTGCGGCTCCAATGGTGCGCGCGCAATTTTATTGGGACATGGCACCCGCAGTTTTTCGCCTTGGACCGCTGATTTGCTGAAAAATGAATTTGTTGTAAACTTTGAAAAAAATCTCAAAAATCCCTTGATTTTTTTGAAAAATGAGCTAAAATATTCTTAGCACTCAAAAGATTAGAGTGCTAAAAAAGTCAAATGAAAATATAGATAAATGGAGGAACAGCAATGAACATCAAACCGTTGGCAGACAGAGTCGTAATCAAGATGGTTGAAGCGGAAGAGACCACCAAGAGCGGAATCATTCTCGCAGGTTCTGCTAAGGAAAAGCCCCAGGTAGCGGAGGTTGTCGCAGTGGGCCCCGGCGGCGTCGTGGATGGCAAAGAGGTGACCATGTATCTCAAGGCAGGGGATAAGGTTCTCATGAGCAAATATGCCGGAACCGAAGTCAAGGTTGACGGCGTGGAATACACCATCCTGCGCCAGTCCGATATCCTTGCAATTGTTGAATAACCATTACTGAGAAAGAATAAAGGGAGGAAACTTACTATGGCTAAGATTATTTCCTATGGCGAAGAAGCCAGAAAGTCTTTACAGGCGGGCATTGATAAGCTTGCCGATACCGTTAAGATTACCCTCGGGCCCAAGGGCCGCAACGTTGTGCTCGATAAGAAGTACGGCGCACCGCTCATCACAAACGACGGCGTAACCATCGCCAAGGAGATCGAGCTTGAAGACCCCTTTGAAAACATGGGCGCACAGCTTGTTAAAGAGGTTGCCACCAAGACGAACGACGCAGCCGGCGACGGCACCACCACCGCCACCCTGCTGGCCCAGGCGCTTGTCCGCGAGGGCATGAAGAACGTTGCCGCGGGCGCGAACCCCATGGTTGTCAAGCGCGGCATCCAGAAGGCGGTTGATTCCGCTGTGGCCGCCATCAAGGAGAACTCCAAGAAGGTTTCCGGCTCGGCCGATATCGCTTCCGCCGCAACTGTTTCGGCCGGCGACGCCGTCATCGGCAAGCTGATCGCCGAGGCTATGGACAAGGTTGGCGCCGACGGCGTCATCACCATTGAGGAATCCAAGACCGCTGAGACCTACACCGAGGTTGTTGAGGGCATGCAGTTCGACCGCGGTTATATCTCCCCCTACATGGTCACCGATACCGACAAGATGGAAGCTGTCGTCGATGACGCTTACCTGCTGATCACCGACAAGAAGATCGCTTCAATCCAGGAGATTCTGCCCCTGCTTGAGCAGATTGTGCAGTCCGGCAAGAAGCTTGTCATTATCGCTGAAGATGTTGAGGGCGAGGCGCTCGCAACACTTCTGGTCAACCGCCTGCGCGGCACCTTCACCTGCGTTGCCATCAAGGCGCCCGGCTTTGGCGACCGCCGCAAGGCTATGCTGGAGGATATCGCCATTCTCACCGGCGGCACCGTTGTCAGCAGCGACCTTGGCTATGAACTGAAGGAAGCCACCGTCGACATGCTCGGCCGTGCAGGGCAGGTCAAGGTCACCAAGGAAAACACCGTCATCGTCAACGGCGCGGGCGATTCCGCCACGATCAAGGGCCGCGTCGCACAGATCCGTTCCGAGATGGAGAACACCACCTCCGACTTCGACCGCGAGAAGCTGCAGGAGCGCCTTGCAAAGCTTGCCGGCGGCGTAGCCGTTATCAAGGTCGGCGCTGCGACCGAGGTTGAAATGAAAGAAAAGAAGCTGCGCATTGAAGATGCCCTCTCCGCTACCAAGGCTGCCGTTGAGGAAGGCCTTGTTGCGGGCGGCGGCGTGGCCATGCTCAACGCGATGTCCGCCGTTGAGAAGCTGCTCTCCAGCCTTGAGGGCGACGAAAAGACCGGCGCTAAGATTCTGCTGCGCGCCCTTGAAGAGCCGGTCCGCCAGATTGCCAAGAACGCAGGCCTTGAGGGCTCGGTCATCATTGACCAGATCAAGCGCGTCGGCAAGGTTGGCTATGGCTTTAACGCCGAGACCGAGGCGTATGTCGATATGGTTGAGGCCGGTATTGTGGACCCCACCAAGGTTGCCAGAAGTGCACTGCAGAACGCGGCTTCTGTTGCCGCAATGGTGCTGACCACCGAATCGCTGGTCAGCGAACCGCCCAAGGAAGAACCCGCAATGCCCGCCGGCGGCGGCATGGGCGGTATGGGCGGCATGTACTAAGCCTCTCCCCGAACAAACCGGGAATCGCCGTTCGCTTAAACGGCGTGTAGATAGCAGGGCCCCGTCTCCTAAAATGGAGACAGGGCCTTGCGCATTTTTGGATTTTAAAGTAGAACTTGACTATAAAGGCCATCAAACAGCCCCCGCCGCCGATTTTTCGGCAGCGGGGGCTGTTTGATGGACGCTCATTTATTATAATACTCAATAATGCCCTGTGTGCCGTTGTCACCCTTGCCCTGGGCCTCAAGCTTTTGGAACATTCCGCAAACCTGTTGCAGCACTTCAAGCGAAAGCCCGGCGGTTTCGGCCTCCTGCTGCGCAATGGACATATCCTTGATAAAATGCTTGATATAAAAGCCGGGGGCAAAATCGCCCGAAACCATTTTAGGCGCAATTTTTTGCAGCTGTGCACTCGCCGCCGCGCCGCAGCCGATGGTTTTAAGCATGGCTTCGAGGTCAAGTCCCGCAGCGCGGGCATAGGCCACCGCCTCGCACACGCCGGAAATAGTACCCGCGATGGCAATCTGGTTGGCCATTTTGACGTGCTGGCCGCTCCCGGCCGGGCCCTCGTAAAAAATATTCTTACCCATCGCTTCAAACAACGGCATACAAGCGTCAAACGCCGCCCTTTCGCCGCCGACCATGATCGCCAGCGTGCCGTCCCGGGCACCGCCGTCACCGCCTGAAACGGGCGCGTCGAGCGCAGCGAGGCCGCGCGCGCAGGCTTCTTCGTAGATGCGTTTGGATAGCTGAGGGCTGGTGGTGGTCATGTCGATGAGAAAGGTGCCCGGGTTGGCATTGGCGATGACACCGCCTTCGCCAAAATAGACCTCCTCGACATCCTTGGGGTAACCGACAATGGTGATGACCGCATCCTGCCCGGATGCGCATTCCGCCGCGGTGTCGCACCAGGTGAGCCCTTCGGCGATAAGCGCCTGGGCCTTGGCTTTGGTGCGGCTGTAAATGGACACATTAAACCCATGCCTGCTCAGGTTGCGCGCCATCGATTCGCCCATGACGCCAATGCCGATAAAACCGATATTTTTCATGTTTTTACCTCCTGCGCTGTTAAATTGAGGAATGTTTGTTATTATACCACAAATGCAAAGCGCACAGTGGCATCATTGCACATCAAAGGGTAGCGGGTCGCGTTAAGCGGCGAGCCGTTGCGCATCAGTTGGAATAATAGCCGTATGAGACCATTATTCCGTGAATTCCCTTTCGATATTATCCTTCATGTGGATGATAAGTGTCAACGCCTGTGCGCGCTCTTCGGCGGTAAAACCTTCGAACAGCAATTCATGCAGCCGGTCGATGATGGCAAAAAGCTCGTCCTCATGCACAAGGGCCGCCTGCGTGGGAAACACATGATTGATGCGGCGGTCATTTTCATCCGGCGTCCGATAGGCCAGCCCGCATTCCTCCAGCTGTGCCACGCTGCGCGCCGTCGTACCCTTATCCATGCCCAGCGCACAGGAAAGCTGCTCCTGCGTGATGCCGGGGCTGCGGTAAAGCTGCAGCAAAAATGGCAGTTGACCCGCATCCAGCTGATATGCAGTCAGCTCACGGGCAAAATACCGGCGGGTATAACGGTAGATCATCGAAATAAATCGGTTGGCGGGCAGAAATGAATGGTTCAAGATTGTCCCTCCACTCTCAGTTGTTCAGAAAGCCGCTCATTCAGGTCGCGCAGGAAACGGCGGCTGAGGTAAATGGCCAGAATAAAGCAGCAGATATCGGATATCGGCTGCACAAGCTGCACCCCTAAAAGGCCGAACAGCGCGGGCCAAAGCAATGTGCCCGGCAAAAAAAAGATGCCCTGCCGTGCGCTGGCCAACAAGGTGGCGGGTCCGCTTTGCCCGGTACATTGCAGATACATATTGCACATGATAAAGAAACTCTGCATCGGCAGCGCCAGACATTGCAACCGCAGCGCCGTGGTGCCGATGGCGATGACCTCCAGGTCGTCCCGGCGGAAGGCGGCGATGGCCTGCGGCGCCAGCAAAAACATGACGGTGCCCGCGGTGACCAAAATTAACAGGGATATTTTGACGCAAAACCAGAACGCTTCCTTCACGCGGTCGAACCGCTTTGCACCGTAATTAAAGCCGCATACCGGCTGAAAGCCCTGACCAAAGCCGATCATAGCCGAGACAACAAACATCATCAGGCGCAGCACAATGCTGATGGCGGCGATGGCGGGGTCGCCGAACGGCTTACAGCTGCGCATCATAAATACCATGGCGGTGCTGGCCAGCCCCTGGCGGAACAGCGACGGTGTACCGCCGCTGACAATGCTGACAAACAGCTTGAACGAGAGGCGAACATTGCGCGCTTTGAGCGGCAACGCGCCGTACTTGCCAAGGTTAAAATAAAGCAAAATCAAAAAGCTGACAAACTGGCTGATGATGGTGGCCAGCGCCGCGCCGCTGATGCCCATCCCCAGACCGAAAATCATGATGGGATCCAGCGCTATGTTGAGGATGCCGCCCGACATAATGCCGATCATGCCATAAAAAGCGTTGCCCTGCCCGCGCAGGGAGGTGTTCAGCACAAAGTTTGCCGCCATATAGGGCGCGCCGATGAGGATGTAACGCGCATAGTCGCGGGCATAAGGCGCAATGCTGTCGGTGGCGCCCAGCAGCACGACCAATTCGTCAAGGAACAAAAGCCCGACAACCGCCAGCACCGCCCCGAAGGCCAGCGACGTAAAAAAAGCCGTCGCGACCGATTCGCAGGCCTCCTGTCGGCGTTTTTCGCCCAGCAGGCGAGAAACAAGCACCGAGGAACCGATGCCAAAGGTAAAGCCCACCGACTGAATGACGCCCATCAGCGAGAAAATAACGCCGACAGCCGCCGAGGCGCTGGTGCCGATCTGACTGACAAAGTAAGTGTCCGCCATATTATAAATAGCCGTGATGAGCATGGCGCAGATGGTGGGCAGCGCCAGACGCCCAACCAGCCTGGGGATGGGCGTTTGGGTCATCACAATATATTTTTGATCCTGCTGTGCTTGAAAAGAAGCTTCAGTATCCATAAAATTCATAAATCCTTTCCTGCAACAAATATCCTTTTCAGCATAGCACCGAAGTCAAAGGTTGTCAATGCAACCATTGGCCATCAAAAGGCAAAATGACATTTTCAGAGTGGAACAGGGCGCTGTGATGCATACCCCTGGCGCGCGATATTTATGCAAAAACGATTTTTACATAGAGATATCCGCAGTATAACAGAGTAAAGATTCCGGATGAATTTTTAGTGGATTTGTCTTGGAAGTGTGTATATTTGACCATTACGTGAAAATGAATTCCGTAAAATTATCTTGCTATTTCTTGTTAATTTTGACGATTTTTTAAGGGCGGCTATGACTTTAAAAAACAAATAAAAATGTTGGAATTACTTATTTCACCGGCGTTTTTGAAAAATAGGCCAAGAGCGCTATTTCGACAATCGAAATAGTTTGCAAGCTGTCAAAGCACGACTGTTCAGCGGTTCATTGCGATGGCTGTACGGCTGTGTTATAATTATCCATGAAAATATTCGCTGCCAAACGGTAACGATAAGGAGGAATATCAATTGCAGTATTCGCACGAAGTTGAACACATGCAGCAGGTGCGCTGCCTGCACTGTCATGGCCCCGCGCCGATTCCTGAAGAGGGCAAATGGATTAAAGCCAAAGAGATCACCGATATTTCGGGCCTTTCGCATGGCGTGGGGTGGTGCGCGCCGCAGCAGGGCACCTGCAAGCTGACCTTAAACGTTAAGGACGGCATCATTCAGGAGGCGCTGGTCGAGACCATCGGATGCTCCGGCATGACCCATTCCGCGGCGATGGCAGGCGAAATTCTGCCCGGAAAAACCATTCTTGAAGCGCTGAATACCGACCTGGTGTGCGACGCCATCAATGTGGCGATGCGCGAGATTTTCAAGCAGCTGGTTTATGGACGCACGCAAACAGCCTTTTCCGAGGGCGGCTTGCCGATTGGCGCCTCGCTTGAGGATCTTGGCAAGGGGCTGCGCAGCCAGACCGCGACCATCTTTTCAACCGGGGCCAAGGGCGTGCGGTATCTTGAAATGGTCGAGGGGTACATTCTTGAGATGGCGCTTGATGAAAATCGTGAGGTCATCGGCTATAAGTTTGTCCGGGTGGGCAAAATGCTTGAGGATATCCGCCACGGCGTGGACGCAAAGACGGCCTATGAGAAAAACATGGGAACCTACGGTCGGTATGAAGGCGCAGCCTCCTACATCGACCCAAGAGAAATCTAAGGGGGTGCTGCAACATGGTTAAATTTGAGGGAATGGAGCGCAGGATAGACAAAATAAATGCCTGTCTGGCAGAAAACGGCTTTAACAGCCTGGAGGAAGCCAACGAGCTTTGTCTTGAGAACGGAATCAACGTGGATTTTATCGTTAAGGGTGTACAGCCCATCGCATTTGAGAACGCGGTGTGGGCCTACACGCTCGGCGTTGCCATTGCGCTGAAAAAGGGCGCAAAAAGCGCCGTTGAGGCGGCAGGCATGATCGGCAACGGCCTGCAGGCGTTCACTGTGCCCGGCTCTGTCGCCGAAGAGCGCGGCGTTGGGCAGGGCCATGGCGACTTGGGCGCGATGTTGCTGCGCGAAGAGACCAAATGCTTTTGCTTTCTGGCGGGGCACGAATCCTTTGCCGCGGCGGAGGGCGCCATCGGCATTGCCAAAACCGCTAATAAGGCGCGCAAAACGCCGCTGAAGGTGATTCTCAACGGCCTTGGTAAAGACGCCGCTTATATTATTGCGCGAATCAACGGCTTTACCTATGTGCAAACCGAATATGACTTTACGAAAAACGAAGTCGTGATTGTCTCGGAGCGGGCTTTCTCCCGCGGTGAGCGCGCCGCGGTGCGCTGCTATGGCGCCAACGAGGTGCTGGAGGGCGTCGCCATCATGAAGCTTGAGCACGTCGATGTTTCGATCACCGGCAACTCGACCAACCCGACCCGGTTCCAGCATCTGGTCGCCGGTACTTATAAAAAGTGGGCGCTTTCCAACAGCGTACGTTATTTCTCGGTGGCTTCGGGGGGCGGCACGGGCAGAACGCTGCACCCCGACAACGTGGCGGCGGGCCCGGCTTCTTACGGCCTGACCGACTCGATGGGCCGTATGCATGGCGACGCACAATTTGCCGGTTCCTCTTCGGTACCCGCGCATGTGGACATGATGGGCCTTATTGGCATGGGCAACAACCCGATGGTGGGTGCAACCGTTGCCTGCGCCGTGGCAGTGAGCGAAGCGCTGAACAAAAAGGATTAATCGGCTTTTGCCGGCCGGCAGAGCCTATAGTTAAATAACTCGGGAACAGGTACAGGATTGGCGAGAATATTTTTAGCCCCACAAGGCGGAGGACGCAGGCGGGCTGCCGCCCACCAAGGACAACGACGCAGCACGGCGCAAAATACACCGCAAAGCGTGTGCCCATTGAGTTGCTGAACTATAAACAAACGCGGGTGCCATCGGCAAGGTACGGCACAAAGAAAACAGGCGACGGAAGAGGAGGAAAATTCCGTCGCCTGTTTTCGGCACTGTAAATTTATATGTTAAGACGGGGGCGGCGTGCTGGGCCGCCCCTTTGCCCTGATGGCCTTAATCGATGCGCGGTTTTTCGACAGCCAATTTTGCACCGGATCGCGTTGCAAAACAGCCATAGCCCGCTTTAGGGTTGTTTTGCGCCTTGTTTGGCACAAAATTCCCGCCGCTAAGTGTGCCGCTGAATGAATCGGCGGCGATTACTCAGGGCTTGATTTGCCTGGGGAAAAGACAGACGGAAGGCGTTACATGAAGCTGCAGGCGCATCTGAGCAATTTCATGGACGGCTTCGCCAAGGATGTCGCGGATGCGGCCGGTTTCATACTCATTGGTAAAATAAGGGTCGTTGTCGGCGAAGCGCCGAATGCAAAGCATAATGATGCCATAGGCGGCATAGGCCAGCATCACCGTGAGCAACAGATAAACCGCGCAGCTTAAAAACACCCAGGTCGGATCAAAATAAAAACTGCAAAGCATCATAACGGCGCCGCTGATTGCGCCGCCCGCCAAAGCCGCCAGCACATTGCGCGCAACAAACCGGCCGCGCTCAAGATAATGCAGCCGTGCCACCAATGTCTGAGGCTCCTTGTTATTGTCGTAATAAAACGCAATATATTCCAGCATCATTTTGCGCTTGTTTTCAAAAGTTTCCCGTGCGGGCAACTGCGCGCGGTATTGGTGCATCAGCCTCGTAATGGCGTCTTTGTTAAATCGCATTTTCATCAACTCCATAATTGTATGCGCCATCTTAACCGATGACCGCAACGGCCCATTTCAACCGGGGGGCATGGAAAAAGTCCCCATACCTTAATTGTTATAATATTAGCATGTTATTTTATGTTTTTCAATAAAATGTTACCGAATTTTGAAAAAAAGGAATATTGTCTAATTATGTGGCGGTAAATCGTAGCATTGTGGGGAATTTTGGGAATAAATGTGCGTGCCGGCAGGCGCTATTATCGTCATTTGCGCCCCGCTTGTGTAAGTTGGGCGGTTATGCTAAAATAGCAAGTAAGAAATTATGGGCTGAAGAGGGATGAAATGGCGTACATCGTTTATGAATATCAAAGGGCCCTTGCGTTTTTAAAACGGCTGCTGGTGCCGATGCTGCTGTTGCTGGCGATGTTTTTTGTTGTCGCTGTCGCGACACATTTTGCCCTTTCGGCACAGTACCGCGCCGACCCTGCCCAGATGGAAAAACAGATGGCGCAGCTGGCCGAGCTGATCAGCGAAAAGGATTTGCTGGACGAATCCGGTCAACTGAGCGTTTTAGGGCTGTTTTTTAATAACTTTATCGCATCCGGCATGGCGGTTGTAACGGGGGTCGTGCCCTTTATCTTCATTCCACTGGCGGCACTGGCATTAAATGCGTCGCTTATCGGAATGATTTCAGCGATTATGGCCACCTCTGGAACCGGCGGCCTTTATGAGCTGGTGGTGTCCATTGCGCCGCACGGCGTGTTTGAAATACCGGTGCTGCTTGTCAGCACGGCCATGGGTGTGGCGCTGTGCATGGATATCAGCGCCCGGCTTCTCTATAAGCGGCGCGAAATGACGTTCTTAACGCTTCTTGCGGAGATAGCGCGGCTTTCGGTGCTGGTGGTTGTGCCGTTGCTGGCGGTGGCGGCCGTGCTGGAAACATACCTCACACCGGCACTAATGGCGATACTGTTGTAAGTTTTGGGCATACTGGAAAAGGGCGGCCGGTATGCCCGGTCAAATAGGGGGTGTTTCTGTGGATATCAGCGTGTTTAAGGCGGTGGGCCCGGTCATGATTGGTCCCTCCAGCTCCCATACGGCGGGGGCGGCCAGGCTGGCGCGCATCGCGCGCATTATTGTTGCGGGGCCGTTTACGCATGTATCGTTCGGGCTGCACGGCTCGTTTGCGCAAACCTACACGGGGCATGGTACCGACCGCGCGCTGGTGGCGGGGGTATTGGGCTTTGCGGAGGATGACGAGCGTATTGCAAATGCCTTTGCATTGGCTGAGCAGACGGGCTTAACCTGGGATTTTTACCCCGTCGAGCTACAGAATGTGCATGAAAACTCTGTTAAGATGACCTTTTTTATGAAGGACGGCAACAAACAGGAGATTATCGGCTCTTCCATTGGCGGCGGGCAGATTTTAATCTGCGCCATAAACGGCTTCCTCACCGATATTTCGGCGCAGTCCAGCACGCTGGTTATCAGCCAGAACGACCGGCGCGGCGTTATCAGTGACGTATCGCGCGTTCTTTTTGAGAACGGCATCAATATTGGCACCATGAAGGTCAGCCGCAACGCCCGCGGCGAAACCGCCTTTTGTATCATCGAAACCGACGGCCCGGTTGACGACGCGGTGGCGGTACGGCTGCGCCAGGTGGAGAACGTGCTCAGCGTGCGCGCAATCAATCTTGGCGAGGGGGAGGCGATCTGATTGTACGGCAATTTTGAAGGGCTGCTGAACCTGGCGGAAAAAAGCGGCGTGCCGCTTTGGCGGATTGTTTTAGAAAATGAGAAAAAGCTGATTGATAAAACGGAGGACGAGATTTTTGAACTGCTTCAGCAGCGCTATGACGTCATGGAAGCTTCGGCGCACCGGGCGCTGAAGGTCCCCATGCCGACGGTGCTGGGGCTGGTTTCGGGCATCAGTGCGCCGCAGAACCGTTACGCCGAGCAAAACGGCGGGCTGTGCGGGGCGCTGGTGAATAAAGCGATGGCCTACGCGCTTTCGTGCAGCGAGGTTAACGCCGCCATGGGCAAAATCTGTGCGGCCCCCACCGCGGGCGCCTGCGGCATTGTGCCTGCGGTGCTGCTCACGCTTAAGGAGGCGCTGTCGCTTTCCCAGCGGCAAACGCTGTGCGGGCTGCTTACCGCTTCGGGCGTGGGCGCCATCATCATGAAGAATGCCACCGTTGCCGGGGCGGAGGGCGGATGCCAGGCCGAGTGCGGCGTTGCCGCGGCAATGGCGGCTGCCGCGGCGGTGGAGCTGGCGGGCGGCAGCCCCCGGCAGGCGCTGGATGCCGTTTGTTTTACCCTGATGAATTCGATGGGGCTGGTGTGCGACCCCGTCGCGGGTCTGGTTCAGGTGCCCTGTGCCCAACGCAACGCTTCTCAGACGGTCAATGCGCTGCTTTCGGCCGATCTGGCGCTGGCGGGCATGACCAGCGTCATCCCGCCCGACCAGGTGGTGGATGCGATGTATCATGTTGGCCGCATGCTGCCGATGCAGCTGCGTGAAACGGCGATGGGCGGCATTGCCGCAACCGATGCGGCCAAGGAACTTGCCCGGCAGCTTCTGGAGCAGCAGGGATAATCCAAAGGGGTGACAGCTTTGATTAAACAGGCATTCCAACGGGCTTTTTGGGTTAGCTTTGGCGTGACCGTCGGCGGGACGCTGTTGCCGCGGCTATTTAATTCATGGCGTTACAACAGTTCCTATCCGCCGTTGGCGCTACATGTGCTCATGAACTTTGCCACGGGCTTTGTCACCTGCTTTTTGGTCATGTTACTGATACTGTTCGTCAAGTCAAAATTCAAACGGTGAATGCCGTTTGATCGGCATTGGCAAACGCGCTTCCGGGGTTTTAAATGTAAAGCTTTATCGTCAAACGTTTGACTGATGGCGCAAATTTTTGCGGTGCGGCGAATGCCGCCGCCAGAGAAACAACGCCATTTGTTCCAGTACACTATTAAGGGCGCCGCTGCTTTTGACAACGGCGCCCTTAATAGCTATGGATAGGGAAGGGTGAAGATGTGTAGCAAATGAAAACTGCAGTCAAACCAATAAGAAAGTGGAACGGAGTTGGCGGGGGTATTTTGTGACCGGCAAGGACGGCAGCGCAGTCAGGCGCAAAACAGACCGCCCAGACGGCCCGGTTTTCAATTGGTTTGACGCTATGTTGGCGGGCAGCATTTTGAGCAGGGGCCATACCGTTGCCGGGCGGTTTTCAGCGCGATGGGGATGCAGCTTTGGGCCAGATAGGAGCAGCCGCTGCAATGGTATTTGCCGCCGGTTTCAGTGACGTAGACGATGACGTGCCGCACTTCGTCTGCCGGTGTGTCCGCATCATCCGCGGCGGCAGGGCTCCAGGCGCCGGCCGGCATTGAAGCGGGGGTGAAAGCTGCGCCGGTGGAAAGCGGCGCGCGCAGGGGGTCTTGTTTTCTTGAGCCGCATCCAACCAGCAGCAAAAACGCCAGCGCTATTACCAACAGGCCGCACAGCAGCCGTTTCAGGATGACGTTACTCATAAAAAGCACCCCCGATACAGCTTTACTATACCGCAGGGCGCTTCTTTTTTATGGGGGATTTTGTCGAACGGATTTAAAAGTGGACTAGCCGGGCTGGAACGTCAGTTAAGCGCTTGCCGGAGCGTCTTGACATTTGCCTGCATCAGGCTTAAATAGCTCGCGCCGGATTGCATTTCGGCCTTTGAAACGTTGTGGCAGGAATGCAGCAGCAGCGTTTTGGCGCCGGTTGCTTCGGCGATGGAATCGGCAATTTTGTGGTTTGAAAATTCGATATACAGCACGGCGGGGATATTTTCGGCCCTGACCTTATCGGTGAGGAAGGCAACCGTTGCCGCGCTGGCTTCGGTTTCGCTGCTGCACCCTGCAAAGGCGGCGTAGTAATCCAGGCCGAACTCATCTGCGAAATAGCGGAAGGGGAAGCGGTCGCCCACAATGATGGTTTTGCGCGCCGCGGTTTTTACCACCTCGGCAAAATCCTGATCGAGCGCGGTGAGCTTTTGGATATAAGCGTCGGCGTTTTTTGCATAAGCTTCGGCATTGGCGGCATCCTGCGCCGAAATGGTTTCGGTCATGCTGCGCACAATCTGGATGGCGTTTGCGGGCGAAGTCCAGACGTGTTCGTCATACTCCACCTCTTCATCTGCATCCTCGCCGTGGTCTTCATCCTCATCCTCATGCTCGCTTTCCATGCCCTCCACCAGCTCTTCTTCCACCGTGGTGACGCAATCCATCAGCTTTAAGGTCTGGGGCGCCTTGTCCCCCATTGAATCGAGAATATCGTCGATCCACACATCGCCTTCTCCGCCGACAAAAACAAAAAGGTCGGCGTTTTGTATGGCGATAATATCCTGCGGTGCGGGTTCGTAGGTGTGGCTTTCGGCACCGGGCGGCAGCAGTATGGTCACGTCGGCCTTGCCGCCGGTAATTTCACGCGCGAAATCATACTGCGGGAAAATGGTGGTGACAATCTTCAGGCGGCTTTCGCTCTGCGCGGACGAGGCTGAGGGCACAACCGGTTGCGCTGCGGATGACGCGGTGCTGCCGCAGCCTGCAAGAGGGAAGACTGCCACTGCGGCAGCCAGTATTCCTAATAATATCTTTTTCATATTTCCTCCAAAGGTGTCGTACTTCATTTAAACGGTTAGAACATTCCTGGCATGAGGGTGCCCGTGGCATGGGGTGGTTTAATCATCCATGCGCGTACGCAAAGAAACCGGGGAATGCTCAGCCGGGCAACGTATAAAAGTGCTGCCCGTACGCAACGCTACGGCGAGCGTGGACCTGAAAGCCACGCTTAAAAGCATGAAAATACCCATGATTGCAAAGCCGCGCAATGTCAGAGCCGCCTGACTGATGTGCAGGCAAATGGGACAATGCGCCCCCGGGCAATCATGATGGGCATGGGCAACCATTAAAACTAAGGACAGGCATAATGCAACAACCAGCCCAAAGAGCAGCAGTGCAGCCGCCAGCTGTTTTTTACGACATTGATTTATCATGCTTATAATACCACCAATTTGAAACTGATTCTCAAATTACTTTCGATATTATAGTATACCCTGCCCCGGATGTCAAGCGAAAATACAGTTGGGGTGCCCCCCGTGGGGACAAAACGCCGCAAAATGACGGCGCCGCGCTCTGCCGTTGAGTATCAGACGGTTAATAAAGTGGTTTGTGTAAGGAGAAGTAACGTGGGGACAGTGCGAAAGAACGGCGGGAGCCGGTGCGGGCATCCATGCCGCAGGGCCTTATGGCGGGCAATAAAGTGACAGGGGCTTAGCAATTTGCATAAAGCAAATGCCGCTTTTTGCGGGGAGAACCCCCGCGAAAACAGTCCCTCGGACTGTTTTTGTACCCCTCCTGCGCTTCTTACAGAATTGGGCACTTTTGGGCGCTGCCCGGACCGCTCGCATATAGGTGCGCTTGCGGCAGCTGGGCTCCGCTTATCACAGCGGGCGGCATGGATGCCCGCTGTGGTGCCACCAAGACCCTGCAAGCTTTTGGAAAAGCTCAATCAAAACTTTTCATTTGTACAGCATTTTCTAAAATGCTCGTTTTTTGACAAGCTGAAGGCCCTGCGGCAAACTTGCCGCAGGGCCTTATGGCTTTGCTGCTGGAAAAGCGGGCAGGGAATACGCAATAGCCGGCTAAAGGCCAAATGGATGAACCGCCGCCGGCATCCGGCGCTTAGTTGGGTGTTGCCGGTAGAGAAAGCGGCGTGCCCTGCGTCAAATCTGCCAGAGTCATTCCGTCGACGTAATCGTTAATCACCTTTTCGAGCCCCTGCCAGAACGGCAGCGTTTTGCATTCATGGCAGCGGGGGCATTGGTTGGGCTCGTCTTCCAGGCACGCAACCGGCACCAGGCTCCCCTCCACCGCGCGCAGAATTTCACCGGCGGTATATTGCGCCGCAAAACGGGTCAGACGGTAGCCGCCGTTGCTGCCGCGCACGCTTTTGAGCAACCCGGCGCGGGAGAGCAGCGGGATAATCTGCTCAAGGTATTTTAGCGTAATGCCCTGCCGCTGGGAAATGTCGCGCAATGAAATCACAGCCCCCGGGTCGTGACCTGCAAGGTCGATCATCACCCTGAGCGCATATCTGCCTTTGGTGGATATTTTCATGGCCGAACCTCCGAATAAAATCAGTATGAGAATCGCCTTCCCCAGCGGGCGTTTTGAGCGGATGCGTTGTCCGGCGCCCCAGGCGCCGAGCGGTCCCGGGCGGTGCACGGGCTTGATTACGCGCCCCGCGGCCGGAACCTTACGGAAAAACAGGCATATTATGGCTCACGAGGAGGCGATCAATATGACAATAGACGCTGCGATCGAACTGCTTAAATGGCTGGCATTGTTTACGTTGGGCGCGGCTTCACTTTACTACCAGACCAATACTAAAATCAGCTGCTACGTTGCAAAATTGATTGACGAGGCGGAACATGTCTACCAGGATGCGACAAAATCCGGCGGTCAAAAATTTGAATGGGTGGTCGACACCCTTTACGGGATGGTTCCGGCGCTGTTAAAACCTTTTATCACACGGCAAGTACTTGAAAATCTCGTTCAAAGCACCTTTGACGCGATGCAGCAATATGCCTTAACCCAAATCGGCAGGTTGACCGGCACGGGGAATTCCCAGGATGACGGGGAGTCCTAGATGCGGTTTGGCCGACGGACCGCATTGGTTTGGGAACAACAGCGCCTTACAGAAAGGAAGCCCCCCTTGCCGGGGGCTTCCTGACAAAGAGCCGGACGGCTATGGCAACAAAACGGTACGCTGTCAGGTTAGGGAATCCCGCTCGACATGCTCGGCCAGCTTTTCAAAGGTCTCCTCGCTGATGCAATGTTCAATTTTGCAGGCATCGTCAGTCGCGACCGCTTCATCGACGCCAAGGCTGATTAAAAAACTTTTAAGCAGCTTGTGCCGACGGTAAATGCGCTGGGCAATTTCCATACCCGGTGGCAAAAGGCTGATGTAGCCCTCGGCATCCATTTCAACATAACCGTTTTCGCGCAGCTTTTTCATGGCGACGCTGATGCTGGGTTTCGAATAACCCAGTTCGTTGACAATATCGATGGAGCGCACCAACCCGAGGCGCTCGGTAAGAACCAGTATTACCTCGAGATAATCTTCGGCAGAGGCGTGTATGACCATTTTATCAGCTCCATTCGTTTTTCTCATTATAGTAAAAATGGCCGGGTTTTTCAAGTTTGTATGTGCTTTGTCATTGGTTTTTCAATTTATGTTTGAGAAATGTTTTCGCTTTTAGGGCCATTTTATAGTATAATAATAATTAATTCAACAAAATTTTACATAAATGGTATTCCGCTATCAACAGGGGGAGTTGTATGCGCTTACTTCAATATTACGGGCATTCCCATGCGGATTATATTGTTTGTAGAAAAGCTGTTTTATCGGCTAACAAAGAGACGCTGGGATACATCACCAGAATGGCCCTCATCATGTTCTCGTTTCTGGTGGCTGCATCGTTGATGCTGCCTTTTCTTGCGGTATACCGCAAAATCTATCTTGCCACCGGCCTGCTGCTGGTTGCATTGGCGCTTTCATCTAAATATCTTCGTTTTCTAAAAAGAAGCGATACCCCGGGGCTCTATCTGCTGATGTCCATACTGTATGGGTTTGGCATTGTGGTGGGCACGCCTTATCATGACCAGAATTCGGCCGTTTTTAACCTGCTGCTGGTCATTCTGCCTGTTTTTTTTGTCGATAACTTTTTGCGCATGACGCTTTATACGTTTTTGGCCAGCTGTGTATACTGTACCGTCATGTACCGGGTCAAACTGCCGCTGGTTGCATCGCATGATATTTTTAACTGCCTGTGCTTTTACAGCATCTCGGTGATGTCGCACTATTATGTCAATCATCGGGTGCTTGGCGGTATGATCAGCGATCACAGGCGGGATGAAGCCCTTGTATCCTACCAGAAGGCGCAGCGCGAACTGCGCTTAAGGGTGCAAAAAGACCCGCTCACCGGGCTTTTTAACCGCAGCGCATTTATTGAAAGAGCCGTCTGGCAGCTGCAAAAGTGCCGGGAGATGGGGTGTTGCCCGGCGCTGGGCATTTTGGATTTGGACCATTTTAAGGCCATCAACGATACTTTTGGCCATCAGGTGGGGGATCAGGTGATTAGCAGCGTTGCGTCCATCCTGCAAAAAAACCTGCGCAGCACCGATATTGTCGGGCGGTTGGGCGGCGACGAATATATTTTTATGCTGACAAATAACGAAGATGAAGCATCGGCTGCCGGTGTCTTAAAGCGCTTGCTGGAGGAAGTGACACAGCTGGGCAGGGAGATGAACATGCCGCTGCACGCGTCGGTGGGGCTGATTATGGCGTTGGATGCGCAGGACCGGTTTGACAACCTGTACCACAAGGCGGATATGGCGCTTTATAACGCGAAAAACGCGGGACGCAACCAATATGTGTTTTATAATTAAACAGGATTTAAAACTGCGGCGCCCGTTCATTCCAACGGGCGCCGCATCAATGATATAAACTTTAAATTGTGTAATTTTGGGCAGGCTGGTGCACCCTGCCGGGCACAAGTCAGTCTAAGATTCCGCCGTCGGTGGAAATGGTGACCACCTGCCAGGGAATGAACTTTCCGCTGGCCTGCAAAGCGCGCTTGACAGCGTTTTCGATGCCGCCGCAGCAGGGTACCTCCATGCGCACAACGGTGACGCTTTTGATGTCGTTTGTACGGATGATTTCGGTGAGCTTTTCGGCATAATCACCTGTGTCCAGCTTGGGGCAGCCGATTAAGGTCACACGATTGCGCATAAAGCGGCTGTGGAAATCGCCGTAGGCGTAAGCGGTGCAGTCGGCCGCTATCAGCAGATTGGCGCCGTCAAAAAATGGGGCGTTAACCGCCGCCAGCTTGATTTGTACCGGCCATTGCCGCAGCTGGGAGAAGACTTCGCCGGTGGGAAGCGCGGCCGCCTCACGGTTAATGGCGTGCGCCCGGGAACCGGGGCAGCCGCCGGAGGTGCACCCGCCCGCCGCCTGTTTAGCGGCTTGATGGGCCTTGACGGCCGCCTCGTCGTAAGCGGCGGCTTCACGCTCTTCAAACGTGATGGCGCCGGTGGGGCAAACCGGCAGACAGTCGCCGAGGCCATCGCAGTAATGGTCGTGCATCAGCTTGGCTTTGCCGTTGACCATGCCGATTGCGCCCTCGTGGCAGGCTTCGGCACAGGCGCCGCAGCCGTTACATTTATCTGTGTCAATATGAATGATTTTTCGAATCATATTAAAAGCTCCTTTCGAAGAACGGTTATTGGTTATTGACTTTGTGTCATCATAATAATATAATAAGCCAAATAAGTCTGTTGTAAAAACAACATAAATGAGGCTTTATGAAAAAATATCTGATACAAATTCAAAAATCGCGCCTTTTTGCCAGCATTGATGCGCAGGAGCTTGAGACGATGCTCGATTGCCTTTCGTCCACGGTGCGGCATTTTAAAAAAGGCGATTATATTATTCGCAGCGGCGACAACATTTCTTGGGTCGGGCTTGTTGTCGCGGGCAGCGTGCATATTCAGCGCGAGGATTTTTGGGGCAACCGCACCATTCTTTCTGAAATACCCGAGAGCGAACTGTTTGGTGAAAGTTACGCCTGCGCGCCCGGCAGGCCCGCGCCGGTTAACGCTGTGGCCACCCAGAACAGTACCATTCTGTTTTTGGATGTGCGCCGCATCATCCCCACTTGCCCGTCGGCCTGCGCTTTTCACGCGCGGCTGATTCAAAATTTGATTTCGGTGCTGGCTTTTAAAAATATTATGCTGACCGGGAAGATCGAACATATTTCCCAGCGCAGCATTCGGGAGAAGCTGCTATCCTATCTTTCGGAACAGGCACAGGCAGCGGGCACCCCGTCGTTTGATATACCCTTTAACCGCCAGCAGCTGGCCGATTATTTGTGTGTTGACCGCAGCGCCATGTCCAACACGCTGGGGCAGCTGCGGGACGAAGGCGTTTTAACCTTCAATAAATCGCATTTTGAGCTGATGTAAAAATGGCAAAAGCGGCCCTCGCCCGAAAGGGGAGGGCCGCTCATTTTTTTTGAACCGCTTCAATAGCTTCAGGCGGGCGAAGCGGGTTGCAGCAGCGCGGGGCGCCCCCGTCAGCCTGCTTGCTGCGGCCCGGCTACGTTGACGATATACAGCCCGTTCTGTTTGGCGTAACGGATGGTCTGCGCCGTACCGCTTGGGCTGCGCAGCAATGCGCAGATGCAGTATGCCGAACGCTCAACCATGTACCAGTTGCGTTTTCGGATGCAGTCATAGTTATACAGTTCCGAAACGTACCGGATTTTATCGGCGCTTTCAAGCAGATGGCGGTATTGATTCTGGACGTTTTCAGGCCAGAGCCGGTCCTGATTGCGGCAGGGCAGCGCCATCTCAAGGCGGATGGCGTAGCCCTGCTTCTTTTTAGACGTAATCAGCGCCGCCGCCGTCTGATCAAATCCCGGTGCGCCGCCGGACAAAAAGGTCGTCACACCCGCGCGGATTAAATTTTCAATTTCGTTGTTCAGACGCGTGACGATACGGCCCACCTGATCGACCGGCAGTTTTTTATGGCCCGTAAAGCAGCAGGTATTCTCTTTCATGCATAATCCTCCTCGGTGTGGGATATATCCAACAATAGCATATTTGGGCTTGTGGGACAAGTCCCACAAGCCCACAATCCGCCATTGATAAAATAATGTTGGATATATCGTGCAAAAAGGAGGAAATTTTGTGACCTTGAAAGACGCAATCGCACGCCGGATATCGGTTTTATGTGCCCGGAGAAAATTAAACCCCAGCAGCCTTTCCTATCTGTGCGGCATAGACCGGTCTACCATTTACAGTATTTTGGGCCAAAAAAGTAAAAGCCCGGAGGTTGCCACCATCAAAAAGATTTGCGACGGCCTTGACATGACGCTGGGCGAGTTTTTCAGCAGCCCCGAATTTGACTGTCTTGAGCAGGAAATTAAGTGACCGGAATGCAAAATGTACGCAGGGGCAGCCCTCGGCACGAGGTGCGGCTACAGCGTCAGACACAAAAAACAGGTTCCCGCCACGGGGGAATTGTAATAGGGGGCGATTTCGGTAAAGCCCAGCTTTTTGTAAAGGCCGCGGGCGATTTGCATGGAGGACAGCGTATCGAGCAGCATCGCCCGGTAACCGATAGCCTTTGCCTCGCCAATTACTTTTTCGGCAAGCAATTCACCGACCTTTAAGCCGCGGAACTGGTCACGCACATACAGCCTTTTCATTTCGCAGCGCTGCATGTCAAAACGGCGCAGCCCAATACATCCGGCAGGGACGCCGTTGGCGTAGGCGATATAAAGCCTGCCGTCCGGCGCCGCATATTTTCCCGGAAGATTCGCCAGCTCCTGCGCATAGTTCTGAAAGGCCAGGTCAATGCCCAGCGAACGGGTGTATTCCTCAAAAAGCAGCCTGATGCTTTCGAGGTCGTCATAGGCTTCTTTGAATTCAATTTGCATATTTGCCTCCAAAAGGTGGTTTTCTTCTCAAGCGGCGGGCCATTGGACATCAACGGTATAATTTGCGCATGAAAAGGCAGATGCCGCATCAGCGGCGAGATGTTGCGCATGAATCTGGGTATAATAGCCGCTTTTCGGCTATTATACCACAAGCGCGCCACAGGCGCAGCGTGCGGCAGCCGTTGAATGACAGTAAGTTTTGGCGCCGGAAAGTGTATTCATCAATTTTATTTTTCAAAAGCGATTATTCGGGCATAGTATAACTGCGCGGGCATTTGATACCGTCGATTTGCAGGCGGCGCCGCTGCCAAAAAGAGGTTTGACGCACGAAAAAAAAGACGCTATGATATAAAATAAAAAAGCATACAGGAAGTGAACGCAGGTGAAACAATGGCAAAACAGGCTGTTTGGACGCGGGAAAGCAGTGTTTGGCAGCCCGCTTGTTCGCGTTTTGCTCATTGGTGTGGCGGTGTCGCTCACTTCGCAGCTTTATTTTTTACCCGGTGCGGGTGATTTTCGCTTTTCCGGCGCAGTCATTCTGTACCCTGTTTTGCTCACAAAACTGCTGCCGAAGCGCACGGTATCGCTGGTAGGGGTCACAACGGCGGGCATTGTCTGGTTCTCGCGCGTTTTTGTGGCCTGGGTCGTGGGGTACGCTTCAACCGCCGCTGCGCTGGCGGCATTGCCCGGCGCGCTGTTTTATCTTTGCTATGACGTTTTGTTCGGGCTGATGCTGCCCAGCCGGGGCAAGATAACGCTTTCCCGTTTTTGGCTGGGCAGCTTTGTGGCGGATATGCTTTCCAACACGTTTGAAATCGGGCTTTCGACCGGTTTGCATTATGGGGCGCAGCCCCTTCGGTTTTATCTGATGCTGGCGGCGGTGGCGCTGGTGCGGTCGGTTTTTGCCACCGGACTGCTTTGGTGGCTGGGCTATTACCGGCGGCTGTTGCTGCTGGAAGAACGCGAAAGGCGCTATCAGCGTCTTTTTCTTATGACCGCGCAGCTGAAGGATGAGCTTTATTTTTTGAAGAAGACCGCCGGCGATATCGAGCGGGTCATGGGCAAGGCCTATGAGCTTTACGAGGGGCTGGCAGAGGGCGCGCAGACCGAGCCGGGCCAGAACCGCCAGCTTGCGCTGACCATTGCGCGGGATGTGCATGAGGTTAAAAAGGGCCACCTGCGCATTCTCAGGGGCATTGAGGAGGAAGTGGAAGCGGCCTACGACCGCGAGGTCATGCACATTTCAGACCTGATGAATATTCTGAAAGAATCTGCCCGCAAAACTTTTGACCGGCAAAAGCCGCAGAACATCCGCGTGCTTATTCGGGTTGGCCATGATTTTGTGACGGGCAGGCACCACCAGCTGATGTCTATTTTGCGCAATCTGGTAACGAACGCCATTGAGGCACTGGAGCAGGCGGACGCAGGCGGAACCATTCGGGTGGAGGCATTTTTAGAGGCGGACGATATTGTTTTCAGGGTGGAGGATGACGGGCCGGGGGTGCCGCCGCGCATGCGTGAAAAAATTTTCAACATCGGTTATTCCACCAAATTCAACCCCGTGACAGGTGACATCAACCGGGGTGTGGGGCTGGCGGCGGTCAAGTCGCTTACCGAAGAGCTGGGCGGCTCGGTCACGATGGAAACAGCGCAGGCGCACGGCTGCCGTTTTATAGTGCGCATTCCACGCGCACAGCTGGAGGAGAATTATGCGGATCTACATCGTTGAAGATGACCCCACGGTTGTGGCCGTGCTGGAGGATATTATTGAGGGCGAAAACTTGGGCGAGATTTGCGGAACGACCGAGGACGGCCGCGTGGATTTGGCGCGCATTGCCGCCTGTGCACCGGACCTGGTGCTCATCGACCTTTTAATGCCCGGCATGGACGGTATTCAGGCTGTGCGCGAATTAAAAGCCCGGCAGTCCGCGACGCGGTTTATTATGATTTCACAGGTCAGCGCCAAGGAGATGGTGGCGAAGGCTTATGAGGCCGGCGTGGAATTTTTTATCCATAAGCCGATCAACCTGTTTGAGATTCGCCGCGTGGTCGGCAATGTGGCGCAGCAAATTGAGCAGGAACGCACTCTTTCCAGCATCCAGAGCATGCTGCATACCGGCTTGCAGGGCGCGCGCCCCAGTGGCCCCACCAGCCGCGAGGAGATGTGGCGCCAGCGGCTTAAAAACATCCTCAGCCAGCTGGGAATGGCGGGGGAGAAGGGCTCGAAGGATATTATCGAACTGTGTCTGGCGCTGCTGAGCAGGCACGAGACAGTTTCCCAAGTGGGCATGCGCACACTGTGCGCACAGCTTGGCAGCAACCCCAAATCGACCGAGCAGCGGATTCGGCGCGCGGCGGAACGCGGCCTTCACCATCTCGCGAGTTTGGGGGTGGAGGATTACGGCAACGAGGTGTTTGTGCAATTTGCTTCGCGCCTGTTCCCGTTTGGCGAGGTGCGGGCGGAGATGGCCCGCATTCAGGGGAAAGGGCCGAGCGGCAAGGTTAATTTGAAGAAATTTATCGACGGCATGGTGATCCTTGCGGAAGAAATTTGAAGAAAAATGAATGGTTAAACGCAAAACGCGATTTGATATTTCGAATAAATTGAAGCTTTTTAAAATTAGGAACCGCTGTTTTTCAGCGGTTTTTTGTTTTGGATATTAGCAAATTACACAAAAGTAGTTGGGGCAAGATTAGAAGAATTGTAGAAATAATTTTCGGTTTCGACACATTTTGACGCACTGTGAAGAACAGCCGTTAAACTCAAATCAAACACAGAGTAAAAGCTGTGCAACGCCGGACAAGCGCTTGCAGGTCGCACTTCAGGGGGGAAAGAAGCGACACAGTGGGGGGTGTATGGGCGGGCAGCACGATAAATGTGACGCTGCGAACGGTTGGTGCATTTTAAGCACGAACCGGCTGACGCATTTTTTAAGCACAGGGGATTGCTTTTGGGGGAAAGCGCCCGGGCTTAAGCTTATCGGCTGCCCGCTGTCATACAGGCAGCGGCGCCGTGCCTTTTTGGCAGGCGCCGTAAAAGATCGTAATTCAGGATTGAACGCCCGCTGAGCGAACCATGGTCACTTTTGGTCCGGCAACGAATTTATTGAGAGAGGATTTATGTTTATGGCACTGTCGTTTAATTTGATTGAAACATTTGGTCTTTCAGTGGTTGTTTTGTTAATCGGAAAGTTTCTGGTCGACAAAATCGGTTTTTTAAACAAATTCTGTATCCCGGCGCCGGTTGTGGGCGGCCTGTTGTTTTCGCTGCTCAATCTGGTGCTTAACACCAGCGGCGTGGCGACCGTCACGCTGGACACCGGTCTGCAAAGCTTTTTTATGATCTGCTTTTTCACCACAGTGGGCTTCGGCGCCAGCCTGGCCGTACTTAAAAAGGGCTCGGTCGCCGTTATTATCTTTCTGGCCGCTGCCGGTGTGCTGTGCGTGCTGCAAAATGCGACGGGTGCAGGCATTGCCGCATTGATGGGTGAAAACCCACTGCTGGGCGTGGCTGTCGGCTCTGTTCCGATGACTGGCGGCCATGGTACCGCCGCTGCATTCGGCCCGATTCTGGAGCAGGCCGGTCTGTCGGGCGCTTCCACCATCGCGGTTGCCGCGGCGACATTCGGCTTGATCAGCGGCAGCCTGATGGGCGGCCCGTTGGCCAACCGCCTGATCCGCAAGCGCAACCTCCATGCCGGTTCCGCCAGTGCGGCGTCTGTTGACCAGAGCGCGCTGGAGGAGAAAAAAGTTGTTTTAAACAGCGGCCATCTGTCCACCGCGTTTTTCCAGATTGCCGTTGCCATGGGTATTGGCAGCTATGTTTCCAAGGCGCTGGCCCTGTCCGGCCTGACTGTGCCGGCCTACATCGGGTCGATGCTTGTGGCAGCTTGCATGCGCAACATCTTCAAGGACGGAACTTCCAAAGAGATTCGCTTTGTTGAAATTCAGGCGCTGGGTGAAATCTTCCTGTCCATCTTCCTGTCCCAGGCGCTCATGTCGTTGAAGCTTTGGGAGCTGGCCGATCTGGCGCTGCCGCTGGTCGTTATTTTGCTGGCGCAGGTTGTCCTGATGTTTGTGTTTGCGAACTTTATCACCTTCACTGTTATGGGCAGAGACTATGACGCCGCGGTTCTCTCCGCCGGTCACTGCGGTTTTGGTATGGGTGCAACCCCCAATGGTGTTGCGAATATGACCGCCGTCGTCACAAAATACAAGCCGTCGCCCAAAGCATTCTTCGTTCTCCCGATTATCGGCGGACTGTTCATCGACTTTGTTAATTCCTTTATTGTGCTGTTCTTTATCAACGCATTAAAATAACGCGTACTTCCTGCTGAGCGCCGCCGGGGCTTCGCTGTTTAAAACGGATTGGATGCCGTTTTTACAGCAAAGCCCCGGCGGTTTTTGTAAGCGGAACCGACGCAAAGCTGAGAAAATTGCTGACTGTTTTTGGCGGCGCTTTTAAACAATAATTAAAGCCGCAGTTGCACAAACTAAAACAAAAAAACAAAGGAGGCATTTTTATGGCGCAAAACAATGAGATGCAATCGCTGGCACAAAATACGCTGGATCAAATTCCTTCAGCGGCGCCTGATGCCCGCAGCATCACCGCTCTCGTCAAAGAGGGCGGCAAGGTGACAGGTTATCAACTTTCAGACAATACCGTTGTGGATAAGACGCAGGCCGTTGCACTGGCGCGGCAGGGCGGCATCAAGGGTGTGGGCATTGCGCACCGGGGCGACACCGAATACCTCAAGTCGATCCCCGACGGCAGCAATAACAACAACCTGAGCAATTTATCCTCGGTTTCCCCCGCCGAAAAGGCGTGAGCAAGCCAAAGGCGCGGGCCGGTATGGCCTGCGCCTTTTAAAATACATCAACCGGCAGGTACTGCGCCGGAACGGGCGGCGCTGCTCATTATTCCGGCAAATTAAACTTTTCAAAAACCCACGCGGTCAGCTCGTTGAGCGACGGGTGAATCACCATCGAATCGTTAATGGGCGCGTAGGTGCCGACATCGGGGCACAGAATGCGCAGGGCGTCAAATTCTCTGGCGCCCATCGAGCGGCACTTTTTCTGGCACTGGTAACCCGCGTTCATCAGGTAGACAAACGTCTGCAACAGCACGGTGGACTGCGGACCGACAATGTGCACGCCGAGAATTTTTTTGTTGTCGTCCACGATCATTTTGACAAAGCCGTTATCCGCGTCACTGTCGTGATAACCCATCGCCCTGCCGCCCACAACCTCGGAATAATGGTTTTTGGCAGCCTGATAGGTCAGGCCCTTTTGCTGAACTTCTTTTTCGGTCATACCGACATGCGATACCTGAGGGTGGGTAAAAATCGTCCACGGAACGGTATCGTAACGGATTTCTTTTTTCTTGTCGCCGGAAAAGAAATTCTGGATTAGCACCTGCGCCTCATAGTTGGCTTTGTGGCGGAACTGATATTTTCCGTTGATATCGCCCAAGGCCCAGATGTGCGGCTGTGAAGTTTCGAGATAGGCGTTGGTGTTAATCCAGCCTTTTTTGTCCACTGCCACGCCGGCCTTATCCAACGCGAGGCCGTCCCCGTTGGAGCGCACACCGGCAGCCACCAGAATTTCTTCGCACGCCACAACGGTGCGCTGCCCGGTCAGGCGGTTCTGGATGGTCAGCTGCTTTTGGCCGTCCGCGGTGGATGCGGCCACCACATCGCTGTCGTTTAGCACCGTAATGCCGGAACGGATAAACTGCTTTTCAACAAACTGCGCGACTTCTTCCTCTTCTTTGTTCAAAATGCCACTTGTGCGTGAGATGAGGGTCACCTGCGTGCCGAAGGCTGAAAAAATATGCGCAAACTCGCATCCGATGGCGCCGCTGCCGATGATGGCAAGGCTTTTCCAGGGCTTTTGGGGGAATTTGGCGCCGAAAAAGCTTTCAGACGTCACATAGCCGCTTTCCGCAAGGCCTTCGATCCCGGGCACAAAGCTTCTGGCGCCCGCGGCGATTATAAACCGGTCGGCCGAGATGATTTCATCCGTTTGCCCGGGCTGGGAGATAACCATGCTGTTGGCGTCCAGAAATGCGGCGCTGCCTTTATAGACCGTCAGATTGGGAATGCTTTTCAGGTTTTTTTCGATGGTCTGATTAAAGTCAATCTGCTTCCACATTCTGCGCGCAACGGTTTCCCAATCCGGCTGCACCGAACCGGTGTGGATGCCGAACCGATCGGAAGTTTGTGCCTCGCGGATGAAATCCGCGGGGTAAACCAGCATTTTAGAGGGAATGCACCCCTTGGTCAGGCAGGTTCCGCCAAACTTGGCTTTTTCAATAATTGCACAGCGCAGGCCGTTATTCAGCGCGGCTTCCATCACCATCAGACCGGCGCCACTGCCCACGATAATCATATCAAAATGCTTCAAGAAAATTCCTCCTCCGGTTTGTACCCTCGCCTTGCGAAACCGGTGGCCGTTAAGGCCGCCGGGTGTTTAAACGGGCCTCTTTGTTAGCATGTCCTCTTTAATTTACCACAAAACACCGGGAAATAGAAGATTTTTTAAAAGAATAGGGCGAATTGCCCTGCATAAGGGCGTTTGCCGAAAATTGACAAAACGGCGCCCCCTATGGCATAATAGCGCAAAAGCGGCTTTATAACCGCTTATAAAGCAGGATAATCGTAAGGAGCGTTACCATGCCAGGATGTCAAGTTACCCTTACGGCAAATTCCGGCGTGCTGATTGAATGCAGCGGCATGAAGGTTTGCTGTGACGCTTTCCATGACGACAAAGCGGTGGAATTCAGCACCGTTTCCCCCGAAATGGAGCAGCGCATGTTAAAGTCACCGGCGTTCTCAAATCTGGATATGATTTTTTACACGCATAGACACCGCGACCACTACACCCAGCCGGCGGCGGAGCGGGCGTGCCGTCAGTCGCCCGGCGCGCTGCTGGTCACCCCGATGCAGGAGCTGCACAACAGCCTTTATCTGCACGCGGACAGCCATCAACTGAAGCTGGGCTGCGCCGACCTGGTATTTAGACAGCTGCGCCATGACGGCAAGGAATATGTCAATTTGCCAAACTACGGCTGCCTGATGAATTTTGACGGCTTTCGGGTGCTGATTTTGGGCGACTGTGTCATCTGCAACCCCGTTCTGGCAGAATGGATTGAGCAGGCGCCAATCGATTTGGCACTGTTAAATTTTCCGTGGCTGACGCTAAAACGCGGCAGGGCCTTTATCGCCGACGTGATCCGCCCGCGGCATGTGATGTTTTATCACCTGCCCTTTGCAGGGGACGATATCCGCGGCTATCGCCAAATGGCGGCCAAAAGCCTGCCGCAGCTCACCGCACCGGGGGATGTCCGCGTGTTGCAGCAACCGCTCCAGACCGAAGCGGTGGATTGACCCGGGCCGGCAGCCGACTGTTCGTTTAGGGCTTTAAATTTTCAGAACAGGTGCTGCACGGTACGCATTATGCCCTTAAATGTGCTACAATAAAAGCTGAAATAACCATATGAAGGGACGTCTTATTGATGGAAGACCGCGTGTACGACTATTTTATCAACCGGGATTACAACTGTGCCGAAACCCTTTTGCGCGTCGCTAACGATGAATACAGCTTGGGCCTGTGGGAAGAGGATTTTAAACTGGTCAGCGCGTTTGGCGGCGGCTTGGGCTGCGAGAAAACCTGCGGGGCACTGTGCGGCGCCATGGCCGCTATTGGTTATCTCAAAGTGACGGGCCGCGCCCACGCCACCGAGAATTTTAAAGAGCTGTGCAGCGGGTTTGTCCAAAAATTTGAGCACGATCTGGGCAGTATTAACTGCGATGCGCTAAAGCTAAAATACCGCAACGAAGAGACGCGCTGTCTTAAAACGGTGGTGTTGGCTGCCCATACGCTGGATGCATACTTAAAAGAAAACTGACGAAATATGAATCGAATCTTCAATAAATACGTAAGAGCTGCCTGTGGTGTATCACAGACGGCTCAGGCTGTCATAAAGTGACAGAGGCTATAAAACAAATGCCGCTTATCGCGACATGGGAGAGCCCCCGGCGAGGGTTCTCCCCGCAAAAACAGTTCACTGGACTGTTTTTGCGCCCTCTCCTGCGCTTCTTACAAAATTAGGGCACTTTGGGGCACAGCCCGGACCGCTCGCATATAGGTGCGCTCGCGGCAGCTTGGCTCCGCTTATCACAGCGGGCGGCATCAATGCCCGCTGTGGCCCCGTTAAGACCCTTGCAAGCTTTAGAAAAAGCTCGACCAAAACTTTTGATCTGTGCAATATTTTCTAAAATGTTCGTTTTTCGACAGGATGAAATCCGCCTGTGGTGTACCACAGGCGGATTTCATCCTTATACGGTTGTATTGCCGGTATGTTGTGTTTTCAAAATGTCGGCCTGTTTGCCGAAAGGGCGAAAGTACGTCGGCGCACCGCAGCCGTTTCGATAAAAATCCGCCGGGGTGCTGCGCCCGACTTGCAGCCGGTAGAATGACCATAAATGCCTAAAAGAGGATAAACCGGTGGCGTTCGGCCCCGCTGTTGCCTGGCAGCGGCGGCGCGACTAATTCCCTGCTGCTTTATAGTTGATTAACCTGAAAATCAGCCCACCCTTGCGGCCTGCTTTGCGCTGCTGCGTCGTCCTTCTTGACAGGCAGGGCAGCCGCCTGCCTGCGTCATACGCCTCGCAATGCCGGCTCTTTTCAAGCTAACAACTAGTGAATGCCCGCCGGTGGGGCGGAAGGGCTTTCCAGCGCCGCCAACAGGGCCGCCAGCGCTTTTTGCGGCGTACTGTCCGCCACAATGGGCAGAAGTACCCCGCGGTTTTCGTAAAAATCCGCCAGCGGCGCCGTTTCGTGGTGATAAACCTTCAGGCGGTCGGAAATCGTTTGGGGCGAATCATCCGCCCGCGCGAGAACAGGCCCGCCGCATACATCGCAGACCCCCTCTTTTTTCGGGGGCAGTGAGATAAGGTTGTACCCCGCGCCGCATTGCGCGCATATGCGGCGCGCCGTCATGCGGCGGACGACCGTCTCATCTGCAACCAGAAGCAGCACGGCCTTTTCGACCGCGACGCCGATGGCTTCCAACCCTTGGGCCTGCGCCACCGTCCTGGGTACGCCGTCCAAAATATAGCCAGCGCCGCAGTCGGGCTGCGAGAGTCGCTCCCTGACAATGCGCAAAATTAAACTGTCGGGCAGCAGCCGCCCCTGACGCATCAGCCGGTCGGCCTCTTCGGCGGTGGGTCCGCCTTTTTTAACAGCGGCGCGCAGCATGTCGCCGGTTGATATGTGCGGGATGTTAAACATGGCGGTTACATCTTTTGCAAGGGTACCTTTTCCGGCCCCCGGGGGCCCCAGCAATACCATTTTCATTTTAAAGGACATCTCCTTTTGCATGCAGCGGTTGTTTAAACAGGTGCGTACTTACAAGGGTGCCTTGCCGAACCGGTCGGATCGGGTCCAAACAAAAGCAGGCCTACAGCACCAGCATAAACCAAAACGCACTACAGCGCAAGCCCGCCGGTAACCTCCAGCACCGCACCGTTGATAAATTCCGCCTCGGACGAGGCTAAAAACAGGCAGGCGTCGGCAATATGCTTCGGGCTGCCAAGCATTTTCATCGGGCATTTTTCTTTCATGCCGTCGAGAACCTTTGGGGGCATTTTTTCGGTCATGGCCGTCAGCACAAAGCCCGGCGCAACGGCGTTTGCGCGAATTTGGTATTTCCCCAGCTCCTTGGCCCAGGTTTTGGTCATACCGATAATGCCCGCCTTGGCGGCCACATAGTTGCTTTGCCCAAAGTTGCCGTAAATTCCGACGAGGGAGGCGATGTTGACAATGGCGCCGCCGCGCTGCTGTGCCGTCATTGCCCTGGCCGCCGCCTGACCGCATAAAAACGTACCCTTTAAGTTGATGGCAATCGCCTTGTCAAACTGTTCCTCGGCCATGTTGACCAGACGCGCGTCCAGCGTGGCGCCCGCGTTGTTCACCAGAATATCCACGCCGCCAAAGTGTTTGAGCGCCGCTTCAAAAAGCGCTGCCACCGATGCGGTGCTGGTGACGTCCACCGGTACGGCCAGTGTGCTTTTGCTGCTCTCATCCAGCCTTTGCGCCACGGCCGCGGCTGCCTGAGCGTTTAAATCCGCCAGCACGACCTTTGCGCCCTCGGCTAAAAACCGTCCGGCTGTTTCACTGCCGATTCCACCGGCGGCCCCGGTGATGATGGCTACTTTATTTTCAAGTCTCATAAAGAACACGCCTTTCCGCCGCACGTGCGGCATAAGCTGTAAAATTAAAGTTTGGTCAAGCTATCCGGTCGAACTAATCCAGCGTTTTGATGACCAGACTGCCGCCGATGCAGCGCAGGCCCTGTTGGTTGATCGCTTTGGCCGCCAGCACAAGCCGCCGCCGGTCAAATTTTTCCACAACCGTCACCGAAAAAGTTATGCGGTCGCCGAGATAGACCGGCTTCTCAAAGTCGTAATCCACTTTGCAGAGGACGGCCCCGAAGCCCGGCAGCTTTTGCGCCGCCAGCAGCGAAAAATACCCCAGCAACAGGCTGCCCTGGCAGGTTTGGCGTGCAAAGCCGGAAGCGGCGTTGAGCGCCGGCGAGAGATGGAACGAATCCCTGTCGCCGATGAATGTGGCATAGTCGCCGATGAGCCGCTGCGTGATCTCAACCGTCATCGCGGCGCTGTCGCCCACGTCAATTTGCGCAAACGGAACGTGAAAGGGACGCGTATCCATCCTGTATCTCCTTATAGCCCCGCCGCCCGGTCGGCAGGTTCAACCTTCCCCCACCGCACGGCGGTGGCCGCCCAAGTGTAGCCGGTGCCCGCCGCAACCATCACGGCCAGATCCCCCGGTTTAAGCCGGTTGGTTTTAACGCCTTCCATCAGCGAAATGAAACAGTCCGCCGACTGGCAGTGGCCGTATTCTTCAAGCACAAACGAGTTTTCTTCGGTCAGCTCAAAGGCGGACAGAATTCGGGTTAAAATGGAGCGCTTCATAAAAATCGGCGCGATAAAGTCGATGGCCTTAACATCGTAGCCGCTCTTTTTGGCGGCGCGAGCGATGACTTCGTTGAAGTTGCCCAGCGTGATGGGATCCAGCCGCTCCTTCATGCTTTGGATGTTCATGACCTTGAGGTAGCGGTTTTCGGGTGGCATAGCCAGGATGCTGTCCATATTGACGCAGCCCACGCCCGGCACGCAGACGTCAGTGGCAAACTGCCCGTCGGTGATCATGGCGCTTTCCAGAATGATGTTCTCATCCAGCCCGCGCTCTAAAAGCGCCGCGGCGGCGCCATCGCCAAAATTGAACATAAAGCGGCTCTGGGAATCTTTATAATTGATTAAATCCCCCTCTTTTGAAGCGGATACCAGCAACACATGCTTTAAGCCGGGGTCCTGAAGCATCATACTTTTAAGGATTTTAAGCGACCAGACGCCCGCCGAGCAGAGGTTGTGCACCTCAAATGCCACGGCGTTTTTGGCGCCGATGTCATGCTGGATTTTGGCCGCGCAGTTAAAGAGGTAATAATCTTTATATTCGCTGCCGCAGTAGACCACCATATCGAGCTTTTCGGGGTCAAAGTCGCCCAGCGCCTGCCGGGCGGCCTGCGCCGCCATAAAGGATACCGTCTCTTCGGGCCCGGCCTTGTGGATGCGCCTGATGCCGAACTTCTCGCGCACAACCGGCTCGGGAATGTCGGCCACCGCGCTGATCCACGCGCTGTCCCGGATGCCCGGGGGAACGTAGCAGCCCATACTGCGGATTCCGATGTTTATATTGTTCATGTTTTGCTCCAATCTGCCAATATGTCGGGGACGCACCGATTTTAGGGGCGCACGGGTGAACGGCAGAACATTTTGACATTTTGCGTACAGCAAAGCTAAAGCGCCGAAATATGATGCGTATCAAGGCGTTTTGGCTTTTTGTGCAGCATGAATAAAATGGGCTTCCGTCGGGTGCGCCGGGGCGGGCGTCCCCTCTGATTTATAGCCGACCAACTTAAAAAGCATACTGCTTTGGCGGCCTGTTTTCCGTGCCGCCGCGTTATCCGTCAGCCCACCTGCGTCGTCTGCCTTGCGGCGCAAGAAATATGCTCGCCAATTCAGCGCCGCTTTTCAAGTTGATCAGCAATAATCCTTTGCCGCCCCATAGAGGCTGGTGATCTGCTTGACGACAATTTTACCCACGTTGTTTTTGGGAACATCGTCGACAAAGGTGACGTATTTGGGAATTTTATAGCGGGCCAACTTACCGCCCAGCTTTTCTAAAATTTCCTGCTTGGTGATGACCATGCCGGGCTTTAAGGAAACGACGGCCTTGCCGACCTCGCCCCATTTTTCGTCCGGTACGCCGAAAACGCAGCATTCGCGGATGGCGTCAATATCGTAGAGCGCGCTTTCAACCTCGGGCGGAAAGACGTTTTCACCGCCGGAGATGAACATATTCTTCTTGCGCCCGACGATGTAATAAAAGCCGTCTGCATCCACGGTGGCCATGTCGCCGGTGTGCACCCAACCGTCCACCAGCGTGGCGCCGGTTTCGGCCTCGTTCTGCCAGTAGCCCGAAAAAATTTGCGGGCCGCTCCACAAAAGCTCGCCGGGGGTGTTGGGCGCGGTGATGGCGTTGCCGTCGTCGTCAATAATTTTCACCATCGAGAGGTACATCGGCTTGCCGACCGAGGCGAATTTTTGTTGGACCACCGGCTGCGGGACAAACTGCGCGGGGGTGGAAAGGTTATTTGGCCCGGCCTCGGTCATGCCGTAGCCAAGAATGAATTTGATGCCCTTGTTCCAGAAGGCCTGCATGATGTTCACCGGTGTGGGCGCCGCGCCCGCCATAATCCACCGCAGGCTGGAAAGGTTGCTGGCGGCAAACTCCGGCTGCTCAACCATCATGCGGAAGATGGTCGCCGCTCCGAAAAGGCAGGTCGTTTTCTCTTTCTCAACAACTTCCAGCGTCTGCTTCGGGTCAAAGCCTTTGCTGATATAGAGCCGGCCGCCCACATGTAGCAACGGCAGCGTCAAAAGGTTCCAGCCGCCGGTGTGGAACAGCGGCAACACGATGACCGCGCTGTCGTCAAAGCGCAGCCCCCAGGTGCAAATCTCGTTAAAGCTGTTAAAAATTTCGCTGCGGTGCGAGATCATGCCGCCTTTGGGCAGCCCTGTAGTACCGCCGGTGTGGATGATCAAATGGATGTCTTCCATATCCAGCGTGTCGCAGCAGACAAAGCTGTCGTCAGCGCCGCCAAGCAGCGTGTCGTAGGCCGGGTGCCCCTGGCATTCCTGCCGCCCCAGCACCACAAAATGCCCAACCGCCGTGTTGGCCTGCAAATGTGCGGCCGTCTGGGCAAAAGCGTCCTCATAGAACAGCACCTTGGGCCCTTCCGACGTAATCAGCGCCGTCAGCTCCTGCGCCGACAGCCGGGCGTTATAGGGCACCAGAATAGCCCCGATTTTGCCGGTGGCATAATAGGCGTCAAGCATTTCCACGCGGTTGCGCGAGATGATGGCCACGCGGTCGCCCTTGCCGACGTTAAAACGCGCCGCCAAACAGTGCGCCAGACGGTTGGCGCGCGATTCCAGTTCGCCGTATGTATAATCAATGCCTGTGTCCAGATCGGTCACCGCAATGCGTGTGGCGTCCAGGCGCGCCCTGAAATAGGCGTAATTTCCAATCCAACCATTGCTCATCGTCATAATCTCCTTTAACTTGAATTGCCGCCGCAGCTATCAGACAGTGGCCGCCGCGTTTTGCAGAGCCGCGACGGTTTGAACCACGCGCTGCGCCAGTCCCTGCATGATGCCGATGCCCTCGGCGTCCTCCAGCGCGTCCTTTGCGCCGCCCTTTCCGGCGACGCCCACGTTCCAGTAGGTGTTGCCCACGACGATGCAATCGTTGCAGGTGGCCCAAAGCAGAACCTGCGCAAAGGCAAAATTCTGCCCGGCGCGGCGCGCAACCGTCACGGGCGCTACAACCTTGCCGGAGAGCGCGCTGCCCTTCCAGGCGTAGCTGTCGCCCTTGGCTTTCATATCGTTGACGGCCCAGCGGCCGGAAAACCCGGCGCGGTCTAAAACCGCCTTGAGCTCGCTTGTGATGGAGGCGTGATAGACCGGCGAGCCGAGCAGGATGGCATCCGCCGCACAGATCTTTTGGAAAATCGCCTGAAAATCGTCCTCGACGACACAGACCTTTGCCGAAACGCAGCCGTAACAGCCCCGGCAGCCCTTCAGCGATTTATCCCCCAGCCAGACGAGCTCGGTTTCGGCGCCCAGTTCGGCTGCCTGTTGCAGGGCGATATTCAGATAACGTTCGGTGTTCCCGTTTTCGCGCGGGCTGGCGCAAATGGCAAGAATTTTCATGGTTGCTTATGCTTCCTTTCTGTCGCGGCGATCAGCACGTTATTTTTTGTGGGGCAGGCCGGTGGCCCGGCTGCGGTTTGCCGGGCGCCGGAATATTTCCCGGCGCTCGGACCGCTTTATAAGAAGGGTGGGATCAAAGATCCAGAACCGCCTGCAGGGGCTTCGCGAGTGGCTGCTTTTTGGTTGCGAACGAGACGGCGATGGTCACGCCGATTGCGATGGCGGAGGTGACAAAGTAAGCCGGCAGCGCGGTTGGATATTTAAATCCGAAGAACGGTACGATATTGAGAATGAAAGAGGCCACGATGCCGCACGTGGCGCCTTTTTCGGTGCAGCGGTCCCACAAGAGGCCCATAACAAACACCGGGAAGGTGCCCGAAACCAGCGTGCCCCAGCCAAAGGTTCCCAGCAGCGCCACCATCTCGGTGGAGTAGATGGAGACGACGATGGCGATACCGCCCAGCATGAACATAAAGACGCGCGAAACGGTCATCTGCCTGGCCGGGTCAATTCTGATGCCGATGGCGGAGGGCAAATCCTTGGAGAGCAGAGTCGAGGAGGAGGTTAAAAACATGCTGGCCGAGGACATGGCCGCCGCCAGAACCGCCGCGTAGACCAAAAGCTGCGCCCAGACGCCGACGTAGTCCGAAAAGGCATAAATGGCTTGATCGCCCGATTCCAGCGGTTGAATTTCGCCGATGGCAACCAGATAAAGCACGCCGTAAGCCACCACAACGGCCAGAAAACCGACGATGGTGTGGGTGATGGCCGTCACAATGCCCGCTTTTGGCAAATCGCGCGGGTTTTTAACCGCGTACATGCGGGTGAGCACCTGCGGCTGGCCGACACAGCCGAGAATGGGGATGAGCATCCACGTCAGGCTGATGCCGCCGGGCATTGTGCCCCAGGCGTCGAGCATGCCGCTGCCCAGCACCTTGGTCACGCCGTTGGTTCCCACAACTTCCGGCGTGGACGCCACCGCAGCCAGCACATTGCCAAAGCCGCCGGTGATGACAAAGAAGGCGATGATCATCACAATTCCAGCTATTACCATAATAAGGCCTTGGAACGCCTGTGTCAAAAGGCCGCCGACCTCGCCCGAAAGAGCGGTGTAAACGGTGAGCAGGCCGAAGATGACAAAGCCCGCGACAATGGGCTGCCACCCGAGCAAATGGGCGATCAGCTTGCTGCCCGCCGAAATTTGCGCCGCCAGATAGCCGATGCAGCCCAGGCAGATGATCAGCGACATAAAAGCCTTGATGATGCGGTTATTGTTAAAGCGGACGTCGCAGATATCGCCCAGGCTGGAAATGGGGGCGATCTCGGCCATGGCGCGCACCTTTTTGCCCAGAACGATATAGCTGACCGCAAAGGCGGAGCCGGAAAGCATCCAGAACGTCATGGCGTTGCCCGAGGTGTAAATGATGCCCGGCACGCCGACCAGCGCAAAGGCGCTGGCGATGCCCGCCATGCTGGAGAGCCCCACCGCCACGGGGCCAAACATGGCTGTGCCGCCAAAATAAGCCTGCGCCGTGTTGGCTTTTTTCTTGGCCCAGATGCCGATGAGGAATGAGACGACAATCATTAACCCTGAAAACGCGACAATTAACATTACAGTGCTTTGTGGCATATTATTTTACCCCCTTTAAGCTGTTGATCCTGTTGCGGAAATCTTCCCAGTCCTTTTCCGAAAGCCATTCATCCTGGCAGAGATAAAGCCCGAGGTTCAGCGTCAGCATACCGCCGATCCAGTACAAAAAGACGGTTGGGGCAAAAGAGGGGTGAAAACCAAAAACGGTGAAGGCGGGCATGTCGTTGCCAAACATGGCGCCGTAATACCCCGAGGTGATGAAGCTGACCAGCCACAACGCCGCCCAGACCAGAAGGGGATAGCGCAAAAACTTTTTGGAGACAACGCCGTTTTTAGCGACGCCCAGAATCATGTACAGGAACATAAGAACCACACCCATGCACATGCCCAACACGTAATGACCCGACGTGCCGGTGATGATGCAAACGAACCATAAAACCGCAATGAGACCGACAATGATATCCCTGTGCTTAGAAATGTTCATATTAACGCCTCCCGCTTTATTGGCATGCACCGGCCGGCAAAAGGCACATGCTGTTGTGATACATAAAACCTGAATCGTGTTTCATGTTTATTAAATTCTAGCAAGGAGTATGGTTGATGTCAACAGTTATTATTAACAAACAATTCATATTTTGTAGTAAAAAACGACTAATGCCAAATGCCTAATAGAAGGTGGTGTGAATTGGCAAGCGCATTTTTGGCCGACGAGCACGAGGCCAATCAAAAAACTGTCTTTACAATAGGACTGAGTCGCACTAATATTAGATGAAAAAGATTCACAGCCCGAATAGCATGTGGCACACAAAGAAGAGGGAGGTTGAATACATCGCGCCCGGCTGTACCGTCAGAGTGGGAGAAGAGATCATTCCGGTTGGGATTGGCAGCATGAAGCAGCATCTACACGGGTTTTAATATCGACAAAGTTATAGATGGTAAAATAGTGGAGCACGGCGGGGGCAATGAATACATTTGAACCGTTATTTGAAGCGGGCATTATTCAACACACTCCGTAAAAGATAAAAAAATCCCGCCGAAAAATGGCGGGATTTTTAAGATAAGATTGTTAATTAAACATGCCGTCGAGCATTTTCATCGCTTCGTTTACCAGGTAGTCGATGTCGCGTTCCTCTTTGAACATAATCCAGTGCATGCCGATGAAATTTGCCATCCCCATCAGCACAAAGCTCATCACCTCGGGGTCGATATCTTTTACCTCACCCGCCAGCCTGGCGTTATTCAGCTGCCGGATGTACGAGCGGGCAAAGGTGGAGTAATACTCGTCAAACAGCCGTTTGTCGATGAACAGCGACTCCCACGTGATGTTAAACACATATTTATGCGCCGCGATAAAGTTCAGCCAGGCGCGCAGGCCCTCGCGCTCAGCCTCTCTTCTGGTGTTGCAGCGTGAAATTGCCCGGCTGATATGCAGCCTGATTTCGTGGCTGTATTGCCGCAGCAGATATTCATAAAGATTTTGTTTGCTCTCAAAATAAATATAAAAGGTGCCTGCGCTCACGTTGGCCAGACTGGTGATATCGTTGATTCCGGTCTGGTAATAGCCCTTTTGAAAAAAAATCTCTTCCGCGGCGCTGCAAATGCGGTTGAGCGTCTCCTGGCCGCGGTTGGTTTTAGGCTGATTGACCAACGGGGATTCTGACGGGTCATGCATGGGCGATCATTCCTTTAACGAGACATAATGGTATAAATTATATCAGGGTGTGGAAGAACTTGCAAGGATGCAAGCTGCCAAACAGCGTTTCCTGCATGCGGGCTGAATGTTATAATACATAAAGTATTATTGAGCGGCGATTTTCTCGGCCAGTTCGTTGAGGTAAACCCAACGCTCGGTTTTGGCCTCCAGCTCGGCTTTTAATGTCTCCATCCGCGCCGTCAGCTCCTGCAGGCGCACATAATCGCTCGCTGACTGCGTGATATCCGAAGTGCAGGACGCAATCTGTGCTTCCAGCGCGGCGATGTCGTCGTCAATGGTGTTAAATTCCTGCTGTTCCCTAAACGTGAACTTCAGCTTGGGCGGTTTCGGGGCGGGGTTGCCCGGGGTGGCCGGGGCCTTGTGGTTGTTTGGCGCGTCCTTTTTGGGCTCCGGCTGCGCGGGTGGCCTTTTTTCGGCGTAGTCGCTGTAGTTGCCGGTATAGACGGCAACTTTGCCGTCGCCGGTCACGTCGAAGATCGCCCCGGCCATTTTGTCGAGAAAATAGCGGTCGTGCGAGACGGTGATAACCGCACCGGGGAAGGATTCAAGATAATCCTCCAGAATGCGCAGCGTTTCGATGTCCAGATCGTTGGTGGGCTCGTCGAGCAGCAGGATATTCGGGGCCGCGATGAGGATGCTCAAGAGATAAAGCCGTCGGCGCTCGCCGCCGCTAAGCTTGCCGATGGGGGCATATTGCAGGTCGGATGTGAATAGAAAGCGCTCGAGCATCTGCGAGGCCGAAAAGGTACCCTCGCTGGTTTGAACCTCGCTTGCAATTTCGCTGATAAAGTCGAACACGCGCTGATTCGGGTTCATGTCGCGGCCTTCCTGTGTAAAATAGCCGATGCGCACCGTCTGGCCGGTTTCCACCGTGCCGCTGTCCGGCGCCAGCCGCCCCGCGATGAGGTTTAACAGCGTCGATTTGCCCGCGCCGTTTTTGCCCACAATGCCGATGCGGTCGTTTTTCTGGATGCTATAGGAGAAGCTGTCAAGAACAATTTTACCTTCAAAGCTTTTTGAGACCGATTCCAGCGTTATAAGCTTTTTGCCCAGACGGCTGGCGATGGTTGCCATCTGCACCGTTTCGTCGGCGGCGGGGGCCGCCTGCCCCTTCAGGGCGTCGTAGCGCTCGATGCGGTCGCGGCTTTTGGTGCCGCGCGCCCGCGGGCCGCGCATAATCCACTGGTATTCTCGGCGCAGAATCGCCTGGCGCTTGCGCTCGCCGGCCTGCGCCATTTCTTCGCGCTGGGCCTTCAGCTCCAAAAATTTGGAATAGTTCGCCTCATAGGTGTACAGCTTGCCGTGCCAGAGCTCGGTGATGCGGGTCGCGACATTTTCGAGAAAATAGCGGTCGTGGGTCACCATGATCAGCCCGCCGGTGAAGCGGCTCAGGCGCTGTTCCAACCAGATGACCATGTCGCTGTCCAGGTGGTTGGTCGGCTCGTCCAGAATCAGAACCTCGGCAGGGCACAGCAGGGTGGCAACCAGCGCGACGCGCTTGCGCTGCCCGCCGGAAAGCGCGCCGATTTTAGCGTCAACGTCGGGCACGCCCAGCCGCGCCAGCATCGCTTTGATTTCGTAGTCGTCGACGTCGCCCGCCTGCGCGGAAAGGAATTTTAGCACCTGCTCAAACACGGTCAAACCGTCTTCCATGGCCGGATTCTGCGGCAAATAGGCGATTTTCAGGTTGGGGTTCTGCGAGACGGTGCCCGAATCCGGCTGCTCGGCCCCCGCGATAATTTTAAGCAGGGTGCTTTTGCCGGTGCCGTTGATGCCCACAATGCCGATGCGGTCCCGCTCGTTTAAATAAAGCGAGGCGTCCTGCAAAAGCTGTTTGGTTGCGTAATTTTTAGCGATATGTTCGGCGGATAACAGCATGGTTTCTCCTTATGAGAGGGGCGAACAAAACTTGCGCGCCCTATTAATAAATCGTGATATTTTTATTATAGTATAAATTCGGCCGTTTGTGCGCCTTTGCCGATAAAAGATCACAAAATTCGCCATTTGTCAAAAATTCGTGCCGGGCGTTGGACGCGCAGGGTGGAAAAAGGCGAAAAAACATGATACAATAGCCGCATTCGGTTAAAATTCAAAAAAGCCCTGCTCTGCCGCCGCGGCAGGCGGCATGGTTTTAAAGGAGCGCTTATGAGTATATTAAACGTCAGCCACGTCAGCCACGGCTTTGGCGCACGGCAGATTCTTACCGACGCCTCGTTCCGGCTGCTTAAAGGCGAGCACATTGGGCTGGTGGGTGCGAACGGCGAGGGGAAAACAACCTTCCTTGACATCATCACCGGGAAGCGTATGCCGGACGAGGGCGAAATTTCGTGGTGCAACCACATCACCACCGGCTATCTCGACCAATTTAGCAGCCTTGAAAAGGGCAGGACCATTCGCGACATTCTGCGCGGAGCCTTTGCGCACATGTACACGCTTGAAGCTGAGATGCTGGCGCTTTATGACAAAATGGGGGATTGCCCGGCCGAAGCGCTGGACGCCATGATGGCCGAAGTCGGCGAAATTCAGGAGATTTTGGACCACAGCGGCTTTTATACGCTGGACACCAAAATTGAGGAGTACGCAAACGGGTTGGGACTGGGCGAAATCGGTCTTGACCGCGACGTTTCAGAGCTTTCGGGCGGGCAGCGCGCCAAAATTCTGCTGACCAAGCTGCTGCTGGAAAACCCGATGATTTTGATTCTGGACGAGCCGACCAACTTTCTGGACGAAAACCACATCGCGTGGCTCAAGCGCTTTTTACAAAATTATGAGAATGCGTTTGTCCTCGTCTCGCACGATATTCCGTTTTTAAACGACGTGGTTAATGTCATTTATCATGTCGAAAACGCGACGCTCACCCGTTACACCGGCAACTATGAGCAGTTCATGACGCTCTATGAGGTTAAAAAGCGCCAGCTGGAACAGGCCTATGAAAAGCAGCAGAAGGAAATTGCCCAGCTTGAGGATTTTGTCGCCCGCAACAAGGCGCGCGTGGCGACGGCCAATATGGCCAAAAGCCGCCAGAAAAAGCTGGATAAGATGGATATTATCGCGCTTGGTAAGGAGAAAATTAAGCCGACCTTTTCGTTTACCCCCGCGCGCACACCGGGGCGCGAGGTCATTGTGGCCAAGGGACTGGTGCTGGGCTACGACGAGCCGCTGACCCGTCCCGTTGACGTGATGGTGGAACGCAACCAGAAAATCGCCATCCGCGGCGTCAACGGCCTTGGCAAATCGACGCTGCTCAAAACGCTGCTGGGGCTCATTCCTCCCATTGCGGGCACCGTGGCGCACGACCAGTTTGTTGAAACCGGTTATTTTGAGCAGGAGGAAAGCCGCAGCGACCGCATCGCGTTGGATGAGATCTGGCAGGAGTTCCCGGGCATGACCAATGGCGAGGTGCGCGGCGCGCTGGCCAAATGCGGGCTGACCGCCGACCACATCAGCACCCAGATGCGGGTGCTTTCGGGCGGGGAAAACGCCAAGGTGCGGCTATGCAGGCTGATGCTGCGCCCCATGAACCTGCTGGTGCTCGATGAGCCGACCAACCATCTGGATGTGGACGCCAAGGAATCGCTCCAGGCAGCTATCCGCGCTTATAAGGGCACCGTGCTGCTGGTCAGCCATGAGCCGGAATTTTACCAGGATATCGTCTCGGCCGTCTGGAACGTCGAGGACTGGACGACCAAGCTTGTTTAAATATTTAGGTCTTAATACTTGCTCTAAATTAAAAACGACGACAGCTTTACGGCTGTTTTTTCGCCGTTCATCGTCGTCGTCTTTGGGTGGGCGTTAGCCCACCGGCATCCGCTTCCTTTGCTGACAAAAAATATCTCGCGAAGCTTGTCTGCCGATTTAACCTGAAGCAGTATAACACAAAGCCGCCGTCCGCAGCTGTGGACGGCGGCTTTTTGCAGTGCGTAAAACACGGCCTATCGCCACAGATGCTGCATAAGTGCCTGCATGAAGTGCGGCAACGTATGGCCTTCGACCAGCTTGGCACCGGCGATGCGTGTTGCCATGGCCTGTGCCGCAGCATAGGGCACAAGCCGACCATCGGTGCCGTTCGGCAATACCACGGGGCGCGGCGGATATCCTTAACCCTGAACCCCCAGGGTAGCGCTTGAATAAGGCTTCATGTGCGATTGCTATCGCAGAATGCCGCCCTTGTCGGCCGATTCCGCGGTTTTAGCATACCGGCCGAGAATGCCGTCGTGCATCGGCGCGGTATAGACAAACGCCGCGCGGCGTCTCGCCAGCTCTTGCTCGGGAACCAGCAGGTCGATGGTCTTATTGACGACGTCGATTTTGATTCGGTCGCCGTCCTCAATGAGCGCGATGGGGCCGCCCGCGGCGGCTTCCGGCGAGATGTGCCCGACGAAGCAGCCGTTGTTGGTGCCGGAGAACCGGCCGTCGGTGATCAGCGCCGTGGTAAGGTTAAGCCCCTGCCCGTAGAGCAGCTTCATGGGCTTGAACATCTCCGGCATGCCGGGGCCGCCCTTGGGGCCTTCGTAGCGGATGACGACGACATGCCCCGGCTTGACGCGTTGCTCGCCGATGGCGTCGGTGCATTCATCCTCGGAGTTAAAGCAGATGGCGGTGCCCTCAAACTTCCGGACCTGTTCTGCAATGGCGGCGGGTTTGGCGACGGCGGAATCGGGCGCGAGGCTGCCGTGCATGATGGCCAGCCCCGCCAGCCTGCTGAAGGGCTTTTCCAAACTGGTGATCACCTCCGGATTCGCCGGGTAGGGGTTTTTATAGCCTTCCAGAATTTCGCCGACGGTTTGGCCGGTGACGGTGATGCAATTGAGATTCAGAATGCTTTTCATCGCCTTCATCACCTCGGGGACGCCGCCTGCCTCGTAAAAATCTTGTGCGTCGTAATTGTGGGAGGCGGGGTTGATGCGCGCAATGAGCGGGACGGTCTGGCCGTATTCCTCAAACTGCGCCATGACCTCGGCCGTGTCGATGCCGACCTCATGCGCGACGGCGCAGGCGTGCAGCACACAGTTGGTTGAGCCGCCGGTGGCCATCAGCACCTTGACGGCGTTTTCAATCGATTCCTTTGTGATGATATCCCGCGCCGTCAGGCCGTTGCGCACCATTTCCACCGCGACCTCGCCGGAGCGGAAGGCGGCGCGGGTGCGCTCGTTATAAACGGCGGGAATCATGGCGGAGCCAGGCAGCGACAGGCCGAGCGCTTCGGCAAAGCAGCACATGGAATTGGCCGTCGCCATATGCTGGCAGGAGCCGATGGTGGGGCAGGACAGCTCCGAGATGTTGAGCACGTCGCCGTAGGCAATTTTGTCGGCTTGGTACATGCCGTAGGCTTCAGCCACGCAGGTGCTGTCGGACTTTTTCTTCTCGCCGAAGGCGGGGCCGCCCAGCATGCAGCCGCCCGCGATGAAGATGCACGGGATATCCAGCCGCGCCGCCGCCATGAGCATGGCGGGGACGGTTTTATCGCAGGAGCCCACCAGCACAAGGCCGTCTAGCTTGTGGGCGCGAGCCATGATCTCAATGCCGTCGGTTACCACCTCGCGGGAGGGCAGCGAGTAGCGCGACCCTTCATGCGTGGTGCAGACGCCGTCGCACACGGCGATGCAGCCGAATTCCACCGGTGTTCCGCCCGCGCGGTAGACGCCGTATTTCACCTGTTCCGAAAGCTGCCGGAGATTTTTATGCCCCGGCACAATATCGGAAAACGAATTGGCGATGCCGATAATCGGCCTTGTAAAGTCGTCGTCGCTCAGGCCGTTGGCCTTGTATAATGTCTTGCACGACAGCATCCGGTCCGGCACAAAGGTGCCGCTTTCAAACTTGTTTTTCATATGTCCTCCTCCAACCATTCAGGTTATCCGCTGCTTATTAAACGCATTTTATCATGTTTTAGCAATTTTTAGTAGGCCGTGCCGCCGTTTTTGGGGCAGAGCCGGTGCAGGTGAATAAAACCACGAGCGGCGAACAGCCGCACCGGCAAGATCCCAGGAATACCGCCAGAAAACCGGCATAACCCCAGCGTGGGTGTAAAACCGCTTCAGGATTTTTATCGCCACCCACTTTCTGGTCTATGCCGCACGGGCGGGGAAAGCGTTATTCGCGCATGGGGATGACCGCGCCCCGGGAGGCGGGCAGCACGCTGTGCCGGTAGTGGTAGAGATAGCCCGAAACCCGCGCGGCGGTCGGCCGTGCGCCCGCGCTGCGCCGCGTGTCAAAATCCACGTCCGGCGCTTCGATAATGCCGCTGTTGACGTCCACATGGATGATATCCCCGTCGCGCAGATAGGCGATGGGGCCGTCGTCATAAGCCTCGGGGCAAATGTGCCCGACAAAGCAGCCGTTGTTGGAGCCCGAAAAACGCCCGTCGGTGATCACGCAGACCCTGCTGCCCAGCTTCATGCCCACGAGCAGCTTCATGGCCTTGTACATCTCCGGCATGCCGGGGCCGCCCCTGGGGCCTTCGTTGCGGATGACCACCACCTGGCCGGCCTGCACCTGATGGCTTCGGATGCCGTTTAGCGCGTCCTGTTCGTTTTCAAAAATTTTGGCCGGGCCGGTGAACACCAGCGCGTCGTCGGGGATGGCCGAGGGCTTGGTCACCGCGCCGTCCGGCGCGAGATTGCCCTTTAAAATCGCGATGCCGCCGCGGCTATGTACCGGCTTTTCAAAGGGGCGGATGACGTCTGGGTTATAATTTTTAAAGGCGGAGAGGTTTTCGGCGACGGTTTTTGACGTGCAGGTCAGGCAGCCCGTGTCCAGCCGTTGCCCCAGCGATTGCATGATGGCGGGGATGCCGCCCGCCTCGTAGAAATCGAGCAGCGTATATTGCCCGGCCGGAATCATCGGCACAAGGTGCGGGATATCCCCGCCGGTTTCGCCCAACTCAAAGATATCGAGGCCGATGCCCGCCTCATAGGCCAGCGCCAGCATATGCAGCACCATGTTGGTGGAGCCACCGATGGCGGAATTAACCTTGATGGCGTTGCAGAGGGCGGCTTTTGTCATGACGTCGCGCGCGCGGATGCCGCGGCGCAGCAGCGCCATGACGGCCAGGCCGCTTTCATACGCCGTGCTGAGCCGGCGGCTGTAAACCGCGGGAATGGCGGCGCTGCCGGGCAGCGACATGCCCATGGCCTCGGCCAGACAACCCATGGTGTTCGCCGTCCCCAGCATGGCGCAGGAGCCAATGGTCGGCACTGCGTTGTCCTCAATCCAGTCAAACTTCGCCTGGTTTATCACACCGGTCTTCAGCGCGCCCTCCGACTGCTGGATAATCGAGTGGTCGATATATTCGCCGCCGTAGGGGTTATCCGCCTTCATGCGGCCGGGCAGCGTGGGACCGCCGTTTAAAAACACCGTTGGCAGGTTAACCCGCAGCGCGCCCAACAGCATGCCCGGAACAATTTTGTCGCAGGAGCCCAGAATGACCAGTGCGTCGAGACGGTGGGCCTCCACCATCGCTTCAATATCGTTGGCGATCATCTCCCGCGTGGGTAAAATATATTTCATGCCTTTGTGGCCCATGGCCATGCCGTCACACGCGCCGATGGTGCCAAATTCGACCGGGGTGCCGCCCGCGGCGTAGACGCCTTCCTTAACGCGCTGGGTCAGCTGGCCTAAATTCACATGCCCGGGGCAGATGGAATTATAGGAATTGACCACCGCGACAATCGGCTTTTTCAGTTCCTCCCCACTAAAACCGGCGGATTTGTAAAGCGCCCTGACATTGGCCCACTCGGGGCCTCCTAAAATATCCCTGCTTCTGTGCATTTCTTCTCCCTCTTCCTGTTCGCGGGAGGCGGTTTGCGCCGCCGCCCGCGGATTTTTCAGCTGCGAATTTATGGCCGATGAACCGCGCCTGAAGCAACTGTTCTGCCGCCATTATACAGCCTCCCATAAACCGGCGCAACCCAAAAGCAGGAAATGGGGTGGTGCGGCAGCCGCCCGGTTGGGGTTGATTCCCGGCCCGGCTGCCGGTATAATGGGAATAGTTTCAAGCGATCGGTCAGAACGGGTTGCGGCGCGGATTTCAGGCCGCAATTTGTAACAGAAGTCAAAGTGGTAAAGGGTGACACTATGAAAAAATTTATTTTGGTTCCGGATTCCTTTAAGGGCACGCTTTCCTCAACGCAGATATGCGGGATTATGCGGGAGGAGATCGCTGCGGTTTTCCCCGACGCCGAAATTTGCGCGGTTCCGGTTGCCGACGGCGGCGAAGGCAGCGTAGAGGCGTTTTTGGCCGCCGTGGGCGGCGAGAAAAAGCAGGTCGCCGTCAAAGGCCCCTACGGCGAGGATATCACGGGCTTTTACGGAAAGCTCAGCGACACACTGGCGGTGGTGGAGATGGCGGCAGCGGCCGGACTGCCCCTTGTTGGGGAGAACCTTCACGCCGAAAAAACAACGACCTACGGCGTTGGGCAGCTGATTGAAGCCGCCGCAAAGGACGGCGCAAAAAAGATTATCGTCGGCCTTGGCGGCAGCGCCACCCACGACGGTGGCGCGGGCTGTGCGGCCGCTTTGGGAGTCCGCTTTTTTGATGAAAAGAGCGAGCGCTTTGTGCCCGTGGGTGAGACGCTAAAAGATATCAGGCGGATTGACCTGAGCGGGCGGGCAGCCTGCCTTGACGGCGTCACGCTGGTGACGATGTGCGACATCGACAACCCGCTGTGCGGCCAAAGCGGCGCCGCCGCGGTGTTTGGTCCGCAAAAGGGCGCGGATGAGCCGATGGTCCGTCTGCTGGACGAGGGGCTTAGGCACTTTGCCGAGATCTTAAAGCGCGATACCGGCGTCGATATTCTCAACCTGCCCGGGGCGGGGGCTGCGGGTGGCATGGGCGGCGGCATGGTGGGGCTTTTGGGCGCGTCGCTGCAAATGGGCATCGACACCGTGCTGGATACGGTTGGCTTTGACACGCTGGTGCAGGGGGCCAGCCTGGTGCTGACAGGCGAGGGCAGAATCGACGGCCAAAGCCTGCGCGGCAAGGTGGTTATCGGCGTTGCAAAGCGCTGCCAAAAGCAAAACGTCCCCGTCGTAGCGGTGGTCGGCGATATCGCCGACGGCGCAGAGGCGGCCTACGGGGCGGGCGTTTCCGCCATTTTCAGCATCAACCGCAGGCCGATGCCTTTTTCGGAATCCAGATTCCTTTCAGAACATAATATGCGCCTGACGATGCGCAACCTTATCCGGCTGGTATCAAGCGTCGGCGCCGCCGGTATACGTCGGGTATAAAATGGCGCAGCCAGGTCCACGCTTAAAAAGCGTGGACCTGGCTGCGCACAGGCGGTCAATAAGGGAACAGGGGCTTAGCAATTTGCGTAAAACAAATGCCGCTGTGACTCCACCAAGCCCTGCGAGTTTTGAAAAAGTTCCACCAAAGCCTTTAGTTCGTGCAACTTTTTCTTTGAAATGGGTTTTTTAACAGGCTGCGCATTTCAGTTTCCCGGCAGAAAAATAATTCCCGCCCCAAGCGCCTTGTTATATCGCTTTTGGCAGAGTGCGATTATTCAAAATGAAAAGAGGAACCAGCGATGGAAAGCTTTGCCCAGTTGGCGCGTCAGCGCTATTCGGTGCGTAAATTTGACGACAGGCCGGTAGCGCCTGAACTGCTGGCGCAGGTGCTCAATGCCGCCATGCTGGCGCCGACCGCAAAAAACTATCAGTCCCAGCGCATTATTGTCGCCACGAGCGCCGGGGCCCTTGCGCGGCTGCGGGCCTGCACCCAATGCCATTTTGGCGCGCCGGTCATCATGATTCTGGCCTTTGACGCGGCGAAGGCCTCGGTTCGGGCAACCGACGGCAAAAACTGCGGCGAACAGGACATTATGATTGCGGCGGACCACATGATGCTGCAGGCGGCGGACCTTGGCCTTGGCACAACGTTTGTGGGGCTCTATGACGAAAAGGCGCTGCGCGAGGCTTTTGTGCAGCTGGCGGGCCTGACGGTGGAAGGGCTGATGGTTTTGGGGTATCCCGCGGCTGATGCAAAGCCCTCAAAGCTGCATTTTGAGAGTCTTTTGAAGGAACAGGTGGTCACCCATGTGTGATGCGGCGCCAAACACAGGGAACCTTGTGCGCTAGGCGTCAAAATCGCGGGTTAAAATCGTGCTTTTTTGCAGGAAATCGTCGACGGTTTTAAAGTTGAGCCGGTTCATGATTTCGATTACATAGGGGTTGTCCAAAGGGGTATCGAACAGGGCTTCCTGTGCGTACCGGTTGACCGATTCCTTGCCGGAATCGGGGTCGATAATGCGCTTGGGGCCGCCGACGCAGCCGCCGACACAACCCATGCCCTCGTAAAAATTGCCCCGTATGTCGCCGTCTAGAATGGCGGTCAGCATCTCCTTGCATTCTTTGACGCCGTTTGCAAAGACGGGACGCAGCTCCTGTGTAACCTGCAAGCGTTTGGCGGCCAGCGCCACGGCCTCGCTTACGCCGCCGGTTCGGGCATAAAGGCGGCCGGCTGTCGAAGAATGCTCCTTGGCGATGTCCGCCAGCTTTGTAAAATCCACCTGGAATGCTTCAAAAAGGTCGTTTAATTCCTGAAAGGTCAAAACGCAGTCCACATCGCCGGTAAGCCCCTTCTCTTTCGATTCCGCTTTTTTGGCCAGGCAGGGGCCGATGAAGATGGTTTTGCAGCCGGGGTTGAGCTGCTTGACGATTCGGCCCGCCGCAATCATCGGCGAGACGGCGGGGGGCAGATGGTCGACGATGTTGGCATAGTTCCGTTTGATCATCGAGATCCAAACCGGGCAGCAGCAGCTTGTCAGCTGGAATTTTCGGTTCGCGCTGTTTTTTTTAAATTCCAGCGCCTCTTTTAACGTCAGGATATCGGCGAAGGTCGCCACTTCCACCATGCCCGCAAAGCCGATTTGCCGAAGGGCGGTTCTTATTTTGGAAGGCGTGGCCGCCGCCCCGAACTGCCCCACGAAAGCAGGGGCCATCAGCGCGTAGACCTTTGTGCCGGGTTCTTTTAAGGTTTCAATCGCCTTGATGGTATCGCGGCTTTGCTCAAGATTATGTGCCTCACAGGCGGCGACGCATTCATTACAGCCTGTACATTTTTCGGGGTCAAAGGAAATGGCCCCGTTTTTCACTTCAACTGCGTCAAAAAGGCAGGCCGATACGCAGCTTTTTTCGGTGCAGGCGCATTCGCCCACTTTCCATATCAGGGGGTGGTTATCCGGGTGCAAAAGGCAGTCCATCTGGGCCTTGTCATAGCGCAGCCCCGTCCAGCTTCGCGGTTTGTTTTGCGCTTTGTCATGCGTCAGGGTTTTATAAAGTTCTTCAAAGGTCATAGTAGCTCCTTTCACGCCAGCAAATTATTACAACCAATAGTTTTTTCCGCTTTTGGCGTTTTAAGTAAGAAAGTTGTTAAAATATTCGGCGGCGTTTAATTTGCGAAAAAACGGCTTGTGTGTTCCGGGACGCATCAAGCGTCAACTTTCGATATTTTGCCGAAAAGGAATCCTTTTACCGGCTTATCCGCGTGGGCGCGCCGTCATAATGATGGCGCGCCCACTGCTTTGCCGGGAAGGGTCAATCCTCAAGGGTGTGCTGTGCACGCCACTTTGAAAGCGACAGATTCGAGACGAGGCCGTCTCTCGACGGAAACTCCGGATGCGCATTGATATATTGCAGCGAAACCGGCGCGCATTTAATCGGGGCATCCGCTGTGTTGAGCCGCAGGCAGCCCTCTTCGACCGAGTAACTGATTTGGGGCTGAATGACGCTGTTCACAAACAGGTTTTGATAGGTGCTGTACCTGGGGCTGATAATTTTCGCGTCGCCGTATTTGCGGATGCCGTCCTGGTCGGTAAAAATTTTTTCGGCCCTGGAATAGGCGTTATACTGATAGGTTTTAACCTTAAACACCCCGCCGCAGGGCGTTTTGATAATTAAGGCTTCCAGCGTGACCAGCTGCCCCCTCATCGGAATATCCGCCGTGTTGAGCGTTAAACGGCCCTTTTCAACGGTATAGTTTGTTTTTGGTTGCAACACGCCGTTGACGTAAAGGTTAAAATACGAGACCTGCCGGGGATCGGGAATTTTGGCGCTGTCGTATTCGGTTAGCGCGTCCGCATTGGTAAAAACGCGTTTGCACCCATCCGCAACGGCGCTGTAAAGCAGGCTTTTCACCGGCTGAATTTCGTTATTCAGATTGATGAAAGTGACATAGGTGACCATAACGGCCTGCCCCCGCAGCGGAAGATCGGCCGTTTTAAGCGCCAGACGGCCCGCTGATAACAAATAGTTGGCTTTGGGCTGCAACATGCCGTTGATAAACAAATTATAGCAGGATACGTCGTCCGGCGAAAGAAGGCCGCGATTCCCATAGGCGGTGCATTCATCGGCGTTGGTGTAAACGCGCTGCTGCCCGTTTGAGATGGCGTTATACTGGTAGACCTCGGCGCGGCGCAGCAGGTTGGTGTGCAGCATGCGGGCCTTGCAGCAAAACCGGACCGAATCAAAAATTCTGTCCGCGCTGATGCATATTTTGCCGCAAACGGCGTTGGAATCGTCGAGGGTTGGAACCAGAAGGCGGGTCTTGGCCTTTGCATGAACCGTGGCGTCGATATGTATCGTGATCTTGATGTGGTCAGCCTGGCGGCTCTCCTCCGAAAAAACCGGAATGGCGCAGCAGCTGAAGCGCTTCAGGCTGAAGTGCAGGCCACAGCTGTCGGGGGCGCAGAGAAACAGATATTTGATGATGCAAAACGGAATGGGCATGGACAGGATGCCCGCATCGGAACAGACCGCCACAAACCCCTTGACGGCGACGGTGATGAGCTGTTTGGTCACCGCTTCGCCAGCCGGTGATCGAACCGTGATCCTGGCCCGGTGCCTGGGGCAGGACATTTCGGTAAAAACAATGGCGCCCGGCTGGCAGGGGCGGATGATGTTTCCGCTTTGATCGGTCAGGTGGCAAAACACAAGGGGAAAATTTTCAGATTGCATCATATCACCCCTGATTTGAGAAATCTTCAGGCGTTTAAAACATCATGTAGCAGGCTGGGCAACGGTGCGGGGTGCGGCGGGCGCTTCTATTCTTAAAAGCCGGATAATATATATATGCCAGACAAAGGCAGGAGGATTTCAGATGGCATTGAGCGGAAAAAAGATGATGGTGACCGGCGCGGATGGGTTTATCGGCTCGCATTTGACCGAAACACTGGTCAGAGAGGGACATTCTGTGCGCGCTTTTGTCTGCTATAACGCCTTGAACACCTGGGGCTGGCTGGATGATTCAGAGCCGGAAATAAAAGATGCGCTGGAGGTGGTCGCCGGGGATATCCGGGATCCGCACGGAGTTTTAAGCGCCATGAAGGGCGTGGATGTGGTGTTTCATCTCGCTGCGCTTATAGCGATACCATATTCATACTATTATCCCGAATCCTATTTTGACACAAACATCAAAGGGACGCTCAACGTCCTGCAGGCTGCCCGGACGCTGGGGACGGAAAAAATTGTCCAAACCTCCACCAGCGAGGTTTACGGCACGGCGCAGTATGTGCCCATACCCGAAACGCACCCCCTGAACGCGCAGTCGCCCTACGCCGCCTCCAAAATCGGCGCCGATCAGATGGCGCTGGCCTTTCACCGCGCCTTTGGCACGCCGGTGACGGTTATCCGGCCGTTTAACACCTATGGGCCAAGGCAGTCGAACCGGGCGGTTATTCCGACCATCATCACCCAGATTGCGCAGGGCGCACGAAAAATCAGGCTGGGGGCGCTGACGCCGACGCGGGATTTTAATTATATCAAGGACACGGTGCGCGGCTTTATCGCGGTGGCCGAAACACCCGGGACCGTGGGCGAGGTGGTCAACATCGGCAGCGGATTTGAGGTATCCGTCGGCGAGACGGCCGAAATTATCGCGGCGCTCATGGGCGCAACAATCGAGATTGAAACCGACGCGCAGCGCCTGCGGCCCGAAAAAAGCGAGGTGCAACGGCTGTGCGCGGATACGGCGAAAGCGCGGCGGCTGTTCGGGTGGCGGCCCGACTATGGCGGCCTGGCCGGCTTCCGGCGCGGGCTGGCTCAGACCATCGCGTGGTTTAACGACCCAAACAATCTCAAACGGTATAAGACGGGCAGGTATGACCTATGAAAACTGAATTTCAGGGAACCCCCGCGGCGTTTGTCGCCGCTTTAAAAGATGTGCTGAAAGAGACGGCGCGCCCGGTCGTCCTTCACGAGCCGCGCTTCATCGGAAATGAATGGGCCTATGTCAAGGATTGTCTGGATTCGGGCTATGTATCCACGGTGGGGCGTTATGTCGAACGCTTTGAACAGGGGCTGGCTGCGTACACGGGCGCGGGGTTTGCCGTCGCCGTGGCGAGCGGGACGGCCGCCATGCACCTTTGCCTGAAGCTGGCGGGCATAGGGCCGGGCGACGAGGTGCTGACACCGGCGCTGACCTTTGTCGCCACGGCCAACGCCGTCTGCTACTGCGGGGCGATGCCGCATTTTGTCGATTGTTCGGGCGAAAGCCTTGGCGTCGACCCCGATAAGCTGGGCGGTTACTTAAAAGAAATTGCCGTTTTAAAAGACGGCCTTTGCCATAACAAACAGACCCTGCGCCCGATAAAAGCGCTGGTTGTGATGCACACCTTTGGCCACCCTGCCGATCTTCAACCGCTGTTGGCGGTTTGCCGGCAGTACGGGCTGGTGCTGGTTGAGGATGCGGCGGAATCGCTGGGCTCTTATTATCGCGACCGGCACACCGGCCGTTTTGGAAAGCTCGCGGCCATGAGCTTTAACGGCAACAAGATTATCACAACCGGGGGCGGGGGTGCCATTTTAACCGACGACGAAGCACTGGCCAAGGCCGCAAAGCATATCAGCACGACCGCGCGGCGGCAGCACCGCTGGGCGTTTGTGCACGATCAGGTGGGCTACAATTACCGGATGCCCAACCTCAACGCGGCGCTGGGCTGCGCGCAGCTGGAACAGCTGGACCGCTTTATCCGCGACAAGCGCGCATTGGCGGATAAATACCGGCAGGCGTTTGAAAACATGCGCGGCGTCACCTTTTTTGTGGAGCCCTCCTACGCGCGCAGCAACTACTGGCTGAACGCCTGCATTTTAAGCGAGGAGAATGCTGCCCTGCGGGATGAAATTCTCACGCGGACGAACGACGCGGGGCTGATGACCCGCCCGGTGTGGGTTCTGATGCACCAACTGGTCATCTTTCAGGGTTGCCCGCGCATGGACCTTTCAACATCGGAAAGTCTGGAGCGGCGCATCATCAATATTCCAAGCAGCGCCTTTCTGGGCGAAACGTCATACGAGCAGGGCGCCGGGGGTGAACAATGCCAAAAATATGTGTGGTGACCGGGTCGCGCGCCGAATACGGCTTGCTGGGCGGTCTGCTGGCGGCGCTTAAAAGCGAACCGTCCTTTTGCCTTCAGGTTGTGGCGACGGGCATGCACTTGGCGCCGGAATTCGGGCTGACCTTCCGGGAGATTGAAACCGACGGCTTTTTAATTGATGAGAAGGTCGAGATGCAGCTTTCCAGCGACACCCGGGTCGGTACCGCCAAATCCGTTGGGCTGGGGGTAATCGGGTTCGCGGATACCTTTGCGCGGCTTATGCCCGACCTGCTCCTGCTGTTGGGCGACCGCTACGAAATTTTTGCAGCGGCGCAGGCGGCGTATATCGCCCGCATCCCCATCGCGCACATCGCGGGGGGCGATGTCACCGAGGGCGCGTTTGACGAGGCAATCCGGCACAGCATCACCAAGATGGCGCAGCTGCATTTTGTCACCAACGCCGCGTCGCGGCAAAGGGTCTTGCAGTTGGGGGAAGACCCCGCATATGTTTTTAACGTGGGGCATATCGGCATCGATATCCTCAACGCGCTGCCGCGCATGGGCCGTGCCGGGCTGGAACGGGACCTTGGATTTAAATTCCTGCAAAAAAATTTGCTTATCACCTTTCACCCCGCCACGCTGGACACCCAGCCCGCGGCGGCGCAGTTCGGCGAGCTGCTGGCAGCGCTGGAGGGGCTTGGCGGCGAAGTCGGGTTGATTTTCACCCACCCCAACGCCGACCCCGGGGGGCGCGAGATCATCGGGCTGACGAAGGACTTTGTTTCGCGCCACGCGAACGCAGCCATGTTCCCGTCGCTGGGGCAGCGGCGTTATTACAGTGTGATTGAACAGGTCGACGCCGTGGTGGGCAATTCCTCCAGCGGTATTTATGAGGTGCCGTCCTTTCACAGGCCGACCGTCAATATCGGCGACCGGCAGCGGGGCAGGCTGTTTGCGCCCTCTGTGATTAGTTGTCCCGCGCAAAAGGGGCGGATAGCCAACGCGATTCAGGCGGCGTTTTCCCTGGACTGCACCGACAGCGTAAACCCTTATGGAAACGGCGGCAGCATCGCAAAGATTGTGGCGGTTCTCAAATCCTGCGGCGATTTTAAGCCCCTTATTAAAAAACGGTTTTATGAATGGCCCGTCGTACAATAACCCTTTGTGCACAGGAGACGCATTTTACTATTTGTATTATTTGGTTAGGGGGAGGCGGCATGGCGGCGCTGCAAATGATTCCGTTTGATGAAAAGGCGCGATGGGACGGCCTTGTCAAATCCTTTGCCGATTATGACGTCTACTATTTGTGGGAATATGTGTCGGCTTTTCGCCACGCGGGCGATGGGACTCCGTTTCTGATGGACTACCGGGGCGCGCGCATGCGGCTGTGTTACCCTGTTTTTAAAAGCGACATTGCAAAGAGCCGCGCCTTTTCAGGGCTTTTGGAAAAGGGGCGCTGCTATGACCTCGCCACGCCGTACGGCTACGGCGGCCCTTTGGCCGAGCGGGCGAGCGCGCACGAAATGGCGCACTTTTTTGCGCTGCTAAAGGATTACTGCAATCAAAACGGCATCGTCTCGCAGTTTATTCGCTTTCATCCACTTTTGGGGAATGCGGCGCTTTTTGCCGGGCACGGCGACCTGCGCTGCGCCAAAAGAACCGTTTTTGTCGATCTCACCGACCGTGCCGCCATTTTTGCCAATCTGGAAGCCCGCTGCCGCGGCGCAATAAAAAAGGCGCAGCAAAGCGGCGTTCAAATTTGCATCGATAACAGCGAAAGCGCCCAAAAGGCGTTTGCCAGGCTCTATTCCGAGACGATGCGGCGGCGCGGCGCCACGGCTTATTATTTTTTCAGCAACGAATTTTTCGACGATTTTTTCAGGAGCATGGCGGGCTTCTACAACTTATTCTGCGCTTTTTCGGCGGGGGAAATCATCAGCGCGGCGATCATCCTCCACGGCAACAAAAGGATGCACTATCATCTAAGCGGCTCGGACGGGGTTTCCCGGCAGTTTTCGCCCAACAGCCTGCTGCTTTACACCGCCGCCTGCTGGGGGGCGGACAACGGGTATGAAAAATTCCACCTGGGGGGCGGCGTGGAGGCAGACGACAGCCTGTTCCTGTTCAAAAAATCCTTTAACAAAAAAGGACAGCTGAATTTTTACATCGGCCGCAACATTTTCAGCAGCGAAAGCTTTGACGCGCTCGTCCGGCTGCGCGCCGATGCCGACCCCGGCTTTAACCCCGATAACAGCTATCTGATTCAATACCGTGCGTAAAGGCTTCATACTGCTTCGGATTAAAAACAATTCAGCTTTACGGCTATTTTTCGCCATTCATTGTTATGGTCTTTGATGGGTGTCAGCCCACCGGCATCCTCTTCTCGGCTGACAAAAAAATATCCCGCAAAGCTTGTCCGTCGATTTAATCCGGATCAGCATCACGTAAGGAGCGGTGTTATGAAAAAAATAAAAATTATTGCGGAGGCCGGTGTAAACCACAACGGGAGCATGGAGCTGGCGTTGCAGATGGTGGATGCCGCGGCGAGGGCGGGCGCGGATTACGTCAAATTCCAGACTTGGAAAAGCGAGCGCATCATCTCGCGCTACGCACCCAAGGCGCGCTACCAGCAAAAAGCGACCGGCAGCGGCGAAACAATGCTCGGTATGGTCCGAAAGCTGGAGCTTTCGTTCGAGGACTTCCGGCTGTTGAAGGCGCACTGCCAAAAGGCGGGCATCGGCTTCTTATCGACGCCGTTTGACATCGAAAGCGCGGAATTCTTATATTTCCTCGGCGTGGACGCCATCAAAATTCCGTCGGGGGAGATCACGAACCTGCCGCTCCTGGAGGTTATCGCAACCTTTCCGAACCCCATTTTGCTCTCGACCGGCATGAGCACGCTGGCGGAGATTGAGGATGCCGTCGCCGTTCTGCAAAAGTATTTCCGAAAGGCCATCACGCTGCTGCACTGCAACACGCAGTACCCCACGCCAATGTGCGACGTAAATTTGCGGGCCATGCAGACGCTGAAAGCGCATTTCGGGTTCCCGGTGGGGCTCTCGGACCACTCGCAGGGCATCGAGGTGCCGATTGCGGCGGCGGCACTCGGCGCCGAGGTGATCGAAAAACATTTTACGCTGGGCAGCACGCTGGCGGGGCCGGACCACAAGGCGAGCGCCGAGCCCGACGCCTTGGCCGAAATGATCCGATGCATCCGCAATATTGAGCAGGCGATGGGCACCGGCGAAAAGATGGTCACCGCCTCGGAACAGGAGAACATTGCTGCCGCGCGCAAGAGCATTGTTGCCGCGCGAAGGATTTTAAAGGGCGACATTCTGACGCCCGACAACATCACGACCAAACGGCCCGGAACGGGCATTTCGCCGATGCGCTGGCACGAGGTGCTCGGCACGGTTGCACAGCGCAATTTTGAGGTGGATGAGCTGATAACGCGCTAGCCCAAAGGGGCTACAGGCTTAAAACGCTGAAAGCGGGGCGGGTATGAAGTTTTTAGTGATCGGACTGGGGTCGATGGGCAGGCGCAGAATCCGGCTGCTGTTAAAGCGCGTGGCACCGGAGCTGATATGCGGCGCGGACATAAGCGAAGAGCGGCGGGCGGATGCCGGGCGCCTGTTCGGCATTCAAACCTTTGCGGATTATGAAACGGCTATCGCGCAGGCGCACCCCGGTGCCGCGCTGGTCTGCACGCCGCCGCGAAGCCACGCGGCGATGATCAGCCGGTGTATCGCACAGGGGCTGCATATTTTCAGCGAAATCAATCTGGTTGAGGATCGGTATGATGCGATGATCGCCGCGGCCGCAAAGCGGCAGGTGCAGCTGTTTTTGTCTTCCACACCGCTTTACCGCCTCGAGATTCAGGCGATTGCAGATATTGTCGGGCGGCAGGGGGCGCCGGTGAACTACCGCTACCACGTGGGGCAATATCTGCCTGACTGGCACCCGTGGGACCGGGGCAGGGAATTTTTTGTCTGGGATAAGCGCACCAACGGCTGCCGGGAGATTTTTGCGATTGAGCTGCCGTGGCTCATCCGCGCCTTTGGCCCCATCGTGCACTTCACGGCGGTCAAGGGCAAAATTTCGGCGCTGGATATCGACTGCCCCGACCACTATTTTGTGCTGTTGCAGCACGCGGGCGGCAGCAGGGGTGTCTTTATCGTGGATGTGCTGGCGCGCAAGGCGCAGCAGTCGCTGCTGGTTTATTCTGATGCGCTGCATCTGACCTGGGAAGGCACGCCCGAAAGCCTGTGCCTTTACGACATAGCGGCACAGGTGATGAAACCGCTTGTGACCTACGGCGCGGTTGAGCGCAGCGCGGGCTACACCGGGAACAACATCGAAAACGCCTATGAGGAGGAGCTTGGCGCTTTTTTAACGCTGCTGGGCGGCGGGCAGGCCCCCCTGCGCCACACCTTTGAAGACGATTTGGCCATCCTGCGGCTGATCGACAGAATTGAGGGCATAAAATCTTGAAAGTTTGCTTTTGCGGCTTAGGCTCAATCGGAAAGCGGCATCTTCAAAACCTGACACAGCTGGCGGCGGAAATGGGCACCACGCCGGTGGTGCACGCGCTGCGGGCAACAGCCAACCCCTTGGATCAAGACACGAAAAAACGGCTGGCCCGGGCGGCGACCGACGTGCGTGAGCTGGATTGGGATTATGACCTCGCGTTTATCACAAACCCCACCGGCCTGCATTTTGAAGCGTTGAAGCTGCTCGCGCCGCGTGCGAAGAACCTCTTTATTGAAAAGCCGGTTTTTGACGGCGGCGCTTACAGCCTTGAGGCGATCAAGATGCGGCCCGGCGGCGTTTATTATGTGGCGGGGCCGCTGCGCTACGCGCCGGTTATCGGGGCGTTAAAAACGCTCGTCGTCGGGCGAAGGGTTTACTGTGTGCGGGTCATCTGTTCATCCTACCTGCCGGACTGGCGGCCGGGCACCGACTACCGCCAGAGCTACAGCGCCCAAAAAGCGCTGGGCGGCGGCGTGGATATCGACCTGATTCACGAGTGGGATTACATTGTTGCGTTGTTCGGGTTCCCCAAAAAGGTTCATCGGCTCTGCGGCAAGTATTCTGCCCTTGAAATTGACAGCTGCGATGCCGCTGTTTACATCGCCGAGTATGACGGCATGCTGGTGGAACTGCATCTGGACTACTTCGGCAGGGCGGTAAGGCGCGAAATTGAGCTGTTCACCGAACAGGCGACCGTCACCGGCGATCTGATTCGAAACACCGTCGCTTTTTCGGACGGACGCCCGCCGATCCGGTTTCAGGAAGGGGAAAACGACAGCTATCTGCGCGAGCTGCGGTTTGTGCTGGGCTGTATTGAATCGGGCAGGGCATTTAATAACATCCGGCATTGCTGTGCGGTGCTTGATATTGCATTAGGAAGGGGTGCGACATGAATATTCTGATCACCATCTGCGGGCGCGGCGGCTCAACCTGGATCAAGAACAAAAATATCCGAAGCTTTTTAGGCAAGCCGCTGCTGTACTACACCGTTGCCGCGGCGAATCTCTTTAAGGAGGCGCACAGGGCCGACAGCGTGGATCTTTGCGTCAGCAGCGACAGCGACGTCATTCTGGCGCTGGTGCGGCGGTTTGACGTGACCTGTATCCAGCGCCCGGAGGAGCTGGAGGGTGAAGCGGTTCCCAAGCTGCCGGCTATTCGGCATGCACTTTTGGAGATGCAGAAAAAGCGGGGCGAACTGTATGATTATGTCATTGACCTGGACATTACATCCCCGCTGCGGCGGATTGAGGACATTGAAAAGGCGCTGGAACGCTTAAAAAGCGAGCCTGAGCTGGACGTGGTTTTTTCGGTGGCGCCCGCCAGAAGAAATCCCTATTTTAACATGGTGGAGCACCGCAACGGACGGATGCAGAAGGTTCTGGACGGCGGCTTCACCGCCAGACAGCAGGCCCCTGCGGTTTTTGACATGAACGCCGCCATCTATTGCTACAAAAGGAGCAGCCTCATCAGCACGCTGGAGAATTCGCCGCTTGACGGCGCGTTTGACGTCGTTGTTGTTCGCGATACGGCGGTTTTGGATATCGACAGCGAAGAAGACCTTGAATTGATGGAAATTCTGGCGCAGCATTTTAAAACGGAATACTTTAAAGAGATTTACACGTATACAAAAGCAATGTGACCGCAAAAGGCCGGGCCATTGAAGCGGGTGGATGCCCCTTTTATCAGCAATGGCATTCATAAAGGCGGGCGGCTCTTTTTGTAGCGCGCAATTCCTGTTCCGGGGCTGCCGCCACGTCAGAGCAACACCCGCTGCCGCGGTGAATATACTGGTATATAGTTGAATGAACGAAGGGCATTCTTAAAAGTCCCCAACTTTGGTGGATTCTACTGCAAGAGCCAATCGCAGCGTTAAAAATGCTCGGAATACAGCCGGTATTCCTGCGCTTTTGCCTTGCGCTATACTTTTTCAGCGAATTTTCCATCGTTTTGGCCTTTTAAGAAACGCCCTAAAAATATCCCATCGTTGCGTCCTGTTTTCCACATTGTTTCTCCTCTAAAGGCGCCGGCCGGCCTTCGCCGTCCGCCTTGCAGCACAAAACAGCTTCGCAATGCCGGGCCATTTTTCAAAATTGTTTAACTAAAAAACCGACGCGGCTTTATACGGATGCTCCTTCGTGAGATATCCGTTTTACAGGCGTAAAACGAATGGAAACATGCTTATGAACACTTTGGAGCCTATTTTGATAACGCCCGATGTGCAGATTTTAAGGGCGATTGAGATTATAGACGCCGGCTCGCAGCAGATTGCGCTGGTGGTGGATGCCGACCGAAAGCTTTTGGGAACCGTGACGGACGGCGATATCCGCCGCGGGCTGATAAGGGGCCTGCCGCTCAGCCAGCCGGTTGAGCAGATCATGAACCCGCATCCCGTCACCATTCCGGAAATGGCGGATAAAACCGGCGTTTTAAACATTATGCGGGCCAACAGGCTGCGACATCTGCCGGTGGTGGATGCGTGGGGCCGCCTGACCGGCATCGAGAAGCTGGACGATCTGATCCAGACGCCCGGGCGGGGGAACTGGGTGGTGGTGATGGCAGGGGGGCTGGGCACAAGGCTGAGGCCGCTGACCGAAAGCTGCCCCAAGCCCCTGTTGGAAATTGGCGGCAAACCGATTCTGGAGACCATGCTGACGGAATTTGTCCGGCAGGGCTTCGGCCGTTTTTGTTTCTCGGTTAATTACCGGGCGCAGCAGATTATCGATTATTTTGGCGACGGCGGCAGGTGGGGCGTCACACTCGATTACATCCGCGAGGCGCACCCCATGGGCACGGCCGGGTCGTTAGGGCTGTTTTGCCGCGAAACCGACGAGCCGGTTATCATCATCAACGGCGATATTCTGACAAAGCTGCGTTTTGACCAGCTGCTGAACTTCCACGAAAAACGTGGCGCCGCGGCTACCCTCGCGGTTGCGGCCTATGACTTCAAGGTGGATTACGGCGTGGTCCGGGTCGACCGGGATATGCTGACCGGCTTTGAGGAAAAACCGGTTTTTACAAACTTTATCAATGCCGGCATCTATGTCCTGAACCCCGGGGTGATCAAAAAGCTCAAGGGAAAAAGCTATCTGGATATGAATGCGCTGTTGGAGGGGATGCTTCAAAACAGCGAGCGGGTGTGCGCATTCCCCATTCGGGAATACTGGACCGATATCGGCAGAATAGCCGATTTTACGCAGGCGCAGCGGGACTATGAAACGGTGTTTTCCGGGTGAACAAGGAAAGGGGCGATGAACATGGGGGCTGAAGACAGGGCGCAAAACGGCTGTGAATGGTATTCCGACGCGGAGCGCGCGCAGGTTGCGGCGGCTTTTGAAGCGGCGTCGCAGCTCTTTGCGCTGAAAACAATTCTGGAACGGATTAAGGCCGAAGTAACAAACCTGCGGCCGCTTTTTTTCAGCGAATCGGAAAAGGAAGAGATGCAGCAAAGGCAGGAGCGCTTCGATTTGGAAATGCGCAAAACCAAGCAGAGCATTTTAAACAACCTGACGACCTATCAGCAGTCCGGCTGGCCGAAGCTGTTTGACGGGGAGAAGCAGGCATGAAGGCTGCCGCGTGCTTGCAAAAACCGCAAAACCGGCTGCTTCGTGCCTGGCAGGCGAGCGTTTTCTTTTTCAGGCGGGGCGAGGACCTTTCGGGGCTGGCGGCGTTGCTGGGCGGCTTGGAAGACTTTGAATGCATTTTGGATCTCATTGGATGCACGGGGGAGGCGGCGCTGGTTCCGGGCGGCGTGCTGCCCGCCTGCCGCAGCCTGCTGGCGTGTGTTCAAAGCGGGGATGTGACGAGCCTGACCGACCTGCTGGAATTTTCCATGATACCGTTGCTCCAGTCGTGGGCGGCAGGGGAGGATGCGTGATGAAGATTGCAGAGCAGGGCGGGGAACGAGCGATGTTTGAAAAAAACTGCCGCTTGCTGGCCCCCTGGCAGCGGGCGCTTATCGGGCAGATAGACGAGGACGCGCTTTGGGAAAGGGTGGAGGTCACCGATAACGGCGCGGGCTATCCGGTTTGCCGGTACCGGCAGGGGAGCAGGCTGTTTCAGGTTGTCAGCCAGCAGCCGCTCAAGGAGGCAAAAATCTGGTGCGAGGCCCCGCTGAAACGGGCTTCGGGGGCCATTATCCTCTTCGGGTCAGGCTTTGGTTACCCGCTGTTTGAAATTTTTGAACATAAGATGCCCCACACGCTGGTCGTCGTGTTTGAGCGGGATCTTTTTCTGTTTGGCGCCATGCTGCACTATTTTGATTTCGAACCGCTTATCCGGTCGGGAAAGCTGCTGTTTTTTGTGGGTGAAGACCACCACTTTGCACAGGCTTTTTCCGAGCTGTTGAGCAGCCTGAATTTTTTTAGCTGCACCTGCCCGGCCTTTTGCTTTACACCCGCCGCCCAGCGCCATTTTAAAGCGCAGTATCTGGCGGCTTACCGGTTTTTTCTCACGCGCTTGTCGCTGCTGACCTTTTATATCGGGAACGACCATCAGGACAATCTGGTGGGGCTGTGCAACCTGATCGAAAATGCCGGTACGGTTGCCCGCAGCCCCTATCTCTCCTGCCTGAAGGGTCAATACAAAGGCACGCCCGCCTTCATCGTGGCCAACGGGCCGTCGCTGGATAAAAACATCGGCCGGCTTTCGGAGATTGCGGGCCGGGGCCTGATAATCTCGGTGGAATCGGCCATCGTGCCGCTGGTCAAAAAAGGCATTCGGCCCGATATTCTGACGATTATCGAACGCTCAAAGGAAACCTACACCTACCATTTTAAGAACCGCAGCCTGCCGGCGGATATGGCGCTGGTCTGCCTGGCGCTGGTGGATAAACAGGTGTTCCCGGCTTTTGAGGGCGCCAAAGTGCCGGTGTTTCGCACCGGGGAGGCCATTAACCGATGGGTGAACGGCCATCTCGGCGACGGCAGCGCGCTTGATGCGGGGTCGAATGTGTCGCACCTTGCGCTGGAGCTGGCCGCCTATCTGGGGGCCGACCCCATTGTTTTTGTCGGGCAGGATTACGCCTATGGCGCCAGCGGAAAAACCCACAGCCGCGATGCCTCGTACTATGAAAAAACGGGCGAGGAAGCACGCGCGCTGATAGAATCGCTGCCGGTGGTTTATGTGGAGGGCAACGACGGCAGGCCGGTTGCCACCAACCCGCTTTGGCGCAGCTTTAAGCTGGGGCTGGAGCTTAAAATTGCGGCGCACCCAAAAACGCTGTTCCTCAACGCAACCGAGGGCGGCGCCAAAATAGCCGGAACCCGGTGCGTCCCGCTGGAGGAGATCATCGCGCAATACTGCACCGGGCCGCTGCCCTGCCGGGTTCATGTGCTGATAGAGGAACACCGGCAGCGGGTTGATCTCTCGGAACGTGCGCCGCTGCTGGCGGATTTGGCCGAGGACGCCGGAGAACACGCCGCGCTGTTCAGGCGCTTTGCACAGGCGGCCATCCGCGGCAAGCTGGACTGTCAGGCCATGGTGCAGCTTTCGCAGCGGAACGACAGAGAGGCGTATGAAGCGCAGATCAACGAGACGTATCAGCGCCATTTGAAGGTTCTTGATACATTTTTACGCAACGACCTGTGCCGCCACTTTATCCAGCAGATGTTCTTTGTTTACTATTACCTGATGAACCGCGTCGGAAAAATTGACCGGGTCGCGAAGGTGACCGAGATTTTAAAGCTGCAATACGACCTGTTTTATTACCTGAATATTGTCACACAAAGTCTGGCAATCCACCTTGAAAATGCGGCGGATTCCTTAAACGAACAACTGGCGGCGCTGACAACAGAGCGGGAAGGGGACGGTATGCATGTTCGGGAGAGATGATTTAAACCGGAAACTGAATTTGCTTTTAAGAGAGCCGGACTGCGCCAAGCGCTATTTTGACGTCGGCGTTATCCTCTGCCATGTTGGGGATTGGGAGAATGCCGAACGCTACCTGGGCAGGGCGTACGCGCTTGATTCGGCCGACGGCGAGGTTTTGCACCATTACGCCGTCGCCGCCTATCACCGGCAGAACTACCGGAAGGCGGCCGAGCTGTGCCGCGCGGGGCTCGGCCTGAACGCCGCGGATTCCGCGCTGCGCGAAATGCTGGGCGATTGCTGCTATCTGCTTGGGGAATATGAGCAGGCGGCGGAGATCTGCGAAAAATGGCGCAAGCCGCCGCACGGGGAGGCGCGGGAATGACCGGCAAAAAGGATTTAAGCGTCTGTCTGGTGACTTATAACGACGAAAAGCATATCGCCGACTGTTTGGCCACCTTAAAAAGCTGCGCTGACGAAATAATTGTGGCGGACATCGGGTCAAAGGACCAAACCGTTGCGCTGGCGCGCCGCGCGGGTGCGCAGGTGGACCCATTCAAGTGGACGGAAAGCTTTAGCGAGGTGCGGAATTTTTGTATGGCGCAGGCGGCCGGGCGGTGGGTTTTATTCCTGCAAGCCTATGAGCGCATCTCCGCCGTGGATTTGCAAAAGCTGCCTCAGCTGCTGAAAAACCCGAACGCCGAGGGTTATCTGCTGGAATACGCCGGTGTGGCGGGCTTTAAAATGGATTCCCCCAACGGCAGGCTGCGGTTAATCCGCAACAGAGCGGACTACCGTTTCCAGTATCGCGCCTTTGAGCAGCTGCCGGATGAACAGATGGGGGCTGTTGCGCATGCGCCCGTCAAAATCCGGCGGTGTGAAAACACGCCCTGGGACGCGCCTATGCGGCTTCGCCTGCTGGAACAGGACGCCGCCGCGCATCCACAGGCGCATTATATTCACTATATGCAGGGGCTTTGCCTTTTTAACGCGGGGGCATACGCAGAAAGCCTGCCGTTTTTTGAACGCGCCTGCGACGGCCTTCACCCAGATTATCTGTTTGCCGCGCACGCCCACCAGTGCCGGAGCTGGTGCCTGCTGCACCAAAAGCGCTATCCGGCGGCTTTGGCGGTGCTGGAGAAAGCGGTGGAAGCTTTTCCGCACCACACCGATTTTCTGGTTCTGCGCGGGGAGGCCCACTGGCAGCTAGGGACTTATAGCGCGGCCATCCGCGATTTGAAGCGCTGCCTCAATGCCCTGCGGCAACCGGCGTGTATTGTCGATTCTGAGATAAGCACCGATGTGATCTGGGCGTCGCTCGGCGCGATGATGGCCCGGCTGGCAAATGTGCGGCAGGCGCTGGCCTGTTTTCAGCAGGCTTATTATCTGAGCAGCCGCAACCCGGCGCTTTTTGGCGACCTGTGCGCGCTGGCCTTGGAGGCGGATGAGGCGCAGGCACTGTCGGGCATGCTGGGGCTGACGCTCAAACAAAACATCCCCGCGCAGCTGCTGGAAGCGGCGCAGGCGTTTCTGGCGTTGGGGCGGCCCGAACAGGCGCTGGCGCTGACAGAGCGCGTCGCGCAGGCGGAATTGCCTGACCGGAAGCTGACCATCGAATTTGCCGCCCACCTGAAACTGGGGAACACGCCCCCCGCGCCGACCGGTGCAAAAGCGGAACACACAGCGTCGGGCCGCCCGCTGCTGGGGCTGATCAAATGCCGCTGGCTGTGCGAAGACCTGTCCGGGGCACAGGCGCTGATAGAAGAACTGGAGCAGGCGCAGAACGCCGCCCCGCCGGTGAAGGCAGCCTGCCGCCTGATGCAAACACTTTTTGAGGGCAACGCCTGCCCCGAAATCAATTTAACGGCGGCGATGCGGGAGGAGATTGCCGGCACGCACGACCTGCTTTTAATGAACGGGCAAACCGGTAAAGCCAAAACGCTGCTGCCGCTGCTGCTTAAGGGCGCGCGGGCGGAGAACCTGACCGCGTTCGCGATGGTGCTGTGGGCGCGGTGTGATGACTTTGAAGCGATCCGACACATTTTGGCGGCGGCACAGGATGCGGCGCAGGCTATGCTCAAACAGCGGATATTCGGGCGGCTTTTGCACGACGGGCACCTGATGACAGCCGAACGATTACTGCCCGTAGGGGGCGCGCCCACGCAGGAGATGGTGCTTGCGCTGTGGTCGGCGTGCGGCAGAAGCCAACTGGCGGCGATCAGCCGGTTGGCGCACGGGGCAAACGGGCAGCAGGCGCGGCCCGAAGCACCCGCCGAATCGCTCGCACAGTTCCGCGACGCCGTTTTGGTACGCGTGGAGATTGCAAACGACCCAAAAGCCTTGGCCCGCGGCGACATGCACGCGCAGATTGGTGCGGCATTTGAAAGCCTGCATAAGGCGCCCGAAGCGGCGGCGGCGTACCTGCGCGCATTGCAGTGGGGGCCCAATGCGCTGGCGCAGGAAAAGCTAAGCGCGTTTTGGCAAAGCGACCCCGACATGTTGGCGGCGCTTTTGAAAAACCTGCCGTGGCCCGCGGAAAGCGGCCTGTTTCAGGAGCGGACGGCTTTTTCAGACCATGTTCACGGGCTGGTTTGTTTGGGCGGCGGCCAGCTAAAGCAGGCGTATGCCTGGTTTGAAAAGGCCGCCGCAAAGGCGCCCGACAGCCCCGCGGTGGCTTATATGTTGACGGCCCGTTGGCTCCGGCGGCAGGAGGAGGGCACAGATGCGCCGTTTGGGGGAGATGAAGCGCCGCCGTTGGTGTGGGCGTGGTGCTTTGCGCTGCTCAAGGCGGAAATATTGCGCAGGCTGGCGCAGGGGCAGGCTCAAAGCCCCGATGACGGCCTGCTTTTAGCGGAGCGGGAGCGCGTGCTGGCGTTGAATTTACCGGAAGCGGTGGCATGAGGGGCACAGGGACAGGCGGCGCGGCTTAACTTTTATGCCGGTGGAAGACGCTTGGCCGCTCACCTTGCATCATCGCGTTGGGTATAGCCGAACAATTTGGGAATGGGTACAGGATTAGCGAAAATACTTTTTACCTCGCAAGGCAGAGGACGCCGGTGAGCTGGCGCCCGCCAAGGACGGCAACGCAACGAGGTGAAAAACAGGCCGCAAAGACGGTGCCTATTCCTGAATTGTTTGACTGCATATTCTATGAAGGGGAATTGATGGTCTATGGAAAGCTTTGATCCAATCTGGGAGCGCGTCCACCGGGGACAGGAATGGGGTAAATATCCCTCCGAGGAGGTCATACGCTTTGTTGCGCGGAATTATTATGCCGGGGACCGCAGGAACATCCGGATTCTGGACGCCGGATGCGGCGCGGGTGCCGTCGCCTGGTTTTTGGCGCGCGAGGGCTTTAACGTTTACGGCTTCGACGGCTCGAGGGCGGCGGTTGAAAAAGCTGCAAAAAGAATGAAAAGTGAGGCACTGACCGCCGAGCTGGCTGTTTGCGACGCGGCCTGCCTGCCCTACCCCGACGGCTTTTTTGACGCCGTCATCGACTCGGTGATGCTCTGCGCCAACACGATGGCGGGCATTCAGGCGATATTGCACGAATGCCACAGGACGCTCAAACCCGGCGGCCGGTTTTTCTCAACAGGGCTGTTCCGGGCGCCCACAACCGGGTATGGCACCGGCAAAATGGTGGAGCCGGGCACTTACACCGACGTCGCCGCCGGCCCGTTGGCCGACAGGGGCACCGTCCACTTCTTTTCTTACGCCGAAATTATCGGGCTTTGGGATGGCGCGGGCTTTAAAGAGCCTTTGGTCGACTGGGCCGACCGCACGCAATACGGCGGCAGGGAATGCGTGAGCTTCTATTTGGTTGAGGCCCAAAAAGAATAATGCGGCAGCAAACCACACCTAAAAGAATCCTCTGCATAATATATTAGTGTGGCACCCCCCTGTGATTTTCAACCTGGAGAAAGAAGGTAAATATATGGCGATAGGGCTGTTTAAGCTGGTTGTTGACAGCGCGCTCACAGATGTACAGTATTTTTCAACAGCGGCGGCGGACTATACGATTGACGATACGACCCCGGTCGTCTTTGCCGCAACCGATTTCTTAAATGGCGACGGCTCCGCCGTAACGGCGTTTACGCTTGCATCATCGGCCGGTTATTATATGCTGGAAGTCGGCGGCGTGTTGCAGCAGACCGGTTTGTATACGATCAGTGCTTCCGGCGGCGGTTTCGAGATGATTCTGAGCACCGGCAACACGGCCACCTACAGCATTGCGACCGGCACGCCGATTACGCTTACCGTCACCGAGAGTACGATTACCAACTAAGGGCATCTTACAAGTCTTCAACTTGGGAGAATTCTACTGCAAGCGCGTCCTGTGTTGAAAATGCACGGGATACAGCCGATCCCCCTGCGTTTTTGGCCTTATGCGGATGCGCTTTCGGCGAATTTTTCGTTGCTTTATTTTTTAAAAACGCCCGACCGTATCTTCTTATTTGATGGCGTGGCCGACCTGGTGTTTTCAATATCCCCGCCTGCCCGGTTTTATCCGGGCGGCATATGGTAAAGTGCCAAACACGGCAGCATGTCGCGTTTGGCACTTGGGTTTATTTCGGATGCAATTTACAGACGATCAACTTGAAAAACAGCCCGACAGTTGCAAGCATATTTTTTCGCTGCAAGGCGGAGGGCAGACTGCCGCCTGTTGAAGGACAACGTGGCAGCACGGAAAACAGGCCGCAAGAGCGGGTTGCTTTTTTACCGGCTATGGCTATAAAACGTGGACATCCCTGCTACGGCCTGCTTTTTCGGGCAGCAATAAGCGCGCCGCCCAACGTGAGCAGACCCACGGCGGTGTAAGCGAGCCGCATCCCGAAAAGGAACGCCGCCTCGCCACCCGGGGAAAACCCCCTGACGGTATAACCCAGCCGCAGGCTCATTCCGCCGTAAAGCAACAGGAGCGAGAGCACGACGCCGGTGCTGTTGCCCAGGTTGCGCATCAGTGCGTTGATGCTGCCGCCGATGCCATATTCGCTGCCCGAAAGCGCCGACATAAGCCCGTTATTGTTCGGCGATTGAAACAGCCCGTTGCCGCAGGCCATCAACACCATGCAAAGGCAGGCCATGGCGGCATTTTTAGGCCCGGCGGCGTTCATGAGCAGCAGCCCCGTGCCCGCAAGCACCAGTCCCAGCGTTGTGAACCGCCGCGAGCCAAACCGGTCGGACAGCGTGCCGCCGAGCGGGGCCGCAACGGCGAGCACCGCCGGATAGATGAGCAGCAGTAGGCCGCTGTTTCGCGCCGAGATACCCAGCAGGTCCTGAAAATAAAACGGCAGAATCAGGTTGGAACACGCGATGGCGGTGTAGGAAAGGAATGTGCAGACAACGCCCTGCGTAAAACGCCTGTTTTGCAGGATGGCGGCGGGGAGGAACGGTGTGGCCAGCTTCTTCTGGCGGCAAAAAAACGCCCAGAGTATCAGTGCCGCGGCACCGATTCCGGCAAGGCCGAAGCCCGTTGTTGTTTGCAGCTGGCCCAAGGCCAGAAAAAACAGGCAGATACCGCCCGCCGAGAGCAGCGTGCTGGTTAAATCCATGCTGCCGCCGGGAACCGCTTTGTGCGGCAGCAGCCGCAGGCCGACCAGTAAAATGCCGAGGCCGATGGGCAAATTGATAAAAAACAGGCTCTGCCAGTTGGCGTATTCAATCAAAAAGCCGCCCAGCGGCGGGCCGAGCAGGGTGCCCAGCGCGACGAACGCCGCATTCACCCCCAGCGCGTGCCCCCGCTGGGCGGCGGGGAACAACGCGGTGATGATGCCCTGGTTATTGGCCATAAACGCCGCGCTGCCAACGGCCTGTACAACACGCGCGCCAAGCAGCATGTAAAACGTATGCGACAGGCCGCAAAGCAGCGAACCGAACGTGAAAACACCGATTCCAAGCAGGAAGGTGCGTGTGTGCCCGAAGATATCCCCCAGCCTGCCGCAGGGCAGGATAAGCGCCGAAATGACAATCATATAGATACTGACTGTCCAGGCCACCGTGCTGGAGGGGACGCCCAACGCCTTTGTCAGCTGCGGCAGCGCAACATTAAGGATGCTGGCGTCAAGCTGGGCCATGAACGGCGCCATAACCAGTACGCCAAGCGTGGCTGTTTTACCCGGCCGCGCCCTCATGAAGTGATGAGATGGACCGATGCGCGCAGCGCGTCAACAACCTGCGCCACACTGGCGGCGCGCCCGAAATAGCTTTCGATGTTATTGACGGACATCAGATGCGCCATGGCCGAAAAGCTGGAGCAGGCGTCGCTGGCGAGCACCACGCGGTAATCGTGCATGCAGGCGTCGCGGACGGTGCTTTCAACACAGACGTTGGTGGCAACACCGGCCACAATGAGCGTCTTGACCTCCCGCGCGCGCAGCACCAGATCCAGCTTGGTGTTCACAAAAGCGCTGTAACGGTTTTTGGTGATGACGATATCTTCCGGCGCCGGTTCAATCTGATAAAACTGGCTGCCCCAGGTCCCCGGGCGGCAGACTTCCTTCATTTTGCCCCCCGCTCGGTCACGCCAGGCAGAGGAATCGGTGGAGATATCGTGCGCGGTTTGAACCAGCACAACCGGCATCTCGCACGCGTGCGCAGCATCGAGCAGACGGTGCAGGTTGGGCATCATGGCGGCGGCGCCCGATACATCAAAACCCGCGCGGGCCAATGCGCCGTTTTGGTGGCAGTAGTCGTTCTGGACATCCACAACCAGCAAAGCGGTTGCCGTTTGCTCAAACAGCTGATTAAGCGATTGCATAAATACACCTCTGTTTTTTAGCTTTATTTGGCGGCTTTTACAAACTGCATATCCACCAGTGTATTGTAGTCGTAAGCGCCTTCGTAAATTTTAGACTTGATGAGAACGTCCATGTCGGTATCCACCGCGGCCTGGGAAATAAGGCCGTCGGGGCTCCAGAGCAAATCGGCGTAAGCGCGGTCCTGCGCGGCCTTAACGCCCTCGTCGGTCAGGGTTGGGAATTCAAGGCGCAGAATTTTCTCGGCGGTGGCTTTATCCGACTGCACGGTTTTCAACGCGCGCACCATGGCATTGACGAATTTCTGGCAGGTTTCGGGGTCCTTTTGGATGGTGGATTTTTTGACGCCGATGACCGAGTAGGAGAAATCGCCCAGGTCGGGGAATTTGTAGAACGGCTCCGCCCAGATGCCGGCGGTGATACCGCTGGTAACCTGCGGCTCGGCGCCGTTGCCGATTTCGCCCTGGCCCTGCTGTAGCATGGTGTTGACGACGGCGGCGTCGGCGTTTTCAACCAGCGTCACGTCTTTTTCAGGGTCCAGGCCAAGCTTGATGAGCAGGTAACGGGTCAGCAGGTTGGGCGACCCGCCGTGGCGGCCCGCGACGATGGTTTTGCCCTTGATGAAGGCGGCCAGGTCGGCGTCGCTGCCGCTTGCGGGCGCCAGCCCGGTTTTGGCGAACAGATAAACGTTGGCGCGGTTGACGACGTTGACGATGGAAGTGATGGGGTCGGAGCTGTTCTTATTGGCCAGCGCGTTGGAATCGACACCGCCGATGACGCCCCAGGCGTCGCCTGAGACAACGGCGGTTACATGCGCGCCGCCGGTGGCCTGAATGACCTCGACTTCAAGGCCCTCGTCGGCAAAATAGCCCTCATGGATGGCGACATAGAGCGGCAGATAGCCGGTGAGGTGAACCGGTTCGGCGATGACGATTTTCTTCAAGGCGGCAGGCTTTGCGGTGGCGGCACTGGCGGCCGGCGCTGCGGAGGAGGCGGGGGCCGGGGCCGCCGTGGAGGCGGCGCCACAGCCGGTGAACGCCATGGCCGCAGCCGTCAGGGTTGCTAAAAGACCTGCCAGTTTTAATTTCTTCATGGTTACCATTCCTTTCTGACCTGTAAAGAGGGTTGATAAACGGTTGGAATATTATGCGACACTGATTGAAAAATGCTTTGAGAGCCATTTTTCCAGTGAGACAACGCCCCAGTACATCACGATGGACAGCACCGACAGCACAAGAACCCCCACCCACACGAGGTTGATATCCAGAATGGTGCCCGCGTAGATGATCATGCGGCCCACGCCGTGGCGGGAGGAAATAAACTCGCCGACGATGGCGCCTGCCAGCGCCAGCGCGATGTTGACGCGCAGACTGCTGACAATCCACGGCATCGACCACGGCACCACGACCTTGGCGAAAATCTGCCAGCGCTTGGCGCCCAGCGAATTGAGCAGCGTCTCCATGTCGGGGTCGACGCTTTTGACGCCGCTGTAGGCGGAGAGCGCCGAGGAGATGACCGTCATCGAGAACGCGAGAATCACCTTGGAGGAAAACCCGATGCCGAACATGATGACCAGCACGGGGGCCAGCGCCAGCTTTGGCACGGCGTTTAACACGATGAGATACGGCTCGCTGATGCCGGCGTAGCGCCTGCTCCACCAGAACGACAGGCCCAGCATCGAACCGAACAGCGTGCCCGAGATGAAGCCCAGAATGGTTGAGCCGGAGGTGTAAACAACATCCACCAGCAGCGTGCCTTTGGAAAGCTGAATCCAGCCGGTTTTTAAAATGGCGCTGGGGCTGCTCCAGTAATAGGGGTCCATCCAGCCGATGCGGGTGAAAAGTTCCCACCCCGCGAATAGCAAAATGGCGACGATGGCGCGGCCAATCAGAATATAGCGGTACTTTCGCCGCTCGAGAACCGCTTCGTCGAACAGTTCTTCAACGGCGGCTTCGTCGGATTCTGCCATCGGTATTTCGGAAATAATCATAGCTTTTGCGTCCATGAATAGAAGCTCCTCTCTTTAAGCAGTGGGTTGCGCGGCGTCCCGGTCGCTTTCCTGCCCGTCGGGGTTAAGCAGGTCGAGCAGTCGGTTTTTCAGCTGCATGAATGCCGGCGAGGTCATGTGCTCGGTGGTGCGGGGCCGCGGCAGGTCGACCGTGATCCTGGTCTTAACATAGCCCGGGCGCGGCGCAAACACGTAAATATCGTCCGAAAGATAGATTGCCTCGTCGATATCGTGTGTGATAAACAGCACTGTTTTCTGAAAATCCTGCCAGATTTGCAGCAGCCAGTTTTGCATGCACAGGCGTGTCTGGGCGTCCAGCGCGCCGAACGGATCGTCTAGCAGAATGATATCGCGGTCGTAAAGCAGCGTGCGCAGCAGTGCGGCGCGCTGGCGCATGCCGCCCGAAAGCTCTCTGGGGTAGTGGTTTTCAAACCCCTTGAGGCCGTATTTTTCGATGAGGGGCATGGCGCTTGCCACCGACTGCCTGCGCGGGATGCCCCGAATCTCCATGCCGAGAATGATATTATCCAGAATGGTGCGCCACGGCAGCAGCATATCCTTTTGCAGCATATAGCCGACGGTACCGGTCTCGCCGACAATGTTTTTCTCCCCGCAGAGCACCTGGCCACCGGAGGGTGAAATCAGCCCGGCGATGATGTTGAACAGCGTGGACTTTCCGCAGCCGGACGGGCCGATAATGCTGATAAACTGCCCCGGCTGCACCGTGAAGCTGGTGGAACACAGCGCTTTCACTTTCTTTTTGTCCCGATAAAAGACATGCTGCACGTTGCAAATTTCAAGCAGGTGGCTTGCCATATTCATCATCCTTTCGGTTTTTAGTGGGATATCGCAATATAGTTGATTAACTTGAAAAATGGCCCGAAATTGCGAGATTATTTGCGCTGCAACGCGGGCAACGCAGCAGCGTGGAAAACAGGCCGCAAGGGCAGGCGGGTTTTCAGCCTAATTAACTATAAAATAAAAATGCCGTTCCATAGCCACTGCGCGCCATTGCACAATGGTATAAAACGACACCTGCGGTGTGTTGGTATCAACCGCTGTCGCGGCAGCCTGACATCCGTTAACTTTTTTGATTAGAAGAGTATAAGCAAAAAAGCAAAAAATCGCCAGTCATACTTCACCCTTGTAAAGTAAAACTGACGAATAAACAACTCTTCGCGGCCTTGCAAAGCTTCGTTTAATCTATCAATCCAAATAACAGGTCACGTCACGGTCCAGCAAAATAGTGGTGCCGGAATATTCGGTTTCGGCATCATAATCTTTAAAGACCGTCACAATGTTAAGCCCAAGCTGCGCTTCCAGCTCGGTCCAGATCCGCTTTTTAAACTGCGCCGACAGGAGGTAATCCACCTGCTGGACCGTCTCGGGATACGCTGATTCAAGCAGCCGGAGGGCCGGCACACGGGTGTTGATGGAGACGATTACAATTTTGCTGCCGATGAAATCGACGCTTTGCCGCTGAACCCCTATATGGAACATCTGCATATTTATGGCGTTATAAATCCGCAAAATGTTCTGTTTAAGCTGTCCGGCGTTTGGCATATATCCCCTCCGCAAAAAACCGATGCTTTGAATTGCGATTAGTCTAGCATGATTCTTTTTCGTTGTCAATCGCTCGGGCTAAAATTAGTGATTTAACGTAAAATTGCAGGATGAAGCCGCTAAAATTGTATAATGTCAACAGGTTAACCGCACGGGCTCGTTTGCAAAACCTGCCTGCGGTATGGTTGAAAAAGAAGAAACAGGGCAAAATCGCCCGGTTTATCTGCATTTTTGCAGATGATTTAAACGCCCGCCTATTGATGAGAAGATGTCGGGCCAAGGAGTGCGTTTGGCGGATATGAATCAAAATTTTTAAAAGGCATCAAGAAATGCGCGGCTACTTTTAGGCTGAAGGCTTTTGCCGCGGGTAAAAAGGCGTGGCAATAATGGGCCGGGCTGACGCAAACCGCCTGTTGATGCAATTTGTGCAGCCCGACATACAAAAAATTCCTACCAGATGCGCACGCGCTCGGCGGGGGGCACGTACATGCCGTCGCCCGTTTTAACCTCGGGATAGGCCGTGTAAAATGTGTCGAGTGACGAGAGCGTCGCATTGACGCGCACCTTCGCGGGGGCGTGCGGATCGGTGTTCAGCAATTGAATCTGGCGCTCGTCGGTAATTTTATAGGCCCAGATGGTGGCAAACTGTTTAAACAGCAGCCGAAGCTGCGCTGCGTCGTCCCCGATAATGGCGGTGATGCTGGCCAGCGCCCCCAGATCGGCGATGTTTTCGTCCAGCGTTTGCACGCCGTTGACCGGGCGGCCGTCCAAAATTTTCTGCTGCCCGTAATAGGCGACGACGCGGTCGGCAAGGCGCTCAAATTTTGCGCGGTCCTCGCCGGTCCACCAGCTGTTATAATTGCCGTTTTCATCGTACAGGGAACCGGCGGAATCGAAGGCGTGGCTGATCTCGTGCGCAATCGCCATGCCGATTCCGCCCAGATTAACGGCAAAACCGGCGTCGGGGTCATAAAAGGGCGGCTGAAGAATGGCCGCGGGGAAAACGATTTCGTTTCCGGCCGGGTTATAATAGGCGTTTATGGTCTGCGGCGTCATAGCCCATTCGGCTTTGTCCACCGGGCGGCGCAGTTTTTCCATGTCGGCAAAATGGTCCGCCCGGGCAATTGAAACGACGTTGTCGATCATCGAGCCGCCGTTTTCCGGCGCGGTTATTTGCACCTGGGCCAGATTGTCCGGCCATTTGTCGGGGTAGCCGATTTTCAGTGTCATGGTGTCCAGCTTTTTAATAGCGGCCGCTTTGGTGGCGTTGCCCATCCAATCCAACTTGTTAATCTGCCATTTATATTGCGTCAGAATCCGGTGCACCATATCCGTTACGGCCAGCTTATCCCGCTCTGAGAAGCATTTTTTCACATAAAGTTCACCGAATTCAAAGCGGAGCAGCGCCTGTGCGGCCTCGCTTGCAAGCTGCTCGTCGGACTTTTTCGCCAAAACGCCGGTCTGCGCGTTGTACCACGCCATGGCGATGTCGCGGATTTCCGGCGTCAGAAGGTATGAAAAATCGTTGATAAGGCAGAAAATGGAATAGTTTTTGAGAAGCTGCAGATGGGCCGGGGTCAGCAGGGTGTTGATTTTTTGGCAAAGCGCCTCTTCCTTGACGACAAATTCAGCACGGTCGTCCAGCCCCGCGCTGCTGAGAAAAACGCCGATATCCGCACCGGAAAACAGCCCGGCGAGCTGCGCCGTTGAATAGCAGTTTGACGTTTTGGCCGGGTCGTTTTGCTCGGAAAGCGAAAGTGCGCTGGCGGCTAAATCCTTTTGGAGTGCCACGATATCCTCTGCGGCCGAGGCCGCGGTCTGTGCGTCAAGGCCAAAGGCCGCCATAATTTTTTGGACGTAAGCCTGATATTGCGTTAAAAAATCCGCCTGTGCCGCATCCTCCAGCGTCTCTTTGCCCGGGCCCAGGTCGGCGCGGGATAAATAGCAGGCGTATTGGCTGGAATCGCGGAAATCCTCCTGCGGGGACGGGGCAAGCAGGCTGCTGTAGCCCAAATCGCGGTAGATGAGGCCTGTCGCCGCCAGATATTCCGGGATGGTGGCGGCGTTTCGGATGCCGTCCAAATAGGGCTTCAGGGCGCCGAAGCCCGCCTTTCGCCGGCCTTCCATATCGCGGGCCGTCAGGTAGAGGTCCGCGATTTTCTGCTCCAGCGAACCCTGCCGGAACTGTGCGCGGTTTTGCACCGCGTCGGCCAGGATGCCGTCCATGACGGCGTAAGCTTCCCTGTCCAGCTGATAAAAATAGCTCCAGTTATCCGAATTCTTCGGGATTTCAGTGCGGTTAAAAACATCCTGATTAATATACGTATAGTAATCATCCTCAAGCCGAACCGAGGTTATTTCCACCCGGCTTACGCTTTGTGCCGTCGGCTGGGGCGCGCTTTCGCTTTTTTTGGCGCATCCGCCCAGCGCCGTAGCGAAAATCAGCGCCAGCGCCAATAACAGGCTGATTCTTTTTTTCATTTTGGCATTACCCCATTTGTTTTATGGAACTTTTTCTAAAAGTCGGAACCGACGGCGCATTCCCCGCAGCCGGGGAATTTAAGAACGCCCCTTGACCGACGAGACAATATTGTTGATCGCGTTTTTCAGGATCATGGCGTCCATGCCGTAACAGACGGCTTCGTAGCCCTGGCCGTACCGCGCCGTGACGTCGTCAAGGCTGCCGGCGTAGATAAACGCCAGCTTTTTGACCGCCTTGCAGGCTTTTAGCACGCGCGCAATCGCCCCCGCAACCTCGGGGTCGCCAAACTGGCCGGGCTTCCCAAGCGAGGTGGAAAGGTCATACGGCCCGACAAAAATGCCGTCGATGCCGTCGACCGCCACAATTTCCTCAATGTGCGCCAGACATTCACGCGTTTCACACTGCGGCAGCAGCAGCGACTCGCGGTTGCTGACCTCAAAATAGTGTGCTAATCCCTGGGTGGCATATTCCGCCGTCCAGAATTTACTTCCGCTTGTCGGCGCAACGCCGCGGTCGCCCAGCGGGTAATATTTGCCGTATTCGACGATGCGCCGCACTTCTTCGACAGATTTTACATTTGGTATAATAAGCCCCATCGCGCCTACATCCAGCATTTTTAAAATCGAATTGCGTTCGCTGTCCTTGGTGCGCACCATCGGGACGGCGCTGGTGCCGTTGGCCGCCCGGATGAACTCCTGCACGCGCTCCACCTCAAAGGGGCCGTGCTCGGTGTCGATGATAATAAAATCCAGCCCGCCGTAACCCAGCATCTCCACCGCAGTGGCGCTGCCGATTTCATGGAAGGTTCCCAGAATTTTCTGCCCCGCAAAAAATTTTTCCCTGACCGCGTTTTTCATGGCTTTTATCCACCTTTCTTACTCGCTTCTGGCCGTGATAATGTCCGATTGTATGCGGCGGCGGGTGTCGTCGAACAACAGCTCCCTGTTGTGGCGGAAATAGGCGTCGCAGCCAAACTGCTCGACGAACCAGGACGTGTTGAAGCCGGCGGTGATTTCGGTGACGAACAGCACCAGCTCCTGGCTGTCGCCAAAGGTCTGCTCCAGATAGCGGAAAGCGTTGTCAAAGCGCCTGCCCGCGGCTTCGCCCAGCGTCTTTCGCGCATCCACCTCCTGCTGGAACCACGCGCGCACGGCATTTAGCGCGTCGGCGTCGGCAACGGCTTCGGAAAGCAGGCGCGCGCGGTACTCCTCCAGCCGCTCTATTTCGAGCTGGGTTCGGGCGCGGGTCTCCTTTTCAAGCTGGCCGGCTTCAAGCGCCCGCGCCATCTCCCCGCGGCGGCCCTGCGCCAGCTCTTCCAAAATTTTAGAAGAGGGTTCGCCCGCCGAAAGCTGCGCTTTAAAGGCCAGCAGGTCGGCGTAAAGCAATTCTGTCAGCGCGTCCTGCGCGCGGACTTGCCCGGCCGAATCGGAAAGACGGGCCAGCAGCAGCCCCAAAACCGACAGTTTTTCGTCGAAGGGGGCGGCCCGCAGCTCCGAGACGGTGACGGCGTGCCAGTCGCCCTCCAAAATTTCATCGACGTGGTAGGTTTTCTGGTATTTATAATATAGCTCGAGATAGCCGGCGAAATCGCGCGCGATGCGGGGCATCTGGATATACTGCCCGGCAACCTCGCGGTCGAGCTTCAGCCCCAGCTGCTCATAGACCTGCAACAGCTCGCTTAAATCTTCCCAGCCGCGGGCGGTGGCGAATTCCATGCCGTCCACGCTGGTTTCGATGCGGTAAAAATTTTCTTTTTTAATATCGAGGTAGGAGATAATAGCGCCGTGAAGCGCGCGCCGGTAGGCGTATTCCTTCCAGACCGAAAAATCCTCCCTGACGTCGATGCGCTTGACGCGGTCGAGCGTGACGACGTCAAAATCCCGGACGGATTTGTTATATTCCGGCGGATTGCCCGCGGCCACAATGAGCCAGCCGTCCGGCAGGCGCTGGTTGCCGAAGGTTTTATTTTGCAAAAATTGCAGCATCATGGGCGCCAGCGTCTCGGAGACGCAGTTGATTTCATCGAGGAACAAAATACCCTCGCGGATGCCGGTGCTTTCCATGAGCGCGTACACCGAGGCGAGAATTTCGCTCATGGTGTATTCGGTCACGGCGTATTCCCTGCCGCCATAGATGCGCTTTTCAATAAAGGGCAGGCCGATGGCGCTCTGGCGGGTGTGGTGGGTGATGGTGTAGGAGACGAGCCCCACGCCGGCTTCGGCAGCAATCTGCGCCATAATCTGGGTTTTGCCGATGCCCGGAGGGCCCATTAACAGCACGGGACGCTGGCGGTTGACGGGGATGCGGTAATTGCCCTGCCCGTCCCTGGCCAGATAAGCCTTCAACGTGTTGGTGATCTCCTGTTTTGCTTGTTTGATGTTCATGGGTTTCCTCCGTTCGCTTACAAATAGGGCGATTCCGCCCAGTCGGGGCCTTCGTCCGCCAGCGGGGCGGGGCGGGCCGCCAGCGCCAGTTCCGATTCGGTCAGCGATAGTCGGATGGCCCACGGCGGTATCTTAACCGGAATAATCGGCTCGCCCAGCATGATGAACGCCGTCTCATAGGGCGGGCGTTTTTGGGGGTAGATGCCCATGCCGTCGGTAAAATAAATCAGCCCCCGCAGCCCCGGCAGTTCCCCGGCTGCCCGCAGCCGGGCCACGTGCTCAAACACAGGGCGAAAATCGGTGGCGCTGCCGCCGGTCAGCCGGAAATTGTTCATATAATCCGCCAGCTGGCCCAGGTCGTGGAGGACGGTGTCGTCGCGCACCTGGTCGTCGCACTGGATGATGCGGATGTTCACCTTGGTCGAGAAGGTCTCGGTGCTGCGCAAAATGGAATAGGTCGCGGATAAAAATGCGCGCACCAGTTCGCCCGAGGTGGAAAGGGAGGTGTCCACGGCGATGACAAAATCCTGGATGCGCTTTTCCTCCCGCGTTTCGGGCGGCTCGATAAGCGGCATATTGCCGTAAAGCCGCAGCCCGTAGCTGTAAAACCCGTAATCGAAGGCGTCGCCGTCCACGCCGATAACCTCGCGCGGCACGGCGAACCGCCGCAGAAAATCGCGGTAATCCACGCCCTCGCGGTTTGCGACCTTCACCTGCTCATACACGGCCTCGCCGCCGGTGGAGCGCCCCGCCATCACCGTTTCCAGCCCGGTTTGGGTGCGTTCGGAGAGGTTGCCCCATTTTTGGTCCTGACGGTCGCTCTGTTCTTTTTCGTCGCGGTTTTCGGGCGCCCACAGGCCGTGGTCGTCCTCGAAAAATTCCCGCCCCAGCCGGGCCAGCTCCTGTTCCGGCAGCTGGCGGCGCAGCAGCTCGTAATAGATGCCCTCGGCCGTGAGCACCCGCATGCGCGCGCGCAAATCGCCGTAAAGGCCGCGGCGCATCGGCGCGCCGGTGCCCTTCAGGCAGGGGTAATCCCCGGCGAGCGCGTCCAGAATGCTTTCCACGGCGATGTCGCAGGATAAATCCCATAAAATGGCGTCTTTTCCGCGCTTTTTGGCCAGATGGCGCAGCATGCAGTGCAGCACGATGTGAAGGTATGTCCGGTTCACGCCCGTCAGGGCGCGCAAAAACCGCTCGGAGAGATAGGCGCTGTTATAATAGAGCTGCTCGCCGTTGGTGGCAAGCGTCGGCGTCGTTTCGTCGTCCGGCACAAATTCCAGCGCGCACAGCGCCATATCGAGATAGGGCAGGTTCAGATAAAGCTCACTTTGCGAAGCGCGCAGAATATCGAGCCCAACCTGCGCCATCGTTTTGTTGCCCGCCATCCTGTTACCCCCGTTTCTATGCCGCAGGCCGTGCCGACGGCGCTCTTTTTATTCCGATCGCGAAGCTATTGTGCATGCTATACTGCCTCGCGTTAAAAACGGCGACAACCTTACGGCTATTTTTGGCCATCCATCGTCATCGTCTTGCGCGGGCGTCGGCCCACCGGCATCCTTTTCGTAGACTGACAAAAATATCCCGCAAATCTTGTCCGTCTATTGACCTGGAACAGCATAAAAAATCCCCGGCTTGGGGTATTCTGCTGCAAAAGCGAAGCACCGCACTAAAAATACCCGGCATACGGCTCGTATTCCGGTGCTTTGCCGGTAATACGTCCCCGGATGAACCGGCGCCTGCCGGTTTTTTACAATAGGAAGGATCTTTGAGCGCCCGCGCCAAAACGCCGGTGCTGTTCCTCCAGCAAAAGTGCCAGCGCCTCCGTCGCGCCCATGCTTCTCGCTTCTTCGCAGGCCTGCAAAAGTGTATCCCGGTTTACGTCGGATTGGGGCAGAAACCACGCCAGACCGCGCATATCGCGCTGCTCCAGCAGCCAGGTGATCGCCGCGCGGGCATTTTGGCGCAGATACGCGAGATATTGACGATGGGCCTCCGGCGCCAGCTCCCGCGGATGGCGCAGCCGGTACCACGCTATACGCAGCGCGCAGTTGGGGTCGTGCGCCGCCGCAATCAGCGCCGGCCACAGCCGGTCGTAATCTTTAAGCACCAGCGTGCGGTTTTTGAACATGCTGTGGTAGGGGTAGCCGGGGCCCTCCACCCCATAGATGAAATAGCGCGCCGAAATATTTTCCTCAAAGGCCTCGGAATAGCCGGGAAAGATCAGGCGGGCGGCGGAATTGTCGGGATATTCAACCGTGATATCCAGCTCGCGCGAAAACGTGCTGGTAAAATAATAGACGCTTTCGGCGTGTGAATCCGCCGTGCGGACATAAAACGTATCAAGCGAGAGGCAATTCATAAACACGCCCGTGCCCCAGTGTGCCGGTTCGTTTAAAAGGCGCAGCGCACGTAGCTCGGAGCAGTTATAAAACGCATAGTCGCCCACGCGGCGCAGCGTTGCGGGCAGGGTGACGCGCGAAAGCCGGCGGTTGTCCATTTCCTGTGCGCCGAGCCCGCAGGTTATTTCCAGCTGTTCACCCTCAGGCGGGCTTTCGGTGGAATCAAAGGCAAGCGGCCCCAAAGCCGTTACCGGCAGCCCCGCCACCGCTTCGGGCAGCGCCACGTCCCGGTCGGCGGTTACCACCCGCGTCAGTTCAGCGCCGCCAAAAGCCGGCCGCCAGGTTATCAACAAATTATTTTGCCCCGCAATGGTCTCCAAGGTTCAGCCCCCGTTTATAGCCAACTTAAAAGCCGGGTTGGCCTTGCGGCCTGTTTTGCGTCTCGCTGCGTTGCCGTCCCTGCCAGACACAAAATAGCCCCGCCAAGCCTGTTCTCAAGCTGCCTGACTGTTTTAATCAATTAACTTGAAAACCGGGCCCGTCCTTGCGGCCTGTTTTCCGTGATGTGGCGTTATCTTTCTTGTCGGGCGCTAGCCCGCCTGCGTCGTCTGCCTTGCATCTCAAAAAACATTCTCGCCAATCCGGGGCTATTTTTCAAGTTGATCAACCATATCATTCTTTAAAGTTTTATTCTAACACATTTTGTTTATTCTTTCCAGAGCGTTTCTTAAAAGTGAAAACAGCGGGGGATTTGCCAAACATGTGGCCATGCAGGGGGAAAAGCGCGGGAATACGGGCTGTATGCCGGGCATTTTTTACGCGGCGGCAGGCCTTTGAGTAGAGTTCCCCAAAGCTGAGGTTTTTTAAGCGTGCCGGTGGGACTTGCAATATGCCCGTTCTGGCGGCGCCATCAAAGGCATGGCGCTTTGCGGTGCGGGGTTTATGCGTCGGCCTGAGCGGCCTTTCTTTTGTTCTCAAAATAGGTGCGGTTATAGGCAACCGCGGGGTCGTCGGGCTTGAACTTTGCCGCCGCCTCGTTGTAATGTTCGGCAAGCTTGATCAGCCCCAGTCGGTCATAGCAGACGGCCAGCTCCATGCAGGGGATATACGTCCAGCAATCCTCCTGTATAAAGCCCCAGCTTTGTTCGGGTTTTTGCAGCGTGGTGGCCAGCTGGAACCAGAAGGCCGCGTGCCGATAGCTTGGCACCGCTTCCCATGCATAGCCCAATGCGCAGCAGATTTCGGCGCGCGGCGTGTCGTAAACAAAACTGCGCGTCAAAGCCCGGAGTTGGTCTTCGCGCCTGTTTTCATGGTCAAAGCAGGCCGCAAGCTCCGCACAGGCGGTAATATTGTCCTCCACCCAGCCTTTTCCGGCATCCAGAAAAAGGCTGAAAAAGTGAATGGCGTCCTTGTATCTTCCGTTATCCTTAAGCTCCCGCGCGTAGTAGTATATGCCCCGGGGCGAGAGCTGCCCGCCTTCGGAGAGCAACCGCTCGTAGATGGCGATATTGCGCCCGGTTGCAGACCCGCCGGTTTTGGTGTGCGTGACGGCAATATCGGATTGAATGACCTTGCCGTACACCTCCAGATATTCATGGACGGCCTCTTTCCAGCGGTACTGCCGCTCGCGCTTGACGAGGCGTTCCCGGTAATAGCTGAACGTGGCGTTCCCGCTGCGGTCGAACCTTATATTGTATTTCATCATGACGCCGTCTACCGAGGGATCCAGCGTTTCTTTTAACTGCTTCATTTTAATCCGGTCCGGCTCAAGCAGGACATCGTCGGCATCAAGCCAGAGAATATAGTCCATTGAGGCTTGTTCAAAGGAAAAGTTGCGCGCTTTTGAGAAATCGTCCACCCAGGCAAAATCCAGCACCTTATCGGTAAAACGGCACGCAAGTTCCTTTGTCGAATCGGTGGAACCCGTATCCACCACAATAATTTCATCGGCAATATCCTTAACCGATGAAAGGCAGTTTGCCAGGTGGGCTTCTTCATTCTTTACAATCATGCACAAGCTTATTGTACACACTGGGCTCCCTCCCGGAGGTTCTGATTTTTGTGATGCGGGCAGGGGGTGAACCGGGGCGCCGTAACCACGGGCGCCCCGACCCCATCATTGCCTATTAAAGGATACGCTTGATGCTAACAGGGTTTGCTATCAGGATATGCCTATGCCACCGCTGACCAGCCCGGTCAATATTGTGGCGATATCAATACCCTCAGTGACTGCGGCGGACACAACGAACATCAGTCTCGTGCCGGCGGTTACAGGAATTGCAAGCCCATCGACAAGACCGCTTGCAGTTGTGCCGACCGCAACAATCCCGGTGAGAGACGGGGAGAGTGTTACTGCGGTGCCGGCAACTGGCGCGAATGCATCATCGGGCGTGGGGGAGCTGTATAATTGCGCGGTGAGCGTCACAGTGGAACCGACCAGTGTTGCGCCCACAGCAAGGCTGTAATAGGCGGCCACAGACGTGATGACGCCATCCACCGGCATGGAAAAGGCCATGCTGGAGGACGCTGTAATATCAATTATACCCGCAACTTCAGTACCGACGTCATTGTTGCCGAATGCGACCAGCGCACTCGTGCCGGCAAGGCCGCCAAGAACCGTTGTTATAGTCGTGAGACCGCCAGAGGCGATTGGAATAATGGCGCCAATGCCGGTAGCGCCGGTCGGGCCGGTTGCACCGGTAGCGCCGGTGGAACCGGTTGGGCCAGTTGCACCGGTAGCGCCGGTCGGGCCAGTCGCGCCAGTGGCGCCGGTTGGGCCAGTCGCGCCGGTAGCACCCGTTGAACCGGTCGGGCCGGTCGCGCCGGTAGCACCGGTCGGGCCGGTAGCACCGGTCGGGCCAATCGGGCCGGTAGCGCCGGTAGCGCCCGTTGCGCCGGTCGGGCCGGTAGCACCGGTCGGGCCGGGATCGCCTGTTGCGCCGGTAGCACCAGTCGGGCCAGTCGCGCCAGTCGCGCCGGTAGCACCAGTCGGGCCGGGATCGCCGGTAGCGCCAGTCGGGCCAGTCGGGCCAATATCACCGGTAGCACCAGTCGCGCCGGTAGCGCCAGTTGCGCCAGCAGGGCCAGCAGGGCCGGCAGGGCCAGTCGCGCCAGTTGCGCCAGCAGGGCCGGCAGGGCCAGTCGCGCCGGTTGCGCCAGTTGCGCCAGCAGGGCCGGCAGGGCCAGTTGCACCGGTTGCACCAGTTGGGCCAGTAGGCCCAATAATGCATTGCGGATTGCAGGGGTTGCAGGGATTACAGGGGTTGCAGGGATTACTTCCAGGGCAACACATCACCCTGTCGACAGCCGGATTGCTAAAGCCGGGATAGGGATCATAATAGGAGTTGCTGTTATATTTAAAGCTCATAGCATCCTAACCTTTCTTCGTAGTTAGCAGACAGTTACTGTCTAATCCATTATATGTTACAAAAACATAAGCGCGATTGAGAAATGCAAAATTAAGGATTCGTTTGGATGGACAGGCACTTTTTCAGCGGATGCTTTAATTTATTGGATAATTTGGCGGACATTGAGGACGCGCGCATGTTCAGGACATGTGGCCCCGGCAGCAGAACAAAAAATAAGCACAGACCGTGGCCGGGGCGGGCCAAAGTCTGTGCCGTAAAATTTGCGGTTCATCGGGATGATTCGGCATAATATTTTTCGATGGCAACATCGGTTACATACGCTTTTTTCAAAGCCTGCAACTGTTGGTAATGCGCGGTGCTCAGGTGGGCAGCCAACGCCTGGGCATCCACCCAGATTTCTATCAGGAGCAGGGTGTTCTCCAACCCGACGGGGATATAATAGTCGTATTTGGCGTTGCCGGGCTCGGCTTTTGACGCCGCGATAATGCCCTCCTGGTTCAATGCCGTCAAAAATGCGCCAATTTGGCCCGGTTTGATGGTGTAGCGGACGTTTAAGAGGATTTGGCAATGCATTTTTTCAATGGCCTGCGCGTAACTTTCAGCTTTTATAACGGCAAAATATTTTCCAAATTCCCGGGCCCACATGTCCATTTCTTCTTCGATTGCCGGCGTGTCCCGCAGGATGAAGATCACATATTTGCAGTCGGTTTTAGCCATGCCCGGCAGCAGCTCGGAAATACCCCACGCCACGTCTGCTTTGTCATCCTCAAAGCCGTTTGTGGCATCTATGACGAAGTTGCTGTGCGGGTGATGGGCCAGGAGCGCCGACGCAAACAGGGTCGGCTTTCGGTAGTCTTCCAGGTGCGCGGGCTTTTTCCAGGTCAGCAGGACAACGTTGTCGCTTTCAATATACCGGACGTTACAAAAACCGGAGTCAAACGCTTCTTTAATTTCCATTATAAACCTCCCGATGAAATCCATTGATAAACTCTTTGATGCACCCATTATACCGCAACTGCGCGGGGCGTACACACGATTCGCATATAAAATTTCAGGCGCTCCGAAGGGCGTTATATCCTTCGGAGCACCCAAAATTCAAAAAGAGCAGCGGGCCGAAAGTAACCCCCGGTTTTAAACGGGTTTTCTTCTGCTTCGCGCCGCGTTGCAGAGCCTGTTGTACTTTACAAATTAAAAGTACTGAAGCGCGAAGCATCCATTTCAAGCGCGATGTTTTCCGTAGCTCTCTCCGGGCGGACTTGGCGCACAAAAAAGGACGGTGTAACGCCTCCCTTTGGTGTCAGCCTTCGGCTATAATGGCCTGAAGTACCGCTGTCAAATCTTGCAGACTGTTGAGCTGCACATCCTTTGAAAGAATCTCATTTTTTAAATCAATCGACAGCGATTCAAATTGCTCCCTTATCGCGGGATTGACATAAGACACAGCATCGCCCCTTTCAATTTAACAGTTCTGGCATGTCGGGAATATCCGTTCGCCTGGGGTGCGGATTTAACCGGGAATATTCGGAACATCTCAGCGCAGCGGCGCGCGCTTTGGGCAAAATTCCCCGAAATTGGGGGAAAGAGTGCCTCCGGCATAAAGTTTACATGCCGCGGCACTCGGTGGCGCATTTTCTGCATTCTTCGGCGCATTTAGTGCAGTGGTCATCCTTAAACATGGCGCAGCCGGTGGCGCACTCGTCACAGATTCTGGCACACAGGGTGCACAGGTCGGCGGCGTGCTTTGCCTCCATGGCCATAAAACAGGCGGCTTCCTTGCAGATGGCGGCACATGCCGTCAGCATACTGATACAGTCTTTCCGGGCCGCAACGTCCGGTTCCTTCAGGCACAGTGTTGCGCATTCGTGGCAGGCCTGCGAGCAGCGGTTGCAGGCGTCGATGCATTTTTGGTACTTATCCGTACTGCTTGTGACGATACCCATTTTTGAAATCTCCTTTTCGCTTTTGTGTTTTAGAATGCACATAAAGTGGCGTTTTATGTGCATCCTAAAACAAGGCAAGACCGAATTCAAAATGCGGGAATAAGCGCGGCGCGGGTCGGGCGGTTTTGAGGTTGACCGGAGATTTATAAAACTATTTTTATCAAATACAGGGGGGTGTCGGCATGGAGCTGAACACACAGGATTATCTGAAAAAGGCGCTGGTTGATACGCAGGAGCGCGTGCGGGATTTCATGATGTATGCTGAAAAGGCGAAGGACAGGAACATCCAGAGCTTTTTTAAGCAATATGCGGAATCCGAAGCGCATCAGGCGGCACAGATGCAGCAATATATCGACCATTTCCAATAAAACACCAGTATTGAACAGAAGCACCCCCGACGGATTCGGGGGTGCTTTTTAACAGGCCGGGAAGTATTGTTTGATTCACCCACGTGCGCCCGAAAGACCGGACAGCGGCAGCCGTTCGCCCGCGTTAATTTTGTGCGTTGATTGCGCTGCCGTTTGGTTGTGGCAGCGTGTCCGCGGTCAAATCGGCCATGCTGTTTGCCCAGCGGTTTTCGGGCCAGATCTTTTGAGACTGGAGATACTGCGAAACCGCATACAGATACGGCTTTCGCAGACCGGCGGCCCTTAGCAGGCCGTCGTCGGAAAAGACCTCGGCCGGCGCCCTGTCCGCCATGAGCACCCCCTGGGAAAAGATGAGAATGCGGCTCGCCCAGCGCCACGCAAAGTCGACATCATGGGTTGAGATGACAAGGGTTTTGCCCTGCTGCGCCAGCTGTGCCAGCTGGTCTTCGAATATCCGCACGCCAGTGCAGTCCAGCGAGGCGGTCGGCTCATCAAAAAGAATGATCTCCGATTCCATCGCCAGAATATCGGCGATGGTGACGCGCTTTTTTTCGCCGCCGCTCAGGTAGTGGGGGGGCGTCTCGGCATAGGGGGCCAGCGCCATGGCCGCCACCGCTTTTTCCACCCTGCGCGCGACCTCCCCCTTCGGCAGGCGCAGGTTCATCGGGCCAAAGGAGACTTCGCCCGCGACGGTTGAACCCACAATCTGCTGGTTCGGGTCCTGAAAGACGATGCCGACGCGCTGGCGCAGTTGCAGCAGCGCCTGCCTTTTTCGGATATCCACCGGGATTCCCCGATAGAGGAGGGTGCCGCTATCCGGGGGCAGCACGCCGTTTAACAGCATAAAAAACGTGGATTTCCCCGCGCCGTTGCTGCCCAGCACCACAATGCGCTCCCCGCGGTAAAGGTTGGCAGAAACGTCCCTGAGTGCAAACGGGGTATCCTCGTAGGCGTAACAGATATTTTTAAGGCTCAATAACAATTCTTTCAAAGGCCTAACCTCCTTACAAAATACCAGACCAGGGCGGACACAGCCAGATAGCACGCGGCAAAGGCCAGTTCGGCGGCGCGCAGCTTTTGATCGCTTTCCAGAAAGGCGATTTCGCCGGCGTAGCAACGCGCCTCCATGGCGGCGAAGCAGTCGGCGGATGTTCTGAAGCTCAGGAACAGCAGGTTCAGGGAAGCTGCGCCCGTGGTTTTAAGCGCGGTGCGCGCATCCCGGTAGCCCAGGCGCGCGCCCGCCGCAACCTGCATCTGGTGCTGCGTTTGCAGCAGCACGAAGATGTAGCGGTAGATCAGGTACATCAGCTCAATGACTAGGGCGGGTGCTTTGGCTCGGCGCAGGGCTGCGATGATGCGGTGCATCGGCGTGCTCAGGCTGAGCAGGTACAGGCAGCTGACGGCGCCCAACGCCCGGCTGATGAGCAGCAGCGCCGCGCGCTGGCCGGCGGGCGTCACGCAAAGGTACCAGCGGCCCAGCGGCACATCCAGCAGGCCCAGCGGCACGGTGGAGAACTCGGCCAGCAGGGCGACAGTCCCCAGCAGGATGAAAACGGCGGGAACAGCCATCAGCGAAAGATAATAGCGCAGGGGCACCCGGCCGGTCCCCACCGTAAGCGCCGCCATGCTGACGGCGATGAAAAGCGAAAACCCAAGCGAATTGGCGCCGACGCACCAAAAGAGGCAGAGCAGGCAAAAGCAGATTTTAAGGCCGGTGTGGCAGCCACAGAGCCGGGAGCGCTGCGCCTGGGCGTCGATGGACAGAAGCGCGCCGTGCGTATGCCGGTGCTTTTTGCCCCAAAGCCGCAGGGCTAAAAACAGCAGCCCCGCGGCGGGCAGCAGGATATAACCGGGCCATCGCCCATAGAACAGGGCAAACAGGGCCAGCGAAAACAAAAGGCTGGTCATCACTTCAAACAGTCCTTGTCATATCGTCGGTGAACGCCAAAATTACACAGCCTTGGCGGGCTGTTTTCCGCCCTGCGGCTTCGTCCGCGCTGCGTTACAAAAACAGCCTTCCAATATCGGCGCGTTTTTGGCGTTCATCAACTGTAGAATCAGCCGGCACATCACCTGCGCCGGCTGTTTTGGTCAGGGCTCCCTGCGGTATTTGCTGCGGGCCATCAGATAGCCGAAGCCCAGGCCGATGACGCCGGCGCCAAAGGCAGCCTGCAAGGCGAAAAGCAGGCTTTCGGTTTCGCCGCCGGGTGGTTCGAGCAGGCTTTCGGCCCAGGGCTCGTAATCCGGCGCAATTTCAGCAATCACTTCCTCCGCCTGACCGTCCGCCCCGCCGAATTCGGAATCGGAAATGGTGGCCAGCGGAACGATGGCGATGACAACACAGAGCAGCAACAGCACGGCAGCCAGCAAGCCTTTGTTCTTCATGCGTTTTTCACTCCTTCCAGATAGCCCAGATCGCGCAGCTCCGGCTTTGCCCACGCTTCCAGACCGACGACGACGACGACGGTGAGCAGCCCTTCAATGACGGCCAGCGGAATCTGGGTCAGGGCGAACACGGTCATGAATTTTACCATGGAGGCGCCGACGCCGCCCACCGCGCTGGGGTAGGCCAGCGCAAGCTGAAGGCTGGTGACGCAGTATGTAAACAGGTCGCCGATGCTGGCGGCCAGAAAAACCGCCGCCAGCTTGTTAACTTTAAGCGCCCGGCACAGCTTATAGATGCCAAAGCTTAAAAACGGGCCCGCGATGGCCATGCTGAATGTGTTGGCGCCAAGCGTGGTCAGGCCGCCGTGCGCCAGTAAAATGGCCTGGAACAGCAGCACGATGATGCCCAGCACGGCCATTGCCGAGGGGCCGAACAGAATGGCCCCCAGCCCGGTGCCGGTCGGGTGGCTGGAAGAGCCGGTGACGCTGGGAATTTTAAGCGCCGACAGCACAAAGGTGTAGGCGCCCGCCATGGCCAGCAAAAGCAGGGTTTGGCGCTTTTGGCTGACGATTTTCTGGATGCTGAACAGCCCCGCCACCAGAAAGGGGATGCACAGAACGCTCCAGCCGATGCAGTGCACCACCGGCAGATAGCCCTCCATAATGTGCATCGCCAATACCTGCGGCGCCATGTACCAGCATAGCGCAAACACGCCGGAAAAGGCCACAACGCGTTTTTGTGTTTTTGTCATAGACAGTCCTCCTTTAAATTTATAACAAAAAAGCCCACCCATAACAGGGCAGACCAATCAATTCGAAGCATTTGTTCAAAATACGCTTCAATGTTATCAGCCGCACCTGTTAAAGAGTCCGTTAACCGTGGGTTTGCCGCAAAAACGGCCTGATTTCAGGGGCAGGTTTTCTGGCTCCAGCTTCACGGCCTGTTCCGCCTTCCCATATCAAACGATACAGTGGCGATTTTGGAACAGGCTTGGCTGTTACAGCGGCGGCTCCGCGCGGGATTTTCACCCGGCTTCCCTTTTAACATACGCCGAAGCGGCGCATGCACCCATGAAATATTTGTCAGTAACCAGTTTAAACGCAAAAGTTAAACTTGTCAATCTGCTGGGGTAAAATAAACGCGGGAGCGTCTCTTTGCTCAAAGAGCGCCCGGCGCGCCCGGTTTTAGCGAATCTCGCGCTGAATATCGCTTATTTGGGCCTCGGTGTCGTTCTCAATAAAGGCGATGACCGCGTCGAGAATGCTGTCTGCCAGCCGGACGCTTTCGGCGACGCAGGCGACGCCGAGCACGATGGTCTGGTGCAGGTCCTGCGCATCGGTTTCAGCGACCGAGACGTTAAACCTGTTTTTAATGTGCGCAACAAGCGGCCGCACGACCGTGCGCTTTTCTTTTAAGGAATGCACCCACGGTGCATAAAGCCTGAATGTTGCGGTTCCGATGATCATTTTTTTGCCTCCTGTTCCGATGTGGCCGCCCGGCTTGCAGACAGTATAAATCGCCAGACGCGGGTTTATACTACCGATGAGGTGATGAATATGCCAAAGGACAGCCAGATTGACCCCAAAGAGGTGCGCAAAATGAAGGCGCACGGCGGCCCGACCCTGGCGGAAAGCGCACTGGACGGCGAGGGCAGGAACAACAAAAAGCAGTCCGGCAGCAGGCACAAGCCGGGTAACGACAAGACAAAATCTTAAAGCGGTTTCCGGAGGGAAGATGTGCGATGGATAACAATAAAAACAGGATGAAGGACCGGCCCAAAAGCAATCCGGAATTGCGGCAGATGAAGCCGAAGGAAAACGCGGACGCCGGGATTATCAACGGCCGGAAAACCGGCCTGCACCACAGCGGGCATGAAAAAGCCATGGAGGACAAAACATGAACCAGATGCTTTGCAGTGTTTCCGGCATACAAAACAAAGCGCAGAAAACCCAGATTAAAAACTCGCTGAATAAGCTCGACGGCGTTCGCGAGGTCGGCGTCAATCTGACGACAGGAACGGTCAACATCAGCTATAACGACCCCGCGACCGAAGCCGATATTAAAAACTGCATTGAAAACACCGGCTTTAAAATTATCTATGAGTAATACTGCTCCGGATTAAACCGGCGGACAAGATGCGAGCTGTTTTTTGCCGACCGAGGAAGAGGATACCGGTGGCTGACATCCTGTCAAAGACGATGACGACGGATCACCAAAAAATGGCCTTAAAATTAGGCTGTTTTGATCTGCAACAGTACAAAAGGCCGCGGGCTCCGGCCGCCGGCGGGAGGGAAGGAAAAAACGATGAACCACGATAAAAAAGACAGCGGCTCGAAGAATAACAAGGATAAGGGCAAGTTCCATTCCAAGAACATCAAGCACGACCCCAATGCTGAAAGCGCTAGAGCGGTCTTTGGTTTAAATAATAACACAAAAAATAAAGATTAAGGCAAAACGGATGCGATTTTATAGAGCCCGGGGGATTCAACCGCCCCAGATTGTGCTGTCCGTACAATCTGGGGCGGTTCAAAACGCCGGGCTTTGTTTTATGGCTTTATGGGGCGGGTGGGGCTTCGCGGCCAAGCTGCCGCAGCAGCCGGTCCAAATCATCCACAACGCGCGCATAGGTGTAATAATAGGCGTTTCCGTTGATGACCACCGCATAGGTGCGCTCGTCCAGTGGAACAAAAGCAATCGTGTCGGCCTCGCGGGAGTCGCGATACCGGATACGGATTCTGATTGCCGCGTCATTATCGGCAGACAGGGCATTTTCCCCTTCGATATAAATCGTGTTCAAGCGGTCGAAGAGTGCAGTCACCTGACTGCGCGGAACCGAAGCGCCATTCAGCGTTGCGGACAGACTGTCGCCGGAGCCGGAAATGTCCAGCCTGTAGGTGCGCTCTGCGGTTTCTATCGCAACGTCGGCCACATTCGCGGCATTCCCCTGATAAGCATAGCCGCCGAGAAGGTCGAGGTAGGTCTGCTGCAAAAAAGACACGGCGGCGCTGTCCACGGTGTAAATTGTGGGTTCTCCTTCGCGGGCGGCGTAAACCGTTCCGTCCTGTGCCGCGCTGAACAGAAGCCGTAAAACGTCTGTGCCGCGGGTTGTTTCCATACAATAGGCGGGAGCTTCCAAACCGTAGTCGTTGAGCGCGCCCGCGTCGGCCGCAACGGCGTTTGCCTTCAATTCGGCGATGTGATCGAGAATGCCGCTTTGCATGAGCGACCAGGAGACCTCCGTGCGCACCGGCTCGAGCATGGTGTAATAGGAGACGCTGCCGTCCGGCGCAGCCGCGCGCAGTTGAAGCGACATTTTCAGCTTGCCGTTTTCCAGAATGCGCAGCCGGTCGATTTTCTCTTTGCCGCTGTTGTCAACCGCGCACAGGGTCAGATTGCGCAGCGTATTCGCGCCGGTCAGCAACAGGCCGGCGTTTTCCTGATCCATTGAGAAGATGGACGGATACCCTTCGATGCAGACATAGTAGGTGTCGTCCGCACGGTTGAGCATTCCAAGAATAAAGGAGCTGATTTCCCCGTCCGCCCACCGGATGCGTGCGATGGCGGCGGGCTTGTCCATCCCATAGCTGCCAAGCGCTTCGGTGAGCGCCGCCGCACTCTCAAAACTCAGCGGGTCCGGCCTGACAGATATCCGGGTCATCTGCTCCAGATAACGGCCGGCCGCCCCGGCGTCAATTTGCGCAGGCTGCAGTTGGTTGGTGGCAAAACTTTTCCCCTGCCGGTACAGGACAAAGGCGTCCTGCTCATTGACAACGGAAACGGCCTGTATATCGCCCGCCGTCTTTCCGTCAAACACAAAGACCGCATCTGACCGCAGCGCTTCGCGCGCCTGCCGGTCGGGGAGAAAATACAGCAGGGCGATGACGAAAAGCAAAAGGGTAAAAACAATCGCCAGCGTTCGGTTAATCTTTTTGTAGTCCGTCATAGGCTTCTCCGCTTTTTCCACATCCGAAAGCCTAAAAACAGCGTGGCCACCGGAATCAGGCCGCAGAAAAGGGCGCCGAACAGCAGGCTTTGCAGCGGCGTAATCAGCATCGGGGCGGCGTAAAGGCTTTTACCCGGAATATTCAGCACCGTCATTCCGCCGTCGCACCAGGAGAGCGCCTGCGCCAGAAGATCCCCATTCCCGTAGGAAGTGCCGTCGCGCAGGTATTGGTCGGCGAAAATGCCCTGGCTTCCGGCGATAAACAGGCGACCGCGACCGGTCTCACGGTCGGAAATCACAGTGTTTTCGACGGCAGCGGCCAGCACAAACGGCCCTTGCCCGGATTGGACAGAGCCGGAACCGGCAGCGTAGGAGGATTCACCGCTCATCAGGACGGCGCCGAGCGTACGCCCGGCCTTCGAGCGGGTGTCCAGCGATAAGATCCGGCATTGCGGTACCACGGTATAATATTGCCGCTGCAAAAACGGCTCGGTGATGGGGTGATTCGCGTAATAAGCCATGAGGCACGACGGGTCGGAGGACAAATAGTTGACTGTTTCCTCGGCGATTCCGTCCGTCACAGTAATGCCCTGTTCAAGCAGGAAGTGCTCCAGCCGGGGCAGCGGCCCGGCGCCTGAATTGAGGAACACCAGCAGCCCTTTCCCATCCCGGTTTAAATGCTTGTCCAAAATCTGTATCTCTTCCGCGGAAAAATCCCGGGTGGGGCCGCAGATCATGATGATATCCGCTTCGGGCACGACGCCGCCCGCAGAAAGATTCCTGCGGTTTACAGTGAAATGGTTTTGCGCCATGAGGGCGCTCAAAAGCGTTCCAGGCTGTTCGTTGTGGCCCTGCGTCAACAGCACGGCGGCGCTCTGCGCCTGCATGACATAACGGATGGCGGAGGTGAGCTGCTGCTCAAGTTCAACGCTGACCACGCTGGACATGTCACTGTTAAAAGTGACAAGCTCACCTAAACGAAGCGCCATGTGCCCGGTTGCGGATTCCACCACGAGACCACCGGTTTCAACCCGGTCGCCCCGCTCATAAAAAGCTTCTATCAGCTTCGGCTCGCGCTTGGCATCCACATAGCGCACAGTGAGAAAGCTGCTGGCCTTTTCATAGCGGCGCAGAACCTCCCGTATCATATCCATTGTGTCCTGTTCCCGGCCGATCACCGAGACCGTGATCTCACTTTGAAGTTCCGAAAGCAACTGTGTTGTCACCGGTGTCAGCTCATAGATTCTGCCGGATGTTGTGTCAATGGTCAGATTGAACCGTGCGACCGCCTTTTCCGCCAAAATGTTGCAGGCCAGCACAACGGCCACCAGCAAAATGACGCACAGCTTTTGCTGCCCACCCGCAGACCGCTCTTTGCCTCGTTGTTTCATCATACATCCGCCTTTCGCCGGCCGCTCCGGCCGAGAAATATCGCCGTCAACGAAAGGAACAGGCCGCAGATGCTCACGTAGTAAACGACCGCGGCGGGGTCAAAAATCCCAATAGAAAAGGATTGGAATCGCCTGAGAATCGCAAAGCAGGATAAAAGATGTCCCGGCAGGTTCCCCTGAAAAAAGGCGGCCAGACTGTCCGACGCCCACAGTATGAAAACGAGGCAGTAGCTGACCACCGCGGCAATAATTTGGCTGTCGGTCAGCGAGGAAATCAGAATGCCGAGCGCTACCAGCGCTGCTGAGACGAGAAGGACGGCCAAATAACCCCCGATGGCATTTGCGACATACGCTTCGCCAAAGACGGCAGCCACGATGTGGTATGGCACCGTTCCCAGCAGGCCCACGCCCAAAATGGCCATACAGGCCAAGAATTTTCCCAGCACGATCTCCGTGGCCGAAACGGGCGCTGTCAAAAGCAACTGGTTTGTCCGCTGGCGTGTCTCCTCCGAAAAGGTGCGCATGGTCAACATCGGGAGCAAGAACATCAGAATGACCAGCATATTCTGGAACAGCCCGGAGACCGCGCTGGTCTGCGCCAGCATATTCTCGAGCGTGAAGTGCAGCCCGCACAGACACCAGAAGGCCCCCAAATAAACATATCCGATGGGCGAACGAAAATATTGCGCCCATTCTTTTTTTAATATTGCACGCATGTTTGCATCACCTCGTCATTTCTGCCGCCCCGGTGAGACGCACAAAAACCTCTTCCAATGTGGGCTCTGTCTCCGAGAGGAGCAGAATAGTCCGCTGTTGCCCAGCCATGGCCTCAAGCAGCGCGGCGCGGACATCCGCCCGGCCTTTTGCCTCGACCTCAAACGTGCTGGCAGCCGGCTCAAAATCAGGAAGCCGCACGCAGCGCACCACTTCCGGAATCGCCAGAACGGTGGGTATGACTTGTCCATCGTCCGCGCCGGAGACGCCAAAGCGGAAGATGCGGTTTTGACCGGTACCCCCGCGCAAAAGCCTGGGATCATCGTCGGCAACGACGCTTCTCTCATGCAGGATGATGACGCGGTCGCAGATGGCAGCTATTTCACTGAGAAGGTGTGAGCTGATGATAACGGTGTGCGCGCCGCGCAGGCTTGCGATAAGCGACCGCATCTCCACCATCTGTCGGGGATCGAGCCCGACGGTGGGCTCATCCAGCAGCAGGAGGGGCGGGTTGCCGAGAAGCGCCTGCGCCAGTCCGACCCGTTGCCGATAGCCCTTGGAAAGATTCTGAATCCGCCGCCCCCGGACATGCGAGATGCCGGCTTTTTCACAAACATCGCCCAACTGCTGCGCACGGTCGCCCTGTAATTTCCTCAGGTCAAAGACAAAATGCAGCTGCTCCTCTACCGTCATGTCGGTATAAAGCGCCGGGTGCTCGCCAAGGTAGCCGATAGACCGTTTCACCTGTATGGGATCGCGGACGATTTCGGCGCCGTTTACCTGCACTTCGCCGCTGTTAAATCCCGTATAACCGGAAATAATGTTCATGAGCGTACTCTTGCCGGCGCCATTTACCCCGAGCAACCCCACAATTTCCCCTGCGGGAAGATGCAGGGAAATATCCCGCAGGACCGTGCGCGCGCCATATTGCTTTGTCAGCGCTTTGATTGTTACCATAGGCTTCCCTTTCTCCGGCGCCGCGCGTTGCCGTCTTGCGTCCGGGCGCTTTGCTTCATATTATCCTTAATGACGGGCATACCCCTGCCGCAGAATCCGATATCAGGAGGCCGGATTCTGCGGCAGGGGAAGTTGTAATGGGATGATAAGTATGCTTCGAGGCTGCACGTCAATCCGCCGGGGGATAGAAGGGATGGTCAAATACCCGCCGGTCATGCCCGGGCAGCACCTGGCAGTCAAGCCGCTCGATCTTTTCGAAATCGCGGTAGCAGTCCGCCACCGTACAGTGAATGCCAACGGGGATGTGTTTGTACGGTCCTTTGCCCGTCCAGTTTTCATAACAGGAGATTACGTCGCCCGCAATCAGATATTTCCCGCCGGTGGTGTTGACGAGTACGCCTTGGGAACCGGGAGTATGCCCGCTGAACTTGATCAGTGAAAGCCCGTCGAACAGTTCGACATCCCCATCCACAATCTCAAAGCGGTTCATGACGGCAATCCAGGGCGGGGTCATCCCCAGGTGGGCAGTTTCATAAAAAGCCCACTGGCAGGGATCGGGATTGATGGCGTAAGCGATCTCATCCTTTTGGACGTAAATCTTTTTGCCGGGCAGCTTATCGTTATTGGAGCAATGATCGTGGTGAAGGTGCGTATTGACGATGAAGTCGATATCTTCAGGCGCAACACCGGCGCCGCGAATAGCGTTGAGCAGCTCCATTTCCGGCGGGATATGTGTGACGAACCCGTGTTTCTCAATGCTCCAGGCTTCGTCGCCGCAGCCGGTATCCACCAAAATGTGTTTGCCATTTCCGATAACCAGCCATCCGATAATGGGCGATTCCATTACAACGCTGCCTTGCAGATAGACGGCCGAACTGGGACGGGGCTCCTGCTGCCCCAATTTAAGCGGAATAATTTTATATGTCAGCATGTCCTGACACCTCCCTGTTAAATCGTAAATCCGTTATAAGGAAACCTGCATCAGTATAGCCAGATGAATGGAACATAAGTCACGAGAAGAATGGTCGCGACGCCTGCCAAAACAAACGGCCAGACACGCTTAACCAGCGTTGTGACAGGAATCTGCGTGATTCCGGCTGTGACAAACAGCGCGCCGCCAAAGGGGGGCGTCAGCGTTCCGATGATGCAGTTCAAAATTGTGATGACGCCAAAGTGGATAGGGTTCAACCCGAAGGCGTGCGCAATGGGGAACAGCAGCGGGGTGATAATCGTGATGGTGACGCTCCCCTCGACAAACATGCCCGCGACCAGATAGACGATATTGACGAGCAGTAAAAACAGCGCTGGTGTCAGATGCGCCGAACCGACGGCATTCGCAACGGTTGAGGCCACATTTTTTACCGTCAACAGCCAGCTGAACACATTGGCGGAATTGACGATGATAATGATGGAGGCGCTTCCGATGGCGGAATTGAGCACCGCTTTCATCGTGATTTTCAGGTCAAGCTCTTTGTAAACGAACATGCCGATCAGCCACGCGTACACCGTCGCGACAACAGCGCATTCCGTCGGGGTAAAGATGCCGGTATAAATACCGCCTAAGATGATGGTCGGCGTCAGCAAGGCCCAAAATGCGCCGATAAAATTCCTGAACACCGCCCGCCAGCTGAAAGAATCGGCTTCGCTCTGCCCAACGGGGTGATAAAACCGGTTCTCCTTTCCGCGGATAAGCAGCAGGGTCGTGAAGATATAAGCCAGTGTTGTCAGCAATCCCACCGGCGCGATATACAGCAGCATGTCGCCCACCGAGGAACCGGTGGCCACGCCGTAGATGACGCACAGCAGGCTGGGCGGAATCAAAACGCCCAGCGTTCCGCCGACGGCCTGAAGCACCGCCGCAAAACCGGGTTCATATCCTTCCTTGCACATCTCGGGGTACATCAGTTTGCCGATGGACGCGGTGGTCGCGTAAGAGGAGCCGGATATTGCCCCGAAAAAGGCGCAGGACGCAAAAGTGATGACCGAAAGGCTTCCGCGAATCCGGCCCAGAAGGCACCTGCAAAAGCCAACGATGCGCGTCGCAATGCCACCCTGGAGCATCAGTTCGCCTGCGAGGAAAAAGAAAGGAATGGCCAGCAGCGGGAAACTGTCGTTCGCGGTGTACAATCGGGAAACGACAGCCTGAAGTGTACCGCCCGTACAAGCCAACGTGGTGAGGCCGGAAAGGATAATGGATAAATAGATCGGTGCGCCGATGGCCATGAACAGAATCATGGAGAACACCAAAATGACAGCGCCGATATTCATATCTTTCCCTCCTCTTTCCGGAACAGCCGGGCGATGCAGTGCAACACATATAGAATGCCGATGATGCTTCCAACCGGAACCGCCAGAATAACATAAGTGTACGGAATTCTCAGCGCCGGTGTCAATTGCCGGATATTCTTAAAAGCATACGGGAAACCGATGTACGCCAGAATGGCAAATACGGCCCCTGTCAGCAGCAGCAGAAAAATCTCATAGGGCAGTTTATAGTTTGACGGCAGCCGCCTGGCCAGAATATCAAAAGAGGCATGAAGACCGTGGTCCACACCCACCGGAACACCCAGAAAAGTTGCCCACACGAACATATAACGGATTGATTCTTCGGACCAGGAGAGCGAGTTGCCAAGTACATAGCGAAAAAAGATCTGCATAAAGCCGATGACGACCATGGAGACAAACAAAAAGATCAAAAGCCCTTTCACTGTTTTATCCAGCAGCTTAAACAACACTCTGTACACACTCCTTTCTCTTTTTCTGATAGTCGCTTTCCGCGCGGTTGGATCAATATTTGAAATTCAGAATGCTGTCAATCAGGTCGGCGCCGTAGGTATCTTCATATTTGGGGTAGACACCGCTCATCGCTTCGGACCAGACGGTCTTGTCAACTTCGACAACCTCGGCATTGCCGCGGCTGGAAATCTCCGCCAGAGAGTCGCCCTTCACCTTGTCGCTTGCCTGGAAAGAATAGTCCAGCATCTGGGAAGCGACCGACTGGATCAGCGCCTGATCCGTATCGGGCAGACTGTCGAAAACATCCTGGCTGAAGGTGATGAGTCCGGCGGCAAAGGTGTGCTCGGTCAGATAGATATATTTTTGCACCTCGTCGAACTTGGCGCTGTTAATGACGATGAGGGGGTTATCCTCGGCGTCCACAGTACCCTGTTGAAGGGCCGTATAGACTTCGGTGAACGCCATGGGGGTCGGGCTGGCGCCAATTTCACTGAACATATCCATATAGACCTGGTTTTCCAACACGCGGATCTTGACACCGGCCATGTCGGCGGGGCCGGAAAGCTGCTTGTTGGCGGTGACGTTGCGCCAGCCGCACGCCACCCAGGAAAGGGCCTTGATGCCCGTGCCGTCAAATTCCTTTAAGATGCCGTCGCCGATGTCGCTTCCGAGCACTGCCTTGGCATGCTCGTCACTCAAAAACAAATAGGGCAGGTCGAACAGGCCACAGGTCTGCACAAAGTTGTAGGCCACCTGGGAGCCGCCGCCGACGCAGTCAATCATACCGGTGCTCTCCTGTTCGAGCAGGTCACGTTCGCTGCCCAGCGCGGAGTTGTGGTATTCGTCAAACGTGAGTCGGCCGTTGGTCTTTTCGGTGAGAACCCGGTTCATTTCAGATATGGCCAATTGAATAGGGTTGTTCATGACAACGCCTGTGGCGGCAACGAACTTATGGGAATCGCCCTGTGTATAATCGATGCCGCCCGCGCTTGTGCTTGAACTGCTGGCGGGCGCGGATGTGGCCGGGCCCGAACTGCCGCTGGAAGCCGACTGTGCCGAAGGCGAACCGGAACAACTGGCGAGCAGGCCAAGGCACAAAATGGCCGCAAGAAGCTTTTTCATAAGTAAACCTCCTAAAATTTCATTTTCCTCTCATTGCAACTGATGCAGATTCAACAGTAGTGCTGGTGAAATGTGAAGCTCTCCAGTTACACGCTAGCATCTTTTATAAAGAAAGTAAAACTGATTTTTACAGTACTATTTACAACAAAATTTTGTAATAATCGACATATTTACTGTTATTTGGCTAAAAAATCATTATTTTAGTTTAAAAAACCAGTGCGCTTTTTAACGGCGGCCGTTGCGGATTTTTGAACATGATGCTAAAATCCGCTGTAAGTACTGCTGGCCGGCCTTGAACGCTCTCCCAGTCTAAGGCAGACTATTTGCTGCAAACACAACAACAGCCGCATACCTTGCCGCATCGTACAGCGTGCACGGGCGTATGCGGTGTTGAAATTACGGAGGCATTCTATTATGAAAAATTTTGGTGACTTATCCGCGCTGAGAAGGCCTGTTCTGGGCCTGTATGTCAGCATCCCCGATCCGGCTTTGGTTGAGATGGCGTATAATGCCGGTTTTGGCTTTATCAGAATTGATATGGAACACATTCTGTTTGGCTATAACACACTGGCGGAATTGATTCGAACCGCATGCCTGCTTAAAATGCCTGTTCAGGTGCGCATTTCGGATCTCACGGATATCACGAAGCTGCTCGATCAGGGCGTTTGCGGAATTGTCTGCCCTGATGTGGAAAATGTGCAACAGGCCAAAGCCGTGATCGAAAGGGCAAAGTATGCCCCGATCGGCAACCGCGGCATGTTCCCCGTCGCCCGTTACGCAAAGTTCGGGCTGGAGCCCTTCGACACCTATACGAAGGATGCAAACGATTATGTTTCGGTTGCGGTTCAGCTGGAAAGCCTGACGGCCATCGAAAACATCGACAGCATCCTCTCCCTCGAGGGCATCGATATGGTCGCATCGGGCAAGGCGGATCTTTCCCAGTCTATGGGGCTGATCGGTCAGACGGGGCACCCGAAGGTGATAGAGGCGGAAAACCTCATCATCAAGAAAGCGCTGGCTTACGGGAAGGAGCCCTCGATGCTCGCCGGATCTAAAAAACGTGTTCACGAGCTTTGGGATATGGGCGTCAAGCTCATCACGCTGGGCCCCGACACCAATCTCATCGCGGAGTGCTACAAAAAGACGGTGGAGACCATGTTTTAAGCGCAGGCCTTCGTGGAAAACATCGTTTTTCGCAGGATGGAAGGAGTCGGTCAGTTTATGAGAGATTTTGTATATTTTACCCCGACGAAGGTGCTGTTCGGCGCGGAGGCAGAATGCCGCACAGGGGCGGTGCTGCAAAGTTACGGCTGCAAAAAAGTGCTGATCCACTACGGGGGAAAAAGCGCCCTCGCCAACGGCCTGCTTAACCGCATTATTCGCAGCGTCGCGGATGCAGGGATCGCCTACGCCGTGTTGGGCGGTGTTGTACCGAACCCAAGGTTATCCAAAGTGACCGAGGGAATAGCGCTCTGCCGCAGGGAACAGGTTGATTTTATTCTGGCGGTCGGCGGTGGAAGCGTCATCGACTCAGCCAAAGCCATCGCGTACGGACTTGCCGCGACCTGTGACGTTTGGGATTTTTTCAGCGGAAAAGCCCAGCCGCAGGGCAGCTTTCCGGTGGGGTGCGTGCTGACCATCGCGGCCGCGGGCAGCGAGATGAGCAACTCCTGCGTCATCACAAACGACAGCAACGGGCTCAAACGCGCCTGCGACAACGAATTCGGGCGCTGCCGGTTTGCGATCATGAATCCGTCGCTGACAATGACGCTGCCGCAGTACCAAACGCAGTGCGGTTGCGCCGATATTCTCATGCACACAATGGAACGCTATTTTCACCGGGGCGGCACGCTGGAATTGACGGATGCGCTGTCCGAGGCGCTGATGAAAAATGTGATGCGCTACGCCCGGGTGCTGTTGTCAGAGCCGGATAACCTGCAGGCCCGGGCCGAGATTATGTGGGCAGGCAGCCTCTCGCACAACGGGCTGACCGGCTGCGGCGGCGGGAACGGCGACTGGGCTACCCACCTGATTGAGCACGAGCTGGGCGGCATGTTTGACGTGGCGCACGGCGCCGGGCTGACCGCCGTCTGGGGCAGCTGGGCGCGGTATGTCTGCGGCGCCGCACCGGCGCGGTTTATCCGCTTTGCCACAGAGGTCATGGATGTGGATGCAACGGGCCAATCCGAAGAAGCCGTGATTGAAGCGGGCATTTCGGCCATGGAAGCTTTTTTTGCGGAAATCGGCATGCCCACGAGCCTCGAAGCGCTTGGCCTTTCAAGGGTGGACGATTCGGTGATCGAGGTGCTTTCGGCGCAGTGCACGGACAACGGACAAAAGCAGATCGGCGATGTCCTGCCGCTCAATGCGCAGGACGTTAAAAAAATTTATTCGGCGGCGCTCAAAAGCCGCTGATAAGTCGGGTATGTCCGCATACCAGAGGCGAATTGCCGCATGCTTTTCGGCCAACGGTCGGCCGTATGCAGCCTGCGGCTGTTTTGCCATAAAAACAAAATAAGACGGTGAAAGCGCAGCCCTTTTTTGCGCAAAGCCGTTTATGTGAAGAAAGGATTTGTATATGAGAAGAGCATTTATCTGCCCGACAAAGTATGTGCAGGGTGAAAACGAGCTTTTAAATCTGGGCTATTTTGTACAAACCTTCGGGAAGCGGGCACTGTTGATCGCACATCCCGACGATGTCAGGCGGGTTAAAGATAAGCTTGACGCAACGAGCGAAAAATTTGACGTCCGGTTTCTGGAGAGCAACTTCCGCGGGGAATGCTCTCGAGTGGAAATAGATCGCATGAACCGGATCCGTGCCGAGCATAATTGTGACTGCGTCATCGGCCTCGGCGGCGGCAAAGCGATTGACACGGCCAAGTGTGTGGCCAAGGGCGACAACCTGATTATTGTGCCGACGATCGCGGCGACCGATGCGCCCACGAGCCATTCGGCGGTGATGTATACGGACGACGGTGCCTTTGACGACTACGCCTACTTTAAGCAGAGCCCCAGTGTGATTCTGGTGGACACCGCCGTCATTGCGAATGCGCCGGTCCGCTTTCTGGTATCGGGCATGGGCGATGCGCTTTCGACCTATTTTGAAGCCCGGGCGACCGCCGCTGCTTGCGCAAATGTGAACGCGGGGCTCCCCTGCGGCTACAGGGAGGGACTCTGCGGGCCGGCCAAGGGAACGCTGGCCGCAATGGCGCTTTCCACGCTGTGTTTCCAGACGATCCTCAAGGACGGGCCCAAGGCAAAGCTTTCCTGTGAGTGCAAGCAGGTCACGGCCGCGCTGGAGAATGTCGTCGAGGCCAACATTCTCCTTTCCGGACTGGGGTTTGAGAGCGGGGGCCTTGCCGCCGCCCATGCGATTCATGACGGCCTGACGCTGCTGGCGGGGACGCATCATTTCTTCCACGGTGAAAAGGTGGCGTTTGGAACGCTGGCGCAGCTGGTGCTTGAGAATGCGCCCAGGGAGGAGATTGACACCGTCCTGCAGTTCTGCGCAACGGTCGGCCTGCCCGTCTGCCTGGCCGATATCGGTGTCGATGCGGTTTCCGCGCAAGAACTGGCCGATGTTGCCGCCAAAGCGTGCATCCCCGAAGAATCCGTCCATGCGATGCCGTTCCCGGTGACGGCCGATGCGGTCGCGGCGGCCATTCTTGTTGCCGACCGAATCGGGGCGCGCTATAAGGCGGAAAGGGGCTGCTGATGAAAAAAATACTGAATACACCTGAGCGTGTGGTGCAGGAGATGTGCTTTGGCATGACGCTCGCCTGCCCGCAGCTGGCCTTTGACCCCAAATATAAAATCGTGCGAAAAAAGGTGCTGAACCCCGGCAAAGTCAGCCTGATTTCCGGTGGCGGAAGCGGGCACGAGCCTGCCCACGCCGGGTTTGTAGGCACGGGGATGCTTGACGCGGCCGTGTGCGGCGACATTTTTGCTTCTCCGTCACAAATTCAGGTCTATCGGGCACTGAAAATGGTGACCGGCGAAAAAGGCACTCTCATGATCATCAAAAACTACAGCGGCGATATCATGAATTTCCAAAACGCCGCCCATATGGCTACGGAGGACGGCCTGACGGTTGACTACGTCAAGGTGGAAGACGATGTTGCCGTTCAGGACAGCCTTTATACCGTCGGCCGTCGCGGCGTTGCGGGCACGGTATTGGTCCATAAAATTGCCGGGGCCGCGGCGGAGCGCGGCTGGCCGCTTTCCGAAGTCAAACGCGTCGCCCAAAAGGCGGCGGATAATGTGCGCAGCATCGGCGTGGCGCTGACCTCCTGCACCGTCCCCGCCAAAGGCTCCCCCACATTTGAGCTGGCCGAGGATGAGATGGAATATGGCGTGGGTATTCACGGCGAGCCCGGTATCTGCAGGGAGAAATTGTGTTCGGCCCAGCAGCTTGCCAACCGCATGGTGCGGGCGCTTGCAGAAGACCTGGCCATGGCGGCGCAACGCCACGAGAATATCGTCCTGCTCGTGAACGGCTTTGGCGCGACCCCTTTGCAGGAGCAGTACATTCTCAACTACTGGGCTTTCCAGAAGCTGGCGGAATATGATGTGACCGTCACCCGCAATCTGGTGGGCAACTACATGACCAGCATCGACATGGCGGGGGTGTCGCTTTCCATCATGCGCATGGATGACGAACTGCAATCACTGATGGACGATTGTGTCAACGCGCCCGCGCTGGCCTGGCATTCCCCGTCTGAGCCGCTCCGGTGCACGACCTTTGGGGCGGAGCAGGATGCTGCCTGCCCCGTCAGCTTTTCAACGGGAGCGCCGCAGGCCCGCAGAGTGACGGGGAATGTGCTGTCCAAAGAGAACATCATATACCTCGTCGATAAAATGAGCGAGATCATCATCCGCGAAGAAACCGCTTTTTGTGAGCTGGATTCCCATGCCGGGGACGGCGACTTTGGCATGAGCGTCGCCAAAGGGTTCCGGCAGCTCAAGCGGGAGTGGCCCGAGATGCTTGCCGCTGCCAAAACGGACATCGGCGCGTTTCTCGAGGCCTGCTCCATCGTGATTATGGCACATTGCGGCGGCGCTTCCGGCCCCATCTGGGGTTCGGCATTCCGCGCAGCCGGAAAAGCGACGGCGGGCAAAATGTTCCTGAGCGTTTCGGATATGGCCGCCATGCTGCAGGCGGCTGTGGATGGCATCCAGACAACGGGGGCGCGATCATTCGGGCGCGGGGCCGTCGTCGGCGATAAAACGCTGATTGACGCGCTGGCGCCCTGTGCCGGGTTTTGGGCCGCGGCGGCGAATACGCAAAAAATTGTGGATGTTTTTAGAGGTGCGGCTGCGGCCGCCGTCGAGGGCGCTGAGCAAACAAAAGCTTTTGCAGCGCACATGGGCCGCGCCGGAACGGTTGGCCACCGCAGCATCGGCTATCCTGATGCGGGCGCCTATGCGCTTGGGTATATCTTCACCGAATTGGGCGAATCCCTGTGCGACTAGAGCCGGTCTGTTGCCCGGCCCTGTCTCGCATCGGCAGGATGTAGCATAGGGTGCATGAAAAACCTCCGAAAAGCCTCGCTTAACCGCTGCATTGGATGGGCAAAAGGAAAGCCGTAATCAAAAACCAAGGGCGAAAGCCGCTTGAATAGCAATTTTTCTCATGAAGACTGGGCTACATTTCGGGGCAGGCCACTAAAAACGGCAAAAGGGGACGCAAAACGCGCCCCCCTTTTTGCCATGAACCAATTATTAAAATATAATGCTGCCGATCATTGCGCAGATAAGCGCCATAATACTCACCATAAACGCGCCGATGGTATAGCTTTTAAAGCCGCCCTTGACCGAATAGCCCGACATGTTGGTGACGACCCAGAATGCGCTGTCATTGACATGTCCGATACTCATACCGCCGGCCAGGCAGGCGATCGCCACCCACACGGGCGTTATCGACATTCCACCGATAATATTGGCCATAATCGTCATCGTGGTGATGGAGGCGACGGTTCCCGAGCCCAGTGATACTCTGAAGATTACCGCAACGCCGTAAGCGATCAAGACGATGAGCAGCGGAGAAACATTCATCGTTCCAATCGCGCCCTTGAGCGCGTCGGCAAAGCCGGTCGCCGAGATAATGGCGCCAAACGAGCCGCCGGCGCCGGTGACAAGAAGAACGCATCCGCTGTCCTTCATGGCGGTGTTTGCCGAGTGATCGCGGCTTTTCTTATCCAGCGCTTTCGAAGCGACGCCATATGCGGCCAGTGCGCCGAGAAGCATGGCGATATTTTTATTGCTCAAGAAATTGATGATCTCGCTTTTAACCCCAAACACGCCAGAAACGGTGCTTAAGATGATAAGTACAACCGGCAGAACAATCGGTATAAGCGCCATGAAGAAGGACGGGGCGTTGGCGGGCAGCGCCGTATCTTCAGTAATCTGCACATTGCCGGTTTCATCCGTTTCAGAATTCCAGAAGCCTCTGTCAAGCAGGGTAAAATAGAGCTTCATGGCCAGCAGACCGCATACCAGACCGATCAGACCGCCGACAATGATCATCAGACCCAGATCGAAATTCAGTATAGAAGCGGCCGCGAGCGGGTTGGGCGTCGGCGGAACCAGCGTATGTGCCGTCATACCGCCGATGACAACTGCGCCTACGGCGTAGGGAAGCGGCTTTTTGATCTGCCGGCTCATCTCGACGGCGAGCGGGATAAGAATGATGAAGGTAATGTCAAAGAAAACGGGTATCGAGAGAATAAAGCCCGTAAGGCCGATCGCGTAAAGCGCGTACTTCGGCGAGGCCCCTTGTATCAGGGTTTTCGCGATGACCCGCGCGCCGCCGCAGTCAGAAAGCAGCTGCCCGAGAATAACGCCAAAACCGATGGGCAGACCTATGCCAACCATAAGGTTGCCAAAGCCCTTGCCGATAGCGTCGGCAGTGGGCACCAGTCCAAGTCCTGTTCCAAGGCCCATGACAACGCTGCCGATGACCAGCGCAATTGTAGGATTCAATTTAAATTTCAAAATTGTTATGAGGATAATTACGATGGATACTGCAAGCCACATGAGAATCATTGTGATTGATGACATAATTACACTCCTCTGGTTTTGTTTTGGGCAGATTCAAAGGTTCGTCCGCAGGTTTGCAGCAACAGCATCATGAGCGGCTGCAACATCAAAAGTATCTTGTGTGAAGAATCAAATCCGGTTCTCTGCCATTCAGCTACAGTATTCGGGTTCATCAAATCGGGAACTGGTTCTGCTGGGCAAGCGATAGAATGTGGGTTGGTCAGGCACTGGAGGCTTTCTGCCGGCGATAAAAAGCGGGCCGTACTATCAACCTGTTGCGCATTTTCATCACTCGGTCAACGCGGCAAGCGGGTTCCCACGTCCGAAAACATCCAGATAGCAGCCTGTTACTCATTCCTCCTTTTAAGCGCTCCGCACCTTGGCCTTTTCTTTTGGGCTTTCGGCGCACCTTATCCATTTCGTCATCCTTATCATGGCAGATCCCTCCCTCAAAAACCGTTCTTCGATATCTCCGGAATGAGGCGGTGCAGTTTGATGATACCTGCAGGTTATGCAGTTTCCCCGGCATCCTTATGTGGCATATCGCTGCGTGTCTGTGCTGATATAGGTGACGGCACCGGCAAAATGGCTGCCGACACCGACTGCGAAATTGAACGTTCGCTCTGTTTCGGTTGTGAACAAAAGCTATAGCGTAAATGCACCGCGCTGTTCGGCGGCACAATATGCGGCGTAAATCACCTTCATCACCAGATACCCGAACTCAAAGTTCAGATCGGACTCCCTGTCCTCCCCGATGGCCGACAAAAACTCCCGCAGCTCGCCGGCATAGCCGCGCAGCAATGCGTCTGAGACAAAAGCCCGGTTCCAGCCGATTTTGTTGGGGTTCATTTCGGACAGGGTGATATCCTCGAGCCCCTCGTCGTCCATAAAGCAGGTGCAAAGCGCGTCGGAGCCGACCAGCCTGCATTCCAGCGCGCCGTCGTTGGTATAAACATCCACCGTGTTCTGAGAGCCGCCCACAACGGTGTCCGACACGATGACGGTCGCTTTGGTGCCGTCAGAAAAGGTGATAACAACGGTGCTGTTGTCCTCGACATCCAGCGGCCGGGCCGCGATATGGTGATGTTCGCGCTCGCTGAGAACCTCGGAGACCCGCCCCATATCCGCCGTGACGCTCACAGGATATATCTCCTCTCCGCGGGCCTTGCCCTCCTGCATTTTAAGCCACAGAATCGCGCTTAAGGGGTGCACTCCGTTGCGGTACCAGCATCCGCCGCCAAAGGCCGCCCAGTCCCCCGCCAGCGGCGAGCTTGAGCCCTTCATGCCAAAAAACGCCTTCATCATAAGTATTTTGCTTTTTTTGCGGACAATCAGCTCCCCAGCTTTCTGCACGGCGGGCGCATAGACAAAGTTCTCGGCATAGTAAAAGCGCTTGCCGCTTTTTTTGACCGCCTCGCGCAGTGCATCCATCTCTGAAAGCACCGACCGGTACATCTCAAGCTTCGGAACTTTCTCTCCCACCGGTGCGGGATCCTCCGCCCTGGGTATGTAGCCGGTCAGCGGCTTTTCACAGATGACGTGCTTGCCGCTTTCCAGCGCTTCGCGTATCAGCCTGTCATGGATAAGCGGCGGGCCCACAATATCCACCACGTCAATCTCGGGGTCGGCAAGCATCCCGCGGTAATCGTCGGTAATCTGTTCAAAGCCGTACTTTTCCTTTTTTTCCTGCGCAACCGCTTTCCGCTTGTTGTAACAAAGCGTCTTGAGGGCGAAGGGAATCCGCCCCACATACTGAAGGGCGTCACAGTGCAGAAAAGCCCCGTAACTGGACCCGATCATTCCGATTTTTATCTCGTTCATAGCTCAAACCTTTTCATCAAATTTGTTAAGGGGGTTGCCCCGCGCTAAAGCCAGTGCCGCCACAGACTGTTTTCGCTGGGTAAACATCCGCTTATCGTGCGGCCCGTCCGCGCGGGGCAAATTTAAAGATGCGCTGTTTTAAAAATGCCGCGCGTCACACGATTTCCGCAATCTTTACCGCGCGCTTTTCCTCAACGCTCTTTTCAATCGCAAGCGCGATCTTTAAAGCCATAAGCCCGTCATTATAGCCGACCGGTGGCTCCTCATCGTTTAAAATCGCCTTGACAAAAGCCTTGATGCACTGATAATTGCCGTTTATGAAAAAGTTGCTTTCCACCATCTTGCCCGGGTTGCTGTAGTTGGGACGCAAAATTTCCAGCGGGACGGCCTGCTCGGCAACAGCCTGCGTATTCTGGCTTGAGGCGCTGTCGGCGTAGGAATTGAGTATCCGTGAGGGCTTTTGCCAGGCAAAGTCGCGGCCGTTGTCTGCGGTGACCATATTGCGGTCGCCGCGGATATCGACGCTCTCCATGCCGTAGCCGGCGGCCCAGGAGCCGACCGAACCCAGCGTAAAGGAACCGACGCAGCCGTTCTCAAACAGAGCTGAAACGGCAAACACATGCTGCCCAGGCGCCTGCTCGTATTTGTAGGCGAACACCTCTTCCATCTCGCCGACAAAATAGCGGCCCAGATCAAAAAAGTGACAGGAACCGGTGCGCAGAAGGTCGGTCTGGGTCGAGCGGTAGCCGCCGACAAATTTGACGCTGAATGCGGTAGTCGGCCCGAAAATATCCGAATCGACGGCGCCCTTCATGCCTTTATAGGCCAGCGCATAGCGCTTGTTGAACGAGACGCCCAGTTTGCGGTTCATCTTTTTCAACGATTCGCCCAGCGCGTAGGCATCCCCCAGATCGGTGCTCATTGGCTTTTCGGTATAGACATGCAGCCCTGCGTCGACGCACTGCTTTGCGATCTTCGCCGCAAACTTGGGGATCATGATGACAAACGCCACCTCGGCCTCGACCTCCGCGAGCATCTGCGCCAGGTCCTGGTACGATTTTTTAAGACCGAAATGTTTTGCCGCGAAATCGGCTCTCAGCTTATTGAGGTCGCAGACGCCGACCACCTCAATTTCATCATTGTAGGAGATGGCGTCGTGCATGATCGAGGTGGCTTGCTCGCCGCAGCCCACCAGCACGGCCTGGACCCGTTTTTGGGCAATTTCCATCTCAGGGAAAAGATATTCAGTCACTGTTTTTCCTCCTCATGATTTATCCGACCGATACAACCGCCGTCAGACATGTTTAAACGGTTCACGTGCTGGCCCCACCGGGGCGGCGCTATTTTTTAAGGCTGTCGCAATAAGTGGAAATTTCGGCCAGCTCGCCGTCTGTCAGATGGTAAAAGTCCGCTTCCGCCAGCACCTTGTTGTAAGCGTCGATGCGGAAGAGGTCGAAGCCCGGCAGGTCGAAAATCCAGCCTTGCTGCGCGCGGCGGATGGTCACGTCGGGGTTATAGATCCACGCGATGTCAAAAACCTCTTCAGGACGCCCGAGCAAAAACACAAGCTTTCCGGTATAGGTGCCCTTGACGTCGTATACGCAGGGCACGACGCGCTCCACGGTCCAGCCCATTCTGGCGAGTGCCTCACGCGCGTAAATTTCCAGCACCTTGGGGTCAAAGTTGATCTCAACGTTCATATGTACATGGGGAATCTCCTCGTCGTGTACATAGGTCTGCATTTCCTTCCATTGTTTTCCTAAAAAGAAGTCCTTGATCTCCTGTTCCTCCCGGGGGCCAACCGTCATAAACTGGTACTTCTTTTCGCCCAGATACCAGTCCTGATATTTCTTGCCCCAGCTTAAAACGTTGGAGCCGTGCTCGGCCTCCTCGGCGTCGCAGGGCATTGCCTCAAGCACCGTGCTCTCGTTCCAGCGCATATAAAGGTCAAAATGCGCCATGCCCTTGGGGTAAACGCTGTGCAGCCCGGCCTGCCCGGGGTGCGGAGACACCGGGTCTATGCGCCGGGTAAGCGGATGGCCGATGGCTTCAAAGTAAGCGAACATGACCTTCTTCATCGATTCGGGGTGCACGCTGGTGTCGCAGTAAATGTGCGCATGGTAAACCTCCTCGTCCGGGTGCACCAGATGTTCGGTAATAAAGCTCTTCCAGTGTGCGCTTTCAAGGTATTCGATAATTCCCTTTGCATAATCCTTAACCACTTGAATAACCCTCCTAAAAGCAATAATTTTATTTTGCAGAACGATGTCTTGTTCTGTCGCCACAAAGGTAAACCGGGCGGTCTGGGCAGGTGCGCCGATTAAGCTGCGCGCTGATTAATTCAGCGGTACCTAGAGGTTGATGGTGGCCTCCACCGCCGAGGTCAGTACCTCGTAAAGGCGGTTGGCCCGCACGGCGTTGCCGATGACGATCGGCTCTATACCGGCGGCGCGCAATTCCTCGGCCACCGAAGTGTCGGCGCGCATACCCACCGACATTACAAGGCTGTCGAACGGGCCCGCCTTTTGGGCCTGCCCATTTTGCTCGTAATGGATATAGCCGTCCCTGATCTCGGTTACGCAGGCGTTGGTGATCACCCTGGTGCCGCCCTCGGCCAGCGACTTGAGCATCTTTTCGCGCATGGCGGGGTACATATCGTTGGCAATGCGCCCCAGCACCTCAAAGAGGGTGGTCTCGCGCTGATATTTATTGACAAATTCGGCGGTTTCGCAGCCGATCCAGCCGCCGCCGATAATTGCGACCCTCTGGCCAAACCACACGCTGCCGTTGAGCACCGAAACGGCGGAGACTGCCTCAAGGCTGCCGTCGTTTGGTATGGGCAGCATGACGGATTTTGCCCCGTTGGCTACGATGACATGATCAAACCGGTTTTGCTTAATCCATTCGGGGGTGACCGTCTGATTGTAGATGATCTGCGCGCCATTTTGTTCGGCGTCGTAAACCAGCGCCGGAATCAGACTGAGAATACCCCATTTCAGCGGCGGAACGCCCGCCGCCCGCACCATGCCGCCAGGAAGATCCTCTTTTTCGATCACCACAACCGCATGCCCGCGCCTCGCGGCGACGGCGGCGGCCTGCAAGCCGCCGGGGCCCGCGCCGATGATGCAGATACGCTTGCGGACTTCGGCCGGTTTAATTTCCAGCTCCTGCTCGCGCCGGTTAAACGGGTTGACGTTGCAAATCAGGCCGCCGTGCTCGCGGTCGTTGATGCAGCGGGTGCAGGCGATACAGCGCCGTATGGCCTCGGTTTCTCCGCGCCGGGTCTTAAGTAGCCATTCGGGATCGGCCAGCATGCCGCGGGTAATCGAAATAATGTCGCACCGGCCGTCCAGCAGGGCCTGCTCGGCCATAAGCGGCTCGGTGATGCGCCCGCCGCTGATAACCGGAATCGTGACCGATTCCCGTATTTTCTGCGCGTCCTCCAGCAAAAACCCTTCCTGCTGAAAATAGGACGGGAACTCCCAGTCATATTCACTCCAGGAGCCGGAGTTAATATCCAGTGCGTCGATGCCGGCATCCTGCAATGCGCGGGCGACGATGCGGGTCTCTTCAAGGCTGCGTCCGCCGTTGACCTCCTTTGAGGCCAGGCGCGCCATCAGCGGGTAATCCGGCCCGATGGCCTGACGCACCTCGGCGATCAGCTCCAGCGGAAAGCGCAGGCGGTTTTCCAGCGTGCCGCCATACCGGTCGGTGCGCTTATTGGTACGCCCCGACAGCCACGAGGCCAAAAAATAGCCGTTGGTCATATGGAACATAACAGTGTCAAAACCCGCCTCAATGGCAATCTGCACCGCGTTGATATAATCCTTTTTGAACTGCACCATTTCCTCATGGGTGATGTGGCGGGTTTTTTCCTGAATTTTATAGCAGCGGATGTGGGATGCCGCCACGCATTCTCCGCCGAGTATCCGGCTGTAGTCGGTACATGAACCCTGATGGCCGATCTGTATGCCCGCCTTGGCGCCGTTCTCGTGGATGGCCGCGACGACCTTGCGCCACGCCGGCAGGCTGTTGCGGTCCCAGATGCCGGTTGCCGTCGCAGAGCGCGCCCCCATCAGCTGCATTCCGGTGTGCTCGACCATCACCATGCTCACGCCGCCTCTGGCGCGGGCGGCATAATATCTGACCTGCTGCTCGGTGGGATAATGGTTTTCATCCGCCATTGCCGAACCCAAGGGCCCCATGACGATACGATTTTTCAGTGTCATTGAACCGATATGAATCGGCTCGAACATCTTTACAAATTTCATTGAACGTGCAGTCCTTTCCCAAAATGGCTACCTCAAAACACAAAAAAAGCACATATTTGCGAACTGAAAAATATGAGTATTCTTGCGTTGAGGTATCATGATTTACCTAAAATTTTCAATTGAAAAATTGAAACATTTGGGCTTCATTTAATTCTTTGCTGTGCAGATATATGAGTTATTTGTATAATTAATTTTCACATATGTTTATATTTTTTATTTATTATCTCAATTATACATACATCTATGTCCCAAAAATATAATCTGTTTGCTATTTTCATTATTCTTTTTTGCTTCATAATTTTCATTTTCACAACACGTAATTATCTTTTCTTGTTGTTAACAAATACCGCTTAATTTGCTTGATTATTTTATCTGAGTTCTAAAAAGGGACAATAAAAACAGCCGCTTGCTGCCTGATATAAATCATTTTGCGAAGCCGCTGTTTCAATGTTTAATTCGGTTTAAAAATAATGCGCCTGTGCTCCAATATTGTCTGAACACAAGCGCTCTATGTCATTTTAAGCTTTTTTTCTGTGCGTAACGGCCCGGAGACACTCCCATAATCCGGCCAAAGGTCTTAATAAAATGCGCGCTGTTTGAAAAGCCCGTCATTTCACCCGTCTGCTGAACCGACTCTCCGCCGGCCAAAAGAATACAGGCCTTTTGAACGCGGTAATTGATGATATAGGATTTTAAACTCATGCCGGTGGCTTCCTTGAACACATGGCTCAGGTAATATTTGTTGATGAAAAACCGCTCGCTGAGCTGATCAAGCGTAATTTCGTCGGCATAATGCTGGTGGATATATTCCATAACCGTTTGAATCCGCTTGTTCTCCGCGATGTCCGGCAGAAGCTGCCCACCGTTGGAATCGCGAATAATGGTGCTGATATACAGCAAAATTTGCAAAAAGAAAATCTCGCGCCGGATATCCTCGCCAAAATCGTTATGTAAAGCAAGGCAGCTGTCCATCATACCGACGAGGCTGTCTGTCTGTTCCTCATTTAAAATCAGGCAGGAACTGGCGCTGTCTATGACCGCCTTAAAATCGGTTTGCAGGCTGGAAAGTTCGCATATCGCGTCTGTGGAAACCCGCAGCACATAACAGTCGAACACCTCACCGTTGACAACACCGTAATGCGGTACGTTTTGCAGGCTAAGCAGCAGCATGCCGCGGCACATCGGGTATGATTTTTCGCCTATAAAGAACGTTCCGCCATTCGACACGCAGAACATAAACTCATAGCTGTTATGGGTATGCGGGACATTATTCTTTGGAAAGGTTCGCTGATTGTGCGTCAGAGTAAAGTCATATGCCATAATACCACCACCCCCGTAAAAACTTTCGCCCCGTCATCTTCGCATTGCATCGTAGAAAAATCTGCTTGGCCACCTTTGCGTTCGTTTGCCGTGTACAATTTATTATACAGTAATACGCCTAATTTTTATTGAATAAATATGCTTTTTTCTAACTATATTTACTATATAACAGACTTATGACAAAGTCAAATGCGCAAATTCATTTTAATTATAAAAATGTTTCAGGATATAATACATGCCGTATCAAACCGCCTATTATGCGGCTTTCGCAATAGTGGCCACTAAATACGCAAATGATGGGCGGCGATGACCAGACAAAGCAATTTTATCGGGCAGATCATGCTTTTATGGTTTTGACCAACCCCCGACGGATTAACTTTAAGCAATCCGGCATACAGCCGATAAGAAGGCCACGCCAACGTATAGATGTTCGGCGTGGCCGTTTAGCTAGTGGAAAAATATTATGCATTATGGAATCTAAAATCAGCTGCTGCAAAATTGTCAAAACTGACGCTCGGTTCATTCAATAGAAATACGCTCTTGATGTTGCGCAATTTATTCAAATAGCCCTGCGCTACTGTCATGGGTTAAGCTCACATTATTGCAGTGTCGCGTTAGAAGTGAGATATCATTAAATATTATCCAAGCGCGCAGCACTTCTGAAAACAGTTGACCCGACAACCATTTTGCGTTATAATAAGTTGTCATCACAACTAATTTTGAGAAGGAGGGAAGAACATGATGGAAAGGAGCGTAGGCCGGTTAGTTTCCATCCTGTATCGGAAAAATCAGGTATATCTCAATACCGTGCTCAAACCGCTTGACCTCACTGCGTCGGAACTGCCGGTTTTAATATATTTGTACTGTTATAATGGGGTGCCACAGGAGGAAATATCGTCTTTCATGCTCATTGATAAAGCTGCTATCGCGCGCATGGTTCAGTCTTTGCTGAAGAAAGGCTTTTTGCGCAAAGATAAAAGCCAGGCAGACCGGCGGGCCAATAAAGTTTTTTTAACTGAGCTTGCAATGCAGCATGAAATTCAAATCAAGACGTTATTACAGCAATGGAGCAACTTCCTGACTGAAGGACTGGACGAGCAGTCGGTCAATACAATGTTCACTGTATTGGAAAATATGGTGGAGAAAGTGGAAACAGCAAATTTTAAAGAAATGTGGGAAAAAGACTAATGGAACACGCAAACCCGTTGGGAACGGAAAAAGTATCAAGCTTATTATTAAAATTTTCGGTGCCGGCTATTATCGGCATGATTGTCAACGCACTTTACAATATTGTGGACCGTATTTTTATCGGTAACGCACCGGATCTCGGCGCCAATGGCTTGGCAGGAATTACAATCGGATTCCCAATTATGATTATCCTGCTGTCCACCGGTGTTTTATTTGGCATAGGCGGTGCGACACTATTCTCTATAAAACTGGGTGAGGGAAAATCAGAAGAGGCGAATATGGCATTGGGCAACGCCTTTATGGCGCTATTAGTCAGCGGTGCGCTGTTTTTAATAGTCGGCCAGATCTTCCTTGTGCGGCTTTTGCGCCTGTTTGGCGCCAGTGAAGCGGTATTACCCTATTCCATCGCTTATATGCGCGTTATCTTTTTCGGCGCGATTTTCCAGGTGGTCAGCATGGGCATGAATAGCTTTTTACGTGCCGACGGCCAGCCCAAACTGGCCATGATCACGATGTTTGTGGGTGCGGGGACGAATATGCTGCTCGACCCGCTGTTTATTTATGTGTTCAAAATGGGGATGGCCGGCGCCGCGCTTGCCACAATCCTGTCGCAGTGCGTTTCCATGACATGGATCCTGACCTATTTTCTGGGTAATAGGTGCAACCATAAAATCAGACTCAAGTACATGCGCCCCAGAAGCAGTGTGATGATGCGCATTACCTCGCTTGGAATGCCCGGCTTTTTAATGCAGCTGAGTAACAGCCTGCTCAATGTGGTTCTCAACAAAAGTCTCATGGCGTATGGCGGGGATATCGCGGTATCCGGTATGGGTATTGTAAACAGTGTTCAAACCATTCTACTGATGCCGGTTATCGGACTTAATCAGGGCGTACAGCCGATCGTCAGCTTTAATTTTGGCGCTAAAAAATATGACCGTATTAAATTGGCCGAGCGGCTGGCAATTATGGCCGCGACCATAATTGTTGTGGCCGGATGGATACTCACAAGATTGTTTCCGGCTCAAATTGTCTCCCTGTTTAACCGGGAGCCCGATTTGGTACGCTTTGGAAGCTATGCAATTCGGACATGGTTCTGGTGCTTGCCGGTCATCGGGTTCCAGGCGCTGGCCGCAAACTTCTTTCAGGCAATCGGCCGTTCAAGCTCCGCGATGGTGCTCACCCTGACAAGGCAGGTATTGTTTTTGATTCCTGCAATTCTTATTTTCTCACGTGTCTGGGGACTTAACGGACTTTTATATGCCGCACCCTTTGCGGATGCGCTTTCCTCACTGATTACGGCGTTCTGGTTCAGTTTGGGTATTCGCGCGCTAAGCGATTCAAATCCCAAATACGGGGCCGATGTGAATTTTAATAGCCGTTAAGAAATTTGCACAGACATGTAAATCAATCGTGATTAGGCGGATAAGCAAAACCGGTACTGTAATTCGTGCCGGTTTTGTTTATTTTTATATTTACCCGCTTAATTTCACCCGTGGTGCTATATGAAAACAAACTCCATCAAAATGACACTCTCAAAGTGTAATCACTACAAAACACAAAGAGAGAATGACATCAGATGGAGTTTGACAAAAGCAAGTATAGCACAAATATCAGCAACCTAAAAGAGCTAGCCGGACGAATTAAGGCTATAATCGCCGATATTTATGAGGCAGTGGCTCCACCTGAAATCAAAGGCCGCAAGGGTGTCGAGCGAATGATAATGAGCGACGTCGAGGTTATTTCTGTTGCAATTCTCGGTGAACTGATGACGATCGACTCAGAACGGGCATAGTATTTCTTCTGCCGCAAAAACTTGTCCAATGTATTTCCAGCTTTCTGTGAACGCAGCAGATACAACCGGATACGAAGAAACCTGCATGCGGTTATACGACGTTGCTACCAAGAAATTACCGTCATGGTATCTGATTCGCAGGTAAAACTTGTGGACAGTATGCCCATCCCGGTGTGCAAATTTGGCAGGGCTCATTTTCACAAGACCTTTCGGGGATATGGCGCCAATTACGGTAGATGCGCTTCCAAAAAGGAAACCTACCTTGGCTATAAGCTGCATCTGCTTTGCGATTCTAATGGATACCCAGCTGATTTTTTGTTGACTTCCGCCAATGTGGACGACCGGGCTCCTGTTCTTAAGCTGGTGGAGAACCATCGAATGTTAGCACTCTATGCGGACAAAGGCTACTCGGGTGATGATTTCTCTAACCGGATATTGACGTTGACAGGTATCAGGATGTACCCGCTGCCTAAGTCCAATCAACTACAGCCTCCGGAGAGCAAGG